>DDZZ01000075.1:0-11726 GCA_002346535.1 Opitutales bacterium UBA2995 | reverse complement strand
AGGATTTTCAGTCCTCTGCTCTACCAACTGAGCTATCTGGCCTCCAATATAAGAGGCGGACTAAAATCCCTAGGTTTATGCGGGTCAACTGGTTTTTCGTAAAAATATTCCTCCAATATACCGAAATAAACTGCAGGATTGATTTCTCTCAAAATAAGATACATTTTTAGTATCAGAATGAAAAAGGTTTCAGCAGTATTGATTATTGTGGCGGTCTTAAATCCGCTGTGTTACTGCTGGTCATTTGCGGTAGTAAGATCGGCTTAGAAAAAGCGATAGCACCAAACTAATTTCGTCAGAGTTGATTATAGTAAGCTAGTCGAAGGGCTTTAGTTGCCAAGAGCATGTCCAGGATACTCTGATCGCGGCATCGGCATCAGTCTTCGGTTACAGCTTCGTCCAGACTCGGTAAAGCCACTCTAAGTTTTAAATGAAGCGCATTGTGAAAATAAGAGGAATATTTTAAATACAGAGCCCGCGGAGAAATCCGCGGGCTCTGTAAATCTCGCACCTACTTTACTTACTAATCATTTCCTCGAGCCATGATCAGATAGATTAAATTGAATAAGGAACCAGCAAAAGCCGCAACGTAAGTCCATCCAGCGGCACTTAAGGTGGCCGAAACGCCAGGAGCCTCATCTACAGCGATAATTCCAAGGGCAGAGAGCTCCTGCTTGGCTCGAGCCGTGGCATCAAATTCAACCGGCAATGTAACCAAATGAAAAAGGGTCAGCAGTGCATAGATGATGATGCCTATGTCGATTGCTAGACCGAATGGTAACAGCCTTAAAAATATCCCTCCAAAAATTATAATTGGTAAGAAACTGGCTGCAATATTCACTGCAGGCGCCATCGTCTGACGAATGTTCATCATTGAATAGCCCACCTTGTGCTGAATCGCGTGACCAGCCTCATGTGCAGCGACGCCCAGAGCAGCTAAGCTAGTACCTCGATAATTGTGGTCACTTAGGGCAAGTTTCTTGTTAATGGGATCGTAGTGATCCGTCAAAACACCCGGTGTCCGAACAATTTCTACATCATTGATTCCAGCTCTGCGCATTACAGCTTCAGCAGCCTCGTAGCCAGTGATGCCCCCTCGAGACGGGACATTCACGTATTTAGAATAGGTTGATTTGACCTTCATCTGAGCCCAAAGGGCAAAAAACACAGCTGCAATCAGTAAAAGCCAACCGATTGCGGGGCCGCCCGGCAAAATCATAAAGGCAAAAGAGGGCATAAGTGTCATAAATATAAAAGGGTTAATTTATTTTTATTGGATAACAATTAAGCAAACACGGGTCCAATTCAACTCGAGGATGCCGCTTTCTGTAACTCGTTGATAGTGAGATTAATGATCGCACAATCCGTCTCCAAGTATTTTGAGAGATTATATAAAATTGTGCCTAAATGGGGCTCATGAGGGCCTTATTGTCCCATTTTTCCTCCAGAGGACGGCATTCTGCTGGAAATTAGAAAACTGTATAACTATTGCTATCCCTCCATGCGAATCCTATTATTTCCAGCGACAATTTGTTTGAGTTGTCTGCTTTTTCAAGGCTTAGCTTTAAGCGCAGAATTTAAATCTTTATTCGGCGGAAAGACTTTGAACGGCTGGACCCCAGTGCCAAATGAAAGCGCCAGTGACTGGTCTGTTGCGGACGGCGTCATCCGTGGAATCGGTACACAGAAAAAGCAGGTGTTTCTCGTTTATGAAGATCACCACATCAAAGACTTTGAGCTCAAGTTCAATTACCGTATCCACGGCGAGGGCAACACGGGTGTTGAGCTTAGGAGCATCCCCGACGCCACGGGTAACCGGCCATTTGAAGCTTACCATGCCGATATCGGGGAGCGCATTTTGGGCGCATGGGACTTCCATTTCGCCACCCGAAAAGATTGTAATCCCGCAATAGGCCAGACAGGTTTGTTAAATTCCAAATCCGCAACTTTCCTTCCAGGCCAATCCCGCTTTGACTGTCACCCAGAATTTAGAATTATTCCCAGCCATTGAAATTTCAAATGAGGACGCTCGAACGTCCCAATTTTTTGAACATGTAAAACAATTCAAAGATTTCGGAACGGAGACTCAAACCTACATACTCCAAGTCGGAAATCATCCAGTTCCTGTCTTTGTAAATGAATTCTGGACTTCAAAGCAGCGAACCGCTCACAGCATACACGAGGTATCCTACCGGGCCTGTTTCAAGCCTCAGCTGCCGCGATTCTTCATTCAAAAGCTCACCAACCCTGGAGACACGGTCTTGGACCCCTTCATGGGTCGAGGAACGACCCTGATCGAAGCAGTACTGGAAAACCGGCAAGCCGTTGGCTGCGATATCAATCCATTGAGCAAGATCATGTGCGGCCCGCGGCTGAGCCCTCCAGAATTGGAGCAGATAGCCAAACGTCTGAAAGAAATCGACATCAGCTATCAAGGTAATTGGCCCAGTGATTTGGCTGTATTTTTTCACCCTGACACACTCAGAGAGCTTTGCAGCTTGCGGAACTACCTGGCCGAGAAAGCAAACAAATCCGACCGAATTGACCGCTGGATCCAAATGGTGGCAACCAATCGATTGACAGGTCATTCCAAAGGCTTCTTCTCAGTCTATACCCTGCCGCCGAATCAAGCAGTCACAGCTGATCGCCAACGCATCATCAATGAGAAGAGGGGCCAGGAGCCCGAATACCGGGATGTCAAGACTTTGATCCTTAAAAAAAGTAAGTCGCTTTTAAGGGACATCTCAAAACAGGACAAAGAGGCACAAGCTAAGTTTGGAGTACAGTCAAAAATTGTAATAGGCGCCTCCAATGAAATAAAAGGCCTCCGGCCAGGTTCAGTTGGCCTGGTTGTCACTTCCCCGCCCTTTCTCGACGTCGTCGACTATGCCAACGACAATTGGTTGCGTTGCTGGTTTAATGATATTGATCCGCAAAACATTCCCATCTCCATTCACCGCAAACTTGATGACTGGAGGCAGGACATGTTTCAAACCTTCAAGCACATAAACCGCCTTTTACAGAGTGGAGGCTATGTTGCCTTCGAGGTAGGCGAAGTTCGCGGGGGAACTATCCAACTGGAAGACCATGTAATACCCGCGGCGGAAGAGGCAGGCTTCACGCCCATCCTGGTCCTGGTTAACGATCAAGCATTCACAAAGACGTCTCATTGCTGGGGTGTTTCGAATCTGGAAAAAGGAACCAACACAAATCGGATCGTTTTGCTGAAGAAACCGTAACTAGGACGCCTAGCAAAATCAGATCGACTTGACATGATCGGACCCCTAAGGCGATCGGGCCCTAACCATTTAGCAAGCCTTCGCGACGCAGCAAAGCCTCTGGATCCGGTTCTCGACCCATAAAATCGACAAAAAGCCTCAATGGATCCTCGCTGTTGCCCTTGCTAAGGATCTTGTCTTTGAATTCTTTGCCTGTATCAGTATTCAGGATGCCTTCCTTTTCAAAACGAGTAAAGGCGTCGGCATCAAGAACCTCGGCCCATTTGTAAGAATAGTAACCAGCCGCATATCCAGTTGGATCGGAAAATAAATGGCCGAAATTATACAAGTGGACCGGCACTTTGCGCTTCCGCTCAGCCATGTAAGGTTCGAGAACTGATTCCATTTCTTCTTCGAGATCCTCATCCTTGAGCTCGGAATAACGGATATGCATTTCCAGATCCATTTTACCAAAAGACAACTGCCGCATGGCAAATGAAGCTGCATTGAAGTTTCGCGCCGCAATCATCTTTTCGTACAAATCGTCAGGTATCTTTTCGCCAGTTTCGTAGTGACGTGCAAAGAGGTCGAGGCCTCGGCGATCCCAACACCAGTTTTCCATAATCTGTGAGGCCAATTCAACGAAATCCCAAGCTACGTTGACACCGTTCATTGACTTGATCTCCACCTCGCCAAACAAATGATGGATCAGGTGTCCAAACTCGTGAAATACCGTCAGCACATCATTGTGGGATAACAACGCCGGCTTATCATCGGTAGGCGGACTCATGTTGCCATGAATCTGGCCCAGGTGCGGTTCTTTTTTCCCATTCGAACGGTCACCGGTAAGCGTGTAATTCATCCAAGCACCACTTCGCTTGGATTCTCTGGGGAACCAGTCGGTGTAAAAGCTGCCAATGTGCTTTTCCGATTGATTGAACAATTCAAAAACTTTCACATCATCATTCCAAACTTCGTATCCAGGATCTGAATTCATTTCGGTTGGAGTGTCCGAATAAATGGCTTCTGCTTCCCGGATTGTGACTCCAAACAATTTTTGGGTAATTTCAAAAAGCCCATTTAAGACCCGATCAACCGGGAAGTAAGATCTTAGCAGCTCCTCGTCGAAATCGTATTTAGCCTGCCTGTATCTCTCAGCCCAATAGGCCACATCCCACGGTTCCATTGGCTCTAACCCAATCCTCAGTTGTTCCGCCCGAAACGCATCCAGATCGGCATTCTCCCGATCAAACTGATCTTTTATTTTTGTATGCAGGTCATCTTCGAAAGCCAAAGCGCAATCCCCCGACTTGGCCATACGACGATCCAGCACAAGATCGGCAAAATTGTTAAATCCAAGTAGTTCCGCCTTTTCCTGTCGCAGAGCCAGAACCTGACCGACCAATGGGTGGTTGTCATAGGGGTCCTTGGTGGCAATGGCACTGAAACCTTCCCAAACCTCGCGGCGAAGCGCCTCTTTTTCTGCATAACGGAGGACTGGGGTCATCGATGGCGCCTGGAGCGTAAAACGCCATTTGGGTTCTTCATCCGTGCCCATTTCTTTTCCTTTGGCGGACTGCAAGGCCTGCTCCTTGGCCAGTTCGGGCAAACCTGAGAGATCGTCCTCATTTTCGACAATCATCTCCCAGGCGTTTATGGAATCGAGACAGTTTTCAGAGTATTTTTGAGTAAGCTTTGCCAGCTCGGCCTGGATTGCTTTCATACGTTCTTTCTTATCTGGAGGAAGGTCAGCCCCGCTATTTTTGAAAGACGCAATCGTTTCTTCAAGATAGCGTTTCCTCGTCCCAACAAGTTCTTTGGCTTCTTCGGTTTCCGAATAGGCTTTGACGCGTTTCCACAGTCCTTCGTTTAGGGGAACCTTGGCACTAAATTCGGAAACTTGAGGAAGCATTTTATTAAAAGCCTCTCTTAACTCCTTAAAGTCTTTGACACTGTTCAGATGACCGACCTTTCCCCAGGCCACGGTCAATTTTTTATCAGCCTCCTCCAGGGCCAGCATGGTATTTCCGAAAGTCAACTCCTGCGACGCATCACCTGCGAGCGCGTCGATATTCGCCTTAGCCTCTAACAAAGCTTGAGCAATATCCGGCTCAACCTGCTCGGGGGTTAGTCGACTCCAATGTACCCGAAAGTCTTCTTCTAGAAAGGGGCTATTCATGCGCGTGACTATTAGGTGCCTAACCCTCAACCCAAAATGAATTATGGAACGTACCCGACTGCTGTAGGCTCATTTTTGGCAGAATCAACTGCAGGTTTCTCAGGGCTCGATGGTATTCCGTTGAACGGATTGTCCTGGGGAGGCGCGGAAAAGAGATTGTCGCTCTGCAGGCCTTCAAACGGATTGTTATTTTAGAATCACTGTCAACCTTGGCGAACGGGTTGCCCGCAAAATTATTTTTTGAATTTGCGCCGCCCAATGCCGAAAACGGGTTGCCAAAATCAGCAGTCCCGTCCTGGCTGGGAGAGGAGTTTACTGCTTCGTCCTTTCCGCCACATCCAATAGGCACCAATAAAGGAGAACAGCAAAAAAAGAGATACCAAAGCCTTAAGACCGGTTTAGACATAACGCAAAATTCCTACAAGGACAGTTTACGGCTCGCAAGGATATAAGGCGTTCGTGAAATTGATGAAGCCACGGACCTTAGCTAGGTAGTTTAAATAAATTTTGAATAAGGCCTGCGACAAATGTGTTGCGGAGCAGAAAAGGATGAACTTGCCTCCCGAACTATGTCCGTAAAGCTGAACAAAAACCTGCTGGTTGACCTGGGAGGTTGGTCCGTTTTGAAGACGGCCAAAGGGCTTCACCAAGGAAAGTGCGTCAGAGAATGGAATTGGGAAAACAAAACGCTTATGGGTATCGTTCAGGTTGGAGAGAAAGTCTACTACCCGCGCCTCTGCCTGCGCTCTACCATATTTGCAAAAAATCAATGTAACTGCTTTGAAGGACAAAGGGGGGAAATCTGTCCGCATGCCATTGCCTTGTGCCTGGAAGCAATGGCCCCAAAAAAAGAAACTCCACCCAAGGGCGAAGGCGATGAAGTCCTACAACCTCTGTTGAAATCCCTGGTCCTGTCGGGTGAAAAGGGCATTCCTCTTCAGTTTCGAATCCTTTTGCCGCCCAACCTTGAACGAACTGCCCAAAATGATCGAATCATGGTCAAAATCGAGGCTGAGGAGGCGACTGGAGATCGGCTCTCTCCAGAAAACATAGACCGAGAAAAGGCTTATAGAATCACTTTACCTCATATAACAGTCGCAGCTCACATTGAACGCTGGTGTGAAGGAAAGTTGTTTGGTCTACTACAGCTAAGCCGCAAACAACTGGCCCAACTGGTGAACCCCCTTAAAGGACAGGCAGTTGTCTCTTGGGTGAATAACCCCGATAGACCTATTCAGTGGGAGGGAGAAATATTACCAGGGGTCCATTGCTATCTTGAGATTCAGGATGAACCAAATCCCGAACCTGTCGAACAGCCCCGAGCAGTAATCCAAAGAACAGAGGCGAAGCAAAAACTAGAATTCAAACCTCAGTCAGCCTCATCAGTAAAAATAGACGGTTCACCCAATTTTTTGGCCGTTGAACTTCCCTCTCGTGAAGCTATCGACTACAAGCATCTTCTCGACCTGGTAAAGCAATACGGGTTTAAACTGGAGCCCTCCAATCGCCGTTGGTGGCTTCGGGGCCGGCATAAAACATTAAACTTCCTAGCCGAGCATTATCATTCGCTTGCCAAAGATCATCGGGCCCGTTTCACGGAAAATTTTCAAAATCAATTCAAGAGCTTGGAGTTTGCTGAAATTCAAGCTAGTATCGATGCAGTGGATACAAAATATGCGTTATCATTGAGACTGGGAAAAAACGCCGAGGAAACTGACATTCAAAGCGCCCTAACTCGCGGCGAAATGTATTGGGAATCTGGCAACAAAATAGTTTTGGCTCCATCGACCAAGATTCGGGCAATCGAAGATCTCCAGCAGAAACTGGGAAACGATCCCAGCAGGCCTCTATCAGCAAATTCAAAATTCCAACTCAACCCCTGGGAACTGGCAGATGCTGAAGCCTTGCTGGATGAGGTGGTCCATCTGGAAACCCCCGAGACCTGGCAGGAACACAGCAAAGCAATCAAAAATTTGTCGGCATTGGAAGAAGCGCCTGTAGGAGATGTACTATCCAAAACTCTTCGCCTCTATCAAAAAATCGGGACGGCCTGGATGTACTACCTTTTCAAGCACAAGCTTGCGGGTATTCTGGCCGATGAAATGGGTCTCGGCAAAACCTTGCAGGCACTGAGCCTAATGGTGGCATTGAGCGAAAACTACCAAGGCCAAATATTGGTGGTAGCTCCTGCAGGGTTACTAACCAATTGGCAACGTGAAGCAATGCGTTTCACGCCTGAACTAAAAGTATGTATTCATCATGGGCCGAATCGGGCTAGCAACATCGACGGTTGGGGACCAAAGGATCTCGTCATTACCTCCTACACGACTCTGACCCGGGATATCGATTGGATTTCTAAGCAGTCATTTCTTGCCATATTTGGAGATGAGGCCCAACACATCAAAAACCGCAAGACCAAAAACGCAGGCTCTCTCATGGCTTTAAAATCGGAAGGCAGATTTTTGCTGACCGGAACCCCAATTGAAAACTCCATCGCCGATCTACAATCCCTCTACGAATTTTTACTCCCCGGTTATTTGGTTAAAATTCCAAAAGGCGCCAATAAAGATGAGCGAGCCTGGTATCATCAACGAATACGGCAGCAGGCCGCACCGTATATCTTGCGTCGGACCAAGGCCCAGGTCGCTCCGGAACTCCCCGAGAAAATCGAACAGGTCATTTACTGCAGCCCAACAATTAAACAATCGGAGCTATACGAATCTGTCCGTAAAAACAGTGAGGAAGAACTCTTTAAGCTCGAACAATCGACCGCCAATGTTGGCAGACTTAAATTAGCCGCATTTACCCAACTACTGCGCCTGCGCCAAGTGTGTGCGGACCCAAGGATTTTAAGAGTAAATCTGGAAGCAGAACATTCTGCCAAATGGCTGGTACTTCGGGAACTCTTATATGAGGCAATGGGCGGCGAGCATCGTATTTTGGTGTTTTCTCAATTCGTGTCTGTTCTCAGCCTCCTTAAAGCGGAATTGGAAACCCAAAAGATCCCCTATTGCTATATTGATGGAGCAACCAAGGATCGACTGGCAGAAGCAGACCGATTCAACCAAAACGAGGAAATAACGGTGTTTCTCATTTCACTAAAAGCTGGAGGAACGGGATTAAATCTGACCGGAGCGGACACTGTGGTACATTACGACCCCTGGTGGAATCCAGCAATCGAATCACAGGCGACAGATCGTGCTCACCGGATCGGTCAAAAGAAGGTGGTCACGAGTATAAAACTTATCATGCAAAACAGCGCAGAAGAAAAAGTGCTAGAATTACAACGAAGAAAAGCGGATTTGCTAGAAGGGCTTTTCGAGGAAAGTGAAGCACGGGAACTGAAGCTCACGATGGATGAAATAAAATCTTTGATGACCGGATCCATAACCGATTCCTGAGAAATCCCTTTCCCTTGACCGCTTGCGAATACAACGCCTAATTTGAAGTCTAATTGACCTGTTTCCACACCATAGTATTTGCCCTGTGAATCGTATGTTGTTGCATCCAAGGACAAGTCGACCAGCCGGGTCTCGTTAGTCCATCCCCGGTGGGACACTTTTTGAATTGTGTACCGGGACATTCGTCGGCTTGGGATCTTTTCGATGCATTTCCTGATCTAAGTTTTACAGATGGATTGTGGATATTGCCATTACCCCATGCCAATGACCTAGTCATAAAAAAAGGAGGTAAAATCTTCAGATTTGAACACGGATCCTAGATCTGACCCCATCCATTGAAAGCTTCACGGATCAAGACCTCTACTCGATTGTATTTTATCCAACCTTCGGAGAGACCACGATACCGGATCCAAATGACCTGTCCGGCCAAACTTTGGTGGAAAATCCAAATCGTGGGCAAGTTTACTTCTGTTATAGCCATCGAATTGACCCCAGCCAGGCTGATGAGTGCCGACATTATTGGCGAATCAACCGTTCCAATATTCCTGACGGCGGCAAGGTGATTGATCCAGCCTCTGAAACCATTCTGATCAATCAGTTGGGTGCGCTTTTAAAAAAATTGGATAAAATTAATCTCTCCAAATCAGGTCAGATCAAAACGGTCGAGATTCATTACCTTAGTCCATGCAGCAATGAAATCACGTACGAAGGCCTCCTGTGCATCGTTGCAGGCATAGACTTCCGAAATTGCGCGAAGCTGGGAATTCGAACCAAAGACGAGGTCCACGGCGCTCCCTAGCCATTTCATTTCGCCTGATCCGAAATCCGTGCCTTCGTAGAAGTGCGAGCAGCGTTTCGATTTTTTCCACTTCGTGCTCTGATCTAGCAGGTTTACGAAGAAATCATTGGTTAAGGTTTCAGGCCGTTTTGTGAAAACACCGAGTTCGGATTGCCCAACGTTGGTGTTAAGAACACGCAAACCACCGACGAGCACAGTCATTTCTGGCCCGGTTAGGTTTAGGAAATGGGCCCGGTCAACTAACAGGCGTTCTGAAAATTCCGCGTGCTCTTGTTTGATAAAGTTGCGGAAGCCATCTGCGGCCGGTTCAAGCATAGCAAACGAATCAACATCGGTTTCGGCCTGAGTTGCATCTGTACGCCCGAGGGAAAAGGGTACCTGCACATCGTGGCCGGCCTTCTTTGCGGCGGCCTCGACCCCTGCAGATCCACCGAGAACAATGATATCGGCAAGTGAAATTTTTTTCCCATCAGGCTGGGATTCATTGAACTCGGATTGAATCTCTTCCAACACGCGCAACACTTTGGCCAGTTCTTCCGGTTGGTTCGCTTCCCAATCCTTTTGTGGAGCCAGGCGAATGCGGGCTCCGTTTGCTCCGCCACGTTTGTCAGTTCCGCGAAACGAAGCTGCGGAAGCCCAGGCGGTTGTAACCAGTTGGGAGATAGACAGTCCGGATCTGAGCAACTTTTCCTTGAGGGAAGCCACATCCTGGTCATCCACCAATTCGTGGTCTACCAAAGGAACAGGATCCTGCCATAGTTGAGCATCAGGAACCCAGGGGCCGAGACACCGCGAAACGGGTCCCATATCGCGGTGTGTCAGTTTATACCATGCTCTGGCAAAAGCCTCAGCAAATTGGTCCGGGTTTTCATGGAAATGTCTCGAAATTTGTTCATAGACTGGGTCCATCCTGAGAGCCAGATCCGTTGTGAACATTATGGGGGCATGCCTCTTTTCCGGATCGTGTGCGTCCGGCACAGTGCCCACTGCAGCTGGATCGATTGGAGTCCATTGATAAGCACCAGCGGGACTCTTCACTAGATCCCATTCGTACCCAAAAAGCGTGTCGAAGTAAGTATTGTCCCACTGAGTTGGAGTTGGGGTCCATGCGCCTTCAAGTCCGCTGGTTATGGTATCAACGGCACTGCCACTTCTATAGGTGTTGTTCCAACCGAGGCCTTGCTCTTCGGTGGAAGCCCCTTCCGGTTCGCAACCTACATACAAACTCGGATCTGCCGCACCATGGGCTTTACCGAAGGTGTGCCCTCCAGCAATAAGAGCCACGGTCTCTTCGTCATTCATAGCCATCCGGCCAAATGTTTCTCGGATGTCTCTGGCAGCGGCCAAGGCGCTAGGTTCACCATTTGGGCCCTCAGGATTGACGTAGATCAACCCCATCTGCACAGCGCCAAGTGGATACTCAAGTTCACGGTCCCCACTGTAACGCTCGTCTCCAAGCCACTCGGTTTCAGAACCCCAGTAAATATCTTCTTCGGGTTCCCATACGTCCTCACGCCCACCGGCAAAGCCAAAGGTTTTAAAGCCCATTGATTCCAATGCACAGTTGCCGGTGAAGACCATCAAGTCGGCCCAGGAAAGTTTCCGCCCATATTTTTGCTTTATTGGCCAGAGCAGGCGACGGGCTTTGTCGAGGTTTGCGTTGTCGGGCCAACTGTTGAGCGGTGCAAATCGAAGTGTGCCCGAAGCTGCGCCGCCACGGCCATCATGAATACGGTAGGTTCCTGCACTATGCCACGCCATGCGGATGAATAAGGGTCCGTAATGACCGTAATCCGCCGGCCACCAATCTTGCGAGGTTGTCATCACTTCCTCTATGTCTTTCTTAAGCTCAACGAGGTCGACTTTGGCAAAATCCTCCGCGTAGTTAAAATCTTCGTCCATCGGGTCGGACAAAGAGGAGTTCTGGTGAAGAATCTTTAAATTCAACTGGTTGGGCCACCAATGTTGGTTGGCTGTGCTTCCGGTCATGTTCTGGACATTACTCCCGCCCATCACGGGACACTTGCTGATACTTTCTGACATATTAATCCTACTTTTCTTTGTTTTAGAGGTTGAATGAATTGAGTTTTAAAAACATGTTTTTCTGGTTCACGTTTCAGGAGCAGGTT
>DDZZ01000003.1 GCA_002346535.1 Opitutales bacterium UBA2995 | reverse complement strand
CAGGAGCAAACCGAGGGAACCGAGCGGCATATTTGGAAAAAGTTATCTGAACAAAAAATTGCCATTCTAACGAGCTATACTCATTGGAATCTCACCCACTCTAAGTCCGGAATTATTGAATGCACTTTACTGTATGGGGTCAAGGAAACGAAATCGTTTTGGCTGACGCTCACTTTCCAGGACACAGCATTCACAACAAAGTCATGCGCGCCGAAGGTTTGAAAATTGACGCCTTACTTGAAGATATCATGCCGCTGTTTATTTTGGATCAATATGTGAAAAATCCACTTTCCATGATGGCGCCTTCGGAAGGCGATCGGCTGGACCCTAAGGTCGAAGTCAGCTACTTAAAATTCATACGTATCAGCTGGCCCGATACGCAGCCTCCGGAACGTATAGAAAGTTTTGCATTTTACAATCGTGCGCGAAAGACCTACACAGTAGTGATGACCGGGGATACCGCCAAATACGGAACCCTCATCTTAAAAGAGGAAGTCACACCCTGTTGATAACCTCGGACAAGCTCTGAACTAATCCCTAAAGCGCTCTCTGAGTGCAAGGCTTCCGCCTTTAAGCAAAGCAAGATCGGCTCCGATCGATACAAAGTTCAACCCCATATCCAGATAGCGACGAGCGTGGTCTTCAACATGCGCTAATATTCCAACAGCAGTATCGGCCGCTCTGCCCGCTTCAAAGATACGTTTTACAGCATCTTGAACTTCCAGGTGCATTGGGTCGTTAAAGTGTCCAAGCACAGTACTTAAATCAGAAGGTCCAATAAAAATTCCGTCGATCCCATCGACCTTGGCAATTTCCTCAACATTGTTCAAGCCGTCTAAACTTTCAATTTGAGCTATCACTGCGACGTTTTCATTCACCTTGTCGTGGTAGTCAGAAACATAACCATATTGATTGCCGCGGTGCATGAGGGCCACCCCCCGAATACCTTCCGGCGGATATCGCGTTGCAGCGACTGCGGCCTTAGCCTCTTCTGCGGAACCAATCATAGGGAAGAGAAAATTGAAGAACCCGATATCCATCAGTCGCTTGATGAGGATGGGATCCGCCCATTGAGGCCGAACGAGGGGTGCAGTCGGACTATCCTTAAGTGCCATCAACTGGGTCACAAAATCCGACAATTCATTTGGGGCATGCTCGCCATCCAGCAATATCCAGTCATAGCCAGCTTTACCCATAACTTCGGCAGAAATCGGACTGGCCATCATGCACCAGCAACCGATGAGTCTTTTCTTATCCAACAGATCGCGACGGAACTGGTTGGGTATTCCTTGGTAAGGTTGTGTCATATTGAATTGAAAGCTATAAGGTTAAATATCGTAAGAAAATGTATTCGGTTCGAAGACTAGATCCGAGGTGATAATGAAATCGAGTTGTCATGCTTGACCACTGACTGGCGAGGGAGCGGACTTTTGTGCGTGACGCCTTCGTCCTGCAAATGCGCGACTACGCCGAGACACAGCCGACCCGGGAAGGTTGTTCCGAGAAATGAAATGACGACATAACCAGATGCGAAGCAGACCGGACCAAACAAGCATCTTGGTCCGCTGTGTCGAGCCGTAGCTTGGAGCGGAGACTGAAGAATACTTCCAAATCATAGGACTATTAAATCTGAACGACCTCTGTAAACTTTTGTCGTTGTTTTCCAAATATCTTTCTTTTGCAAGCATTTGGTCATAGTTGCTGAATCAATGGATCTCGGGTTCAGGAATAGGCACGTCACCGTCACCCTGCAAAAAGTCAAAATCGCAGCCCTCATCAGCCTGCATAATATGCTCGGAATAAAGGCGGCCGTATCCCCGTGAAAACTTAGGAGACGGTTGGCTCAATTCCGATTTTCTTTTCTCCAATTCCAAATCATCCACCATCATGTCGATGCTCCGGTTTTCAACATCGAGTTTAACCATATCGCCCGTTTTCAAAAGCGCTAACGGTCCACCTACAAAAGACTCCGGCGACACATGCAACACACAGGCACCATAGCTAGTGCCACTCATCCGAGCATCGGAAATACGTAGCATATCGCGAACGCCTTGCTTTAAAAGTTTCTTGGGAATTGGCAGCTGACCCCATTCGGGCATTCCTGGACCACCTTTGGGCCCGGCATTGCGAAGAACGATCACGGAGTCCGCGTCGACATCCAACTCCGGATCATCAATGGCCTCCTGCATTTCGTCGTAACTATCAAATACCAGTGCCTTACCGCTATGCTTGTGAAGACTCGGTTCAGCAGCCACTGGCTTCATGACAGCACCATTCGGTGCCAGATTACCCCGTAAGATGACAAGTCCCCCGGAAGCAAAACAGGGCTTTTCCAGTGTATGAATAACCTCGCGATTGAAAACTTCTGTACCCTCAATATTTTCTCCAAGGGTTTTACCGTTAACTGTGATGCACTCGGTATTCAGCAAAGGTAGTATCTCCTGCAACAAGGCTCTTAGCCCCCCGGCATAAAAGAAATCTTCCATGAGATATTCTCCCGCCGGACGCATATTCGCAACGACCGGAATCTCTGAGGATAGCTCATCGAATCGATCGATTTTCAAATCGATGCCCGCACGTTTGGCCATGGCAATCAAATGAATGACTGCATTGGTTGACCCGCTCAATGAAAGGACCGTAGTTATGGCATTATCCAGTGATTCGGGGCTCACGATATCTGATGGCTTCAGATCCTCCCAAACCATATCCACAGCACGGCGGCCTACTAAGGTTGCCATTTGGGAATGCCGAGAATCGACCGCAGGAATTGACGAGGCACCTGGCAGTGAGAATCCAAGTGCCTCGGCAGCACTCATCATAGTTGCCGCCGTCCCCATAGTCATGCAGGTACCCGCAGAACGGGCGATGCCGTTTTCAATGCCACGCCATTCGCATTCGGATATTTTCCCGGCACGTAAATCGGCCCAGTAGGCCCAAACATCCGTACCACTGCCTAAGATCCTTCCACACCAGTCCCCACGCAACATCGCCCCAGCAGGCAAAAAAATGGCCGGCAAATTCATACTGATAGCACCCATCAACAATCCAGGCGTTGTTTTGTCGCAGCCCCCCATCAACACCACTCCGTCTGCCGGATAGGAACGCAACTGCTCTTCCGCTTCCATCGCCAACAAGTTGCGGTAAAGCATGGTCGTAGGCTTCATGAAGACTTCGGACAAGGAGATAGAAGGTAATTCGATGGGAAAGCCCCCCGCTTGCCAGATTCCACGCTTCACTTCCTCGGCCCTCACACGGAAATGCGAATGACACGCACTCAAGTCGTTCCAGGTATTAAGGATGGCAATCACCGGTTTTCCGGCATAATCCTCCCTGCTATACCCCATTTGGGCCTCTCTGGAGCGATGCCCGAAAGACCTAAGGTCATTTGTGCCATACCACCGATGGCTGCGTAATTCTTCAGGTTTTTTGCGTAAGCTATTTTGATCAGGAGTCTTTTTCACAGGTAATAAGGTCCAATTCCATAGTTTTTTTGGCCCAGCGGAAAGCTGTAAATTAACAATTTTAATCTCTGAGAATAGGGATTATTCGCACTCTTTTTCTGGAAAAATTTAAATTCTTTCACAGTCTAAAAAATTGGAAAGTCCATTAAAGGTCCGTTAAAGGTCCATTAGGATCTTATGAATCAAAATAAATTCCCCATTAAACCTAAATGAATCGCAGATCAATAAGGTTGCTTTTGACGGCAGTTATTCTCTTTGGCAATACCGAAATGTTTGCCCAGTTGGCGGATTCGTCAGATCACTGGGCTTACAACCCACCCGCTCAATCAACCGTTCCTCAAGTTTCGAATCCGAAATGGGCAAAAAATCCAATAGACGCGTTTGTCTTTAAAAACCTCAGCAAGCAGAAATTAAGTCCTAACCCGGAAGCGGACAAATTGGTCCTATTAAGGAGAGCCTATTACAATCTCACCGGATTACCTCCTACCCCAGAACAGACAAGCGCCTTTCTCCAAGACGAATCCACCGAAGCGTGGGAACGACTCATTGATCAACTTTTGGACTCTCGTCACTACGGGGAAAAATGGGGTCGCCACTGGTTGGACGTTGTGCGCTGGGCCGAATCAAACGGCTACGAGCGAGATGGTTCCAAGCGTAACATGTGGAAATACCGGGATTACGTAATCAATGTAATCAACCGGGACAAGCCGTATGACGAATTTATAATCGACCAGCTGGCAGGAGACGTAAAACCCGGAGCCAACATTGAAAGCATCACGGCAACCGGATTTTTGCACCTAGGATTATACGACGACGAACCGGCTGACAAGGAGCTGCATTATTTTGATTACTACGACGATATCATAAACACTGTCTCACGCTCGATGCTTGCCACCAGCATGTCTTGCGCCCGCTGCCATGACCACAAAATCGATCCCATTTCTCAAAAAGAATACTACCAATTTCTGTCGTATTTCAGAAACCTCTACATTCCTTACGGCGGAAGAAACGAGGACATTTCAACAGTCTCTGTTTTCGATCCGAAGGAAGAAGCCAGTGCGAATACAAAGCTGAACGGCACCATCAATGAAATTGTGAACATCCGACTGAAACTCTTTGAAGCCGGTTCACACCTCATTGATCAACTCAACGAACGGCCCCAAAAAACCGACCTACTTCCAAGAAACCTAAAATTTGGTTTCGTCATGGATGAATGGATACAAGCGCATTCTGAGCTGGAATTTACGAATTTCCTATACGAAGGAACCCTGGCTGATAATCCCATAAGTATACCCTATGATTTGACCCATATTACTCCGGCAAAATCAGTGCCCTCCGCCTATGCCATAACCGGGGAGTTTCATAAACCTAAAGCGGGACCACTCACTTTTAAAGTTACGGTGAATGGAGGTGCTTGGATGTATTTGGGCAATCAGCTCGTTTTCGATAAAAAAGGGCTCAACACGATTACCGAAAGTTTCACCGTGGATCTACCCGCCGGAACCCACGCTTTGAAGCTGCTTTTCAGCAGAAGCGCGTCCCTCGAATTCAATTTGGAATTGCTGAAAGATGACAAGCCGGTCACCTGGGTCTCCACTACCAAATGGACCAAGTCCAAAGCGATCGTTCGCAGCTTGATGAAAGAAGCGAAGGGACCAGCCAGCGAATGGAAGGCGCAATTCGACGAGAACTTTGCCCTTGAGAAACAGGTCCTCGAAGCATTTGAGCCACTGGAAAAGAATTTAAGTGAATCCCTGATCACCGCTGCTTTCAATTCAGGTAAAAGAAAATCCACCCATCTCCTTCTCCGAGGTAATCCACACGCTCTCGGAGAGGAAGTTCAACCAGGATTCCCGGAAATATTGGAAAACCAAGCACCAGCCAAATCTTGCATGGAGGCAGACCGCCGGCTCCAAATTGCCAACTGGATTACAAGCAAAGAAAATCCATTGACTGCGAGGGTGGCTGTAAACCGGATTTGGCAACACCATTTTGGCCGGGGCTTTGTCCGAAGCGCAGATGATTTCGGAGGCCTTGGGGACAAACCGACCCACCCGGAACTGCTTGATTGGCTGGCTAACGAATATGTCAATAACGGCTGGCAAATGAAGCCTCTACATAAGCTAATCATGACTTCCAAAGCCTACAAGATGTCGTCAGCTCCCAATGATGTAGCTATGAATAAAGATCCTCTCAACGATCATTTCTGGCGTTTCAATATGCGCAGGCTTACCGCTGAAGAAATTCGGGATTCCATCTTGATGGTTTCAAACCATTTTAATCCTCAAGTCGGGGGACCCAGCGTTTTTCCCACATTGCAGCAAGAAGTACTGGCCACGGCCTCGCGAGCATCAAGTCGTTGGGTACTTGACGCAGGCCCGGAACACCAGAATCGGCGCAGCATCTATACCTTTACCCGTCGTTCGCTTCTAGATCCCATGATGTCTTCCTTTGATGCCGCTGACACCGATACCTCCTGCCCAGTAAGATTCAATACCACCGTCCCAGGACAGGCGTTAACCATGATGAACAGCGAATTTGTGGCGGATCACGCGAAATTACTTGCAGACCGCCTGAAAACCCAAGCTCCGGAAAACGTTGAAACCCTTATAAAAACTGGTTTTGAAACGGTTCTGGGTCGGCAACCTAAAGAATTGGAATTGCAAATTTCGATCGATCTAATTCAATCCATGCAAAAGGATTTTAAGCACGGTTACTCGACTGCCATTGATCGATTTGCACTGATGATGTTGAATCTAAACGAATTTCTGTTCCTCGACTAATGAAACCCACGCCTCAAAATTTTTGCCGACGCATGGCCCGTCGCGAGTTTATTAGCACGGTTGGCGGTGGATTTAGCGCCCTGGCTTTGACGGGTATGCTTGGTCAGGATGGATTTTTTAACTCTCTAAATGGGGCTGGGCATAAAGGGCCACTCGCGACAAAAGATCCGGATTACGCGCCAAAGGCAAAACGGGTTATATTCCTCTTCATGTATGGCGGACCAAGCCATATTGACACCTTCGACTACAAACCGGAGTTGTTCAAATACGATGGCAGGACGATCAAGATTAAAACCTTCGGCCGCGGTGGAAGAAAAAATGAAGGCCGGGTAGTCGGGCCGAAATGGAGTTTTAAACGCTATGGCGAATCTGGCCAGTGGGTTTCAGAACTCTTTCCCCATCTCGCAACCTGCGTAGACGATATCGCATTTATCAAATCCATGCAGGCGGATTCGCCCATCCATGGATCCGCCATGTTGATGATGAATTCTGGCTCCATCGTGAGCGGAAGTCCTTCCTTGGGATCCTGGGTCAATTATGGTCTGGGTACCGTGAATCAGGACCTCCCAGGTTATGTTGTAATGTTGGACCATACCGGTGGTCCCATTAGCGGTGCAAAAAACTGGTCTAGCGGGTACATGCCGGCGAACTTTCAAGGGACGACCTTCAAATCAGAGGGCAGTCCGATGTTGAACTTAAAGAGCGTCCAGGGCTTGTCTTTAACCGAACAACAAAAGGTGATCAGCAGTCTCAACCACCTCAACGAAGGCCACCTGAAGAGTCGTTATGATAACACCAATTTAGAAGCCCGTATCGCCACTTACGAATTGGCTTACAAGATGCAGATTACGGCTCCAGAAGCCGTCGAATTATCTCAGGAATCAGAAGCAACTAAACATCTCTACGGAATCGACGAAGAGCGCACCCGCGAATTTGGAACCAAATGCCTATTGGCAAGGCGTCTGGTAGAGCGAGACGTTCGATTTATTCAAATATACTCAGGCGGATCCCACAATGATTCTAATTGGGATGCCCACGGTGATCTGGAATTTAATCACAACAAACACGCCGGTGCGACTGACAAACCGATCGCCGGATTATTGAAAGACCTCAAACGTCGAGGACTGCTCGAAGATACATTGGTGGTATGGGGTGGCGAATTTGGCCGACAACCCACTGCGGAGTACGCAAAAGGAACGGGCCGTGACCACAATTCCTTTGGGTTCACCATGTGGATGGCAGGTGGCGGCGTGAAAGGCGGCATTTCGTTTGGTTCAACCGATGAACTTGGCAATAACGCAGTAGAAAATCGAACGCATGTTAAAAAATTACATGCAACCATCCTGCACCTGTTGGGCCTGGATTCCAACCATCTGACTTTCCTCCACGGGGGGTTAGAGAAGAAGTTGGTCGGTGTTGAAGGCGCGGATTATATTCCGGAGATTATCGCTTAAGGATTCCCTCCGAGGGATAAACCGGCTGACCCATTGATTGTCCATCCTATATCCCCCATCTCCTTTTCCCAGACAAGCTCTCCATCCATCGAGTAGACGTCAATCCCATCGTTCCAAAATAGACGAACACAAGACTCCCGTCCGTGGTTGGAGTTAGCTGAGTAAGGACTGCCCCCGTGCGTGACAACCTTGGACGCCCCTTCATAAGCAGTTCTTCTCCACAGAATCTCCCCGCTGTTTTTGTCAATGCAGACTACCTCAAGCTTTACTCTGATTCCTGCAGGGGGTTCGGCATTGCTTACCCTCGCGACTTCTGTTCCGCATTTCCTCTTCGGCGAAGGAAGAGGCAAACACAAAAAATTTGTCTCCCCATACAATCGGCGAGGACAATCCCATTCCGGATGCGGGTATTCACCATTTTAAATTATCATCAGCAGTCCAGCTCGTCGAAATCTCGTAGACTTCGATTATCCCGTACTGGTCTCCACCAAGGAATCGAGGACAATTTTCCGCATGAAGAGGGAGCAGCAACGCAGTGATAAGTCCTGTGAAAATGAGTGGTCGGTTCTTAGTCAGTGCTCCAAATATAATCACACAATTTGAGAGAAGAGAGGTCTCTTGTTAAGGTCAAAGAAGATTTAACGCTCGACCTGTTTGAGGCTCACGCCTTCCTTCGGGAAAGTGTGATTAAAAGTTAACACGCCACAAATTAAATTAAGAACTACGATCCCAAGCAATAATCCAAGAACCAGAATGATTGTCGGAAGTGCAGGCAAAGATTGCAGGTTAGGCATGATGGATATGACAGACGCCAGCAAACCAATTCCCAATCCCCAGAAAACCAGCTGGCCGAATTCAATAAAAATCAACCGGCCTAATAGATTCCTCGCAATTCCAATGGCTGACATAACTGAAAACTCTCCCATGCGTTCCTGAATACCACGGGACACCACGATGGTTAAACCCAGGCTACCCAATACTACTCCAAGACTCCCGAGTACATTAAAAATTGCGATATAAGTGTTTTCGATTTCATGAAAGGATTTCAGAATATCGCGAGTCAATTCAACCGTTCCTCCAACATCCGTAGCCTGAGTTTCTATTTTACGACGAAGTGCTTCAAGATCTTCTCCGGGAAGCGCATTCACAAGGAACATTGAATAACCTTCATGCGTGGGGAATTCTTTCAGGAGGAATCCTTCATCAATAATGAGGTAGCCCTGAAAAAGGGAATCCTTTATCGAGCCAACAATTTGGACATCGAAGGATTCGCCTTTTTCATCCTCGTACGTAAAAATATCCCCCACCTTTCTCTTTAGCGCCCACGTCAGAGTTGTTTCGTCCACGAAAGCAGGAATCGCTTCGACTGGCGTTAAGCCCCTCAGTTTCGACCAACCTTCACCCTCAACATCTGCCGCCAGTTTTCTGGGCGCAAAGGCATCCAACTTTTGCAAGGCGGTGGTATCCACACCGACCAGTTGAGGTTGAGCCGAGGTATTTAAATTAAAGCAATTTACATTATCGCCAGTCCCTTTTCGAAAAGGAACTACTTGCGTGATATGATCCCTGCTAGATGCAAAAATTTCAAACCCTTCAGTCGCACCATCGCGAGGGAGGTTTAAAGCCGAGGTAGTTTCCAGCATTAGAGCAAATCCGCCAGTGCCGCTGCTTCGCTCCAACCAATCGCTTCCGACCTGTTTACGAAATGAGGCGACTGATAATACCATAAAAACCGCTGAAGCGATCAATCCCACCAATGTCAGGCTTCGGGAAGCTCTGAAAGCGATGTTCAAACGGCCGATATATTTTGTATTCAATTCGCGGTGACGTATCGTATTCGGTTCTCTCCTTAGCCAGATCCCGAAAACCGCTAGCCCTGCTATCAAAAAGGCAAACCCGGCCAAATAAAAAGCACCTTGCGCCGGCATGAGCGATCCGGAAATAATTACGGAAAAAATCCCAACAATGCCGCCCAAAATTGCCACGAACCACGGTTTCTTCGACCGCGTTCCAAGCACGTCGAATTCTTCCGTGTTGGCTTTGAGCCGGATCGACAAAGATCGCCTGGCCTGTTTGCGAATGGAAAGCCAAAGAAAAAGCAGTGAAAGAATCAGAAAAGTTAAAATTCCGATCAGGATTGTGGTGCTATCAGCATGGAATACAAATGTCGAAGTTGTTGTTTGATTGGCCCAGATTTTTTCAAGGAAGTTAAGGATTTGCCGTGTGTACCAAGTGGCTAAAATCAATCCGAAAAGACTTCCCGTTAAAAGAATCACAACAGCCTCGGAAAGGCGCCACTTAAGGAGAGAACGGCCTTTCACGCCAATTGATCCAAGTAATGCGCTTTCACGATTACGCTGAAGCAGGCAAAACTGGAACAACATGGCTACCAAGCCCAACGAGGCCAAAATCAGGAAGAAACTCATTCCTACAAACAATCCGCCAAAGTCTACCGCCGAGGAGACGGATGCCTCAGCACGGGATTTGAAATCCTGAACAAGCAGTTGATTCATCTCAGGATTCAGTAAGCCAAGTATCTGAGTTTTCAAAACTTCACGTCGACTTCGATCAACTGGAACGCGAATCGCCGTATAATTCCCCCATTGGGTTGCCCAAATATTTTCACCAGTTTCGAGTGACAAAAAGAGTTTGGGAGTTCCCCGATGTTCTTCCCAATATTCATCGTCCTTAGTTCGAATTCGGTCCAGGTCCAATGGCAATCCTGCATCCCAGTCGCTCGGTACTTCAGCATCACTAATACCCGGAAAGTTTGGCATCCAACTTCGGTCCCCGGCCAGACCTTCCATCGAAACGATAGAGCGGACTGTAAAGCTGGAACTCTGCTCGACCAATAGGCCCGATCGCCCCGTTTGGAAATAGGTAAGCTCAACTTCATCACCCGGAGATGCAGACAAGTCTTCCGCGATCCATGAATTGAGAACCACCTCGGTTGGCCTCAAATCTCGAGGAAGAAATTTAAAATCCACAGGACTCACAGCTGTTCCGATGGAGTACGGGGTGGAAAGCTCACCCAGTTGGGTATTATTAACCAAGTAGGAAGTAACCGCATGGACTTCGTTTAACTGCGAACTCAGGGTATGTCCGATATCTGAATCTATAAATACCCGGTCCGACTTTATTTCCCATACCTGAGCCAGCTCCAACCAATCCAGGCTCAACTGATAATCGGCCAATTTCATAGCCTTGTTGAGCGCCGTTTGAATCGCTTCTCCATTCAGATCACTATGGATAAGAACCAGATTGGCACGGCCTGGAAAATCGAATGCTCTCTGAAGCATTTGAATCGGTACAAAAACCGAGGACTGTGGGACTTGGGTTGTTTCCAGTCCAAAGCGACCAAAGGAGGCATCGTCTACAATTACTTTAACAGTCGATCTGAAACTTTCCAATTCATTATCCGCACCAGCTACCGGGGCATTTCCAGCCACAACACCGGGTTTTTGGAAACGCAGAATCAAAGTATCCCCGATTTTTAAGCTTAGTCGCTCGGCTAACAATTGATTCACAGCAACCTCAGCCTCGTCACCATCAAGTTCGATAGAAGTAAGTTTTGGAGCAAAGGTCCAAAAAGCATCGGTGACACCCACCAATTGGACATTGTTCACGGATGCTCCACTAGCACTACCTACTCCTTTGGCAAAAAGAACAGGTGCTGTTTCTGTTTCGCTGGTGTCACTTAATTGCTTGGCCAGATCCTCAGTAAAAAACCGATCACCCCCGGTTATAAGGTAGGTGATTTTTCCGATCCGGTTTTGGCCTATTTGCTTGAGGGATTCATCAACCGAGCTACCGGCAAACAACGCCCCCAACAAAACCATGGCGCCGAGCACTGAACCCAAAAATACACCTAAATAGGCAAAACGATAGTGCCAGAGGCTTTGCAGGATGTAACGACGCGCACCCATAAGTCAGATAAAAAAAGGCAATTAACCTAATTTTCCTCCTTCAAGGCGATAGGTCTTTTGCATCTTCCCGGCCAATGTGGCATTGTGAGTGACGACCACCAGAGCGACACCCTTGCTTAAATTGGTTTCCAGTAACAAGTCTGCAACCCTTTCGCCGGATACGGGATCCAGGGAACCTGTCGGCTCATCGGCCAAAATAATTTTCGGAGTATTGATCAACGACCGAGCAATGGCCACCCGAAGCTGCTCGCCTCCAGAAAGCTGGAAGGGCTTATGGGTGATTCGATCCTTCAAACCGACTTCTTTTAGCAGGGCTTCAGCCCTGGCCTGGCTATCGGCAGCCGATTCCGTCCAACCACCTGCCAATCGGGGAACCAACACGTTTTCCAGAACTGAACATTGAGGAAGCAAGTAATGGAGTTGGAAAATAAAACCAATGGTCTGGTTCCTGAATTGCGCGGCGTTTATTTCATCCAGCTCAGTGATGACCTGATCCCCGATCTTGACCGCCCCACTTGTGGGCTTGTCCAGGGTTCCGAGAATATTCAACAAGGTCGTTTTTCCACTACCGGACGGACCAACAATCGAAATAGCCTCTCCCGAGGCGACCTGTAGGTCCAAACCATTTAATACTTCAACCGACCCTGCTGAACTGTCGTAAACTTTGGAGACTGCAGATACCTCTATCATTAATTCCTTTCAGTGATAAAAACGTAGGAGCGGATTTAACCGCGAATTCAATGGAATGGCAAAATTCATAGACATTATTCAGCCACTGTGATGTCACATTCAACAGCTAAACATTGGAGAAAGTTCTACTTAATGATATTCCATCGCCTGGCTTTCATCTCAAAAACCGGCAACGATCCCGATTCCACCACCTCTACGTCAATGCGCATTTGAAGTGAATCCCGCAAACGAATCCTCAAAAGCTCAGCTACCTTTTCAGAGTCTCCTTCCGTTTCGATTCTGGTGGCCACCTGTGTGAGCGGAGCCGTTTGATCAATGTCTATCTGAAATTCACCAATCTCGGGAACGGATCGCACTATCGCCTCCAAAGCGCTGGGATAAAGGTTTACCCCCCTGACAATAACCATGTCATCCACGCGGCCCAATATTCCACCTTCCAATGCAAATTGCGCCGGCGGTTCTCCAGGAATAGCAACTGGTTTGACAAGGTCACGGGTGCGGTAACGAATAAGCGGGCTGCAATAGCGACCGAGGGTTGTTAATATCAGCTCTCCTTCTTCGCCCAGTGCAACGGGTTGGTCCGTTTCAGTATCCAATACTTCACAAAGGTAAGTATCATGGACCAGACGGATCGTGCCGGGACGATCGGGATCGCCATAGGAAACAGGGCCTACCTCGGTCATTCCATGGTGATCGAGCACCGTGGCTGGATTCCAGGCGGTTTCAATGCGTTCCCGAATTTCCGGTACACTACCTCCGGGCTCTCCACCTACAATGACGCATTTGACACCCGATCGAGTCAGATCTATTCCGAGATCTTTGGCGACATCGATGAGCCTCAAGGCGTAAGTTGGCGTGCAACAAAGGTAGGTCGGTTGCTGAGTCATAATAAACCGTAAGCGATCCGCGCTTCCCATTCCACCTGCAGGGATGGAGCGCATCCCCAATTGGGTAGCGGAATCGAAAGCAGCCCAAAATCCTATGAATGGTCCAAATGAAAAAGCAAACAGTCCGGATTCTCCGGCCTTGGCTCCAGCGGCGTACCAGGTCTCCTTCCAGTTTTCCAACACCCACTGCCAGCCTCCCTGATCATCCAACCAGATGAGAGGACGCCCACTCGTGCCGCTGGTTTGGTGATAACGTGTGTATTTATTTATTGGATACGTAAAAAAACTTCCATACGGTGGATTGTCCACCTGATCCTCGACCAATTCCAACTTGGTGGTGAAAGGCATTTTCGATTGGAAATGCTCAAGGGACCGAAACCCATCCAAGGCATCAGCCTCTTCCAGTTTCTTTCGGTAAAATGCGTTGGTTTCCGCAATAGCTCCCACCAGCTGGTTGAGTTTATCCAGCCTATCCTGTTCGAAAAGAGTGCTCACTTTATTAGCTAATCTGTGTCAGCTGATGCCACTTGAGCTACCGGAGATGGAGAAACTTTCGGAGCAGGATCTGGTTTAAACTTAACCACCATGTATCCGCCAGTGGCAGCCAACAATATTCCAAGAAAAAACTGCCAGGGAACACCAGCAACACCACCCTTAGGAGGATGCCATGAGATCGCCGTGATGGCATTAACAATTGGAGCACCGGCAAAAACAATAGACATCACTGCAGCAGGAGATCCTTTGGCCCCAAAAGCCAGAAGCGTTCCGAGTGCACCCACCGCACCAAGTACGCCGGCAATCAAAGAAATCCAAAAACCTTTGGGAGTAACGGCCAGGTTGCCTCCAGTGGCCTTTAAGAATACGATAGGGGCAACAATTGCCACGAGAAAATAGGCAATTCCTACCACTAGAAACGCCTTGTAGCGACCGAATACGGGGTCGCCCATGGCCATTTGTCCACTGTGAAGAAAGACTCCGTAAAGTCCCCAGGAAATCACAGTAATTAGGGCAAAATAAAACCAATTCATAGCAGTTAACTTACCACTATCCTACTGGGGATAAAGGACAAATCTATCAAGTTTTACATTTTTCCATCCATGGAATCTTTAGCTTTAGAATCCGAATAAGGTACCAGGCCGGCAAAGAAACCCGTGGCACAGGTTTAATAAGTTTTTCCTATTTGCTTTAAACCTTGGGGACGAAAAGCTTGACAAATTGAAGTAGAGATTGAATCGAATTTTTAGAGCTTTTTTGTTATTTTTCGACCTCGCCCGTTGTCTCCATCAAACTTTCCAACAATTGGGAATTCTTCGAGATCATATAGTTCATCATTTCCTGTGGCGTAAATCGTTGGGTAATGTATTTCGGACAATTCCAGTCATAGGCTGTTACCTTGAGCATAAAAATGCTGACGACATTTTTTTCTATTCCTTTAGGAACAAGCTGATCCAGATAGTCACCGGCCTCGGTTTTAGGAATCTACTGAGCTTCCACCCAAATCTTTACTCGCTGCTTCGTTGGATAATCGATCAGAAACAGCATGACTTTCCCATTGTCCGGTGAACGTGAATCCCGCGATATCAAACAACAAGGTCCCGATGAGACTTGCAACTATAGTTTTGTACCGGTTAATTTTCATTAATTGCGTTGGTGAAAGGATTAAAATTTTGCTCAATTAAGCGACCGGTCCGTCGGTTTTAGCAGCTAGTCGCACAAAATTCATTAACATTACAAAACTTAACCAAGGATTCGACGAACCTGGGCTTTCACGGCTTTTACCGGCCAAATGTCCAGAGAATCCTGCATTCCAATGAGGGAACCTTCAAACAGGATAAATATCGCCTGCGCTTTATGGGTAATATCCTCCTCTCTCCCATCGGTACAATCGGTCGCCACCATGTCGCGCATAAGGGCGAGCATACTTCTTTGTGGTTTTCAATCTCCACACGTAAAGGACTGGCCAAGCGTTTCTGACAGGGTATTCAAGAACGCACAACCTCTGTATTTACTCGAAATAATCCAATCCTCGAGAAAGTCAAAACTCGCCAATATACGATCAGCAGCGGGTCCACCTTTTTCAGTCAAAAATTCTTCCATCCACTGGTTCCAGGTACTATGCCACGCTTTAAGCCACGCCACTAATGGAATCTTGGTTTATCTGAACGTAAACGGTTGTATCCGCTATGCAGTCGCTCAGGTCAAGGCGAAGGACGGTAGTATGGAAAACGACATTCACGGAATTGGACCTCATGGATTTAGAGCCATCATAATTGACTCAGAAGGCAACCGACTAGCCCTGCACTCCGAAACAGATGCTTGAACCCTAAAGTCTTCTTTACCATTCCTGACCCATTTGATCTTTGAATTGAAACACCTATGAAAATTCTGCCTTTGGTAAGTCTTCTACTCTTATTAAACCTATCTGCTGGCTGCGGTCCTCAAGAAGAAGAGGCGCAAATTAACAGTCACCCCAACATTATCCTGATTATGGGTGATGATATGGGTTATTCGGACATCGGATGTTATGGCGGAGAAATCAATACACCTGTTTTAGACAGGCTTGCCCATAACGGTCTCCGTTTTACCCAATTCTATAACGGAGCAAGGTGTTGCCCAACCAGAGCGTCTTTGATGACCGGCTTGTATCCACAACAAGCAGGAGTGGGTCATATGGTGAGTGATCGGGGAACGCCGGCATTTCGAGGAGACTTGAGCAAAAACGCTGTCACCATCGCTGAGACCCTAAAAGATGCTGGATACGCAACCTACATGTCGGGGAAATGGCATATCACTCCTTACATTATCGAAAATCCCACCAAACACAATTGGCCCCGGCAGCGGGGATTCGACAAATTCTTCGGAATGATATCAGGTGCGGGAAGTCTCTTCGATCCCCGATCTCTGGCGAATGATAATGAATACGTTGCTCCACGTGAGGGGTTTTACTGCACCACGGATTTTACTGACTACGCGATTCAATGTATCGAAGATCACGTTACAGATAATCCTTTCTTTCTTTACCTATCCTATACGGCTGCCCACTGGCCCATGCATGCCCCGGAAGACGCGATTGCAAAATACAAAGGCAAGTACGACAAAGGCTGGGATGTTATGCGCGAAGAGCGTTTTAAGAAAATGAAAGAAATGGGTCTCATCAAACCAGGCTGGGAAATGACACCGCGGGACGACCATGTCCGGGCTTGGGATGACGAGGTCCAGGATCGGGAATGGGAAATAGCGAACATGGAAGTATACGCCGCCATGGTCGAAGTGATGGATGCGGATATTGGACGCGTTGTGGAGAAACTCTCATCAAAAGGAATTCTCGATAATACGCTCATCTTTTTCCTGCAGGATAATGGAGCATGCGCAGAAGAGCTTGATTGGGTTGATCCGATGCCACCTGAAGAGGGATTGGTTCCGTTGGGTCCTGACGAACCTCAAACTAAAATGATTCCCTACATGACCCGGGACGGCAAGCCAGTGAAACTGATGAAGGATGCCTGGCCAGGCCCTCCGGAAGGTTATACCGCCTATGGTCTGGATTGGGCCAATGCCAGTAATACTCCCTTCCGGGAATACAAACACTGGGTTCATGAGGGTGGAATAGCGACTCCATTGATAGTTCACTGGCCATCCGGGATAAAGAACACCAATGAATTGAGGGAAGAGCCTTCACACCTCATAGATATCATGGCCACCTGCGTTGATGTCGCAGGATCAACTTATCCTGATACCTACAACAGGAATTCCATAATCCCACTGGAAGGGAGAAGTTTATTACCTGTTTTTAACAAAGAAACCTTTCAGAGGGAGGCGATTTATTGGGAGCACGAAGGCAACCGAGCCGTGCGCATGGGTAAATGGAAACTTGTTTCCAAAGCGAATAAAAAGAACTATTTCATTTGGGACAAAACCGATCAAATCAATCTGGGAAGCTGGGAGCTTTTCAATATGGAAAAGGACCGGACAGAAATGCACGATGTTGCGGCCAAAAACCCACAATTAGTTAAGACAATGGCTGATATGTGGCAGACCTGGGGCAAGCGGACAGGAATCATACCGCGACCCTGATTAAGAATCATTCCTCGGGCACTGCCGCCTGAACCTGAAAAATCGTCCCAGCTCAATGTCATCCGGAGTGAGATTGGAAACCGGGTGTTGCCAGTCCGCATTAATGATCGGTCATCATTCTGCCAGGTTAGAAGATCTAGTGTTTGACGCAGTTGATACTCGAAGCCCACGACTTCCTGCCATGGCATGAAGATTTCCATCGTATAGGAATCCGGATAAGAAGCACCACAAGCTTCTCGTATCAGAACTTCGTCGCACCCATGTTCAGTTTATAGATTCTCTGCCTTCTATGAAAGGCTTCTGAGTATCTAGTGGAAGTTCAGTCCGATTCTGAAAATAGATTTTTGATTCCAGGATAGACGGGGCGTTGCTTGGTACTGACATCCCCTTTTCCAGGAACCACATCTGGGATCTGCTCCAGTAAACTGCCAAGCTTTTCCTTAGCTTTCAGCGCGCTTGTATCAGATGTAGCGGCTAGGTCCTTTTTTTCAAATAGGTCATTCGATATCTTGAAAAACCGCCCATCACGGTAAAGCTTATAATCCTGGTCGCGGATATATTGGCCAGGCAATGGACTCCAGTAAGGCTGGTAATGATTGAGCTGCCAGGGCCGAGGACTTCCTTGCTTGCCGTTTAATTGAGGTAGAAAGCTTATTCCATCAATTGGATCAGACGGCCCCATTTCAATGCCAGCGGCCCCTGCAATCGTGGGATAGAAATCGGTAAACTCTATCAGATCCTTGACCACGCCACCTTCGGGAGTGTGACTTTTCCAGTAAGCAATCAAAGGAACCCGTGTCCCTCGATCCGTAGTACCTCCCTTGCCACCTTTTAACTCTAGATTGTTCCAATTCGAAGTGATTTTTTTATCCGTTCCATTGTCAGCGGTAAAAAGAATAATGGTATCTTCGGCCAAGCCCAGGTCTTCCACTTTGACAACAATTTTACCGATGAGCTTGTCCATGTAATTGACCATATCCGCAAAGTGCTTTTTTCGAAGATGTGGCTCTTTCGGCATCACGTTTGCCGTCTCTAATGGAGTGTCGCCGAGCGTATCTGGAGTTGGCACAAACACATCGTGAACCAAGACCATCGGGTAATAAACAAAGAAGGAGTTGTCTTGGTTTCTATCAATGAAATCGCATACAAAATCGGTAAACATATCTGGGCCGTATTTACCCCAATTGGTCTTACGCGATATGCTCACACCATTGTGCTCCAAGGGAGCATTCCAATAGCGTTCACCGCCGCCATCCTTCAGTGCTTTGCCAGTGGTGACCTGCCATAACAGTGATTCATGGAAACCCGCTTTCATGGGTCGTGTTTTATCATAGCAATCAGGCGCCCTGTGGTAAAGTCCATTGAGCTGCCATTTCCCGGCGATGGCTGTTCTATAGCCATTATCCTGTAACAAGTGACCAAAGGTCTTATCCCGGGGGTTTAAATAACCAAAATGAGTATAATTGCGAAAGTTGTATTGCCCGGTCATCAATTTTACACGGGATGTCGTGCATATCGGGGTAGAATAGCAGTGGTCAAATCGCAGGCCCTTGGCAGCAAGCCTATCGAGATTGGGAGTGTTATAATCCATCGCACCGTAGCTGCCGTAGCACTCCCAACTGGAGTCGTCGACCATAATGACAATAATGTTAGGTTTACTAAACCTTCCAAACGAGGAGCCCGTATAAGCTGCTAAAATCAGAAAACAGAAAACACAAAATTTTTGGTTCATCCACCGATTTATGACAGCTGATAAAACGACAAGCCAATAAAAAAGTCGGTAACCGCTTGTTTATCAGGAGGACTGTCACTAATGATCAAAATTCCAATTAATCGTCCGAAGCATTGATGGCGGCGGCTCCGAACTCCCTTCCGTTTATTGCACGCATTACGCCAAGAAACAGACTGCGAGTCGGACGTACCCTAACCATGGATACTAAAACTGAAACATTTTTAAAAGATCCGGACATGGTGAATCTGCCGGACGCGAACCGGTGGCTATAACGATTCTTTCAGCAGTAATTGTACGATCGGCGACAACCAGTGTTCTATGAGCCACAAAGGAACCCTCACTCAGAATAAGCTCAACACCCGCTTTTTCCAAACCGAGCTTCGTACCGTCCATCAACACCACCCACATAGTCGTTCACGTTATTAAATAAGCGGCCTATATCAATTTGGTTGAATTGAGCATCTATGAAATGTCGTTTGGCATCGCGCTTATGGTGTGCTGCCTCAGAAAATCCGATCAGCAATTTAGAAGGCAGGCACACAATCTCGATTCGGACAAGCTCCGCCTAGTTTATCTTTTTCAACCAACGCTGTTTTAGCCCGGCATTGACGGAAGCTCCCGCGAAACCAAAGGCCGGCCTCCTCCAACCACAATTAGATCAAAATTCTCAGGTATGGTCGGAAACGGGCTCCATGATCATGGACAATGCGTTGATGCAGTATCGCAGTCCGCTAGGTTTAGGACCATCAGGAAAAACGTGTCCTAGGTGGGCGTCGCAGGCGTTGCAAGTCACCTCGATCCGGTACATCCCATGCGAGCCATCTTCATGATAAGCAATGGCGTTTTCTTGAACAGGTTGGTTAAAGGAAGGCCATCCTGTCCCGCTTTCAAATTTTCCAGAGAAATCGAATAAAGGAGTCCCGCAACAAACGCATGAATAGGAACCGGGTTCAAAAAGCTCACACATAATGGAGCTGAATGGGCGCTCTGTTCTTTTAAGACGCGTTATTTGGTACTGCTCCGGAGTCAGCTTATTCCGCCACTCTTCATCCGATTTTGTGACCTTACGATCCGATTCCGGATTACCTTCACGAGCAAAGTCAAGTACGTTGTTCCAAGATACCATAGACAAGAGGATTATAAGGCCTATGTGTCTCCTGAGTCCCAATCCTTACAAATGGGAATCAGGTCTGAAAACAAAATACGCGAACTAAAGGCTTCTCACCCGAACGTTTCTGAATTTCACAACCCCGGAACCGTACTGCAGGGTAAACGGACCTCTTCTAAGTGTATCGTCCTTGATATCTGCAGTTGTTATCCCGTTGAGAACAATGGTTAGTGCGTCACCTTTGGCTGTGATATCATAAGTGTTCCATTGGTTGGATGTGTCGATAATTTCGGAAGGCGGAGCATAATGAACGATTCCACCAGTCCGATAAGTTTGGTCCGGACGGGTATCGAAAATATTCACCTCATAACAATTTTTGTCAGTTATGTTATCCGGTTCCTGAGCTCTAATAAAAACCCCGCTATTCGCGCCGGCATCAGTCCAGAATTCTAACTGAATCTGAAAGTTTGAGAAGCTATCCTTAGTAACCAAATGGCCGTTTCCACTGTCGGCGACAAACACACCATCTTCAATGCGCCAATTGGCATCGCCCACCTGGTTCCAAAAATCTAAACTGCCGGAAAGATCAATCCACCCACCTGAATTATCATTCGGTGCACAGGCCGCCAATAAGACTACACTACTAATAAAAACACAAATAAAAGAGAATTTCATAACATGATTCTCCAAATACCTATTCGGATATCAAACAGATTAATTCGTACCCACCGCAGATGCCGCCTGGAGAATGTGGTCAGGCAAAACGGCGTTGCTCACGGCCTGTCCCAGCTCCCGAGCCTGATCCGCGTTACCTGATTTCATGAGTTGCTCCGCTTTAAAAAGGACTGCGTGAGCTGCGGCAATTCGAAGTTCTTCCGGTCCTTGATTGAGAGCTGCAACAACTGTGGCCATCGAATCTTCCGTTCCAATTCTGGCTAATGCCACTAAGGCTGACCCTGCAATCGAACGATTGGAATTTCCTACCAGTTCCCGTAAGGCGGGTACCGCTTCCGTATCACCTCGAACCCCGAGAGAAGTAATAACCCCCGTCAACAAACGTCCGTCCAGATTTGGTAGTACAGACCGCAAGGCTGCTCCTGCTGCTGGATCATCAATCACCTCAAGGGCTGTTCTGGCATAAGATGCGAGACCCTCATCATTTAACAATACGGCCAATGTAGGAACCGATTCAGGTCCTCCAACCACAGCTAGGGCCTGGCAGGCCCTAGCCTTTTTCTCCGTGTCCGAGGCGAGTACTGCAAGAGCAGTGGCCTCATCCCAATCAGTATTTTCGGCTCCTGCTAATGAAAAACAGCAGGATAGAATAACTAGAACCAGAATCAGCTTAAAATGAGATTGCCAAACCATAACTTAAACGTGCCAGGGATCACGGCGGGAACGGCTGCACATCCGATTGGCTTCCTCGTCATTAATGAAAGTCTCGGTAATCGGATTAAACTGAACTTTGCGACCTAACTGCCAACCGATGGCTGCCACGTGGCATGCAATATGACCATTGCGGGTAATATCCTGATTCGCAGCTGGCTTTTCACGCGTCTTAACGCAATCAATGAAATCACGCACATGTTTGATCGGGTCCGTTCCGTAAATCGATTCTTCTGGTTTGCCTTCCAACAGGCTTTCGTGACTCGTAATAACATTGCCATGGTCACCAGCTTCTACCCAACCCTCGTCCCCTTCAAATCGGATAGGGCAAGTTCCCGGGACACTCCAGTCACCTTCTTTCTTAAATCCGGATAGGCGCAGTACCAATTTTATACCGCTTTCATAGGTTCCTATAATGGTATCTCCTTCGTATTCGTACTCAACCGGCATAGTTCCATCCGCACCGGCAGCCCATTGACAAAGATCGATCGTGTGAGATCCCCACTCCGGTAGACCGGCTCCACCATGGAAATCATAATGACCACGCCAACGACCTTGGACATACTTTTTATTGTAGGGCCTCCAAGGAGCTGGACCTAACCACCGGTCCCAATCACAAATGTACGGATCCGGTACGGGCTCACCCGGCAGCCAGGGAAGATCCGGAACCAATTTGAGGATTCCGGCATGAACCGTGTGGATGTTGCCCAGCTTTCCACTTTTAGCAAGATGCGCAGCAAACTGGAAATTGTCGACATTGCGGCGTTGCGTACCAGCTTGAAATACCCGTCCGTAACGGTTGACCGAATCAGCCAATTCCTGGCTTTCCCTGACTGTCATGCTGCAAGGTTTTTCGCAATATATATCTTTGCCTGCTTTTGAAGCCAAAATTGTTCCTAATGCATGCCAACGGTCTCCGGTGGTGATTTGCACGATGTCGATGTCGTCCCACTCGAGGATCTCAAACATGTCCCGGCATTTGTAACAGTCCTCATTAGCATATTCTCGGTTCACAAGGCGGCGAACGATCTCGCGCCGCTCTTCCTGTGCGTCGGCTATAGCAACAAATTGAATTTCCGGTTGTTTTAAAAAACAGGCGAGCACTTTACGTCCGCGAGGTCCAATGCCAATACCGCCCATGACAAGTCGATTGCTCGGGGCCACAGCTCCATTTTTACCAAGTGCACTCGCCTGAATAATGGTAGGCATGCCGAGGGTCGCAGCCACAGCAGTTTTGAGAAAAGTTCTACGAGATTTTTTCATACTCAACGATTTTTTTGGTGATATTCACAATCCTTAATCGGAAAATGAGTGGATGACCATTAAAAAATGGTAATTCCAATTTTTATTATTACTCCCCCGATTTAGTCGGTACTAAGCTCCTTTTTCCACTGTTCGTATTCAGCCAAAGTTTTTTCATTGGCCGGGTAGGTTCCGGGAAGTACAGCCCCATCTTCAACTTTTGAAAGGATGAAACTTTCCCTAAGATCCATTTCTACAGCCTCTTCGGCCACTTCACTAGCCAATTGGGGAGGCATCACAACTACACCTTCATCATCGCCGACAACAATATCCCCCGGAAATACGGCTACTCCACCACAGGCAACGGGGACCTGAATTTCACTGGGATGGTGAATGGTCTTGTTGGTGTGGGCATTCATGGCTGCTGCGTAGGCCGGAAATCCACTGTCAGCAATGGTCGGTGAATCCCGATAAGCCCCGTCAGTAACCACACCGACTGCTCCTCTTACCCGGATGCGGGCCGCCAGTATCGACCCCATGGTTCCGGCTCGGGTATGCTCACGTGCATCGATTACAAATACATCGCCAGCCTGGATTTGCTCGATCCCGACCCTCTGCATATCAGTGAGGTTATCGATCGGTTCAATATCCAAATCCTCACGTGCCGGAATATATCGTAGCGTAAAAGCCGGCCCTGCCATGTTACTACCTGGCTTCAAAGGAGCGACACGATGCATAAATGTGTTTTTGAGGCCTTTCTTCCGTAAGACGCTTGTCAATGTGGCCGTACTGGACTGCTTCAGTAATTCGAGAGTTTCATTGGATACCGTCATAGTTAATTAATCAATTGATCAGGTATTCAGACGGCCTCGCACGACAAAGTCAAAGTTAACCAAAGTATTGGGAGTTCAAGCTCCTGTACTTGATAAGCAACTACAAGAAGAGATTTCTTATCCGATCAGTTCATGCCGTCGATTTCCGGCTCTTCAATGACTTCCAGCTCTCCAATTTCGAAACTCGAATCATCTTCGAGTCGCTTGCGGCTGATCTCATCAATGTTCTTTCCGAAGAAATCGCTGGCCACGTTGTTCATCCCCCTGAAGGCATTTTCAAAGGACTGGCCTGGTGAACGAACTCTGTATCGCGTTGACCAAAGTAGTTTGGCTTCGCCCATTCGAAGGAAATGTTCAAAATCGTAGGCCATTAAAACTATAAAGTAAAGATCCTGCTGAAGAATTGTCTCATATTCGTAATTATTATGCGGCGGATGCAGTCGCCTGTACCACAAATCGTCGAGACCCAGAAGCTTTGCCTTCTCAAACCGGGTCATACCATTGAAAAAGTTGATCGCTTGCTGCATGGATAAATTCGAATGGATATTTTGAATGGCATTGATTTCACCCGGACTTAAAGTGGTTCCAGTGCGACCAATAGATTCTATACCTTCAGTAAACCCAAAGTCTTCCAATCCGGTGAATCCCCATAGGTTTATCTGATTCTCATGCTCGATTGTAGTCTCGTAATGCACAGCGACAAGTATATCGCCCTCACCGGGAACTGGTTTGGGATAAAAATTTTGTTTTACAAGGTGTCGTGCCAAATCGATTACAATGTCATTGAAAGTCCCCTTTTCCCTGGAGATCTCTTTGAAGTTTTGACCTTCATTAAACTGGTAGGTTTGCACCTTCATGTTTTTGTTGAGCGCTTGTGCACGCACATAGTCTTAAGCCGCAACAACTTTTATGACAACTCAGTTGGCCGCCTACAAGAACCCCAAGCCTAGCCACAATGCAATGAAAACAATTTACAGAACTACAGTGAACTAGTCTTCATTATCAAAAGGAGATAATTCTCTTTGCAATTGAAAGCAAGTGAACAAGTAAGGAAAATAAACGGAGTTAATTGAAATTTTTCACCATCAGAGATTATTCACACCTTAGAACAGGTCCACAAACAGTCGACGTAGCAAAGCCAGTAAATGAAAGCAATAATGGTCATGTTTGATACTCTGAATCGGCACTTCCTGCCGAATTATGGCTGCGATTGGATACATGCTCCTAATTTTGAACGCCTCAGCCATAAGACGGTCACGTTCGATAATGCCTGGGTTGGAAGTATGCCGTGTATGCCCGCCCGCCGTGACTTGCATACAGGCAGACTGGGTTTTCTGCACCGTAGTTGGGGACCCATCGAGCCCTTTGACGACTCCCTTCCAGAAATTCTGAAAAACAATGGAGTACATACGCATCTGGTAACAGATCATTATCATTACTTCGAGGAGGGAGGCGCTAACTACCATACACGTTATTCGACGTGGGAATTTAATAGAGGTCAGGAATGGGACCCGTGGAAAGGGGAGGTCAAAGACCCAGAAAAACCCGAATTTTACCCTGGCGCAGAACGCCAGAAAAACAGGCAAAACTGGGTCAACCGAAAATATATGGACAAACCTGAGAAACAGTCGATAGCCAACACATTTGACCATGGCCTGGAGTTCATGCGAACAAATAGTGAAGAAGACAACTGGTTTCTACAGATTGAAACTTTCGATCCACACGAACCCTATTTTACGCATGAAAAACACAAGTCTTTGTACCCGCACGAGTACGAAGGCAAACACATCGACTGGCCGGAATACCGGCCGGTAAATGAAACCGACCGAAAGGCGATCGAACACGTACGCTATGAATACGCCGCTGACTTAAGTCTTTGCGATGAACACCTGGGAAGAGTGTTGGATTTGATGGACGAGTTGAATCTTTGGGAAGACACTATGCTCATTGTATGTACTGACCACGGCTTTCTTCTAAGCGAACACGATTGGTGGGGCAAAAATCGAATGCCACTCTACAACGAAATCGCACACATTCCCTTATTCATGTGGGATCCCCGATGCGAAATAAAAGAGGAACGAAGACAGTCAATGGTACAATTCATAGACTTCTCCCCTACCCTGCTGGAATATTTTGAAATAGAGCCCCCCAGTAATATGATGGGGAAATCATTAAAAGGTACCCTTTTTTCGGATACGCCTGTCAGAGAAACAGCGCTGTTTGGCGTCTTCGGTGGCCAGGTCAATATTACCGACGGACGCTGGATGTACATGCGCGGCCCAGTAACACCTAAAAATACGCCGCTCTTTCAATACACATTGATGCCGACCCACTTGGCCCATACATTTGATGTCGAGGAGTTACAAGACATTCAATTGCAGGAACCTTTCTCGTTTACCAAGGGTTGTCGTACAATGAAAATTGCGTCCGGACCCGTTCATGATTCGATTCAACACGTATTTGGGACGCTTCTATTCGACCTGGAAAATGATTATGAACAGTCTACTCCTGTCGAAGATGAATCCGCTGAACAAAGGATGAAAGATCTCCTCGTAACGGAAATGAGGCGTTGCGAGGCTCCACAAGAACAGTTTCAGCGACTGGGACTGCAATGACTTTGTAACAACATTGGGCAGCCTTTAACCCCGGGAGTGTTGTTGATCGAGTTACCCAAACTGGGCCATGTGCTTCGTTAGCCTGGAAGCTATGATTATGTTGTTAAGGTTGTAGAGGAAGTTAAGGTTTTGTCGGCTCGTTCAGTCTCCCGAAGAATACGGATCTTTTGTTCGATGGTGTAGCTGTTCTCCTTTCATTGCCTGGGTCCTTTCTAGTGGCCCTTTTTAGGTCACTACGACCAACCTTTGACCTCGGCTCGTCAAGATCCTTGGACAATCTTGATACTAGTTCCCTCGAATACTGGATCCAGATTTGGATCAACTACTACAGCCACATACTTCAATTAGAAAAAGACGAGTCTCTATACCTTATCGATTACTCAGATCTTCTCAAATGACCTGCAGACCTAATTTCATCTCTTGCGAACATAATTGGCAAAGGGTTTGGGAGACATACTTATCTAAACCTTCCAGAGATCCGTAAACAATGTTCCATCCGTTTCTGAGGAATTGAAGGAACGAGCAAAGTTAATCTACGAAGATATGCGTAGCAGGACACTCAATGTTCATCACATTTAAATAAATCTAGGCCTTTAGGCTTTAATTGCGTATCAGGCCTGTTATGGTAAGTCCTATAATTAAGAAAATTTTTCCGGAATAGAGCCATTAATCTAAAAAAAGACAAATGTCCTTAGTAATAGTTACAGGCGGCGCCACCGGAATCGGGGCTGCCGCTGTTAGAAAATTTGCCGATAACGGGTACGACGTGGCCATTTTGGATATCAATGTTGAAGCCAGTTACGCTCTCACCCAGGAGTCGCATCCGGGTACAATTGCGTTTTTCGAGACAGATATGCGGAATCGCAAAGCAATTGAAACTTCCGTTGACAAAGCGATCGATCAATTTGGCTCACCAGAAGTTCTATTTTCCAATGCCGGAATTTGGAGACGATGCGGTATCTTTGATCTAGCCGATCAGGACGTGGACGACGTCATAGATATCAATTTAAAAGGTGTTCTTTACTCGGTTGCATCAGTCGTAAAACCAATGCGAGATGCCGGGAAAGGTTCCATTGTGATCACCGCTTCCGATCAAGCCTTTATCGGCAAGCTAGGTTCCATTATTTACGGCGCCACCAAAGGTGCGGTCGGGCAGCTTACCAAATCTCTATCAGCAGAGCTAAGCCCTTTAGGAATAAACGTGAATGCCGTTTGCCCGGCAACTGTTCGCACACCCTTGGCTGAACATGCATTTGAAAAATATGCTGAAGAAGCATTCGATGGAGACCAAGAAGCAGCTTGGGATGCAGAAGCCAAAAATCACCCTGTTGGACGCGTAGCCCAACCTGAAGAAATCGCCAACCTCGTCTTTTTTCTCAGCCAACCTGAAGCATCTTTCATGACCGGGGGCCTTGTCCCAATTGATGGAGGAATTACAGCACAATAAGACTATACGAGCCGTTTACAAAACTGCTCCATCCGGTCGAGTCCCTTTTCGATTTGCTCCATGCTCGTCGCGTAACTGATCCGAATATAATCGTCGGCTCCAAAAGCGAGTCCCGGAACTGCAGCAACATTTTCTTCTTCCAGAAGCCGCGCACAAAAGTCAGATGATTTCAGTCCCGTACCTGAAATATTCGGAAACAGGTAAAAGGCTCCCCGACTGCAGTAGCAGCTCATACCCGGCATGGAGGATAAGCGATCGTAAGCATAGGCTCGTCGTTCAGTGAACGCTTTCATCCATCCTTCCAGGTGGTCCATGGGCTGAGTCAACGCAGCGACCCCACCCTTTTGCGCAAAGGAAGTTGGATTGCTGGTGCTGTGGCTTTGCAGAGCTGAAACTCTTTTAGCAATGGCTTCGGGAGCGGCGATAAAACCGAGCCGCCAACCAGTCATACTCCAGGCTTTGGCCAGGCCGTGGACGATGATCGTGTGTTCCTTATACTCAGGTCCAAAGGAAGCGACGCTTTTGTGCACAGCTCCGTCGTAGAGGAGGTGCTCGTAAATTTCATCGCTCATGATCAGAACACCTTTCTCGATACAAATGTCCCCAAGAGCTTTTATTTCCTCGGGAGAGTATACGACACCGGTTGGGTTGCTGGGAGAATTGAGAATAAAGAGCCGCGTCTTTGGTGTGATGGCCGCTCGCAATTGATCGGGTGTTACTTTAAAGTCGGTCTCATCACCCGTGTTGATGACGACGGGAGTAGCCGCGGCGATTTTGACAATCTCAGGATAGCTTAACCAATAGGGCACTGGCACTATCACCTCATCACCTTCTTCGCAAAGCACCATCATGATATTGAAGACCGAGTGCTTACCACCGCAGGAAACCACAATTTGGCTCGGTTTGTAATCCAGACCATTTTCTCGTTTAAATTTATCAGCAATGGCCTGTCTTAATTCAGGGATGCCCGCCGCAGCTGTGTATTTCGTGAAGCCCTCGTCAAGAGCTTGTTTGGCCGCGTCCTTGACAAAATCGGGCGTGTCAAAGTCGGGTTGACCGGTCCCAAAGCCAACGACGTCCACGCCGGCTGCTTTCATTTCCTTTGCCTTTGCATCAATTGCAAGAGTCACTGACGGAGCAATCGCATCGGCACGCTGTGAGAAGTTTCGTTCCATGATAGAATTAAAAAATTTCTTCGAGCATGCTGCCCTCAATCGGCGGAGCCACAAGAATATTTATCCGGCTTCGAAAAATTTTCCTCACCAAGGGAACATTTGAGGAGCCAACGTGATCTTCCGGTCCAGATTTGCTTTTTCAGCATTTGCCGAAGTTCTTTAACTTTTTCAAGATGTCGAGCCCACAAATTCCGCTCTTCGTAAGGGCCCCATCGGATGTTGTAGAGTTGACCCACCTTGGATGGGAAAAAATTGAAACGGGGCAGCCATGACAATGGGTTAGGCACCCGGTGTGCTAGGTCCTACTGAACCTGCGGTATCAACAATCCGTTTCCAGACTCCATGCCGAATGGCCATTGCCCTAATGTTAAATTGAGTGCTCATGGCTGCCGAAGCAAGTATCCCGTGTACTTATAGTTATCAAACGCATCAGCCCCACCAATAATCCTAGGATCCTCATATTTCTTGAGATCCGCAAATAGCTGTTCCTTCAGGCGCTTCATAGTATCCGCATATTCGGTACGGTCAGCCACATTGTATAATTGATGGGGGTCGAGCCTCAAATCATATAGCTCATCGGCTGGGCGTTTTCCACAGGAAAGCAGCCAATAAATTTCCATATCCGGATGATTCTTGTGATCGATGATGTAGCTCTTTGTGGGACTATCATCGATATCCATGTAAATCTTACCATGGTAACTGCCATCAGGATGGCCGGCTGGCCAACGGTCGGGCTTGAAATTGTGGATATATAAAAAGTTGTCGGTACGAATGGCACGCATTGGTGTACCTCCTGGATGATCAAACTGGGCCAGGGTATGACGCTCTTTGCCCGTTAACACATATTCACGGTCGGAGCTGACGCGTCCCTCGGCATCCGATTTTAAAATCGGCAGCAAAGACCGGCCCGTGGTTCCCGGAAGTATATCCACGCCTGCAGCTTCTAAAAATGTCGGAGCCAAGTCGGTAGTACTGACAAAATCAGTCACCACACGATTCCGTGGAACGGCTTTATGCCATTTGATAGCCAGCGGAACTCTCGCGCCATAATCGTAAAGATTCGACTTACCTCTTGGGAAAGGGAACCCGTGATCACCAGTCATTACCACAATGGTATTATCCAATTCCCCCTTTTCTTCGATAATAGCAAGCGCTTCACCCACCTGCCTGTCAAAGCGCTGCACCTCCCAATAGTAATCGAGAATATCTTTTCGAATGATTTCAGAATCCGGATAAAAGGGAGGCACTTCGACATCTTCCAACTTCATGCCCGACCTCACGCCGGATTCCCAAATATAGGTGCGGTGAGGATCCGATGCTCCAAACCAAAAACAAAAGGGTTGATCGTCCGGCCGCTCCTTAAGGAACTGATTCAAACTGCTGAACTTCTTGCCATCCACTTCGCGGTCTCCGTCCTCGCCCGGACCAAAGGCTTTACGATAGGAACCTACAAAGTAACCAGCTTCCTTAAGAGTTTCCACAAAAGTAGGGAATCCCTCCGGATATAAGCTCCATAAATTACCTCCTGACTTCAATCTCCAGAAATGTTGACCGGTCAAAATCGCGTTCCTTGAGGGTGTACAGGATGGCGAGGAAATATAAGCATTCGTGAACAAAACGCCATTGGCGGCGATGCTGTCAAAAGCAAGTGTTTGAACAACCGCATCGCCATAGGAACTGCTGTGTGGCCATCCCCAATCATCGGCAAGCGCGAAAAATATATTTGGCCGTTTGGCCTGATGCTTATCCGCAAACAACCTGTTCAAATTAAAATCGATCAGTAGAACTGAAAGAAGAACGATATGGAAAACCTTATAATACTGCATAATATTGGATTCTATAACCTTGGTTTTCGCGCCCTTTGCTTTCAAGCAAGTTATAAACTCAAGTAAAACTGACAAGAGAATAGGTAGCTCTTACTGCACGATGTTGTTCTGCACAAGGTAGAGTGATGGGGGTCAACAATTTTAAAGCCAGGATTCTTATCTGTACTTCGCCGGTAATGTCGCTTACCAGATTGGAGGATACCAGAATACGCCGACAATCACCGATTGCTTCAACGACATTTTCGGAGAGCCCGGAAAATGAGTTTCCCGTGATATTCACATTAAGTTTTCTCCAAAACGATTCACTGGATGAAACGGGTGGTAACTGGTCGAATCAGGCATTGAAGCAAAACCTCCGGAGAACGAGAGCACAATCGACCTGGGTGATAAACCACGTTTCCTGAAAGTTGAAGTGGAATAGACCGCCGATTAATTCTAACCGGTAGCTATTTCCTTTGTTTTCTTCTTAGATCGACGCAGAATATAGCCGATTCCACCGATTACCATTCCGCAGAATAAAAAGCTAATCCGGCCACCCATGCTATTGGGAATTACAATTCCCAGTAACGCTATGAAGGCTCCATAAATGAGGCAGAGAAAACCCATGGCCTGGGATTGACGATTGTCTTTATCCTCTCCCCCTTCAGCATCGTGGCCCATAGGACGTTTTTGATTTTCAAAAAATTCTTCAACATGCTGCTCCGGCTTGTACTGGTACCATTTGGCAATCGCTACGGTGATGAAAAACCAAACAGAACAGACAATCACATTCCCCAAACCAGAAAAGAAGTAGAGAAAATCAGATTTTTCACGACCCTCCAGCTCACCCACACCTAACCATCCATGGTCCTTCACTTCTAATGAAAACCAGGAGAATAATACCCCAACCAGTACGGTACTCCATGCCGACCATCGAGGTGCGCTCTTAATAAACAGCCCCCAAACCAAAGGCATGGCGATGGGTATTCCAACCATGGATCCGAACACAGTCATAATTTCGAAAAGATCCCAATCTTTCAAATTCAACCAAAGCAGGCCTGCCATAATAATTAAAATTCCAAACACTCCCGACATGACTTTCCCCACCAAAAGAAGCTCCTTCTCACCTGCGTTTTTTCGGAGAACAGGTTTGTAGAAATTGTTCACGATGATACCTGCATTAACATTGAGTCCACTATCCATGGAAGACATTGTCGCGGCGAAGAGAGCGCATACCAGTAAGCCAATCATGCCAACCGGCAAGACTACCATTCCCGTGTAAAGGAAAGCACCTTCATTTGGATTCGCCAAGGCTGGAAAAACGGACGCCATATCCGGCTGAAGCACCCGAGCCACCATGGGAGGAATGAACCAGATCAACGGACCTACTAACATCAAAAAACAGGCCATCATGCTGGCCTTTCGCGCCTGGCTGTCGTTCTTCACACACAGATAGCGGTAAGAATCAAACATGTTGTTAATTTTGAATGACTGCACGACGAAGGCCGTGAATATCCATATGTATACAAATCGGGCATCCTCAGCCAAAGAGAACGAAAAGTGGTGATCCGGAACCTTATCTATTAATCCACCCAATCCACCAATTGCGGGATGCGACAGAGCCAAAACACAAGTCACCAAGGTAATGCACATGAGCAACAGAACTTGGATAAAGTCCGATGCAATGACAGCCCATGCTCCACCGGCAACAGACATAACGACAACTGCAAGACCAACCACCCATACGGTGATGACAGGATCAATCTTGAATACACTAGATACAACGATCGCCAAGCCATTCAGCCAAATTCCAGCGTAGAGCACTCTTTGAGGTATTTGTGTCCAGGTAAATACCTGTTCATTAAACGCACCGAAACGTACGCGAACTGAATCAATCGGGGTGATAACCCGCATGCGGCGAAAGCGATAACTGGTTACGAGGTAATTCCCTAGGTAGCCAACGGCATTGCCGAAAAAAATCATAGAAACCAGCGTTCCATCTGTATAAGCCTTTCCAGCCGCGCCAGTGAAGGTCCAAGCACTGAACTGAGTCATGAAAGCCGAAGCTCCCACCATCCACCAGAGCATACTTCCCCCGCCACGGAAATAATCGCTGTTATCCTTACTAAAGCTTTTATAAACAAAACCAATGCCAAACATGAACAGCAAATAAAAGGACAGGACTAATAGGTCCCAAATAGTCAAATTCGGTCCATAAACGGGTTCCATAATCAGAGCTTAATCAATAGCTGTATTCAAACAGCATTCCAAGGATAGAATCGGGATCTTTTGTTATCTCGGCGGTCTCTTCCTCCACGTTGTCAAAGGTCACCCGATGAGTCGTCAGCCTCTCAACCACTATCTTCCCTTCCGATACCAAACGTAGGCATAACTCCAAATTGCTCCGGGTATTCCAACGCAAAAAGGCGTCGTCATAGTCACGACCCCGCTCCCATGCCTTATCATGGTAGCCGGGTCCTGTGCGAGAAGAGCGCCGAAAATCGATATTAGTAAGGGATCGAGTAAACGGAAACTCTGCTCCACCGACGATCACCATCGTTCCCATAGGATGTCCATCCCCAGAGATTTTCATGCATTGCTCTAAAGAATGGGCGGGTTTCGTGGCATCTCCACCAAGGGCCACAACACTGATGTCCAATCCCCTACCCATTGTGAAGGCTTTCGTTTTTTCTATTTCGTCTTCACTGAGCACCAAAGCGGTTTCATCAATTCCCAATGCCTTAGCTAAAGAAAGGCGGGCATCAATGGTATCCCAACCTATCGCGTAACAGCCGGCCAATTGAAAGAGTCGTGCAGTAAGTATACCAACAATCCCCATTCCAGCAACGGCTACATAATCTCCTATTTGAGGATTGCCACGACGAAGCGCCTGCATACCAGTGGCGAGTAGCATGCCGTAAGCACCCTGTTCAAAACTTGATTGTTCCGGCAGTGGAACTACCAAATTTTGGGGTACGACCGAGTAATCGGCATGAAGGGCATATCCAGCACCGATGGCGGCAACCGAATCACCGATATTGAAGTCTTCAACTCCACTAGCAATTGCAGCTATTTCACCGGCATTGGCATAGCCAAAAGGCTTGGGAGCAATATTGGTATCCGGATTGAGTTGTAGCTCCCGTAAACCACGCCAACCTCCAGCCGCTTTACTGCCACGTTTTGTAGGACCCTTTAATTCGGTCCCGGGGCTAACCAGCGAGGCCTTGGTTTTTATTAGTACCATGCCTTCTTCCAAGGCAGGCATATCCGTTTCCAGGGCACGGAATGAGCCATCCCCATGTAGAGTAAGTGCTTTTCTTTTTTCCGGAATATCTGTATTCACAAAACTAATACCAACTAGGAATCCAATTTGTAATGTACATTTAACAATTCTCGCAAGTATTTTAAGTCTTCCTTAACATATGGAATTAAATCATCCCCGGAAAGCCCCCTGTGATTTGCGTCTTTGTATTCACAAGTAATACAAATGGGTAGGCGAAATGATCGTTTTGCCAATTCGGCAACGGCCTTGTCCCAGGAGGTATAACCTTCTTTACCGGTAACCCATGTACGATTCCAAATGACCGCTCCCCTTTCATCAACACCCTCCTTGTAGCGAAGGGCATTTTTCAAGTTCACGAGGCTTAACCTTGACCATGCGATATCAATAGCAATTTCCTCCAACTCACCTTCCAATCCAATATGACCCAAGTCCAACACCGCCGTGGCAAGCTCTTCAGGGAGTGGCTCAATGGCTTGCATCATCCCGACCGATGAACTGACAAATTCGTCGCAATGGTTTTGCAGACCTATTGTCGTATTGGACCCGTTTAACGCACCAGTCAAGAGAAGACATTGGTTCTGAAAGGCTTCCACATTTTCCGAATAGGATTTCCCATCCTGCAGTTTCAGCATCGTTCTCAATACCGGGATTTCATTTTCAACACAGGCACGGGCGGTCTTTTCATTCAAATCTCCAGCTACACTATAAATCGACATTCCGCGCTCCTCAAATGCAGATACCGCTCGAGTCAGACTATCCTGAATCGTATCAGGTTCAACCTGAAATCCTTCCCGAACAGGTAGCTCAATTCCATTGAATCCAAGATCCGCAATCAAATCCGCAAGCGATCCAATGGCCAAGTTTTTCCATGGCTTGGTGAATACAGTGATTGGTGGATGGGAGATTGCCATAGCGTCGGAGGATAAGCGAGTAGGCTTGCTATTGCTCTTTGGCGATAATCCTGAAGAATTGGTTTAGGTTGTTAATCTGGCCCGGTGTCAGTGTAAGGCCAATCAAACTGTTTGAATTCGTAACTGTCATCCCTCGACCCATTTCTCCCTCGAGTGGTTGCCAATTGTCCAGGTCGGAACTGAACTCAATCTGATATTCGGCAAAGGGGCCAGCTTCGAAGGCAATTTCAACGTTTCCATTTTCCCGGTTCATTTCCACCGTATTTCCATCAGATCCATCCAATGGGTTTGTTCGATTTAAAAACTCGGCTGCATTGTCTTCTCCATCGAAGTCAGGATCTTGAGTTGCACCTCCCAGTGCATCCTTTAGCTCACCAAATTCAACATCCTGCCACTCCGAGTAAGTCAAGTAGTCAACAAGACCCTCTTCAATCCATTGGCGAATCATTTCCGTACCCACTGGGTCAATTTCATTGGTAGCAATGTTCGGCATTCGAGTGAACCCTCCATCCGCAATCATTCGTTGGTAGATGGTAGACTTGGAAGTATCCCCGCGTACAATGAGCCTTAAGGTATCTTCTCCATTGTTCTGAGAAGGAATTCCATCAATCATGCCTGTTCGATCAAGTGTGCGATGGGGTCGCACATCAAAACGGTCACTCTCAGTGCCACCCGGTTGGTGACAACTCACACAATTCACAGCCAAGTAAGATCGTGCTCTAAAGTCCAAACTCGCGTTGGGATCATCGGGGCGAGCGAAATAGGGTAATGAAGCGGGATTGGATAAATGCTCATCGAGAAATTGGTGGTCACTCAAATACTTAAGGATGTTCTGTTCATACCCTCCAATAGAATAATCCCTATTCAACTGACGGGTGTTAAAACTCAGTAAGAAGCCACCGGTGATCGAATGGCAGGCCAGGCATTCATCCCGGCTAGGTATAGACCAGGTCTGCGTTCGTTCTTCCTCGTCAACGAGAACCGCCAGATCAAAATCGACTCCATCGTCTACTACCAGTGTAGCTTCCGTACCTTCCTCGTTCCAAAGGTAACTTACCCCAACGACACTAAACTCTGTTTTAACAATGAAGCGCGTTTCAACACGCTTGGATGAGCTGGGGTTACCACGATCTAATTCAAGTTCGAAATGCTTAATCCAAACCGACCCGGTCGGGAATCGCCAATCCCCATCCTGTGAATAATCGATCTCATCTCCCATTGGGATATAAAACCAACGGTCCTTTTCAGCATAATCAGACCAAAAGGAAAGATTGGGTGTGTAGGCCAAAATTCCATCCTCAGGTTCCAGAGTGACCAAGTCTTTGAATGCACCAGTCTCGCTCAACAGGTTCGGCCAGCCTTCATTGCCTATTGGAATATTCAAAGTTATATTAAAGCTCCTCAGGGCTGGGTTGTAGCTGGGACCCACATCTCCAGCCGTAAGCGGCCGATTAATGATAGGCCCGTCGGAATGCTCATCAGCACCCACATCCGGAACATCAATACGTGATTGGCCATCCATGTCAAATTCCACGTCGAGAAATAATGCATTCCCAGCGTCGATCGCCTGGCTAATGGCTGAAATACGCTGGATCCGCAGGACTTCATCCAATTCCAAACGTGGATCCAGGCTTTCAAAACCTTCAGATACGTCACCTCCAATCGGACGACCAAAGATGATATTACCCGCCCAGGATTGGCTTTCCGGGTTGTGGCCAGAAACAAAATTGCCCACAGTCCTGGATCCAGCGGCCATGAGGTTATTGGCCACCGTGATCCCCGCTGGTAAAATAGTACGATCCCGGGATCTAAATCCAGTACCGATATTGATGTAAGGCCCGTTGTTTTCGAAGAAGGTATTGAAAGCAACGATTGCATTATTTGCTTCCACGTATTCATTCAAGGCGCCACCGAGAACTCCTGCGTATAAAGTTATGGCTGCTCCGGCCCGAGCGGTTGTGCTTTCAAAGTAGTTGTTGATGATACGGTGATCCTCACCAATGACACGCACCCCTCCCGTTTGGTTGATAAAGTTTCCAATAAAATAGTTACCCTCCACCACGCATCGGTTTCCATGCCGCAGAGTTAAAGTACCCTGACACTCGTAAAACGTATTGTATCGATAAATGTTTTCACCGGACTTATTCGAAATAATTTCAATTTCACCATTGGTCTTTGAAAACAGATTATGTTCCACGACGGTCCGAGAGTCGGACAAGGATGTATCACTCGTTCCAATACGAATCGTTTCCCAACCATTTTGACCTCCACTATCGATGCGATTCGCGAAGTGATTATGGTCAATCTGATGGTAATCCGGCTCGCCATCCAACCGAGCTACCAAAGTAGCACCTTCCACGTTGTGACCTGAGAAGTAACAGTGGTCGACTCGGTTACGCATACCCCGCAATGAAACCCACATTGTCTTAGATCCATCTTCGGGAATGTAATTGATAATTGAAATGTCGGTGATACGACAATCATCCGCATCTTCTCCACCTGACCGAAACTGAATAACTTCATCGTCATTTCCAGTGTAAGGCCCAGTAAAGACAAAGCCTTCCAAAACCAGCCATTGGCCGCCGATCTGAACGCGGGATTCCTCAGTTAAGATAACCTGGCCGGGCTTCTCGGCCTTTAATGTTATGGGTGCGTTTTCAGTGCCATGCCCCTCTAATTCAATCACCAAATCCGAATAGGTGCCATTCGGCACAACCAAAGTGTCACCTGGCAATGCGGTTTCGAGAGTATTCTCAATTTCTGAACGAGTAGTAACTATATAAACTTCACCGATTCTGGCTTGTACCTCGAACGTAGGGCTGTCCACCTGGCCTTCGTTGTTGCTAACACGCACCCAGAAGCTGGCATCTGCGTTTAACTGCCCACTCTCAAAGGCGGCATTGGTCGCTCCATTAACCGATTGTGATATATCCCCTGAAGACCCAGAATACCATTGGTAGCTCAAAGGATCACGCCCGACAGCCGTCACCGAAAAAGAAGCTGTGTCCCCAACGAGAACAAATTCATCTCCTTCAAAACTAACGATCAATGGCAGAATTTGCTCGGGAGTTGTGGTCTCCAATTGATTCGAGGGATCTGACTTGAAACCGTTATCCGCAATGATTCGATAGGTGTATGTCATTTCAGGTAAAACGGATTCGTCTTTATAGGTAGTCACATTGCTTGTGACGGTTTCCAGCGATTCAAATACACCGGATCCGCCAATTTTTCGCTCGATGACAAATCCAATTTCGTCATCGGAAGTATCCAACCATTCCAATTCAACAGAGAAAGGATAAGAGCTTTTTAACCCCAATAACTCGGGAGCACTAGGTGGACCAAAAATCTCGTTCAAGGGTGTGAATATTATATTATCGAATACGATGCCTCCCTGACGCTTGGAATCTTGATAGAGCGCGAACTGCCCTAAGTCGTAATCCTCCTGATTGAAGATGACTTGAGGTGCGTTTTCCGGATCTGGGGTTACATGAAAGTCGAATTCCCCGATTTTTGCCTCGTTGAGAAATAAATGCAGGGTGTTTGGAAGGACAGCTCCCGTTCCAAGGTCCTCCAAATCGTAATTGATCGTAATGTTGTCATGGGAATTCGCCAGAATATCAATGTGGTTGGGGTCATCCGGTAGATAGGTAGCCACCGTTTCAGATCCGGCGATCGAATTAAGAACCAAATTACCATTGTTGAGGATGCGCAGTTGAAACGGCCGAAAATCAGAATTGTTTAAGGGATTCCCCACGCGTCCCAATGCAAGATGAACTCGAGTATCGGTATCCGCTGCTTCGGAAGCATAAGCCCGTTGAAAGTCAAAACTCAGGCGCACCTCGGTTCTGTTAGTACCGCCGTTGAAAGGAAAGCGCAAATGGGTAGGATCTCCATTGGTTAGATCACCATTTTGATCGTAGATGTAGAGGCTCTTCCCACTCAGTGGGTTCGACGGATCATAAGTCTGATCAATAACCACCGCTCCGTTGGTAGAATTATTGTAACTCGGCGAAAAAGTGACGTCCTCTATCTCGGGCTGACTCCCGACGGAATCCTGTTCAAAATCCAGGTTCACCAATGTTTGCCCATCGGAAATAACGGCCGATAGAGACCAAACCAAAAGAATCAGGCTACCTTTAAGTGGATGCATAGAATAATAAATGCCGACAAGGGAATAATGCCAAACGTTATTTATTTATAATTATTAAAAATCAACTGAATTTGCCGATGTCGGGTCAATGCTATACTTATGGAATCTTGACAGCGATGGATTAACTTAAGTTAAGTAGATTGTAAATTTATATTTATAAATTCTGTATCGATGAAAGCCACAACTTCGTGCTATCCAGACTTCCTCTGGACATTCTCGACCTTAGGCTGCCCCAGCCTAAATCTGGACTCCATTTGCGCCTTAGCGCGGGAATATGGCCTCAGATTTGTCGAGATAAGAGCAACTGAAGATCGTGTGGAACTTCCGCAATTATTTAAGGAGCGCTTTGGTCGGCCTGAATCCTTATCCGAATATCTATTAGATCAGCAAGTGAGCATTAGCTGCCTCAATACATCCCTGAAACTGGTGGGAAACGATGAAGATTGCCGGGAAGAATTTTTGAAATTCCTTCCCTGGGCAGAGGCCATAGGTACAAAAACTTTGCGTGTATTCGACGGGGGAACGGTTCCGGATGGATTGAATGATGAAGCTTATCAATCGGCATTAACGACCTTTGAGTGGTGGTCCGAAGAGAGATCAAAAAATCAATGGTCGACTGACATCGCTATAGAGACGCACGACTGCTTGGTTTCTCACCCGGCTTTGGAAAGAATCCTAAAAGCAAAGCCGGACTTAAATATCATTTGGGATACGCACCACACTTGGAAGAAGTCAGGCGATTCGGTCGAAACCAGCTGGCAAAAAGTAGCTAAAAACGTCTGCAATATTCACATCAAGGATAGCATATCCGTTCCTTCTGCGAAGCATCCATTTTCATACGTTAACCTGGGAGAAGGCGAGTTTCCCCTGGAGGATACTTTGCAACTTTTAAAGCAAAACAATTACCAAAGCTTTGTGAGTATCGAGTGGGAAAAAATGTGGCATCCCTACATGCCTGACCTTCAAGTGGCCCTCACAAAGGCAAAAGAGTTTAATTGGTTTTAAAAAAGGATATCATGAACAGTAAACTAGAAGGCAAACGCATCCTAGTAACAGCAGGTGCACAGGGAATTGGCGAAGCCGTATCGAAAACCTTGCTGCATTCCCGAGCCAGTGTAGCGATTCACTTTTTTTCAAGTTCGGAAAATGCAGAACGTATAGCCAGCGAAGCTGCAGAGAGCGGTCAGAGCGCCTACACCGTTTCAGGGAATTTAACCGAAGCGGCAAAGGCCAATGCAATGGTTGAGGAAGCTGCTGAAAAACTCGGAGGACTCGATATCCTTATTAACAATGCGGGTTCATTGGTCGCGCGACGTCAACTAGGAGAAATCGATGAAGACTTTTGGAAGGAAGTCATGGATATCAATATGAGCTCCATGCTCTTTGTATCCAAAGCAGCTGAAAACTTCCTCACAAAAAACGAGAACAGCGCCATCGTTAATTTAGCTTCACTTGCCGGTCGAAAAGGTGGTCACGGCGGATCACTCGCCTATTCTACAACAAAAGGAGCGATACTGACTTTCACGCGTGCAATGGCCGCAGAACTCGGCCCCAAGGGAGTTCGCGTAAACGCGATTGCTCCAGGACTGATCCTAGGAACTTCCTTTCACAACACACATACTACCGAAGAATCGGCCAACGAAACCATAGCCACCATTCCCATCGGTCGGGCCGGGAATACAGACGATGTTGCCCGAGCTGTCGCGTACTTGGCATCTGAATACGATGGATTCATTACTGGCGCTACACTCGACATTAATGGTGGAGTCTATATGGCTTAGGATTATGCCTCATAAAATTTGGTATTTAGTTTTTTCGGTCTGCACATTATGCGGGCTGGGAAATCTTTACGCAGGCAAAGATTTTCTGGGCGCTGATTGGGACAGCCATTCCGGCTTTAAGGTAACGACCAAAATGGTTGTCCCCGAAAAGGAGATACATCCATCCCTCTGGTTCACCAAAGAAGGGTTGGCAGAGTTTAAAACACAACTGGAAGCAGACGAAACAATACACGAATACTGGTCGAAAGTTAAAAACCACCGATTCTTAAACTCACCCTTTCCTCAAGTTGTTTCGCCGGATAAAATGTGGGTTCCAGAACTTGCCAGCGCAAATAACAGGAACATCCACAAATACTATGGAGAGATGACGCAAATTCCCCTTTATTGCGCATTTGTAGCTTGGATGACAAATGACCCCGCTGAAAAGAAGCGGCTAATCAATCGTGCAAAGAATGCACTGTTGCGGGCTTTCGATGGTCCCTTCTATGAGCTGGACCCTACAGGTTCCGGTGTCGACAAATCAATTGATGAAATCTACATCGCGATTTGGTCGCAGTCGATCTCCGCCGCTTATGATTTTGTGCATCCCTTTCTCAGCAAAAAAGAAGATGCATTAATTCGAGAGCGATTGCTCAAATTAGCCCGCTATACGCACAAGTACCTAAATTCATGGGCGCCCGGACCCCACAACCACCTTTCAAAACCAGCCTGGGGATTGACGGCCTTTGCCCTGACTTTATCAGAAGAGCCAGATGCGGCAGACTGGTTTCGAAATGCTATGGAAGCGGCGAACCGGAACACGAGTTACCATTTCACCGCAGATGGCATTTATCGAGAAGGCGGGATGTATTACATCTTTTCCTGGTTGAACTATGTGCCTTTTCTCTATCACTACAAAAACGTTTCTGGAGTTGATTATTTCAAAGATTTCAAGGAAACCTTTGAGTGGGGTGTGATCGGTCGAAATGCACAAGGCTGGATCATGAACGTGGAAGATTCTTTTATCAGGCCTGTTCCCACTCAAATGGTGGCGAAAGCCTTTCAGGACGATCGCTCATTTCTCGCACCTGACGTTCCGTTCTCGAAAGTTTTGCAATGGAATTTCCAGACCACCGACTATCAACCTTACAGGGATATCGAAAAAATCAGCGGCTTTAACTACACCGGTGCGACCTGGGATTATCCAAGGGAACTGTATGAGTTGATCACTTACGATCCGAGCATTCCTACCCATGTCCCCACCGCAGATCCAACTATTTTCATGGACGGAGGACAGACCTTCTTCCGAGACCGTTGGACGAACGATGAAGAAGATCAATTTTACCTACTTTTCCACAGTGTACCTCAAGCCGACAATCATGACCACAACGATACGTTAAGCTTTATTGTTTACGCTAAGAACCAGATAATGGCCTCGGATAGCGGATATACACGCAGCAGCTATGGAGAGGATATTCGCTACACCTATTACCGGCGCCCTCAAGCTCATAATACCATCACCTTCGATGACATCCCACTTGGAGACTTTATAGAAAATCAACCCAATCCATCGGAGGATCGCCTCAACACTTCGTTCTTTGACATGGAGAAAAAGAGCGCTCCGTTTCGCAAATACCTGGGCAACACTTGGGGCACTGCTCAGCGGACAATCGCATTTGTTCAAGGTGAGTATTTTTTAGTACTAGACGAAGCACAAGGACAGGTTGACGGAGAAAAACTGGACGGAAAATTCGATGTATTTTTTCATGGCGGTCGAAGCGCTGTTGAGCAAGACGGTAATCGTTTCACATGGTCGTATGAGAATGATCGATACGGTGATAAGGCCACATTGGTCACCTACCAATTATCCCCCGGATCTATCATTGAGGTGACCGATCTGGAAAGCACCTACATTAAAGCCGACTATGCTCCTTACCCCACGCTTAAAACATCGAAAGCCGGAAGCGGTGGCTTATTTGGACAAATCCTCTACCCCCTTGGTAAAGGCGATAAGGAACCCAAGATCGAAGGCTTTTCTTCTGAAAAATTATTAGGCGCTAAAATTATTCATGGGGATAGCACTGACATCTTCATCAAATCACATTCCAAGAAAACCAGTGAAAAGAGCGGGATAAAGCTAAACGGAGACTTTGCCTGGTTGCGATTGAACGGTGAACAAATAAGCGAAGTAGCGGGACAGGCTGTCAAATCACTTTATTACCATGGAAACAAGGTGCTCGAAAGTGACGAACGAGCATCATTCGCTATGAAACACGGTGATAAAACTGAACTTGGCGTGTGGGTTGAAAACCCCGCAAAGATAAAGTTGGCACTCAACAACAAGGTATCAGAGGTTTCTTTAAATGGGAGGTCCGTGAAGTTCCAATCCATCGAAGATGGAATTGAAATCAATGTCTCCCAAAGCGGGAATTACTTTATCCATTAGAGAGATTTAATCCTCCATGTTGTTTTCGAATTCACCCAATTCGCTTCCCAAGAACTTTGCCACCTCATTACCACGCAAATCATTGTTAGTGATTTGATAGTCATCGATATCGGCTAAGGTGATGATCCCGGTCTGGTTTTCGAAAATCGTATTACCATCCACGACCAAACCAGCCGATCGACCGGCCTCAATGCCCACTTTACTTCCGGAGATTCTATTATTGCGAATATAAACACTATTTCCGCCACCGTTGTGGATTTTGATTCCTGCCACTGCATTGTCCGTAAATTTATTTCCATCCAAAAACTGTATATGAGAAGCCTGAATTACTTCGGCACCGAGCTGATAGCCACGAACTTCATTGTGGTGCATCCAGTTGGCGGGACCCGAATTATCGTGGGTTGCGCCTGTATTTCCTACACCGAAACCCGATGGTGAACCTAGCGCGGAAGAGTCGCCATCCCAGTATGCCAAATTAAATCGCAATTCGTTCCCATACTCATCTTCACCATGTAGGTCGTATGCATCCTCCGTGGTTTCGAAGCATGTATTGTTTTCAATGAGGTTGTTGTGAGCAGAAAATTGAATGAGAATTCCGTGCCGTATGACGGGCCCGATGACGCAACCCGTCACCCAATTGTTGTGATTGTTTGAATCATTTAAAGTGACCCCGTAACCAAAACCGCCTCCACCCAACTGCAAAGCATTCAAAAGGGTGCATGTTTCGACTTTCACATGCTTTGCATTCCGGATTTGGATAGCACGGCGATTGAAACGTTCGATCCGAATATTTTTGATCCATATGCGCTCAGGAGCTAACGCGCCGGGCTCTCCCACAAAAATCCCATGGTCCAACTGATCATCTTCCCCGACGATCACCAAATCGCAAATAGTGATGTCTGTCGATGCTGGAGCAATTTTAAGACAGTCATTGATTCCCGAAGTGTGGATTGTCGTAGCTTTATCCTTCGCACCAACGACTGACATACCACTGGGAATAGTCACTTCAGACTTAAAATGGTATTCTCCGGAAGGAATTTCCAAAACATCACCAATGCTCGCGGTTGCAATTGCATTGGCGAGAGCTACCGCATCATCATCGCTCGGATTCCCAGCAGTGGCCCCAAAATCTAATAGATTCAAGGTGGCCCCATTAGCATTATTGGGCATCTTAAACGGTTCCGTAAGACCCACCGATTCAAGAATCGAAAACCGATTCACTCGCACTCTAGAAAAGACTCGAGTTTCTCCATCCCTGGCTAGCGAAAATTGTAAAGGACCCGAAATTTGTGACTGCAAACCTAGTGAGATCGACCATTCGTCAAAATCAGTAGATTGTTCAACTTGATAGGAAACATTGGCCTCTCCTTCAAAAGTTGCTAAAGGTTCCCCGGCATTGCCTGAAATGGAAATATCCGGAATAGATGTAGGCAGGGGATCGATATATGCCGAAACAGATTCACTGACTGAAGACACAAGATCCGATTCACCCAAGGCGGTGACTCGATATCCGTATTCAAAACCCAAAGCAGCTGTTGAATCCAAGAAATGGGTACGGTTTTTTTCAACAGTTCCCAAACTTGAAAATGAACCGTTTCCAATCGTAAGACGATCAATCTGAAATCCCGTTTCGTTATTGGAGTTGTCTTGCCAATTAACCGAAATCGAGTCCCCTGGAACGCCGGAAACCGCCAACCGGTCGGGAGGAAGGTCCGGCGGCGTATCGACATCCCCAAATGTCTCAGTAACGGCAATATTATCCACTTTAAATACACCGATGTTATTTCCAGATTCAGACTCATCCCGGTGACGAACAGCGACTCCCTTAATGCCGATGAATGTACCATCCGTGGCAAGCGCATGATTATCCTCTTCTGTTGTCGGATTCACATATAACCGTACAGTTTCCGCATCAAAGTCACTCCTGATAACCACAGTCAGTTTCGTTCCTTCAAGCCAAGTTTCCGGATAGTAAACAGCATCAAATCGACTCCCTGATTGTTTGGTTATTCCAAGGCGAAATTGATCAGGAATTATTCCCCCCTCCTCGTCTGGAACTACCGCAATGAAAGTTCTGGATCGGTTTCCGCCTGAACCATTCCACAAAGTCAGAAATAATCCGGCAGTGTTTACGGTCCCAATGGGAGCTTCAATGACTTCCAAATCAAAATAAGTGAACAATATACCAGAGGAAATATTTGAATTAGAAAAAGTAGCTCCGTAGTAACCGTTATTTACTGGATCAGCAACCTGGCCCGTAAAATCCCAATTCAACTTACCTTCTATGACATCTAAATTGGGGTTCATGGAATCCGAAGTGATTGGTGCCCAACGATTGGAAGATACGGAACCTAATTCTCCATCCTCGTAATCGAACCTTTCAGTGAATAGCGCTTCGCCAAACAAACCTTTGCCGGAAATTATCAAAAATCCAATTAAAACAATCCAACAATACCAATTTCGCCCTAAACCCTGCATATAGAATTACCGCATTTCAGGCAGAGTCTCATCTTCAATCAGCCACGAACCCAAGGTGTGATGACTGAGTTCCCAGCGACCTTTACTCAAAGAGTCCACTTCCCAGGCCACTGATTCTGACTGTTCTTTTCCGGCCCAACTCATGCAGGCTAAATAACCGTTCTCACGTTTAACCTGTTTATTCAACAATCGAAGAACATGATAGTCCCCCTGAATGTGTTCTCTGGGGCCTTCGCTATCAGCCAAACGATCGTGATTCGTTACGGACGCAAATCCACCCAAGTTTTGAAGAGCTATGCCCTGACCAGCTGAAAAAACGGAAACATAAGATTCGCTTTTGTTTTCGGATACGTCAGAAGGATTTACAGACAAGGCATAGGAACCATGTCGGAGCAGTGATTGCTGATGAGAGATATAACGGTGCAAAATCAGCTGCCAGCCGGCAATCCACCACATCCGCGTCTCCACCGAAACCTGTGATTGCTCAGATTTATGTCCGAGGCTGTACAGACACGCCATGCTGTCTTCAGCAATTTTGACTGGTGTGGTATAATGTCGGCCCAGAACCAGGCTAGCACAAGGGTTGGTAGCCGTCAGGCCAGCATCCATGGGGTATAGGTCACCATCTCTAGAAATAAGAAATCCGACCCCAGATCGATAACTGAGCTTTCCCCATTTCCAGGTACCAAATCGTATATTACAGGACGCAATTTGGGAACCTACGTTGATAATTTCTGATTCTCCAGCTACTGTTCGCACGATTAATCCCGGAGCCTCCGCTGCAACAGATTGATCAGAAATAGCTGCCGGAATAGACTCTTCAGAAGCTGACCAAAACGGGTTATTTAGAGGGATTAAAAGCGGAGAAAATGCCTTGGACGCCCAGTAAGGAGAACCACCACAGCTGTAAGTTTCCACCATGTCTTCGAACGGATCATACCAACCCATAGACAGACACCCCTGCTCCTGAAATATGGGTTTCTCCAGAAAGAAATCCATGTTACATTCACAAATATTTCGAGCCAATCCCGGCTCAACAGGACTCACTCCCAACAATTGAGCCATTCCAAAAGGGGCCGTGGCATTGAAGCGGTAGGTAATCGACCGACCAAAGGCAGGCTGTTCACCTTGTTCATTAAAAAAGAGAGGATAGTCCTGTAGAAACAATCGGGTCTTATCCTTCCACCATTCGCAACGAGCCGGATCAGACTCTCCATAAAGATGAATCCACCATAAGCTGTAATAGTGCCAAGCATAGGCGTTGTAGAAATCTACCGACTGATTCATACCATCCATGAACCAGCCGTCGCCAAGATACATACCTTCCAAGTCTCTATACCACCGATCAATAACGGAGCGGTAGGAAGGATATCCACAATTTTCACGTAATAAAAATTCCATTACAAAAATTCCAAAAAACATATGGTTGTTCCAGTGGTGGCCGTTTCCGACATCTGATTCCAACCATTGCAATAGCTTCTTTTTCTCGCCGTCTTCCAATGAACTCCACAACCAGTCGCGGCTAAGCTCAAATCCTATGGCCAACAATCCCATTTCGACGGAGTGCTGATGGAAATTGGATGACCATCCCCAAAAATGGTCCGAGTCCGGATCAGTCCCTAAAACCAAAGCTTGCCGAAACCATAGTTCGAAAGGTTTCGCCTTTTCCAAATCTCCTTCTTCGGTGTTTTGGCCTAATGAATTTCGCCAATGGGCAAATAGGAGTAAAGGCCGGGAGAAAGATTCTACACGATCAGCGTTTAAGTCATGATCACTGGCCTTTCCTTTGATAGGCAAGTCTGCGCGACCGGATTGCATCAAAGCTTCCAACGGGGCCAAAAGTCTCCAAGCTCGGTCCTGCCACTCACGGTAAGCAACCAAGGCTGAATTTTGCTCAATGGAAGAACTTTGACTCATTTCAATTCAATTGTTTCAAAAAGCCGAGATGCGATGAAGAGTAAGGCAGAGTTCGCAAGGCTGCGATGGAGCGTAAAAACTACATGACCAAGCGCATTGCGAGCTTGAACACAGCTCTTCGTGCATGTAGGCTTTAGCCTGTATAAGTGGGTTTTCCAAATTCTATATTAATTATCATATCTCACTCTTTTTTATGATTTAATCCCCGCACTATTGCTCACGTTTGAATCTTTGAGGTTAAGTAGCCCTGTCATACATGTTCAGATTGTAGGGCTCGACCAATTCCTCACCTGCCAAAAACCTGCGAACGTTTTCCAATCCGTGGTCAGCGGCATCCCGCCTCCGATCGATGGTCGGTCCTCCCAAATGCGGAAGTAAAAAGACATTCTTCATTCCCCGAAACGGAGAATCTAGCGGTAAAGGCTCCACACTAAAAACATCCAATGCTACCTGAATATCGGGCCGTTCGCGAGCTACTTGCGCTAATGCATCTTCGTCCACAACAGCACCGCGCCCCAGGTTCACGAATGCAGCGTCTTTGGGCATTGATCTCAACAAATCTTCGGTAACGATACCCTTGGTTTTTGGCGTTAGGGCAGCCAATTCAACGATGACATCGTTGTCTGAAAACAAAGATTCCAAGGAAGGTGATCGCTTTACTCCAAGATCTTCAAAGATCGAATCGGGAACACTAGGAGAAAAGGCACTCACTTCATTTCCAAAGGGTTTGATCAAGTTGACAAATCCTTGAGAGATGAGGCCTAGTCCATGAACTCCCACCCGTCTTTCAAAAAGGGAAAGCGTGTCAAATTCGTAGGGTTTCCAGCCTCTGTTGAAATGCATCTCTTCAGTCCAGTACCGAACTCGCCTCATACAAGCCAGGACCATGAGCAAAGCACACTCTGAGATGGTGCGGCTGATGGAGGAGCTCCAACTCGTAACTTGCAGACCTTGTTCGATTGCAGCCCTTGGGATCAAATTACGGATCGATCCAGGAAGGTAACAGACATATTTTAGGCGTGGAGCAATTTCCTTGTAGTTTTCCGGTATGGTCGGAGTTTTCCAGGCTGCGATGATTACCTCAGGATTGCTTTTCTCTAAAAGATCTGTCCAATTCTCCCCTCCATTCAACGAAGTTGGATCCACACAAACCGCAGGCCCCACCAAAGACTGAGCTTTTTCAAAACGCCCATTCGGTAGAAAAGTGTCTTTTTCCCATTGGGTCACGCAAATAAGATTTTCCATATCATAAGTTAAATTAAAATTTAGTTTTACCCCCGTAACACTCGACGACAGTCAGTCCTTTTTTTGAGGTATACTCGATAAACTCCTCGCCAGCGGGACAAAAAAATCGATCCCATTGCTTCAATTGAAGTGCTTCCTTCTCCAATCTTAGCCTCACCGGATCCTTCGGCGACGATTCCAATGAAGGCAACATCAACCGATCTTTCGAGAGTCCTTCACCAACATCTCTTTCATCCGGATTGTTAGCGGTAACCACCGAGTCAATCCATTCTTCCCGATAATAAGAATCTTCTGGTTGCTCCCTTCCTTCAATTTCATCCAATACTTTACAACCCGGATAGGTTCTCCACCCGCGATTGGGGGCAAATTTTAGTATGTTGCCTTTGATACTAAACTGCGCAGCTAAATTCACAAAATTAAATCAAGATTTTGTCTTCCGTTAGTTATCGTTCACTTCAAACACTTCAAAAATACAAAGACCTCCAACGGATGATCCATCCGCTGCAGAAATCGTTCCAGTCCACGCACCCTCATTAAGGGTAATTACGACTGCCGCACTTGTGCTACCTATATCGAGTGGTGGATTTCCACCCCAAACATCATTGATCATCTGCGCCTGATTTGCGTCGTCCTCCCAATTGTCCACCTCGATAATGACCGTACTGTCGTCTTCTTGAGGAGTAATTTTAAGGACAGGATCAGGGAGCAAATTTGGAACACCGGCACCTGCAAGCTCTTGTGCCCGTGCAGCGACAAATACTGTCTGGGGACCGTCTGTGATAATGAATCCACCAATCATGACATCATCGCCAGATCCCACCATTCCTCTCGTTGAAATATTTAAGACATTTCCACTATTTTCGAAACCACCAGCTAGAGGAGGGGTTGCCAAATTTGCTCCTGAAACATCCATAAAAAAGTCATCAAAATAAGCCGAATCTTTTCCTTTGGGCTTGGCCGCATTACCCGCAGAAGTAATGATTAATAAATGATCTAGGTCAAAAAGAGTCTGGTTCCGGTAAGTTGCTCCTTCATAGACCAGGGTTTGTTCAGGAAAAGCACTGCCCCCTTTAATGTATTGGGAGAAGGTATTAGCAGCATGATTAATGATATACCAAACTTCATACCAAACATTCGTATATAAAGCCTCAAAAGTCAGGTTTTGATAAGAGCCACCATCCCGAATGTCCATTACACCATCCAATTCATAACGGCCCAAAACGGAGTAATTTCCATAGGTAAATACTCCGTCGCTCGGTCGATCCTTACTGCTCACCAATCCCCAGGTAATATCCAATTCGCCAGGAGCTCCTTGGACAATAGGACGCCCAACCTTGAAATATAAAGTCGATAAGATCGTTTCAGGATATGGATCTCTGACTACTAGTTCTTCAGGTAAAGGGAGATCCAATGTAACATGATGAGTACCCTGACCGGATACACCTGGATTCACCTCAAGGACCATACCCTGGCCAACATCAAATGGATCTTCGACATAGCGAGCAAATCCGTTGACTTGAACAGTATCCTGAGCGTCAAGATCGATATTCCAATCAGAAATATCGCCCGTTTCAAAGGTATATAAAGTCTGCCAACCTTCAACGGGATCAATTCCTCCACCGCCGCTTTTGTTTCTGGCCCCGATGATTTTATACACCATGCCCTGTCGCTTTTCCAGTAGGTAAAGCTCGTTGTCTGAATCAATCCCAAAGCGAATGTCGGCTCTTGAATCAGAGGCGAGCGATCGCATTGTGGTCTCTTCATCGCCTAATTCTAAATTTAGCTCTTTTATTTCAGTTTGGGTGCCATCTAAAAGAGCGTCCGCATCCACAAAATACAGTTTTCCATCCGCAATATCTCCAAATAGATAACATCCATCAAGAAGAGGCGCGCTAGAACCACGGTATATAAATCCTCCCACGATTGCCCTTCCAACATCATGGTCGTATTGAGATACCGGGTACGTAAATCCATAACTGGCATCATCGCTTGGGAGCTCGAATACCTCCTCGCGTTCTCCAGCGCTCGGATTAATTTCAAAATCGGGATTGATTACAAAAGTTCCTTCTCGCGTATTCCAACCATAGTTGTTTCCAGGTTCAATCAGATTTACTTCCTCAATATTTCTTTCACCAATGTCCCCACTCAGCATTTTTCCGTCGCCGCTAGAATCCCAACTAATGCGGTGAGGATTACGAAATCCATAGGCCCAGATTTCATCAATGGTATTAGGATCGCCATCAGACGCCCAAGGATTGCCAGCCGGCACACCATATTTTCCATTTGGGCTATTGTTACCTGCCGTATCGATACGAAGTATGGTTCCTAAAACAGAATCCAGTCGAGCAGTGTTTAGCGGATAGCCTTTAATCGTTGCACCCCCGTCTCCGATACAAATGTACAAATGGCCATAATCATCGTCTTGTGCGGTTGAGTTTGGGTTAAAAGCGATTTCCTGCATTCCATGGATAGTATGCGTAATATCGATGCGCATGATCTCGCGTTTTGTTCCTGCAAACACACTGGCCGTAGAGTCAGTAGCCGTCCATTCTGTCACGACGCCTTGCAATGCGATTGGCGCATTATTAACTGGTCCAGTAAAATCAGCTTTTCCAGAGCCGGGATCTTCTGAATGTGCAGTATAGAAAAGACCATTGTTTGCAAAATCAGGATGAAAGGCAAAGGAGGTAAACCCGCTTCCTAAGCCCGGAGAAGCTTTAAAATTAGGAAATTCGACATCAAAATCCAGAAACAGAATTGGACCCCCATTTTCGATGACATAAAAGGGGCCATTCAAGTCATTGACCATAACACGATTATCCGCGTCACGCATCGGCTTCAAGTGATTGATGCGAGCCTTGGGCGTTGACCCACTACTGGCGGGAATCTGGACAAAGCTCTCGATTTTCAGGATGATGCGGCTATTTGCAGGCGATTCTGGAATCGGATCGGCAATTTGGGCAATAGTCTGGGTCACTTGAAAGAGCCCCGCCGCACTTATCAAGAAAGCTCTAAGGGAGAAGAAATGCATAGTGATAGTGAATACAAAAATTTATTATGAGAGTTTTTTGAGCATATAAATAGTACACAATAAAAAATAGCTGGGCGGATATTCCGCCCAGCTATTTTGTTTAAAGGA
>DDZZ01000056.1 GCA_002346535.1 Opitutales bacterium UBA2995 | reverse complement strand
GCTGAAGAACTGCCTGCTGAGGAAGAAATTATTAGTAGGCCTTTTCCAAATGTCGACGGTGTTAAGTTTCTGTTGCATGGAATGGGATGCGGAGGAATCAGTGAAGATTCCAAAGCTTTATGCGGCTTGCTCGCCGGTTATATTACGCACCCCAATGTGGCAGGTGCTACCGTTTTAGGTCTCGGTTGTCAGGGCGCCCAAGATTGGCTTTTAATGAAAGAAATTAAAAAGAGAGATGCAAATTTTGATCGACCACTTTATATTCATACTCAGCAAAAAGAGGTATCTGAACAAGCAATGATCACTCAGGCTCTTAAAGAAATATTTGTGGGCTTGGATGAGATAAATCGCCTCGAGCGAAAACCGGCTCGACTGTCGGAACTGACTATTGGTTTGGAATGTGGAGGGTCCGATGGATTCTCGGGGCTTTCGGCCAACCCTGCGCTAGGATACATGTCGGATACTTTGGTCGCTTTGGGGGGGAAACCCATTCTGGCAGAATTTCCTGAATTAAACGGTGTTGAAAAGGATCTGCTTAATCGCTGTGTAACCGATGCGGTGGCTAAACGCTTTCAGGATCTCATGAACAGGTATTCAGCCCGTGCAGAAGCAGTTGGATCAGGATTTTTTGCTAATCCATCTCCGGGCAACATCGCCGACGGACTCATTACCGATGCTATCAAGTCGGCCGGGGCTGCCAAAAAAGGGGGTACTTCTCCAATTGTGGATGTGTTGGATTATCCGGAATGGGCCACTAAGCCTGGACTTAGTTTGCTTTGCACACCGGGTGGGGATGTGGAATCAACTTCAGCCTTGGCCGGAGCTGGAGCAAATATCATCATTTTCACAACAGGACTCGGAACTCCAACCGGCAATGCCATTACTCCGACGATAAAGATGGCCTCAAACACTGAGCTCGCTACTAAGATGAGTGATATCATTGATTTCGATGCGGGTCCGATTATTCGTGGAGAAAAAACAATTGAAGAAATGGGTGACGAAATTTTTGAAATTGTGATAAAAACGGCAAGTGGTGAATTTACGCCAGCAGCCGTGCGCCTTGGACAAGATGATTTTCTGCCGTGGAAGCGAGGTATTTCGCTATAAACTTAGGCGTAGACCAGGTTGAGTAAAAAAGAGGATTAAAAATACAAAGTATTTTGTAGTTCCGTTTTCTTTTAATTTTGAAGATAGGTGGCTTTTACTCCACCTTCTCGTTCACATGCACGAGATGCTGTTTTCTTCATTTGGAAATTGATCGGTCACGACCGGAAGGTAGCACCAAATCCTCTTTAGCGGACACCTTGTATTTCATCATATCTAAACTTTACACACCCAAGTTACCATATTCGTCCCCGTCCTCTTGCTTGATGACCTAAAGGTTCAGGAGTCGAGATTCACAGTCCAAGGTTTTGACAAACCCAGAAGGGTTTGTGTTTTCTTTACCATGAACCACTGAACGATTAACCTATCGACTTTAGATATTAATTGGGCAATCCTTCAACCAATGGTTGTGCCAGTAATCAGGGAGGGAAGCGTCAACAGTTAGTCCTGCTTCAGTTGATGGATGCCTGAACCTGATTTGGCGAGCGTGCAATGCCATAGGCGGGTCGTTGACTGCCCTCTTGCCGTAAATTCTGTCACCGAGGATCGGGCATTGATGGTGGAGGCAATGCAAACGAATCTGATGCCTGCGACCTGTTTTAACCAGTGCCTCCAGTAAGCTTTTTCCATTCCAGAATGCGAGTCTGCGAAATGTGGTAATAGAACACTTTCCCGTATTGGTATTGGCCATTTTTCCGGATGTCGTCCTGGCAATATGAGTTTCTACACGGTTCCATTCCGGTTGCCACTCTCCATGAACGCAAACTAGATAGCTTTTTCGCACCTGTCGCTTTTCAAATTGTTTGGCGATGCAGGCTTTCCCGGATTTTGATTTGGCAAAAATGATGGCTCCAGTTGTATCGCGGTCAAGGCGATGGCACGGCCAAAGTACTTGTTCTAGCCTGGCAATAAGTTGTTTTTCCAGGGAATCGCGCTTATTGTGGTCCGGACCTTCCGTAACTATTCTAGCTGGTTTATTTACCACCAAAATGTGTTTATCCTGAAACAGAACATTCATAAATCATATTGCATGATTATTGTTAAATTATGGGCATTGACCCAAGAATACTTTACAGTATGCAATGGAAAAATTCTTGCATAGGGTAGGATGGAAGGAACGGTAAAAAAGTGACTATGATGGACGTATTCGAAACCAAAATATTGATCATCGATGACGATGATGAGGTTCGGTATTCATTATCACGTGTTCTGCAGCGCCGCAATTTTGAGATTATAGAAGCGAGCAGTGGAGAAGAAGGTATCGAAGTCGCCTCAAAAGAATTTCCCGACATAATCTTTCTCGACAATCGCATGGGCGGGATGTCCGGATTGGAAACCCTGCAACACCTAACAGGGATTAGTGATAGATTTTTGGTAATTATGATGACGGCTTACGGCACGACTCAAACTGCTATTGAAGCGATGAAGTTTGGTGCTTTTGACTATATAATTAAGCCATTCGATACAGAGAAAGTGCAAAATCTCGTTGATGGAGCACTGCAAGCGAAAGCTGACCGGGAAAGTGTTGGTGATTACGAACCTCTCTTAAATAGTGACGATTATAAGGAAGGAATTGTTGGTAGCTCGGATGCGATGCAGGATGTGTTTAAACAGATCGGGCAAATTGCAGCCAGTGAGGTTACCGTTTTGATAAACGGAGAAAGCGGAACGGGAAAAGAACTGATCGCAAAAGCAATTTACCAGCACAGCCTACGTTCAGGTGGGCCTTACATAGCCGTGAATTGCGCAGCCATCCCCGAAAATCTTATCGAAAGTGAGCTTTTTGGTCATGAAAAAGGTTCGTTTACCGGGGCATCCCAAATGAGGAAGGGTAAATTCGAACTTTGTGATGGTGGCACCATTTTCTTAGATGAGATCGGAGATATGGAACTTGCAACCCAGACAAAAGTGCTTCGGGTTCTGCAGGAAAGTGAAATTCAAAGGGTAGGTGGAAACGAAACCCTGAAAGTGAATGTTCGATTGATTGCAGCTACAAATAAGGACCTGGAAAACATGGTGGAACGGAAAGATTTTCGGGAAGATTTATATTACCGTCTCAATGTTGCCCGAATAAGTTTACCAAAACTAAAGGAGCGCAGCTCGGATATTGCCGAACTAATTGATTTTATGCTTCAAAGACTGAAGAAACAAGGAAAAAGCAAGGTAAACAGAACAAGTTCAGAAGTCTTATCTCTTCTTCAGAATTATCCGTGGCCAGGAAATGTTCGGGAATTGGAGAACATTATCCATCGGGCCTCAGCTATCTCTCAAGGAGACACGATACTATTGAAGGACCTTCCCCAAGAAATCAAAAATTGGGCATCAGAAAATAAACAACATGTTGCTGATATAAATTCTGAAACTTTGTTCGAAAAAGAGGAAAAATATCAATCTGATACTTCTCCGGATTTTACAGAGTTTGGACCTGAGACTCTCGACGTAAGTCAATTGGAATCATGCTTCGAGAAGCTGTACGGTAAATTGAGAGAAACCGGTCAAGAAAAAATTCTAGCCCTAATTGAAAAAGCAATGGTCAAAAAAGCATTGGAAGAAACTCAAGCCAATCAGGTAAAGGCTTCAGCTATTCTAGGTATCACCCGAGCAACCCTGAAGAAAAGAGTTGAACAATATAAGGATGAAGGTTGATCGTTCAACCGTGGCCGCTTCAGGATTGGATGCGCCAAGCTCCTGCGCTTAGTTTTTAAATTTGCCGAGTTGGTGCTCTTTGTTTCTAGAAAATCGCTGCTCCAGCACCTACACTGGACAACTGCAAACCACGTAAAATCGGAGAAAAGGTGAGACACAGTGTTATTTTACCGAGGAACCGTCAATCTATCAACCTATGAACCGCATGCAAAGGCTAGTCTGCAAATCCGTTCGGATGAGCGGAATGCCAATTCCAGGCGGAACGAACGATGTCTTCCAAATTGTCGTACCCAACCTTCCAGTCGAGTGTTTCCTGAGCAAGAGTCGGATCGGCATAAAGCGAAGGAGGATCTCCCGGTCTTCGATCAGCAATTTCTACTGGAATTTTTTTACCGCTTATCTTTTCAACCGCTTCGATCACTTCCTTGACTGAATAAGGCTTGCCGAGTCCGAGATTTAAAAACAGCTGAGTGCCAGGCTCCAAGAGCTTCTCAGTGGCAGCTATGTGAGCCGATGACAGATCGTCCACATGAATATAATCACGAAGACAAGTGCCGTCAGGTGTTGGATAATCTGTTCCGAAAATTTTCAAGACGTTCCGTTTTCCCATGGCGGCTTGAATCGCCAACGGAATGAGGTGCAATTCAGGGTCATGATCCTCTCCGATACTTGAATCACAGGCTGCACCCGATGCGTTGAAATACCGGAGCGCAGCGAAACGGAAATCTTCAGCATCTCCAATCGCCTTCAGTGCATTTTCTATGTCCAATTTCGACTGTCCATATGGATTGATTGGACCCTGCGGCATCGTCTCAACGAGCGGTAATTTTTCAGGTACTCCAAAGGTTGCACACGTGGAAGAAAATACGAACTTATTCACTCCAACGGTCCGCATCGCATTGAGAAGATGCAATGTGGCGGAAACATTATTTAAGTAATACTTCAGCGGTTGCTGAACGCTTTCGCCGACCGCAGCATAGGCCGCAAAATGCATGACAACTTCTATCTCTTCTTTTTCTAGAAGAGGTTGCACAACCGATTCATCGCCAAGGTCGCCTTCGTAAAACGGAACATCATCCGAAACTGAACTTCGGTGACCCAGCACAAGATTATCTAACACAACTGATTGGTGACCTGCTTTTTGAATTTGCCTGACACAATGGCTGCCGATGTATCCGGCGCCTCCAACAACGAGAATCTTCATAGGTGAATGGATAGTTTTGGAATTGTGGCGAAATCGGATCAGATGTGTCTTGGGTGAGCAATATTAACCTTTTAATTTACAGAATCTTAAACTTACATCGACTGTTTAGTTTCAGATGCCTACCCAACGAATCGTTATCACCGGAATTGGTCTGACTGCGCCCAACGGGGATTCTCTCGAAGAATATCGGAGTAATCTTCTCAGCAAGGTTTCCAGGATCCAAAACATCGAAACTCGTTACATGGGAACGGTGCATGCAGGTGTCTGCAATTTTGATCCCCTTAAATACCAAAAAAAGAAAGCCGTGCGGATTGGTACCCGTGCAGGCAGCATCGGAATCTACTGCGCAAATGAGGCGATTGCAAATTCTGGAATTGATTGGGAAGCCGTTGAGAAAGACCGCGTTGGCGTGTATGTTGGAACCACGGAGCATGGTAATGTGGAAACGGAGAATGAAATTTACAATATTTCCCAATACGAATACGATACCCGATTCTGGACGCACCATCACAATCCCCGTACAGTTGCCAATAACCCAGCCGGCGAAATAACGATCAATCGCAATATCACGGGACCGCATTATGCCATTGGTGCTGCCTGTGCAGCCGGAAACGCCGGCGTCATCCAAGCCTGCCAAATGCTGCAATTGGGAGAGGTTGATTTTGCATTTGGTGGTGGTGTTAGCGAAAGCATCCATACCTTTGGAATTTTCGCGGCATTCGATTCGCAAAACGCACTCGCCAGACATGAAGATCCTGCCAAGGCAAGCAGGCCATTTGACATGGAGAGAAACGGTATCGTGGTCAGTGAAGGCGGTTGTTTGTTTACTCTCGAACGGCTGGAGGATGCACAGACCAGGGGAGCTGAAATTATTGCGGAAATTGCCGGTTGGGCCCTCAATTCGGATGCGACCGACTACGTCCTCCCCAATCCTGAGAGGCAGGCACAATGTATGCAAGCCGCTCTAAAGCGTGCAAACATGGTTCCAGAGGATATCCAGATCGTGAACACGCACGCTACGTCCACCAAGCAAGGCGATATCCAGGAATGCGAAGCAATCGGCGAAATCTTTGGCAAAAGTGATTCAACTTATATCAACAATACTAAAAGCTTCATAGGGCATTCCATGGGAGCTGCGGGAGCACTTGAATTGGCAGGCAATTTACCGGCTTTTCGAGATAAAATGGTCCATCCCACAATTAATGTTGACGAGTTGGACCCTCAGTGCAACGTGGGAAACCTTGTGATCGGAGAACCCGTAGAATTGGACCGGGTCGATGCCATCTTCAACAATTCTTTTGGCATGCTTGGAATAAATTCTTCGCTTGTTGTAACCCGTTTTCAGGACTAAGCAGAATTACAAACAATGACTAAAGACGACATCAAGAGTATCGTTTTAAAGATTATCGCAGAAATTGCTCCAGACGAGGATCTGACAAACATCGCCCCGGAAGTAAGGTTGAGAGATCAACTCGAACTCGATTCCATGGATTTTCTAGATATTGTGATGGAACTACGTAAGCAATATAGCATTGAAGTCCCTGAAGCAGATTACCAGGAACTGGCTTCCCTTGACAGTTGCGCAAATTACCTCGAGCCGAAGTTCGCAGCCTTGCAAGGCAGTTAAAGCCATTTAAATTTTCTTGTCAAATTGGCTGGCTTTATTTGGGAGAATCAGGGAAGCACTTCTTCAGCACGAATCCTTATAAAGGCTTTAGCAGAAGGAACGCTCTAAGATAAAAAAGCTTCCAGTCCTTTAAGGATGAGCCCTAAATGAAGTTCGTCGCGTCTCTTAAGCAGCTGCTCTAGGGCAATTGCCAAGAAGTAGCTTAAGGTCCTTCCCTTGCTTCATTTTCGATTCTCGCCAAAGTATCAATAAAAGATAAATTTGTCTCGTTGAACTTCAACTTTAATAAACCACAAAAAGACCACTATGATGTGGCCATCATTGGCGCAGGAATGTCTGGAATGGCGGCCGCCATCCGGCTAGCTCATTTTGGTAAAGAAGTTTGTCTACTTGAGCGGCATAACGTTATTGGTGGGCTTAACAGTTTCTACAGTATCGCCGGACGTAAGTACGATGTTGGTCTGCATGCATTGACTAATTATGTTGAGGCAGGTACCAAAGGCACACCAATTGTGAAAATTTTAAGGCAGCTTAGAATTTCAAGAGATGAACTTGATCTAAATCCTCAAAGATTTTCTAAAATTGCCTTTCCTGGAATCAACCTGAAATTCGGAAACAATTTTCAATTCCTGGAATCTGAAATCGACCGTGAGTTTCCCGATCAGGCAGATGGGTTTCAAAAATTGCTTTTGCGCATTTACGAGTGGAACGATAAAGAATTCGATTATCCGGATGTTTCAGCACGCGAAATTGTAGCCCAATGCCTGAGTAACCCTACCTTGGTAGATATGCTGTTCTGTCCATTAATGTTTTACGGGAATGCCCGTGAAAATGACATGGAATTTGGGCAATTCGTCATTCTCTTCAAATCGTTATTTTTCGAAGGGTTTGCGCGGCCATTTGAAGGAATTCGCACGATGCTGCGTACGGTGAGGAAAAAGCTTAAGAAGTCAGGAGCGGAGCACTGCATGAAGCTGGGTGTCAAAAAAATTCATGTGGATTCCAGCCGGGTCGAATCGCTCGAATTGGAAAATGGACGAACGATCAGTGCCGATATTGTTCTGTCCTGTGCCGGATGGCCCGAAACGCTCAAACTTTGTGCAGATATTAAATTTGAGGAGCCGGACGAAAATATTGGCCGCCTCAGTTTTACCGAGACTATTAATGTTTTGAATTGCCAACCATTGGAACTTGGCATCGAAGACACCATTATATTCTTCAATGATTCAGAGCGTTTCACTTTTGCCCGGCCTAAAAATCTTGTGGATGCAAAATCAGGTGTTATCTGTATGCCGAATAATTATCTTTATTCAGATGGTCGGCAGCTTGATGAAGGCTTTGTCCGTTTTACTGCCCAGGCTAATTTCGAGAAATGGAATTCTTTGGATGATGACTCCTACCAATCCGAAAAAAATCAATGGTTCGATTGCATCGGCGAATCAGCATGCAAATTTCTTCCGGTTTATTCGTTTTCAGAGATCCAGAAGCGTACCATTGCAACAGATATGTTTACACCTAAAACCGTGAAAAAATTCACCGGGCGATTGGATGGTGCTGTTTATGGTTCACCTCTGAAGACTAAAGCAGGTAAGACTCATTTGGAAAACCTCTACATTTGTGGGACGGATCAAGGATTTTTGGGAATTATCGGTGCTATGCTAAGCGGAATCACTATCGCAAATAGGTATGTACTGAGGGATTGAGGTAGGTTTGTGTAGAAGTGGCTCTTTACTGTGTCGACACGAAGCTGAAAGCGAAGACTGACGAGGCGATATTATCCACAGAATAACTTTTGTTAGCAGCATTTGGTTAAACTATCTGAGGGCGATTTCCAGAAGGAAGATTGAGTAAAGAAGAATTAAACCACTAACCACACCGATGACGCTGATATTTTACCATTACATGAAGCCATTCGTATAAGTATAAATCAATGTTATCGGTGGTTATCTTATCGAATAACTCATGGTTTTTCCTTACAATTGTTGACGATTCTCGTCCTTTATCCTTATGCCTAAGGGTTTTCTTTAATGATTCAGCGCAAATATGGCTAAAGACTGGTTAGGGGGCATCTCAGATGATTATGATGCTATTGTAATTGGAAGTGGGCTTGGAGGATTGTCCGGCGCCAACTACCTGGCTAAAAACGGCCACAAAGTTTTGCTGCTGGAGCACCACTACCAATACGGTGGTCTCGCCACGTGGTTTAAACGACCTGGCAGACACATCTTTGATATTTCTCTCCATGGGTTTCCCATAGGAATGAAAAAATCCTGTCGCAAGTACTGGACTCGGGAAATCGCGGATCTGATCGTACAACTCAGAAATGTGAGGTTTGTAAATCCACAATTCGATTTCTGGACCCCATTCAACCGCGCGGATTTTACCGACAAGCTCGTAAATGTGTTTGATCTCAAGCTGGAGAATGTTGAGGGATTTTACGATCACCTGAGAGGCATGGATTTCTTTGACAAGAATGACCAGACTACCGGTGAGCTTTTTGAAGCCTTCTTTCCAGGTCGAAAGGATGTACACCGTTTGTTGATGGAGCCGATTACTTATGCCAATGGCTCAACCCTCGAAGACCCAGCCATAACTTACGGTATCGTATTTTCAAACTTCATGAGCAAAGGTGTCTACACCTTCAAATGTGGCACCGATGTACTCATTGGAATGATGGTTGATGAGATGGAAAAAAACGGTGTCGAACTACGTAAGAATGTATTGGTAGAAAAAATACAAGTGGAAGGGGAAGGCAGTGAAAAACGCGTGACAGGTTTATTTGCACGGTCCCGGAAAAGCGAATCACCAAAATTCATAAAAACTAAAGCGGTTTTATCCAATGCTAATGTCATCGGGACCATCAAAGGCCTTATAGGAGAAGAAAATTTTTCTCCTGAATTTATCCAATCTGTTCAACCCGTGAGAAATAACAGTAGTTCGTGCCAGGCTTATATAGGCCTAAAACCCGGTGAATCAATTCCCGATATCGGCGATTTGCTTTTCTATTCGGAATCCAAAGAATTCAGCAGCGATGAGCTTGTGGATTTCCATACAACCAGCCGAACCTTTTCAATTTATTATCCGGATTTACGACCCGAACTCCGAAGGACCACCATTGTAACCTCAATAAACGGAAAATACAGCGATTGGGAGGGCCTGACTGAAACAGAGTACCAACAGCACAAACAGCGATTGATCGACGAATCGGTAACAGCATTGGAAAAGTTTATTCCGGATATACGGCAAAAAATCAGCCATCTGGAAGCTGCCACTCCCAAGACTATTGAGGACTATACTAGGCATCCATCGGGAACCAGTTTCGGCACAAAATTTGAAGGTTTGCCGGTTTCGATGGCTTTACCCGATCAAATCGCGGGGCTCCATCATGCCGGGTCAGTTGGCATCATCATGTCAGGCTGGTTAGGCGCAGTCAACTACGGTATCATTACGGCCAACAAAATGGATAAGTATCTTTACCGCCTCAACTCAGGTAAATTGAAGTCGGCCTCCGTGTAAATGGATACAAGTGACACAGTATTGAGGGCAATTCCACACCGTCCGCCATTTTTGTTTGTGGATAAAGTTTTGGAAATGCGGGACGACGGAGCGACCACACAATTTACGGTTCGTGAAGATCTAGATTTTTTTGCCGGTCACTACCCGGGAAATCCGATAATGCCAGGAGTAATTATTTGCGAAGCTGTGTTTCAAAGTGCCGCCGTATTTCTTCTCGAGAAATATTCAAAGGACTATAACAAAAAAAAGGTTACCCCTGTTTTGGGACGCATTCTCAACGCCCGTTTTCGCGAGATAGTAAAACCTGGAAACGTACTGACTATTGATGTTTCCATAAAAGAAAAAGTAGGCATGTTTTTTATGTGCAGGGGTGTAGCTAAAAATGGCGATAAACGGTCATTGAATATCGAATACACATTGGCATTGAAAACGGAAGAACAAGCGGATCAATAAATCTATGAGCTTTTTACAATTGAAAAACCGGGTGATTCTCGTCATGGGTGTGGCAAATAGAAAAAGCGTCGCCTATCATATCGCTCGGACCTTGGAAGAAGCAGGAGCGAAGGTGCTCTACAGCGTCCGGTCGGAAGAGCGTAAAGAAAGCGTCGCTCGTCTCTTAGAAGGAAAGCCGCTTTACATTTGCGACGTTGAAAGCAAAGAACAGATAGAAACTTTGGCAAAACAGGTAACTGCGGACTATCCAGAAATTCATGGAATCGTTCACTCCATCGCTTTCGCAAATTACAGCGAGGGGCTAAAACCCTTTCATGAGACAAATCGTGAGGATTTTCTTCAGGCTACCCAAATTTCGTGCTTCAGCATTGTGGAGATCGTTAATGTCTTTAAAAGTCGCCTTTCCGATGATGCTTCAATCCTGGCAATAGGTATTTCCTCCCACCAGATAACCGCTGAGAATTATGGCTACATGTCACCTATTAAGGCTGCTCTAGACGGCACCATGCGATACCTAGCCAAGTCTTTTAGCAAGGATACCAATATTCGCTTCAACACAGTGAATCCAAGTCTTTTGAAAACAAGCGCCTCGGCTGGAATTCCTGGATACCTGGAAAGTTATCTGTTTTCGGAAATAATCACATTCCGGGGCAAAGCGGTGCAAACCCAGGAAGTTGCCAACGTGGGAGTGTTTTTACTGAGTCCTCGATCCAGCGGGATTAACGGCGGATCTATCAAGGTCGATGCGGGTATGGATTGTAATTACTTCGACAAGGATGTCATTCGATTGGCAATGCGACCCGACAATAAGGACAATTAATTGCAATGAGATTTAGTCACGTAGCTATTGAGAGCCTGGCTTATGATACGCCACCCGATATCTTAAGCTCGGATGCCATCGAGGATGAATTAAGTGAGATGTATGATCGCTTACACCTTCCAAAGGGTCGGTTGAAGTTGATGACCGGAATTAAAGAGCGAAAATTTTATCGGGTTGATGCTTTGCCTTCGACAATTAGTGCCAGTGCTGGACGTAAAGCACTGGAAAAAAGTCAATTTACCAAAGACGAAATCGACCTAGTGGTACATGCTGCTGTTTGCCGTGACCGAATGGAACCATCTACCGCCTCCTACGTGCATGGATTACTCGGGTTGCCAGAAAAGGCACAGATTTGGGATTTGTCCAATGCCTGCCTGGGGTTTTTAAATGCTATCACCTTGGTGGGAAGTTTGATTGATTCAGGTCAAATTGAACGAGCCTTGATCTGTTCTGGAGAAAACGGTAAGTCATTGATGAATTGGACGTTGGAACAACTAAAGCTACCGGAGCAAACGCGCAAATCAGTTAAACCCTACTTTGCAAACCTGACAATCGGTGGTGGGGGAGTAGCAGCGGTTCTTTGCAAAGCGGAATTAGCACCCAGAAAACCCATGGTATTGAGCGGGACTGTTCGGACGGATTCTGCTAGCAACCTGCTATGTGAAGGCGGTTCAGGAGGGCAGGGCGAATTGCAAATGCTCACGGATTCGGAGGAGCTTTTAAAAGCGGGTATCCAATTGGCAGGTACAACATGGGAGGCATTTCTTGAAGAAAGTGGCTGGCAGGCCGAATCTATAAACCGCTTTATCTGCCATCAGGTTGGATCTGCTCATCGAAGAGGCCTTTTTGAATCTCTTAATTTGGATTTCGATAAAGATTTCTCAACCTATCCTCAATGGGGAAATGTAGGATCGGTTTCTTGTCCGTTGACATTGGCCAAAGCTGTGGAGGCGGGGGTCATAAGGCAAGGGGACCAAGTTGCTTTGTTGGGAATCGGCAGTGGTCTCAGTTGCCTGATGATGGCTGTCCAGTATTAATGTGAAAATCCCACTTCAAATCCAGGCGGAGTATCCATTCAATTCCCATTGGCAAAACTTCGATTCATACAAACTTCATTACGTTGACGAAGGGGAGGGTCGGGCGGTCATTATGCTCCACGGAAATCCGACTTGGTCGTTTTATTATCGTAATGTTGTCAAAGCGCTTAGCAAAGGGTTCAGGTGTTTGGCAATTGATCATATTGGATGTGGCCTTTCGGACAAGCCTCAACAATATACTTACTCGCTTAAGTATCATATTGAGAATGTTCTGGACTGGGTCGATAAACTTGGTCTCGACGACTTTGATTTGATCGTTCACGACTGGGGCGGCGCAATTGGAATGGGCGTGGCCAGGCGCATTCCCAATAAAATTGGTAAAATGGTCATATTAAATACAGCTGCTTTTAATATGGATCGCATACCTAAGAGGATAGCCGCATGTCGCATTCCGATTATTGGAAACTTGATTGTGCGTGGGTTCAATGGGTTTGCAGTCCCGGCATTGACTATGGCTGTCGAAAAACCAATGAGTGAAGACGTGAGGGATGGATTTATTTTTCCTTACAACAATTGGGCAAACCGGGTGGGCATTTTGAGATTCGTCCAGGATATTCCCACAAAACCAACCCAAGATAGCTTTGGAGAATTGGCTGAAATTGAAAAATTTCTCCCACAGCTTCTATCGAAAGACATTTTGATAGGATGGGGATTGAAGGACTTTTGTTTTAACCAAGCCTTTCTCGAAAAATGGAAAGAGTTCTTTCCCGATGCCAAAGTTCTGAGTTATCCCAAGGCAGGTCATTATGTGCTGGAAGATGAAAAAGATACCCTGATTCCCGAAATGGTAAGATTTTTGGAAGAAAGTTAATTTGAACCGCAGAGTTCGATAAGGACGCGGAGTAAATATGTGAAAACATTTCGACGATCTCTGCGGTTAATCCATTCGCGTATTCTGCGTGATCCGTAATTGAAAAGTTCCTACTAGGATTTATCCGGCACACGCCCAAATAATTCTCCCAGGCTGGCCAGGTAGTCAGCGCTTTCGTTGGTCAGCGCTTCCAATTGCCATGTCTGATACCTCCATTGCCAATTGCCGAGGGCATTGCCCGGGTTGTTCATTCGCCCAGGGCTATCCAGGGTCATTAAATCCTGCAGCGGAAAAATCGCCAACCGGCAAACTGACTTATAAGCAGTTCGAATAAAATCCCAGCCTATGCTATCACCCGAAACGCTAAGGTAAGTCCTAACGTGATCTTGAATGGCTTCCGATTCGGAATGATACCATCCAATTGTCGTATCATTATCATGGGTACCTGAGTAAATTACAGAGTTGGATTGTAAATTATGAGGAAGGTAAAAATTACCGCTTCCACCACCAAAAGCAAATTGCAGCACCGCCATGCCGGGTAGTCCTGTGTCTTTTAGCAATTGAGTAACCTCGGGAGTAATGTGGCCCAAATCCTCTGCTATGATCTTTGCATTGGGCAATGCCTTTTGGATAGCCTTGAAAAAGGGGAGACCAGGTCCTTTTACCCATTTACCTTCGGTTGCGGTTTCCGCATCGGCCTGAACAGACCAATAAGACTCAAAACCACGAAAATGATCGATGCGAACGATATCGTAGAACTGAAAAGAAGACTTAAACCGGTCTATCCACCAAGCATAAGAATCCTTTTTCATATTTTTCCAATTATAAAGAGGGTTGCCCCAGAGCTGACCATTCATCGAAAAATAATCCGGAGGACAACCGGCTAAGGCTTTTGGTTTAAAACTTTTCGTATCGAGCTGAAAGTATTCCGGATGGGACCAGACATCCGCACTATCCAAGGCCACGAAAATCGAGATATCCCCTATAATTTGGATTCCAAGATCGTTCGCATATAACTTTAGGGATGACCATTGCTTGAAAAACAGAAACTGAAAAAACTTATGGGATTCAATGCGGTTGATGACAGTTGGATCGAGATCCTTGGTTTGAATTGCCTTATAGGTCCGGAATGGTTTGGGCCATTCTAACCAGCTTCGGCCTTCGAATTGCTGTTTGAGTGACATGAACAAAGCAAAAGTATCAAGCCAACGTCTCTGTTCTTTTTTAAAGGATTTGTATTCCTCCCTCAATTCAAGCCATTCTTTTGGATTTCCTGAAAAATTGGAATATGCCTTGGAGAGGGTGGACCACTTTTGTTCGTAGAGAAGGCCATAATCGCAACGTGTACCTGGCATAAACAGAAATGGATCCATGTCCTCGGATTTCAGTAACTCCAAAACTACAAGCTGTTTCAGGTCTATCAGGTAGGGATTTCCGGCAAAAGCGGAAAATGTTTGATATGGAGAGTCTCCAAAACCGGTAGGTCCAAGAGGGCATACTTGCCAGTAGGACATTTTACATCTTAACAGAAATTCGATAAAATGCTTTGCAGAATGGTCCAGTGTTCCAATTCCCTGTTCTCCAGGGAAACTGGTTGGATGAAGCAGGACTCCCGACCCTCGCTCCGAAAGCCAATTATAAAAAGGTTTTGGGCTCAAAATGTTTAAACGTTTAATGAAATTCCAGCATCAAAATGTTTTATCAATAGACAATATTCAACAAAGCGGTAGGAAGGGGATTTATGATTATCATATTTCGTAAACCTAATTTCCATCCTTACGGAATATTAGACATAATATATATTGTGCGGTTTTTCTGATTTCATTTTTTTTATTACCTGTGTAAACGAAGCTTTTTGAGTATTCAAATCGCGTAAATAGACAAAATTATCAGTTTTTTAGTAATGTTCCTGGTTCAATCTCAGACTAACACCTTAGAATATAACCTAACTCATCAACTTACTGTAAAATTCTTATACAAGGTGTTGTTAGCTAGTGAACTTGGGATTAATATTGAAATCGGATCCCGGGAATGGTCTGGGAATGCTCGAAAAGACTTATTTCATAAAATCTTCTATTATAATATCGGATGCGACATCATTAAGAAACCTAGTGTTGATGTAGTCGTCGATGCACATCAACTGCGTTGCAGTTTTAACAGAATTCGATATCGGTTTTATTTTCCATTTCCATTTTTGAGCATCTCACAATACCTTGGAAAATTTCTTTTAAATTTAACAAAGTCTTAAAAAAGGTGGTATTTGTGTGCATCTTTCCCATCAAAAATTTCTGGTTCACGAACAGCCCAAGTATCATTGGAGGTACTCCAACGATACTTGGCAATTTTCAATAGAAAAACACAGTGATCGAAGTTTTGCATGAATGGGGAAACCAGCATAGCTACATCCATATTTCAAATATCCAGCAATTGAGACATTCATAATAGTCTATTTTATCTCATAAGTACTGTAATTTGCAAAAAACAAACCTAATCATAATTAGAATAGGACGTTATGACATTGTCGTTTCAAATTACCCAAATTGAAATTAGCATTACAAACCCACTGACCAATTACCTGATCCTAACCAATTTTGAAGTTATGTACTAATTCCATGAAAAGCGTTTCCGAGAACAAAAATTACTCATTATCTTCACCTTCCGATCAAAATTCAGTGGATATTTTTAAGGGAGAATGGTCCTCAGAATTTCCTTCAAAGTTTAATGTTATAGCAGGTGGTCCGGCAGGACTTTTTGAAGATCCAAGGTTTTACTGGGCACAGGACAATGGTTTATCTTTTGAAAGAAAACGCATTTTGGAACTGGGACCGCTCGAGGGGGCGCATACCTGGTTAATGGAAGAACTTGGTGCGTCTGAAATCTTGGCAATTGAAGCTCATGAGCGTTCTTACCTCAAGTGTCTGATCACAAAAGAGTTGACCGGAATGAAAACGAGCCGGTTTCTATTTGGTGATTTCGAAAAATATTTGGAAAACTGTGAGTCACATTTCGATATATGTGTAGCGAGCGGCGTGCTCTACCACTCTACACAACCCCTAAGGTTGCTTTATAATATCTCCCAAATCACGGATACGATATTTATTTGGACTCATTATTTTGATGAGGGTGTTCTTGATACGCAGCCTAGCATAAAAGATAGATATTTAGACCCAGTACAACTTCGTGAAGGCTCCTTCGAATGTGGAGGCTATCCGTTCCTCTACGAAGAAAGCGCAGAAAATGATGCCTTTTGCGGGGGAACCTTAGATCATAGCGTTTGGATGAAGAAAGATGACATCACCCAATTTTTAGAAGAGAACGGATTTACGCAATTCGACTATGGATTTGATCATCCTGAGCATGCCAATGGACCTGCTATTGTTATTCTAGCCCGGAGGTGATTTGGATTTTTTTTTAACCTTGAACAGGAGAAAACAAGGAAACAGAGGCTACAAAGGGGAAACAGTTCCATTTCATGAGTTACTTTGCCAGGCCCCAACGGGTTGTGAAGGGGTAATAAATAAAAATGGCTCGACCCACCATTTCCTTTTTCGGGATAAAACCCCAAAACCGACTGTCGGAACTGTAAGGAGAATTGTCGCCCATGGCAAAAAATGAGTCTGGGGGTATTGTGACAAAATCTTCATTTCGAGAAAGGTACCTCATCTTTCTATAGGGATCCCAAAAGGAATAGCCCGAGTAATCACCTTCCTGATTTGCATTCTTCTCGAATGCTTTTGCACCGGTGATTAATTCTCCATTGCGGTATAATTTCGGAGCCTTTACCTGTAATTCGTCGCCGGGTTCACCTACCAGCCGCTTAATATAATACTTGTTATCCGCCGTTGCCGGTATGTATTCGGTCTTAAAGACAATGGCATCGCCGACATCCGGCCGGATAAAGTGGTAAGACATGCGATCGACAAACAAGGCATCGCCGGTATGAATTGCGAATGAAAGCGCTGTTTCTCCTCTCATAACCGTTTTTCCGGTTCGTACAAAAAGATAGCCCCTACTGTCCGGTATGAGCCTGCCTTGCGCTCGAAATCTGGCAACCATCTGATTCCAGTCGCCTTCTTCATCAGGAAAGAATGCGTCTTTGAATACTTCGTTCGGCGAAAATTCTTCTGGAACTTTAAATGATGCTTTTTCTTTTCCTACTAAAAAGGAATACTCGTGCACGGTAGTCGGCAAGACTAACCATTTTCGTCCGGGAACTCGATCGAAATAACCAGGATAAGCATGGGCTGGAATCAGTATTTCCCCATCCACCGGAGCTACCATTTGCCTGCGCACGGAACCCCAGGCTATAGTTGTAAGAACTTTACCTAACCAGCCTGGCTCATCACCAGCTTCGTAGACTTCATGGGTCATCCCATTATAAGTCGGAAACATGGAGTTGGTAGGAATTTTAAATGGCTGCAGGAAAAAGGTTCGGATAGCCAGTGCTACGATGGCAGCCACGATAAACATTTCCGCGTTCTCTGCCCAAAAATTATGTGGATAAAAGAAGCCCCCTACACGCTTGAGGACTTTTTCGAGCTCCTCGGAAGCAAGGCGCACCTTTCCCCAATCCTCATGACCCTTTTTCTTTAACGCAGTATTAAGCGTCAGGCTAGTTTCCTGTAACTCGACAATGTCTTCGGCTGAAATTACGTCCTTCCTAAAGTGGTAGACTTTTTCGGCTAGACGCAGCCAATTATCGGCTTGTTCCCGAAGTTTCTTGTGATTTTTATTTTTAATAAGGGATTTCACTTAAATTAAAATATGAGAATTAAATCGGTAAGCCAATCAGGGGATTCAAAATATTTTTGCAATAGCACATCTTAATAAAATCAGGGTTAGTTGGTGTTTTTAAGGATGTCGATAAACGCTTCCTGAGGAATGGAAACCTTGCCAATCTGTTTCATACGTTTTTTGCCCTCTTTCTGTTTTTCCAAAAGCTTTTTCTTCCGCGTAATGTCTCCTCCATAACATTTGGCGGTTACGTCCTTGCGAAACGCGCTCAATGTTTCCCGGGCGATTACCTTTCCATCAATGGAAGCTTGGAGTGGTATTTTAAACATTTGGCGGGGTAGAATTTCTTTCAGCTTTTTGCAAAGCTCCCGACCCTTGGTTTCCGCCTTGTCAACATGCACGATGGACGCAAATGCATCCACCGCCTCGCCATGAACCAATATGTCCAATTTGACGAGTTTTGAGGGCTGGTAATCAGAAAACTCGTAGTCCATGGATCCATAGCCCTTAGTCATGCTCTTCAGCTTGTCATTAAAATCGACCAGCACCTCGTTTAGAGGGAGCCGGCTAGTCAGCATCAACCGTGTTTCGTCGATTGTTTCGGTGTTCTCACAAACACCCCTCTTATCCATTACCAAAGCAAGGATGTCCCCGACAAATTCACTCGGTAGGTGAATAGTTGCGGTAATCATGGGTTCTTCAATGACAGCAATGGATTCCGCCTCGGGTAAATTGACCGGATTATCAACTTCAAATTTTTCATGATCCGTGGTTTCCAGTTTATATACAACACTTGGATACGTTGCGATGATGTCCACGTCGTACTCTCGCCGAATCCGTTCCTGGATAATCTCCATATGCAAAAGACCCAGGAAGCCGCAGCGAAAACCGAAACCCAGGGCTACAGAACTCTCCGCCTGATAAGTAAAAGCGGCATCATTTAAGTGGAGTTTACCCATGCTTGTTTTCAATTTCTGGTAATCACTTGTATCCAATGGATAAATACCACTATATACCATCGGTCGAACTTCCTGGTATCCAGGCAACATTTCCGGTGCCGGAGATTTTTCCAATGTAATGGTATCCCCGATCCTAATGTCAGAAACGGCCTTGATATTGGTAACCACATATCCGGAATTCCCGGAAGTAAGCTCCTTCTCATCCTTCATGGATGGGGTAAAAATTCCAACCTCCTTTACCTCCGCACGAACCCCATCGCTCATCATTATTATCTTGTCTCCTCTTTTCAACGAACCGGAAAACATTCGCACATAACAAATGACGCCCTTGTATGAATCGTAAACCGAATCGAAAATGAGGACGCGGGTTTGCGGATAATCGGCTAACCTCGGTGAAGGTACTCGAGCGACTACGGCTTCTAATATTTCCTGTATCCCGATCCCCTCTTTTGCACTCGCCAACACTGCTTCCTCAGCGGGGATTGCCAAAATTTCCTCAAGCTGGTGGAGGCACAGATCCAGATTAGCTCCAGGGAGATCGATTTTGTTGATTACGGGGATGATCGTAAGGTCCTGCGTAATTGCCAGGTGCGCGTTGGCAACAGTTTGAGCTTCAACGCCCTGAGCAGCGTCGATGAGCAATAAAGCTCCCTCGGCCGCGGCCAGACTTCGTGATACTTCATATGAAAAGTCCACATGGCCTGGCGTATCAATAAGATTGAATCGGTAATCTTGACCATCATTTCCCTTGTAAATCATGCTCACAGGGTGAGATTTGATTGTGATACCTCTTTCCCTTTCCAAATCCATGGAGTCCAACAATTGGTCCTTCATTTCCCTTTTCACTACTGTATCCGTGCTTTCAAGCAACCGGTCAGACAAAGTTGTCTTGCCGTGATCCACGTGAGCAATGATGCAGAAGTTGCGTATGTCGTTTAGGGAATTCATGGTATTGCCGAAGCAAAGCTGGTATTACAGGACTGAATCTGGCTCCGGATAAAAGGGGAAATTGGATGGAAATATCAAACCTAAGCAAGGCTATTCATTAGTCTGCATTCTTCACCGGATTAAAGTAAACAGAGCAAATTTATTCGCGATCCTTAGATCAAAGAGGTCGCGGTTAAAACCGCTCTTATATTTTAGTTTCATCCTGCTAAAACCTGGGGTCCTGGAAACATTGCTATGGCGAGACAAAGCAGATTGACATGTCGTCATTCTACTCATCAAAACAATTCCATGAAAACTCCAGCTAGCTCGATACATCTCCAGATTCCTGAAAATCTTCGAATGTTTCGAATGAATCCACCGACATATCACGGTCAATTCGTTTGGCCATCCCTTTAAGGACACCGGCCATGCCGCATTCGATAAATCCATCAATCTCTGCAACTGCGTTTGCCGCCCACATACAATCTTCCCAAAGAACAGAAGAAACGACCTGTTTAACCAAGTTGCCTTTGATTGTATCCGGATCGTCGGAGGCTTGCGCATCCACATTGGAAAAGACGGGAAACTCGGGGGAGAAGAATGAAATATCAGAAAGATAATCTTCAAATGCCGCTCGAGCCGGTTCCATTAAGCGGCTGTGATAGGCTCCCCCTACGGTCAAAGGAAGGACTCGTTTAAAACCCCTCCCCTTCCCTACTTCAACAGCTTCGTTAATTCTGTCCGATGGGCCGGAAATAACGATTTGGCCCGGGCAATTTAGATTTGCCACATCTACATCAAATTCAGCTGCCAAATCGAAAACCTGTTCACGGGTTCCACCCAAAACGCTCGCCATGCCGCCATCGGATTCTTCGCAGGCTATTTGCATGAGTCTTCCACGTTCCGCAACAATTTGGAGACCAACCTCAAAATCGTACACTTCGGCTAAAGCAAGAGCGGTCAATTCACCGAGGCTCAAGCCTAAAGCCGCACCCACAGTTTCCGATGGAAATGTCTCCTTCCAAAGAGCCAATACAGCAATTCCATGAACGTACAAAGCTGCTTGACAAACGTTGGTTTTGGTAAGCTCCTCCTCAGGCCCCTCAAAACAAACCCGGGAAAAATCGTACCCAAGAACTTCATTGGCCTTGTTGTAAAGCGCTTTGGCTTTTGAGCTGCTTTCGTAGAGGGAGCGTCCCATACCTACTTTTTGAGCACCTTGTCCTGAAAAAATTAAAGCTTTTGGCATAAACGCCCACTGAGGAGCAGATATTTTCTATCCGATCAATAAAAAAGTCTCACGAGACTATCAGGGAAAAACTTAGGAAACAATGCCGATAGAGCTTAAGAAAAGACCCTTTTAGTTATTTCTAGGGCCTTGGATTGGGCGAAAACTTCATAGCATCGCCCTTACTGATAAGATGCCCTCCACCAATTCAAAAAAGCTTTATGCGGGTGAAGATTTAAGAAGCTTGCATTCGCAGCAGATATGAAGAGTTTCTTGATTTATCCTGGGAACCAAAATCTACTTCACTGCAGTAGAATAAGGAGATTTCATTATGTCACAGAGTTTTTATGGTGTCCTTACAGCAATGATAACCCCGTTCAAAGACGGGAATGTCGATTGGGCTGGCCTCAATTCCTTTGCAGAGTGGCAAATAGAAGAGGGAGTTCAGGGGTTGGTAGCAGTTGGCACCACCGGCGAATCCCCGACCCTATCCCATGAAGAACATTCGCAAGTTATTGAAAGCGTGGTAAATACTGCAGATGGCCGCGTTCCGGTGATAGCTGGCACGGGATCAAATTCCACTCGTGAAGCGGTCAGGTTGACAAAAAGGGCCCACGACGCATCTGTCGACGCCATGCTGGTAGTCACACCCTATTACAATAAACCCAATCAGGAAGGTCTTTTCCAACATTTCAGTTCAATTGCCGATAACACGGACAAACCTATTATCCTATATTCAATCCCAAGCCGGTGCGTCATCGAAGTCGGAATCGATACATTGGTACGTTTGAGGGGAAAATATCCGCATGTGAACTCCATCAAAGAATCGGGTGGCTCTTGTGATCGAGTTTGTGAAATTCGCCAGGCCCTTGGCGATTCTATGACCATACTTAGCGGCGATGACAGCCTAACCCTGCCCTTTATCTCTGTTGGGGCAAAAGGGGTAGTATCTGTAGCCTCAAATTTAATGCCTGCACCAGTAGCTCATATGGTTGGGGCCGCATTAAATAATGATCTCCAAACTGCTTCCTCATTAAATGAGGCTCTTTACCCCTTATTTGTAAACCTCTTTAAAGAGCCGAGCCCTGCACCCGTCAAGGCTGCAATGCTTGCGGCCGGTCTCATCGATTCTGATGTCGTCCGAGGACCGCTTTGCACAGTCGGTGACGAAACACGATCTCTTCTCAAAAATACAGTCGAAGACCTAAACGCAAAACTTACCGCATGGGCCTGAAGATTTTAATCCACGGATCTCTCGGCCGTATGGGAGCATCCCTCAAGCAGGCTGCTGAAGATGGAAACCATACCATAAGCGCAGGGATCGATTTAGGCGATTCAGTTGCAGAAGCGATTGACCAGGCCGAAATCGCCATCGATTTCAGTCATCATTCTGCTACTCCTGTTCTGGCTGATTGCGCTGGCAAAAAGGGGATACCGATCGTCATTGGAACCACAGGACATTCTGACCAAGAGAGAGAAAAAATCCTGGCGGATTTGAAATCAGTGCCGGTTGTCTGGGCAGGAAATTATTCGCTGGGAGTCAACTTACTGTTTTACCTCTCGCAAAAGGCTTCTGAAATTCTTCCCAATACATTCGATGTGGAAGTGCTGGAAATGCACCACCGGTTTAAAAAAGATGCCCCTAGTGGTACTGCCGAGAACCTTTTGGATCGAATCCAATCAGCATCTCATCGGTCCGATCATCAGTTAGTCCACGGACGTCAGGGAATTACCGGAGAAAGGACCGACCGAGAGATTGGTGTCCACAGTCTGCGGGGTGGAGACGCAGTTGGAGACCACACAGTACAATTTTCTGCTTTTGGGGAACGATTGGAACTGACCCACCGTGCATCGGATAGAATGATTTTTGCGCGGGGAGCGATTCATGCAGCCGAATGGGTAGTAAGCCAACCTGCGGGACTCTACAATATGCAGGACGTTCTTGGCCTCAAATAGCAATGATCGCTTCATTAAAGGGCATCATCGTTGAAAGTCATCTTTTGCAAGTGGTCCTGGAAGCTGGAGGTGTGGGATACGAAGTACAGGTCCCCATCACCACCTCTGAAAAACTTCCTACAATTGGAAAAGAAGCCAAGCTCTTCACATACGCCGTCTATCGGGAAGATTCGCAAGCCCTTTACGGTTTTATAAGCCGGGAAGACAAGGAGTTCTTCAAGCTACTGGTTGAAAAAGTATCTGGAGTTGGTCCAAAAATGGCGCTCACTTTGTTTAGCAAACTAAGTGTTTCAATGCTGCAATCTGCGATATTGAATGGTGATGCAAAGCTGCTGGCTCAATGCCCGGGTATCGGAAAAAAAACTGCAGAAAGATTAATTATTGAACTCAAGGATAAGGTGAAATCGGGAATCCCTTCGAGCCCATCAACAGTTGGAAATTCCGACTCAATTGCAGAATCTTCAGGAGAATCAACCCAGTTTCAGGACGCTATATCAGCCTTGATGGCCTTAGGTTATAAAGTCACGGAGGCAGACAAAGCTGTTAACCGGGCCATAGAACAATTGGGACCATCCGCAAGTGTGGAAAAAATAATAAAGACGGCGTTAAATCCCTGACAGCCTTTTGTTACCGCCTGAATCTAGCGCTTAAACTCGTAATTGGAATACTCGAGATCAAATCCTGGATCTGATTCTGATTTCAGGGGTGGTCCTGAATCAATTTCTTTCCAGGTAGAGAATGATGGGTCTTCGGACGCCTTAACTCCCAAAGTCGCCCGGGCGTGCCTAAGTTCCTGAACAAAGGACGAATTCTGATTCTGTTCCCGGGCTTTGAGCGCCCTGAAAAATTCAAGAGGTGCTATAGAATCTACGGGTTCGGCCGTGGCAAAGGTTACAATCGGTTCCAATCTTTTTGATTGATCCAGTTCAATTCGGGCAGATCCAAAGGGTCCATTAAAATAAACGGTAGCATATGTCCCCAAAACGACGATCATTAATCCGGCCGCCCAAACATGCCAATTGAGGGCGAAAAAGTAGGGTTTTCTAGGGCCTGCAGCCGGAATATTGCTCAACCTTGGAATGACCGGGCACTTAGTCAAAGCCGCGAAATGCGTGGCCTGATGCATACGGCAATAGCTTTCGAAGAAATTCCGGCGTTCGGAATTTCTTTCCAATTCAGTACGTAGTATTCCCAATTGGGCAGTATTAATTTCCTTATCCAGGTATAGGTTTACCAGATCCTCGAAAACATCATTTGTCATTGAAAGTCTTTGCCTAGTTTCTCGCGCAAGCTCATGCGGGCACGAGCGATGCGGCTTTTAACAGTGCCAATCGACAACTCCAGTTGCCGGGCTATTTCTTCGTATGACATGTTCTTCGCGTTTCTCATCACTAGTATTTCGTGATGTTTTTCAGAAAGATGTTTCATATTTTCTGCCACTTTATCAACAAATTCTTGGGTGATAGCTGCCTCACTGGGAGTCTGACCTTCAATAGGACAGATATCGATCAAGCTGAAATCACCTTCATCAGTGATGCTTTGTTCTAGAGAAATGGATTCTCCCCGCTTTCTGCGAAACCAATACCAGTACTTATTGTGGGCTAAATTGGTGGCAATTTGGAATAACCAAGTAGAAAATGCACTGTCTCCGCGGAAATTCTCTAGTCCTCGGTGGGCTCTGATAAAGGCGTCTTGAGTGACTTCCTCTGCATCTTGCTTGTTCTTTAGAAGCTGCAAAGCTCGCGCGTAAATACGGTCCCAATAACGAGATACAATTTCTGTGAAGGCATCTTCATCGCCGTTTTTAAATTTTTGTATGAGTAAGCGGTCGATGGCAACTTCTTGGGCTTTATTGGTCACAACGATCTAGGCTTAGAAATGATTGTTGAGGGTTTGTTCCTTGCCGAGAGATGAATTTCAGAGTTTAAGCCCTATTTAAAAGAAACCCCCCTGCAGCTGATTTGTTAAAAATTTTAGTAAGTACGTTGATAAAATTGGGCTAATTCCCTTTAAAATTTTAGATGGAAAACAAGGCCAATCGTTCAATATTTCCGGAGACAAGTTAAGGATTCTATTCGTTTTGAGGGAGGTCAAGGATATGTCGGGACGCAAAAGGGAGCTTCTGCCTTCGAATACGATAAAGAAAAGGGACTCAAAACTCGTCATTATTTCACCGTCTAAAAGATCGGAAACGTAAAATTTGGCAAAAAAGTGTGTCCAAAAGTGTCCAAGTGATAAATCTCAAGGCTCCTTAAAATCCCCTAAGTCGTTGATTATGAGATGGTAGACCGGCGGGGACTTGAACCCCGAACCAAGTGCTTAAAAGGCACCTGCTCTACCGATTGAGCTACCGATCCATGAATTCCATCGATCTCACTGACAAATGAGAAAGCAGGGAAACAAAGGACGCGCCCTAGTGCATGTCAACGCCATTTTAGAATTTGGAGTCGGTCTGATCGCACTTCAAAATCTGTATAATGTCACTCCCGAAATTTGAGCAGATCACCACCCAAGATCCCGGTCAAATTTTACGATATCCCGGATTGCAACTTTCGGATCTACGCACCAAACCTTGATCTCTTAATTGGACGATGTTCTGCATCTAAAAAACAGGGAAGGATCTGGCTATTTATCTCCGCCTGCATTGGTTTTATGATGGTTATCTGGTTGATGGATACCTGTCTCGAGGCCCTGCTTCCTGAAATTGAAAACATCTATCGGTGCGTTGGCGTCGTCCAGGAGGCTCCACTTATAAAGGGTTACAACATTGGATTCATCGTTGTGTCCTTCATTTTTTGCCACTGGGTGTTGTGCTGGATAATTTTCAGCTTATTTTAATCGCTGCTGTGGATTTTACTCTTGCTGGTGTGCTTTTTACAATTCTGAAAAAATTTCCCACAGCAGTGGTCATGCGTTTGCCAGGTGCCTGTAGCTTCGTAAAAATCTGCTACCCTGAAGGTTCTAAAGAAAGTCATCCTTGTGGTTTTCGACGAATCCACGTTTTTCGGCAAGGACAGCAAGCGTATTCTGGACATGACTCTCGATAAGTCGAAAAACCACAAAGCTTAGAAATTCTCATAGCACGGGAACGGGAAACTCTGCAACCTATTGCTGAAGGGTTAAGCATAACAACACTCCTCAAAAAATGGAAATCAGTGTTAAAACTGCCGAAAACCACGGGACAAATCTTATGGGGAACCTGGATGTTCATAATCCTGCCCCTATGACACGCTACGTGGTGGTCTTGGGTATTGTGGAAAACACACCGAACTTCAAATTTGGTTCAATAGTGAGTCATGGGAATTTCATTCCGCTCTTCCCAACGTAATTTTAGCAGGTCAATTAGCTTGGGGTGATCTCCCACTAGCTTAGTTCTATATGTGCGAAGGTTCGAATTTTCCAACTCGGCTTTTTTGCAAATTGTAGCGATGTCCCCGCCCGCTCCTGCGTGACGACCAGGAGAAAAAAATAACTGTGCGATCACGGTGTCTCCCGATGAATGAGGCGGTTGAGAAAGCGAGCTTTCGAGCAAAGGTTCATTAAAATCATATTCTGTTCCCGACCTACGTTCCATCGAAGCAGGACGTACTTCGACATCATGGACCTCAAAGTGCTCTGAAAGACACCGGGCAATCCTATTTCTTATTTTGTTGACCTCCCTTCGTGGGCTCCCGTGGTCGACAAGGATGATATTAAAATGCTGCAACCCAAATTCCTCGGCGACATGTTCTACCCTTTCCTTCAACAAATCTGTAAGCAACGCAGTTTCGTCTTCCTTTTCAGAAACCAGTGGGTTGAGGATCCGGATCGTGAATCCCGATCGCTTTTTTGAAAAAATGGACAATCTGCGGGGCAGGTAATCTACAAGAGCAGCCGATGGCCCGAAAAAAAGGGGCAAGATGGTAAAGTCTCGAATACCCACATCGTAAGCATCGGCTAAAAGCACTTCAAGAAGCTTGGCACTTTTGCCATCTAATTCATTTGGGGCAATTTTGTCTGCATGGAGCAAGGGTGCAGGTATCACGGTTTCTCCAATCACTTTGGATAGATCATGGGCGATATTGCCCAGATTTTTGTAGGCCGCGGCCCTTATTGAGCCATTATCTGTTAGAAAGATCATGGTTTTTGCAAAAAACAGGAAATCTTAGTTGCGCAACCCTATACGAAAAGTCTACTCCTAATACTCTTTATTTATTGCCGGAACATTTGCATTCTTAAACTTTTAATATGTAACCTCACTCAGTCTCGAGGATGAAAAAAATTATCTATCTAATCAGTCTATTCGCCCTATCACTATTATGGATTGGTTGTCCTAACACAGGCCGCCCGACTCCAGAAATGACCCGCATGGGAATTGGTACTGGTCCGGGCTCGGACAGTGGTAGTGCTTACGATGCTGCTGGATTCGGCGATGCCGGCGAATTTGGATTCGGTGAAGGTGAAAACCTGGAACCTCGTGACGCCAGTTTTGAGGCATACGGAGCACCCGCATATGCGTCTGTTTATTTCGACTACGATCGCTCCTATATCCGTGAATCGGAGCGCTCAAATCTTAACGATACCGCCAAATATCTCTTACAGAACCCCGGTCAAAAAGTTCTTGTTGAAGGTCATTGCGACTGGAAGGGTACGACTGAATACAATCTGGCCCTGGGCGACCGCCGGGCCAATTCAGTAAAAAGCTATCTGGTCCAACTTGGCGTGGCTCCATCGACTGTGGAAACCCTGTCAAAAGGAGATTTGGAAGCTGTGGATGGATCAGACGATGCGGCCCGTGAATTGGAACGACGTGGCGACATCATTCTCGTTCCTTGATTCCAAAGCTTATTCAATTTCACGAAGCCCGCTTTTTAAGCGGGCTTTTTTGTGGTAGGGTGACTGCATCCTCGTAACGCCGCTAGTTTCGTCACAAAACACTGATTATAAGGACATGCAAAATTGTATCCCTATTGCAGCAAAGCTGAAAGCTCTAGCGCTACCTACCCATTAAACAGGATCACACAAGATCTTCCAGCAGCCGTTTAATGAGCTCTTTGCCTTTGGACATCATTCCAAGATCAAAGCTTTCGTTCGGAGCATGAGCTCCATCTTCGGGTAAATAAAGTCCCAGCATAAGGGTATCCATTCCCAGAATATCCTTAATATCGCCGATGATTGGTATACTTCCCCCTTCTCTAAGGTAAACCGGTTTTTTCCCAAAGAGGGATTTGCTGTGTTTTTCGTTAAGTTTGAATGCTCTTGTTAAAACGGGGCTTTGATCGTCCGGTGAATTGGGTTTTCCAAGTGGAACGACCTTATATGGATTTCCATTGTGCTCAACCTCAAACGACAGATCCATTTGTTTTGGACAGCGATCACGAATCGTATCCATCAATATTTGCTGGATATCATCTGCCATTTGGTCAGCTACCAACCGGCAGCTTATTTTAACAAACGCCTCGCTTGGAATAACCGTTTTTGAACCCTCTCCCTGATAACCTCCCTTGATCCCATTGAATTCAAGGGTTGGGGCAAATCGCGTGGCCTCAAAAGCATTCAACTCCGGTGGAGTAAAGAAATCCTTAACGCCTAAAAATTTTTTATGTTCTTCGAGATCGTTTCCCAATTGAGCGAGTTCCTCCCTCTCCCAATCCTCAACCTCTACTATCGAATCATAAAAGCCGGGTACATTGATTATCCCGTCTGGGTTGTGTAACGAGCTGCAGATATCGACGAGGGCATGGATGGGGTTTAGAATCGATCCGCCTACTATACCGGAATGGAAATCACGGTCTGCGCCTTTGAGATTTACCTCAATACAAGTAATGCCTCGCAATCCGGTTGTAACAGCAAGTTGGTCAGGCCGTAAACTTCCCGTATCGCAAACCAAGACCATATCGCCGCGAATTCTTTCTCCATGAACTTTTAGTGCCGGGCCAAAACTCGGACTACCTATTTCTTCTTCTCCTTCCAGTAAAACGGATAGGTTAAGAGGCAAATCCGGATTTTCGCTCAACAATTCGGATAATGCTGCTAAATAAACAGCGATGGGGCCTTTGTTGTCCGCAGCTCCTCGTCCGTAAATACGGTTTCCCCGTACCTCAGGTTCGAAGGGAGCAGAATCCCACAGGTCTAATGGATCTGGCGGCTGAACATCGTAATGCCCATAAATCACAAGTTTTGGGGCATCAATCTCAACTAATCTTTCAGCCAGTATTATTGGATTTCCTTCTGTTTTAAGGATATCCACCTCAAATCCGAGGGATTTCAGCTTTGACTGCAGGTATTGTTGAACCTCAATCAGCCCTTGCTTGAATGCTGAGTCTGCAGAAACACTGGGAAAACGGACAAGGTCCTTTAAAACATCCAGAGGATCCAAGGTCATTGAAAGCGGCCTTTGTTCTGCTCGTATATGAGCATTACCTTCGGCATCATCGCTTTCAGGCGATCGATTCGTTGTATGTCCGATGGGTGCGTAGAAAAGAACATTGAACGCTTGGCATCTCCTTTTACCAAATTCATCTTCATCCAGAATTCAATTGACGCTCGGGGATCGTAACCGGCCCGTGCTGCGTAAATTACACCAATTTCATCGGCCTCCAATTCATGTCTCCTCGAAAATGGATAAGCCACCGCATAGCCCGTACCAAGGCCATAGGCCGCTAGCCATTGACCACGGTTTTTGTCGTCCTTGAGGGCCTCATTCAAAATCAATGCCCCGAGAGCAGCAGCAATTCCCTGAGACATTCTTTCCGACCCATGACGGGCTGTGGCGTGGGCAATCTCATGTCCAATGACTGTCGCCAATTCGTCATCGGTTGAAGCAATATCCAGGATTCCCGTATACACCCCTACTTTACCACTTGGTAGGGCAAATGCATTAACCGTCTCGGGATCGTCAAATAAAACAAATTCCCATTGCGCACTGGGAAGGTCTCTACCCACGGCTTCCGAAATCCTTCGGCCCACACGCTGCAATTGTCCCGTTTTAATAGGGTCGGCGGATATCGGTTTACTTTGCTTCAGCTTTTCAAACTCCGTGATTCCCAACTGAAGCTCAGTGTCCGTGCCTATGAAATTGAGAGAGATTCGGCCTGTTTCCGGCACGGTGTAACAACCGGCAAAAAGTACAATGAGAAGCCCGATTTTGATAATCGGTAATTTAGTAATCATATTTCTCATTTGCTAAATGAATAATGGAGTCTAATTAGGAAAAAGGAGTGTTAATGCCGAAAGTGCCGCACTCCGGTAAAGACCATGGCCATGTCTCGCTCATTTGCCGCCGTGATCACTTCCTCATCACGCACGGAACCTCCTGGCTGAATTGCAGCCTTGGCACCTGCATCTGCCGCCGCCAGAAGTCCATCGGAAAATGGAAAAAACGCATCTGAAGCAACAATTGAACCCCGCAAATTCAAACCGGCTTCTCCGGCCTTCCAGACGGCGACTTGCGAACTATCCACCCGAGACATTTGTCCTGCGCCGATCCCAAGAGTCCTACGATTTCCCGCGTAGACAATTGCATTGGATTTGACGTGTTTAACCACGCGCCATCCAAACAGCATAGAGGCCCATTCGCTTTCAGTTGGCTCTCTTTCGGTAACGACCTGCATTTCGGCGGCATTCGCTTTTCTCATGTCTTTATCCTGAACGAGCAAACCACCGACAACTGTATGCATTTCACGTAAGGCTTCGGCACCGACTCCCTGCTTTGCGATCATCAACCGAAGGCTTTTTCGTTTGGAAAATAAAGCCAATGCTTCTTCCGTGAATCTCGGAGCGATTACTAATTCACAAAAAATTTCTTTGGTCACTTGAGCGAATTCTTCATTAACCGTTCGATTCGCAACTATTATGCCACCGAATGGAGCCTGCTTATCGGTTTCAAACGCTAAGTTCCAGGCATCTAAAATTGTGCCTGCACTGGCAACACCGCACGGATTGGTGTGTTTCAAAATTGCAACCGTTGCTTCTTCGAATTCGCCGATCAAGTAAGTGGCGGCTGTGATATCAAGGATGTTGTTGTAGCTGAGTTCCTTTCCCTGAAGTTGCTCATAAATTTCAGAGAAACTGCCATAAAGTGCTGCCTGCTGGTGAGGATTCTCGCCGTATCGAAGATTGTTTTCCTTTGTTAGACTTACTTCCCAGGATTTTGGAAAGCCGCTTATTGCTTCCATATCTGGGGCAGCTTGTTCTTCAGCAAGGTAAACCGAAATGGCTTGATCGTATTCCGATGTCCGAAGATACACTTTTAGAGCCAATTCTTTTCTCAAAAGAAGTTGAGATTCTTCCGAGTCGGAATCGAATGAACTTAACACTCGATCATAGTCCGCCGGATCACAAACCACCGTCACGCTGGCATGATTTTTAGCTGAACTCCGCAACATGGAAGGCCCACCAATGTCTATGTTTTCGATCGCTTCCTCGTAGGTGCAGTTTGGATTCGCGATGACCTTCTCGAAGGGATACAAATTCACGGCTACCAAATCGATCATGGAGACTCCGTTTTTTTCAGCCTCGGCGAGGTGCTCCGGTTTATCACGCCGGCAAAGCAATCCACCGTGCACTTTTGGGTGAAGGGTCTTTACCCGCCCTTCCATCATTTCGGGAAATCCGGTATATTCGCTGACGTCGGTCACCGGTATTCCGGCTTCCCTCAACGTTCGTGCACTGCCACCGGTAGACAGGATCTCGTATTCGTGCTTCTCCGATAGAGCCTGCGCAAATTCAACTAATCCAGTTTTATCAAATACCGAAAGGAGCGCTATTTTACTCATTGGCGCCAAGTGTGGGATATTTTTTTTTTAGAACAATGATGAAATAGCAGAGTTTTATTTTTTAGGAAATCGCAGCATTGCAAAGAACTCATTTTCGTCACGATATTCACAAACGGCTAAGGAAAATCCAGCTTCTGGTGCAACGGATTAATTCTTTCGAGTCACAATATCGAACACCACAAGTTCGCCATCTTCGGAAAAGAGCTTTCTTGATTGATTCAGAATATTTGGCACCTCTTCTTCCTGAAAATGGTGAAGGGTAAACCCACTCGTTATAAGTTCAAATGAGCCGCTTAATTGGGAAATTAGCTCAAAACATCTCCTTGGATAAGTTTAATATTCCAGCTGATTTGCACAAATTTTGTTTAGTAGACTCCAATGCACTTTTGAAAGATCCACTCCGGTAATATCAACATATGACAAGTGATCGAAGGCTTCAACACTCACAAAGGCGTTTCCGCAGCATAGATCAAGCAACCTCAACGGTAATATTAAGTTTTGGGGAAATCGATTCTTAATCCATGAGCAAATCTCCCGATGCCGCATGAGATTTTTTAGCATGGAGTTCGCCGTAGGAATGCCACTCTTCAAAGTATCTTTATGAGAGTGCATTTAATGAAAACAATCTAACCTCGGCTTACTTGGAAAGATCTCTCAATCTATCGTTGCTAAGGTAGTGCAGAATCAGGAACATATACTATGGCAACAATTGAAGTTCTATGATTTACACCGACCTCAACCCCTCGGGGGAAATGGGCGCCAATTGTTGTTTGATTGAAATCGGTTCTTTCAAATTGGTTATCGATTGCGGAATCGATCCGAAAGAGTTGGGCAAAAAGGCCATTCCTAATCTGGATCTCCTAGACGGTCAATATATTGACCTGGCGATTTTGACCCATTGTCACCTGGATCATCTTGGCGCGCTTCCTCTCCTGCCCAAAATAGTTCCCGATGTGCAAATTGCCATGAGTATTCCCAGCGAAATACTCTACCAGAGGATGCTCCACAATTCGGTCAACGTCATGAAGCGCCAACGGGAGGAACACTGCATACCGGAGTATCCTCTCTATTACCACGACGATGTAGATCGGCTGGTAAAATATGTCCATCAGCTACCCTTCGGGGAAACAAAAACCCTTGAAAAAAATGGAGAAGAATTAACAGTTACTCTTCACAAGGCTGGGCATGTCGTGGGGGCAGCAGGCGTGGAAATTGTTTACAAGCACCGTCGTATCTTTTTCACTGGGGATGTTCAATTTTCTCCTCAATCGATTATTTCCGGAGCTGATTTTCCAAGTGGAAGCCTCGATACCCTGGTAATGGAAACGACTCGAGGAGCTACCGAAGTAGACACTTTCTATAACCGCAATGAGGAAGTCAAAAGGTTGCTCGAAGTGGTCCGTAACACACTCGGATGCGGCGGATCAGTTTTAATTCCCGTCTTCGCTTTAGGCCGTATGCAGGAAATGCTGAATATTTTACATAAAGCCCGGATTCGAGGAGATATTCCTATAACTCCAGTATTTTCTTCGGGCTTGGGTATGGAGCTTGCTGAGTATATTGATAAAATAACCAAACGCACCGAGCTATCCACCTTTTCCACCAAAGTGATTCGGGAAATGAAAGTAAAACCGGTCAAAAAACTTAAGCCGGGTAAACGGGTCCCGCTTCCGGGAATATTTGTCTGTAGCAGCGGGATGATGGTGGAACACACTCCATCATGGAAGGTAGCTGCCAGTTTGTTGCCTTTCCACGAAAACACAATTTGCTTTGTCGGCTACTGCGATTCAAATACTCCCGGCGGAATGCTCCTAGAAACTCATCCCGGAAAACCTTTTTTATTTGAAAGCCTTGATCGTGAATTACCGCTAAAGGCCCGGATAAGGAAGTTCGATCTCAGCGGGCACGCCAATCGGGAGGAACTGATGTCATACGCCATGGCAGGTGAACCCCGAAGCGTTGTGCTGACCCATGGAGAAACTGATGCTCGAAAATGGTTTGCTGATAGCTTAAAACGATATGAGCGTCCGATTGAGGTTACCATCCCTCAACCCTTTGAACCTTGCCTGATCTAAATGCCAAACCCAGAATCGATGGTTTGATTATGGATAAGCGGAAGGTCATCGAGCAGGTCGTCAAAAAACTGAAAAAAGAAATTGAAATCGGCAAAAAGGCATCAAAGGAGGCCTTTGATACTGCTACCGATGATGAGGCGTATTCGGATGGTAAGTACGATACGAGAAGTCTCGAAGCCAGCTACCTGGCGGGAGGCCAGGCCCAAATCGTTAAAGAGCTCGGAGATGCCCTTCAAGGATTTAACCTTTTGAAGGCACAACAATTTATTCAACCACCTTCAAAGCAGGTGGGCTTAGGCTCCCTACTTGAAATTCAAAGTAAGAGCGGATCCTCTTGGTACATTATAGGACCCGGAGGCGGCGGGATTGAAGTGGAAGTCGATGGTTGTCTAGTTACCATCTTGACACTGTATTCGCCGTTCGGTGAAGCAGTGGCATCAAAACAGACAGGTGAAATAATTGAACTCCCAAACGTAAAAGCCGAAATCTTGAAAATTGTCTAAATAGCTGACGAAAATACTTCGTATTCAATTTATGAGTCAGTCGGAAAAACTCGTTTCTCGATTACAATTGAATTTATGATCGAATTATTACTCGATCCAAATTTTCTTCCAAAAATTCTGTGGAAAATGCGACAGATCCATTCAATGCTCTAAAATCGGGCAGCGACTGAATTGCGCTTTCAAAACTATGTGTCCGGCCCAGTTATTTTGTCTATTCAATCGCGAAATACTCAGTCCCATAATCATCAACAATTCTAGTTATAAGATTATAAAAAGAAGACGTGTCCCAAGCGTTCGGGCCTAGAAAATATTCCAACATATTGGGAACCCGTCGTAGTCGGGATCATCTCCCTCGTCACGTTGATTTTCCGGAATACCAAGATCGTCCAGGTAATCATCAAAAGTTAGTAGCGAGGCAGCTTGAATGGTGTCTATGAAACTTCTCAACTCTTCGATTGATTGGGATAAGTCATCATATCCCAGATGAGAGTAAATTAACTCCATGGATGATGGCAAAAATAAGAGGCAATAATTGCTCATCAATCACAACTTGAGAAAAAGGCCTTTACCAATTTCAAGGCTAGGCAAATAGTCCAAGCTGGCGGCTGCCCCGATCACCAAACCTCTCAAAGCGAACTCCAACCCCAATTAACCTCACTGCCAGGGAGCTTCTAACAAATGCTCCCTCCAGTAGAGGAATATATTCGCAAAGATCCACATCCCGTCCGATTTTTTCTTTCGTAGTGGTCTTGAAATCTGAAAATTTGAGCTTCACAAACAACTTATGAATCGGTTCGCCAAATTTACATTTAGCACGACCTTCCTTTAATTCCGCAATCAGTGGCTCCATCTCGCCGATATGGATAACTTCCCTAATTGGCATGCAATCCTTCACCCATCTTTAACTGTTCTTGCTCTTTCCACATTAGCGTGTCAGCCATGGTGAACCGCACAAGATATTCCGAAATACTTGGTTATGAATCTTTTCTTCAATAAGTCCAGAAACCTGACCCTGGCTGAAACTTTTATTGTCGTTTTGAGCATTTCATTTTTTTTCGGCTGTGGAGGAACTGGCTCGGTAAAGGAAAAAACTTCATCAAGAAAGTTCAATGAACAACCGATCCCGGTAACCAAAAAGAAGGTTAAATCCGACCGCATGGCCATTCCCTTTGAGATTGCGATTCAAGCAGCGCTCAGCGGTCATAGGGATACTATCCAGCAGGCCCTGAAAACGGGTACTGACCCCAATCAATTGGATGAAAACAAAAGAACCATGCTCATGGTCGCAGCTTTCAATGGTCATGCTGACATTGTGGAAGATTTGTTGCAGGCAAGAACTCATGTCAATGTTCGTGACCTGGCCGGGAGAACAGCTCTCATGTTTGCCTCAACCGGTAAAAATGTTCAAACGGTCGAGCTGCTTCTTAAAAATGGAGCAAAGATCAATCTTGTCGATAACCAGGAACAATGGAGCGCCTTAATGTTCGCAGCAGCTGAAGGGCATCGCGATGTGGTAGAGCTACTCCTGCTCCACAAAGCGGACCCTGCACTGAAAGACCTTGATGGTTCTACAGCAGCTTCCTTTGCAAAAGACAACGGGCACAAAGAATTAGCGGATTTTTTAGATAACCTAAGTGATTGATTAAATGCCTGGCCTGGAACTCACCCTTAAAGAGGGAGATACAGCTCCTGAATTTTCCGCTGAGACCGATGGTGGTAAGCACATAACCTTGGCCGAATTAAAGGGTAAGTACATCGTTCTCTATTTTTACCCTCGTGACGATACACCTGGATGCACCAAGGAAGCTTGTGGGTTTCGCGATGCTTGGGAGGAATTGCAAAATAGTGGAGCTGTCGTTTTGGGCGTGAGCACAGATTCAGTAAAGAAACACGATAAATTTGTTAAAAAATTTTCTCTGCCCTTCCCTCTCCTTGCTGACGAAAATCAGTCCATAGTAACCGACTATGGTGTTTGGGGATTAAAAAAGTTCATGGGCAGGGAGTTTATGGGGACGCATCGCATAACTTTCTTGATCAATCCAGAGGGAAATATCGAAAAAATCTGGCCAAAAGTGAAACCCGATCAACACGCTCAGGAAGTTCTCGAAGCTATCCAGGGATAAAAGCGCTGTTTCATTGGACTTTTTAAGGATTTTGAGGCTTTTCCTCTTTTCCAATAAATCCCTGGAAACCTCGATAAAAGAGGGTTAATTTGCCTGGTAAAGCGTTTAAGAACCAGTTCTACCGTCCCACCCTTAAAAGTCTTACTTTAAAACTATTCACCACTCCTCAATTCCTCGAAATTCAATGGCATGTCTACTTGGCGATACAGGAAGGCTTTCTTGACTCCGCTAAATGCTTGGTGCCAAGTATGCCTTTGAACCTGAAGCCGATATTCTTTCTTTTGGTGAATAAAAGATCGAGGTTACTGCAAGGATGTGCTGAAGGTGCAGCAATTCGTGAATGACGCCTATTCCCGAATGGAGCGCTGAGAATCATTTAAAAAAAGTCAAAATTCCTGAGATTGCCATAATCTTCCAATTCACCCATTAGGTGTGTGGTGAATAGAATCGACTGGAAAGACCCTAAAAATCCACATCCGGATCTGGCTTATGGAGGAAATGTCATCGCAACCTCCGAAACCCATGCAACCGAAGCGGGAATCGATTGTTTTCGTAAAGGTGGAAATGCAATAGATGCTGCGTTGTCAGCAGCGATCACATTAACGGTTACCGAACCTTGCTCAAACGGTATTGGTGGCGATGGATTTTCAATTGTAGCCAAAGAGGGAGTATTATACGGCTTGAATGCCTCAGGAAAATCACCTGCTGAATGGTCACCCGAATATTTCAGTCGCTACAAATCCATGCCAGTCCTGGGATGGGATACTGTAACAACACCAGGCGTGGTAAGCCAGTGGGTGGCACTTCACAATCGGTTTGGGAAATTATCGTTCAAAAACCTTTTTGAAGGGGCTATTCATCATGCCCGCCATGGATTTCCGTTATCCGAAAAAGTGGCTAGATCTTTTCAGATAGCGACAACTGCTTATTCCGATTTCCCTCACTTCGCCGCAGCCTGGTTACCCAAAGGATTCAAACCAAACACTGGAGCTGTTTTTAAAAACCCCGCTCAAGCAGATACTTTGGAAGAAATTGCAGGAACCAAAGGCGATTCATTTTACCGCGGAACGATAGCAAAAAAAATGGTCAAGCATTCCGAAGCCAGCGGAGGAAGTTTAAGCTTAGAAGATCTGGCACGACATCGCTGCAACTGGGTAGAAACCGTATCGACCAGTTATCGCGGGTATAAAGTCCATGAACTTCCCCCAAACGGCCAGGGACTGGTAGCACTGATTGCACTCGGAATCCTGGAATATTTTCCGCTTCAAAAATGGGATCCGGAGTCCCCAAATTCAATCCATGTAAAAATTGAAGCGATCAAGGTGGGTTTTGCAGAAGCTTTTCAACACATATGCGATCCTGACACTTTGAACCCGAACACAGAACGGTTTTTAAGTCCCGAATATCTCGAAAATCGAGCTAAGTCGATTTCGATGCGTTATGCTCAATTGGCTGAAAGTTCTGTATTGCAAGATCATGGTACCGTTTATCTGGCAGCCGCGGACCGGGAAGGAACAATGGTTTCCTACATACAATCCAATTTTATGGGTTTCGGCTCCGGTATTGTTATTCCTGATACCGGGATATCCATGCAGAACAGAGGAGCAGGCTTCACTTTGTCCCCTGGGCATCCCAATGAAGTTGGTCCTTTAAAACGCCCCTACCATACCATTATTCCGGCTATAGTTACTGATACTAGCGGACCTCTTTACGCTTTTGGAGTCATGGGCGGTCATATGCAGCCGCAGGGCCATGTACAGGTGCTGACCCGCATACTCGATCAAGGTTGGAATCCCCAAGCTTCATCTGATGCTCCACGCTGGTTTGTTACGCCGGAATTCGAATTAGTCTTTGAGGAAGGATTCGACAAGGATATAGTTCAAGAACTCCACAATCGAGGCCATCGAATCGTAAACGACGATTCCTTTGGCCTCTATGGAGGATACCAGGGAATTTTCAAACTGGACCAAGGTTATTGTGGAAGTAGCGACCATCGAAAAGATGGATTTGCCGGGTCATATTAAGAAATCCGCACCTTGGAAATTCCTCCTCGAAATGGTGAATTAATTTCTGATATAAAACCCAGATTTAAAACAGTTTTTGTTTCCAGCAATGAATAAAGATTGATTGATTGGCTGCTAGAGCAAGTCTCAAAATCATCGGTCATCAATCATCCCGATGCCCTGAAGAGAATAGATGGCTCGCCATCTTATCTCACTAATAATACTGGACTGAGGATGACTATATATGAAGGGACGGGAGGCTCTAATCAACTGTCTATTCCTTTTAAAATGCCCAAAATTGATTCGAACCGCTTCTTCCCTTTCTAGATGGGAAAGCGTATTCAATTCTAAACTACCAATAATCCTTTTCAATAAACCAAGAAGAGGGTTTCCATGGTTTTTTGAAAAGGAGGTAGTCAAAAATTGCACAGAAATAATGGACCTCCCTGAAAATATGCGAAGAAGCCAGCTACCTGTACCGGCCTAGCTCGGGATCTCCATAAATCTCTTCCTTATAAATAAGATTACCCAAATCTGATTCATTTATTCCTGAAATCAAGGAACAGTCCGATTAGTTCCTTCTAATTGATTGAGGGCTCGGTTTATCACTCTAACGACGTATTTTCCATTTGCATACAAGTCATTTCTAGGCATGAGAGCGGCGTGCATGGCTTTCAATGCAGGTCGGGCTTGTTCTTCCATTTCATCCAGCACGATGGCTGCGTGTAAGCGTTCCCATTGTTCACCGTCCTCTAATTCCTTGGTAAGGACAGGTAGTGCTTTCTTTGGCATTCCCAGCCGAGCCAGGGCTCTCGCTGCCGCAACTCTGACGACCGAAGATGGGTCCTTCAGGGAAGCCTCCATAAGCTTGGTTGCATTTTTGGCTTCTTTGCCGATGTTTCCGATTCCAACAGCACCCCAATAACGTACGGCTGAATCCATGTCTTCAGCTGCTTTTATCAATACAGGCAATGATTCAACACCACTGGACGCTGCAATCGCTGCATAAGCTATACGGTTTGATAAACTTTCATCATCTCCTTGCCGCAGTATTTCGTACCGGTTGCCAAGAACTTTTTCCCGCTCCAAAATAATCGGCTCAGCTATCAAACCTGTATCCCGAGTTTCTCTCACCCACGCGAGGTGAGCCTGCCTCAGCCGTTTCAAAGTGCCGACATAACGCGGATCATCCGCTAAATTGTTAAGCTCATGCGGGTCCGTAAATGTATCATAGAGTTCTTCAACTGGTTTGGTGGGAGAAAAAAAGTAATCGGCATGCTGACTCAACTTTCCTGCTTCATGCCGCTTCCTCAAATCAATCATAGTAGCGCCCTTTTCAGGAGTGTTCATATATTGGTAAAAGGTTTTCAGCGGCTCATAATTGCGAATGTATTTGTACTGGCGATCGCGTACCATACGAATGATGTCGTAACGTTCGTCCATACGATCACGAGCTCCAAAGACATAGGCCCGTTCTTTAGACAGGTTTTTACCCAAAAAGGGTCTTCCTTGCATGATCTCCGGAATGGATAATCCCGTTAGATTGAGAACCGTGGGCCCCAAATCTATCGAACTTACTAATTGACTCGTAACTGTCCCGGGTACCCCCTGGGGGTCGGTTCGAAATTGCTCAGGAATACGAATAATCAATGGAACACGTGTTCCTGTATCATAAAGCCATCGTTTTGCACGTGGAAGGCCTACTCCATGATCTGACCAGAAAAAGATAATTGTATTTTCGTAGAGGCCATCTTCTTTGAGCTGGGCTATCAAGTCTCCGACCCAGGCGTCCATTGCCGTGATGAGCTCGTAATAACGCTTCCAATCCTCGCGGGCATTGGGAGTTTCAGGATAATAGGGTGGAAATGTGGTGAGCGCATAAGCATCCTGTCTTTGCTCGGCCGTTAGATTTTCGGTTATCTGCTCATATTTCCTCATACTGGCAATTCCGCTTTCGTGGCATCCCCCAAAATTAAATACCGCAAAAAAGGGCTGGTCTGAATTGGGACGGTTTCGCCAGTGAGCATTGAAACTGGAAAGATCCCAAGTTCCTTCAGGGGTATAGAACTGATAGTCTTCTTTACTATTATTCGTACAATAGTAACCAGCATCCCGTAAATAGGTTGGAAATGGTTTTATGGCCACTGGCAATTTGGCTCTTCCCCGCATATGTTGGGTCCCTAAGGTCGTTTGATACATGCCGGTAATAATTCCGCTACGATTGGGTGCACATACAGCGGCTGTCGTAAACGCATGGGTATAGCGAGTACCTTCGGATGCAAGCTTATCTAGGAAGGGAGTTATGGCATGAGAATCCCCATAACAGCCAAAGTGAGCATTAATATCCTCGGCACTCAGCCATAGAATATTAGGTCTATCTATTGAGTAAAGTCCATGGACAATCGAGAGAAGGCCCAGCAAAGACAAAACACTAATTCGTTTCATAATTTAGGGAGTATCCTCACATCTTTAGCGGGTCCTTGAGTCGATTCAAGAGCCAATACGCGGAGGATAGGAACCAAAGTTTTTAATGGAAATAACTTCAATCTTATTATGCCAAAACGAGCGAGTTACTAGGGTTAGGAGCCCAAATTGAATGATAAATTAGCCTTAGAAACAGCCTTGTGCTTTGCGAAATATCCCCCTTCACTTGCTGCTTTCCATTCCCTAAGGGTGGAACCAATCAAATTGCGGAGAGCCAAATCATAACGGGTTAATAGTATGGTTTCGGAAATAAAGTCAGAATCGAATTTCAATCGACGACGTGTAGTGGTTAGCGGCTTGGGTATCGCATCTGCACTGGGCATCGATGAAGAAAGTGTTTGGGAGAACCTCGTAGCTGGAAAGACCGGCATAGGTCCACTTCGGTCTATTGATACCTCAGATTACAAAGTAGGCATTGGCGCCGAGGTTCCCGAAAGGTTAATTGAAGACCACTTGGCAACCCTTAAGCGACGACCCATAGACCGAGCTTTAGATCTTGCGATGGTAGCTGCGCACAAGGCATTACTGCAGGCTGAAGTCATCTCCGATGAACCGCCCTACCATGAGCAGAATGTGTCTGTAATCTTTGGAACGGGGGAAGGATGTGCGCAGAGCCACCATACCGCCTTCACCGCATTTTTTGAAAAAGGTCCACGAGGTCTGAGACCTACAACCGTACCTCGCTGCATGTACAATGCTGTATCTGCCGGTCTATCCCTCCAGTTCAAATTGACGGGAACTAATTACATGGTTGTTTCAGCCTGCACCTCAGCCACTAACGCCATAGGAACCGCTTTTCGAATGATTAGGGATGGCTATGCAGAAACTGTCCTTTGCGGTGGATCGGATGGATTTTTTGATCCGTTCTTTTTCGGAGTCTGGAATAATATTCCTGCCCTTTCAAAAATTGAGGATCCAACACAAGCTTGTCGCCCATTCGCAATCGACCGCGCCGGCACAGTACTCGGGGAAGGTGCAGGAGCCCTGGTCCTCGAATCTTTTGAAAAAGCCACCTCAAGGGGAATTCCAATTCGGGGTGAGATTTTGGGGTACGGTGAATCCTCCGACGCCTCACACATAACGAGTCCAAGTCATATTGGTCAAGCCAAAGCAATGCGTATGGCACTGGACGAAGCCGGAGTTGAGCCAGGTGAAATTAGTCATATCAACACCCACGGCACGGCAACCAAAAGCAACGATTCTATTGAAAGCCTGTCTATTCGCATTGTGTTCAGCGATAGAACGGATGAGGTGCCTGCTCTAGCTAACAAAAGTTTTTTTGGCCATACTTTGGGTGCTTCGGGTGCACTCGAAAGTGTGGTAACGCTCTTGTCTCTCGAAAAGGGCATGGTTCCACCCAACCTCAATATTGAAAACAGGGACCCCGATTGTAATTTGAATCTTGTCGGAGCCGAACCAATTGCTATCAAAAAAGCTCCTGCCATGAAAAACAGCTTTGGGTTTGGCGGAGGAAACGGAGTACTAATTTTGGGACCTGCAACCAACTAACACCATGAACGAGAATCAAAAGGAAGAAAGCATTTTAGCGAAACTGAAGGACATCCTTCAAGAATCGTGCCCCGAAGTCGAGGACTGGAGCTCCTTTGGACCTTCAACCACCATTGAATCCCTCGGGTTGGATTCTTTAACCATACTCGACCTCCTGTACGATATTGAACAAGAAACCGGCGTCCACGTGGAAGCCAATGAAGTAGTTACCTTTCAATCCATCGGCGATATCAATAAGCTGCTTTTGGTTAAAGGAGGTTGAAAACACTCAGATATCTTATCGAGTACCTTTGCACTCGAATTGTATTATTAGGGATTGAGAACCTACCTTACTCGATCGCGGCATTCATCACCAGAGTGGTTGCTCGCATTTATTGGGTAATAGATCCAAAAAGACGGAAGGTTGCTCAAGCAAATATCCTGAGGAGCGGAATAGAATCTGATCCACAAAAAATCAAAGCAATCGCTCGAAGTTCCGTTCGAACATTCTCAATACTCGTCATGGAATCGCTGAGGTCTGAATCCATTCTCCTGAAAGACGATAATCGAGATCACATTCGGCTCAATATCCCTGACGATGTTATGCAAGTTCTGCAAAATCCTGACAAAGGGCTAATATTAGCCGGGGGTCATTTTGGGAATTGGGAAATTGCGGCCCACAAGCTCTCTGAGTTTAAGCCGATGGCTGGAATTGCCCGAAAGATGAACAACCCTTACGTTGAGAAATTGATTCAGTCCCGGAAAGCCCGACGACGATTTTATCCGATCCCCAAGCATGGCGACCACGCAGGACGCCTGATGGAGGTATTAAACACCAATCAAATTTTGGCACTGCTTTTTGATCAGCATGCCGGAGAATATGGAATGATGGTTGATTTCTTTGGCCATCCTGCGGCCACCTTCAAAACAACGGCGATGCTGCACCTGGTGACTCGAACCCCGCTTTGCTATATGGAATGTATTCGGACTGGCACCATGCAATTTGAAATCAATAGCTCACCTCTCATTCAACTAGAGCCAAGCGGCAATAAGGAGGTGGAGATTCGCTCCATCTTAATGAGATTGAATCTGGAATTGGAAAACTCCATCCGGAAAGACCCAACACAATATCTTTGGGGCCACCGAAGATGGAGGGATTAGAATTTAAAATTGCTGTGGGTGGGCTTTAACTCATGGCCCTTGAGTTCCATGAATGGTTGTTAAAATAAAAGCGCTACGTTTCAACGACCTCGCACCCATTAAAGGTTGCAAACTTTTGCAGAGCCGGCGTTAAAGCTGCCTCAAACCTATATTTATTTTTTAAGGACTCTTCGTAATGGAGATTAAGAACCCGAAACTTCCTTGCCTTTCGATCGGCTTTCATATCGATGCGGGCCACCAAATCGTTTTTCCACAAAATGGGACAAACGAAGTAACCATACTTTCTTTTGGCTGCTGGGACATAACATTCAATTGTATAATCAAAATCAAAAAGCAATCGCATGCGTTCTCTTTGAATCGTCATATTATCAAACGGTGAAAGAATAGAAACGCCACCGGTGCTGCGAGTGCTGCCCCCCAATTCCAGCGATTTCGATAAAGCATAGTAGACATCATCTTTCAACCCCTTGATGATAAGTTTCTCCACTTTGCCACCGGAAACGAGATCATGGAGAACCTGTTGGATGACCTTGCGATCCGCAATCACGAGGTATTTTACGATCTCCGTTTCCCTCGCGAGGCCCATAGATTGTAGGCAGCGTCTTATTTGATGCTCCGCCCTTTCCTCCTCATCAGGTAACTTCAAATTAATTCCCTTTGGTAAGACGCGTTCCGTCAGATCATAGACTCGCTGAAAATTTCGGCGGGAACTAACCATTAAATCACCGCGCAAGTAAAGAAATTCTAAAGCAAACTTTGCCGGCTTCCAGTCCCACCATCCTTCGGAAGAACGCTTCCGTTTGTGGTCAAAATCTTTCGAGGCAAGACCACCCTCCTCTTTAATTCTCTTAAGGATGGATTTAAACAATGGTTGGGCCAAATTGTAAACCTCCCGAATCTGTTTTCCGGAAGGTGGTTTGCGATTGCTTTCCATTTTCGGCAGGTAAAAGCGATAATCATCCATTGGCAAGTAAGCCACCGCATGTGCCCAATGTTCAAATACACGCTTGTCTTCTGAAAGTAACTCGCTGAGGAAGATTGGCTTGTAATCGGGTTGACGTGACCAAAGGACATGATGGTGAGCCCGTTCAATTACTGAAATTGTATCAATTTGTACATAGCCCAAGTTTTGGATGATTTCCAAGGTCGCCAATTTCCCCTTTCGATTATTTCGGCTGCCAAATGATGCGATAACTGAAAGACGGCGGGCCTGAGTTATTGTAATTCGCTCCATTATCCGAGGAAAGTGTTTTTATTGAGGAGGTTACTAAACAACAAATCCCATAATTGATTCTGACTCAAATCCGGAATTTTTGTGGATTCTGGAGTTGGTTTTTTTGAGATGTTAGTCTAGAATTAATTCTAACATCCCATCGACCATATGCTTAGGTAAAGTCTTCTTTCAAGTTTTTGGTTTAACTTATTTTGATTATAATGTCATGTTCAGATTCGAACCGCGATAGAACCATCACCATTAATGATGGTGCTCCAAACTATGAGGTACTCAAGTTCCAGATGGGGATTATTGATATGATCCCATAAGTGGCGCCACTCGTTCTATTCCCGGGGCAGGCACGGAAATTTACCGGGATATGGAAGCAATCGTCCTCTTCGGATTATTATTCTCCACTTTTGTTACTTTGGTTTTTCTCCCTTCTTTCCTGCCCTTTGCCTCAAATTTTACGGCCACTGCAGTCACGAAGACAATTTTACCAGTTACCTACATATACCAAGGAAAAGATTCCTCAATCTCCTTGAATGATCTTCAATCAAATGGTGCAAGGATGCGTTTTTAAAAAAATACAAAGTAATCGTCGAAATCCAAACGATCTGATCGAGGAAGCCTTTACTGTCTAGCCCTCATGAGTGAGATGTTCGTATCCCAAGTCCTCCAACCTCTGACATTCACGAGATTTAAAATATTTCACGATCTTCAAAACGATAACTTAAAAAACGATCATGTTGTCTTGTCTGATGGTTGACTTTATTGGATCGACACAGAAACCCAATCACCAAGATTGGAACAAGGAAATCCAATTCTTCCCACAAATAAAATTTGACGGAACACACATCCATTTTTCCTGGGGTAAAGAAAAAGAACGCTTTTCCAGATTTCAAAAGGATGCATCGAATCTTGCGCTTTTGCTATTCCGACAAACAAAGGAGCACATTCCCGTTTATCCTTTACTAATTCTTCCTGATTGGAATATCAAGCGAAGCAGAAGAGGGTCAATATGCGGGCTAAGCCCCAGAGAATTGCCGGTGGGACTTTATCACTTACAGCGAATATCCGATTGCAGATGAAACCTTTTTTCTCGCATCTTACGCTGTATACATCGGCAAATCAAAGGGAAGCCATTTGATTACCAGCTTGCCGTATCGATAAAAGTTTTTTGAAAATTTTGTATAATGCATTACCCCAAGTTGTTTCCACTTCTGACTGGGCTCCTCTTTTTGGTCGCCGAACTTAATTCACAAGACTCTGCGAGACCGAACATCCTATTTATCATGTCGGACGACATGGGATGGGCACAACCCGGATTCAATGGTGGTAATCGGGAACTCACACCGCACATCGACGCTCTCGCAGCGGAGAGCATGCAGCTTACTCAGTATTACACTCACTCGGTTTGCGCGCCGACGCGTGCAGCTTTTTTGACGGGTAAATACGCCTTTCGAACTTGGAGCGATTGGCGCACTGAGGATTTCGGGAAACCCAGTTACCTGATGAAGTTGGGTCTAACCTTAGCACGCAATGACCGCGGGGAACCGACTCGCCGCATTCACGGATTAGATGCCAGGGAGCATACAATAGCTGAGACACTTAAAGAATCCGGTTATTTCACGGCCTTGGTTGGCAAATGGCATTGCGGTGAGTGGTTTCCCGAACACCTTCCAATGGGCCAGGGATTTATGTACCAATATGGTCATTACGCCTGGGGAATTGACTATTTCAACAAAACCATCGTACACAACGCACCCGCCAAGTTTGCAGTATATGACTGGCACCGTAACCAGAAGCCTGTTTATGAATCGGGGTATGCAACTGATTTGTTTACCACCGAAGCGATAAAGCTCATTGCCAATCATGCTGATCACTCAAAAACGGGAAATCCATTCTTCATTTATGTGGCCTATAATGCGGTACATGGACCTCTAAACGTACCGGAAAGATACCGCCAGCTCGATCCTCGCGATGCTATGCTCAAAGCTCTGGACGATGGAATTGGAAGAATAGTCGCCGCGTTGGAGGCACATGAATTCAGCGAAAACACTTTGCTTGTATTTACCAATGATAATGGACCCGTTTTGGAAGAAATGAGTAAACCTTATCGTGGTACCAAAAACACTACCTTTGAAGGTGGTGTCAGGTCTCCTTGCTTGGTCCGGTGGCCCGGCCACACCGAAGCAGGTACCAAAAACGATGGCATGATGTTTGTTGCAGACTGGTTCAGCACACTTATATCAATTGCGGTTGGTTCTTATAAACAAACTTCCATGGTGGACGCCTTGGACATGAGCGAGATGCTTTTTCAAGGAAAAGTCAGCCCGCGAACAGAAATTGCTTACGATGTTTCAGGAAGTGTACGTTTACCAACGTTGCGAAGTGGCGACTTTAAGCTAATGGGAGATATGCTGTTTAACATTATCCAAGATCCATCTGAACAATCAGACATTGCATCCAAACACCCTGAGATTGTTTCAAAAATGAAAAAGCGATTGGACGATCTCGGTAACGAGCGACCACTTCTGGGCGAGAAACCACACCTTATGGACCCTCCTCTTCCCTATGTTTATGGTTTTGAAGAAAATCAAGACGTGCCTGATTGGCTGAAAAATCACGTAGAGGAAGTCCGTGCTTCTCAGCTAAAAGAATGGGCTCCGGGTGAGACGCCCTGGCCAAAAGCTCCGCAAGGTGTATTCGCAAGTAAAATGACCGGTGGTATCGATGAAGTGCCGGTGTCTAAATGAAATCTTATTACATTCTTGCAATCTGTTTGGCGTGGGGATCTGTAATCATTCCTGTTAGTTCCGTTTTAGCACAAAGGGGCTTTGAAGAGAAATCCTTCGAGTTTTATCAAAAACGTGGAATCGAGTATTTTAGTTTGGGAAAATTTGAGGAATGTATTCGTGATTTTGACCGGGCAATTGAATTGGAACCGCGTCTTAAATCCAGACATTGGCAACGAGGCATAGCATATTATTATGGCAAGGAATTTTCAAAAGGTATAGACCAATTCGAATTACATCAAACCGTAAATCCTCAAGACGTAGAAAATGCGGTTTGGCACTTTATCTGCAAAGTTCGCATTTACGGAGTTGAAGCAGCTCGAGCGGCCCTAATACCAGTAAGACACGATTCTCGTGTACCAATGATGGAAATCTGGGATTTATTTGCCGGAAAGAGTACTCCAGAGAAAGTCTTAATAATTGCCGAAAATTCTTCGCGTTACAAACGCCAGGCTTTTAACTACGCTCACCTTTATTTGGGATTGTATTACGAGGCTCTTGAAAAGCACAACTTGGCCAAGAAGCACATCGACCTCGCTGCTCGTGAGTATTCAATGAATAACTACATGGGAATGGTCGCACAGGTTCACGCAAAATTGTTGGAAAAATGAAGGTAAGGTGACAACGTCCTCGTTGGACCATGTAGTTTACCCGTAACGCAACTGAGCAAGGATGCTCAACCCTATCCCAGTCTCTAATCCCTTGAACCGTGAATCACTTAACTTTTGGATCTAGAAAACCTAGTTTTCAGGATCAACGTAGGGAATTGCATTACCTAATGCTTTCGCCAGTCCGGCCTCAGCAACCTTATAGCTGTGATTTGCCTGCAATTGATTGAGGCGGGACTCTGTAAGAGCTACTTGAGACTGTAGTACGTCCAATTGCGTGCCGTGGCCGGCTCCATATAGCTCGTTGGCCAATCGCAAGGACTCCTCAGCCTGGTCAATCACTTTAACCGATGCCTGGGCCAATTCCCTGGCTTCCTGAAGATCGTGTACAGCTCGTCGCACTTCCACTTCTATTTCCAAGGTTCGCTGTCCCAGATCCAACCGTGCTTGTTCAAGGAGAGACTTTGCATGGAGCACCCTACCTTCTGTCGATTTCCCATCAAAAATAGCCCAGCTGGATTGAACTCCGATCGTCCAACCATACAGCGAATCACCAAAACTACTAGATATGGTCGATTTGTTGTGTTGATAGGAACCAACCAAATCCACATCGGGAAGTCGATTAGCACGTTTGATGATTATACCTTGTTCACGCGCTTCGACGATCAACTCCAGTTGCTGCAATTCTGGGCGGTGTAATTTTGCGGTATCCAGCGCTTGTGCCACAGGTATTTCAATCGGCGTGAAGTCTAGGTTGCCCATAAATATGGGTACACGAGTCACTTCCTTCGGTAGCCCCAAGAATCCCATTGCCTGCCGTAATTCTTCAATTGACAGGCGAAAGTTATTTCTCGCCTGAATAAAATGGGGCTGAGCATTGGCCAACTCGACTTCGGCACGTAATACTTCGAATTGAGAGACAGCGCCAACTTCAAAACGATTTTTAGCGTCCTGCAATTGCGATTTAAGAAGCTCTATATTCTGTTGCTGGACTCCGATGCATTCACGAGCCAGCAAAACATCGTAATACCTTGTGGTTACATCCTGCACAGCCAGATTGATGGTGGATTTAAAATCATACAAAACCGCCTCCTCAAAAAGCTCCTGAGCGTGCAAAGCCGCCTTAACACTCCCACCCTTGTATAAGGCCTGACGGATCGTCAAACCGATGTTCCAGTTTTGGGTATTCGGATCAAAAATTCCGCCAAAAGTTTCGCTCAAGCCACTGTCAATATGTGTATAATTCGCATCAAGTAAAGCGTTTGGTAATGCTTGTGAACGCACATCAATAATTAAACCTTCCTGTTCTCGGATGCGTTGTTTGGCCTGCAGAATGGAAAAGTTATTTTCCAAAGCGTAAGTCAACGTGGATTGCAAATCCAGGGTTTCGGGAATGGCGACGGGAATACGATTCTGCCCGTAAGACAAAAACAAAAATCCCCATGAACTCAAACAAAAGGACATGAAAACTTTTAGATACATGACACCTGGACCTCCTCATCGTGAATGACACCTCGGGCGTGACCTTTATGATCTTTCGCGATCAGCATGTAAATACTCGGGATTATCAGCAAGCTGAAGAACGTGCCGATTGCCATTCCTCCAACCAGCACGAGTCCGATACTGTTGCGGGCCTCTGCGCCTGCTCCTGTGACAAGGATAAGTGGAAAATGCCCAAATACGGTCGCAGTGCTAGTCATTAGTACCGGCCTTAGGCGCGTGAGCGCTGCTTCTTTGACCGCCGCAAGTTTGTCCAAGCCTTCCCTTTGTAGTTCGTTGGCAAACTGGACTATTAGTATTCCATTCTTGGATACAATACCGATTAGCGTTATTAATCCCACCTGTGAATAGATATTGAAAGTGGTAGTCCATGGATCCGTCCAAAACGTCATTCCCGGAACAGGAAACTTCAACCCCATAAAGATCATGGCTCCAAACATAGCCAAAGGGACTGAACCCAATAAAATGATCAAAGGATCCCTGAAACTATTAAATTGGGCTGCCAGTACCAGAAAAATTAAAATAATTGCCAGACCGAAAGCCCCGGAGAATTTATCACCCTCAGTTTTGTACTGCCGAGACTCTCCCGTGTAATCGACTACATATCCTTGAGGCAGAATTTTTGCAGCCTCTTCTTCAATTAGATCCAATCCTTCACCGATCGATCCAAAAGTTGCCCCAGTCAGCTTAACCGCGTTCATTTGCTGAAACCGATTCAATGACCTGGGTACCGTTTTATTTTTAATCGTTGCTATGGAACTCAATGGAATCAAAGCGTCGTTTGGACCGGTTACATAAATCGACGTCAATTGATCCGGATTCAACCGTTCCTTTCGCTTGATTTGGGGAATCACTTTGTAGCTTCTTCCGTCAATGTTGAATCGATTGACGTAGTTGCCACCAAACATAGCGGATAAATCTTTGCCAATATCGGCCAGATCCAAGCCCATCGCCGCCACTTTATCGCGATCAATTTGGATTTCTGCCTGTGGAAGGTCCACTTTTACATCGATCGACAAAAAAGGAAATTTGTTGCTCGCCAACGCTCTTTCTTTGAGCTCTTCAGCGAAGCTAAGGATTTGCTCAGTTTCTGCTGTCGAAGCCAGAACTACTTCAACTGGAAAAATGCTGCCTGCCGGTAAAGAAGGCGGCAATAAAGTCATAACCCGAGCCCCCGGAATTGTACTGGTTTTCTGTTGAACATCCGAAACGATTTCAAAAACAGTTCTATCCCTTTCGTCCCAGTCTGTGGTTTTCATTCCACCAAACGCCATGGTTGGTCTTGTAAGCTGAAAAGAGAATGAAGTTTCAGGAATGGTAAACCAAAGACGATTTACCTCGTCAGCGTATACACTCATTTGTTCGACTGTCGCGTTCGAAGGAGTTTCCATGATTCCCATGATAAAGCCTTGATCCTCAGTAGGCGCCAACTCCTTGGATACCTGCGTAAACATGGGTAAAGTAAAGAGTGAAAGGACAATCCAAACAAAATATACGAACGGTCTTGAAGAAAGGGTTGCTTCCAAAATGTGGTTGTAGAGTCTCCTGACTTCATCAAACCGTTTGTCCACAAACCGTTTCAACCATGTTTCCTGATCACCGGGTTTTAGAAGTCCTGCGGACATTACCGGCGACAAGGTCAGTGCCACAACTCCTGAAATCAGGACAGCTCCTGTCAAGGTGAAGGCAAACTCACGGAAGAGGGAACCTGTTAATCCACCCTGAAATCCGATCGGCGCATACACGGCAGCCAATGTGATCGTCATCGCAACTATTGGGCCGACCAATTCACGTACTCCAATGATCGCTGCATCCAGGGGTGATTTTCCTTTCTGTAAATTGCGATCAACGTTTTCAACAACTACAATGGCATCATCTACAACCAGACCCACGGACAAAACAATGGCCAACAGGGTGAGCAAGTTGATGGTGAAACCAAAAACCTGCATCAGAAATATCGCTCCAATGAGTGAAACCGGTATTGCAACGACAGGAACGAGAACGGACCGAGCGGATCCCAAAAAAAGAAAGATAACCAGTACTACAATTATGAGCGTTTCAACCAGGGTGGTGATCACTTCTTCAATGGCTCGGCGAATGTACTCAGTTGAATCATAATCGATAAAGCCTACCATGCCGACGGGAAGGTCGTCCTGAAGTGCATCCATCTCTGTGGAAACGGCATTTAGTACGTCGAGAGCATTTGCATTTGGAAGCAAATAGATCGCGATGAAAGTCGCAGTTCTACCTGATTGTTTTACATCGACATCGTAAACATCTGAACCGAGCACAATATCTGCGATATTCTCCAAGCGCACTATAGCATTACCATCCTGTTTGATTACAAGGCGCTTGAATTCTTCGATCGATCGAAGATCGGTATTTGAAGTCAACTCCACCGATATCAGGGATCCTTTGGTAGCACCTGGGGCCGATAGAAAGTTGTTGGCAGCGATTGCCTGCCGCACTTCACTTGGACTGATGTTATAGGCGGCCATTCTGTCCGGTTTCAACCAAATTCTCGCAGCAAATGATCCGGCTCCCTCAATAGCGGCTCTTTCAATTCCTTCAATGGCCGATAGTCGAGGCTGAATAACTCTTAAAAGGTAATCGGTCACCTCATTATCGGTGAGGATGTCCGAATCAAAGGTCAGGTAGGCAGATGCAACTTCTTGCATACCCAGACCCAAACTAACAATGGGTATCTCGGCTGAGGAAGGTAGATCGTTGCGTATTCGGTCAATTTTAGTACTTACCTCTGTTAGAGCTTTGTTGCCATCATAATTTAGCTTTAAGCGAGCTGTGATTATTGAAATTCCTTGTGAGCTGGTAGATTGGATATAGTCGATGCCATCTGCTTCCGCAATCGCTTGTTCGAGTGGAGTTGTAATAAATCCCCTGACCAGTTCCGCATCAGCTCCCACATAAATGGTGGTTACAGTAATAGTCGTGTCTTCATTTTTGGGAAACTGTCGGACATTGAGGGTTTTGATCGCCTGGAATCCTGCGATTATTATCACCAGGTTCACCACTATAGCTAATACAGGATACCTAATGAATGTTTCAGTCCAGGGTTTCATGGGTCAATCGATTCGCAGAAGAGACTTCCAGGCTAAGAGTCTTCCGGGTCGGGATCCAGTTCCGGAGTGATTGATAGGCTGTTGTTGATCATGACGGACGTTCCATTTTGCAATTTGAATGCACCCGTTGCAACCACGGTTTGCCCAACCTCAAGCCCTTCAATAATGGATACAAAATCGCCTCTTGATTCACCCAGTCTAACGAATTTCTGTTCCGCAACTTGCTTTCCATCCTTCTCGTTGATGATAAATACGGAATCACCGTAAGAAGCATATAAGATAGCCGTAGAAGGAATTATTAACTGAGGTTTTTTTTCAGGTAACATCAAGGCCACTTGAACGAACATTCCTGGAAGCAACTTTCCCTCTGGATTATCCAGCGTACCTCGCAAATTCAATGTTCTAGTAGTAACTTCGACTTCGGGGGTTACCGCTGTGAGATGCCCACCGAAGATTTCTTCAGGATAGGCGTCAATTTTTACCTCCAAAGGCATTTCCAGCTTTGCGTGCGAAATCCAATTTTGAGGAAAGGAAAAATCCACAAAAATTGGATCCAGAGACTGAAGAGATACTACCGTATCACCACTGTTAATATACTGTCCAAGGTTAACCTTCCGAATCCCCAATTGCCCTGAAAAAGGGGCGGTGATTTGTTTCTTTGCAATAACAGTTTTCAAATTTTCCACTTGAGCGTCAGCAGCCAAAAAATTGGCCTCAGCCGTATCCAGCTCCGCTTCGGCAACAGTATTTGTTTCACGGAGTTTCTTGGCCCTTCTCAGATTGATCTCAGCTAGTCGCGCATCCGCTTGAGTGGCAGCCAATTTTGCCTTTTCGGTAGAGGCGTCCAATTCCAACAAGAGTTGCCCAATTTTCACGGATTGACCCGACTTGAAATGTATTTGCTCAATCTTTCCGGACAATTCGGAACTCACTAGAACTCCCTGTACGGCCATTAGGGAACCTACCACCTCTAAGGTTTGCTTCCAGGACTGTTCGGTTGCTGTCGCGCTGCTTACTGTTTCTGAAGGTTGGTACCCGCCATCAGAAGCCATTAATACTTGAATCTGCAGGGTTTTAATCCCGGCAATCGGTCCAAGTACAATCACCAGAAACAAAAGGGTGAAAAAAGATTTCTTTAGAATAGTCTCCACGATTTCAGGGATTTGAAGGGTTCAGGAATTCGGCAATCAATTCAGCAAAAAGACCGAATCACCGTTTTCGGATGTGACAGGACATCTTGTGTATCGTTCTGACTGTGGCAGTCATTGCCTGCAAGAAATTTTATAAATTGTAAGTCCTATTTTTTACTCGAAAAGATTTAAACCCCTGTCAGTTTGTCCGGCTTTCTTCGCCAAAGCATGCAGACCGACAAAATAAGGAACATCGCGATCATTGCGCACGTGGATCATGGTAAGACCACCTTGGTCGATCAATTACTGCGCCAGAGTGGTGTGTTTCGTGAAAATCAAGTCGTTCAGGAGCGGGTTATGGATTCCATGGATCTGGAGCGGGAAAAAGGCATAACCATCAAAGCCAAAAACACATCATTCCAATGGAAAGGTTACACCATCAACATCGTGGATACCCCTGGCCATGCCGATTTCGGGGCAGAAGTTGAGCGTGTCATGAAAATGGTCGACGGAGTCCTGCTTCTGGTCGATGCAACGGAAGGACCTCAGGCTCAAACAAGATGGGTCCTAAAAAAGGCCTTATCGCATTGGCTTAATCCTGTGGTCGTCGTAAATAAAGTCGACCGGGAACATGCCCAACCTGAACTCGTTCACGACAAAATATTGGAGCTGTTTTTGGACCTAGAGGCCAGCGAAGAGCAATTTAATGCCCCCTTTCTCTATGGAAGTGCTCGGGATGGATGGACAGATCGCGATCTCAAAGGTAGCCGAGAAAATATGGATGCACTCTTCGAAACCATCGTTGAGAATATTCCATCACCTGAAATCGAAGAAGCCGGTTTTCGCATGTTAGTCAGTAATATTGATTGGAACGACTTCGTGGGACGGGTGGCGATTGGCAAGATTTTGAGTGGCTCTATTAAACAGGGAGAAAAGATATTTGCGCTTCGCAAGAACGGTGTCGCAAAGCCGATAAAAATAACCAAGATATTTACTTACAGTGGGCTGAAAACAGCCGATTCGGATGAAGGAATCGCTGGAGACATTATTGGTTTAGCTGGATTTGAGGAAATTGATATCGGGGATACCCTGGCTATTAATGAGGAGGCAAAACGGCTTCCTTTTGTGCAAATCGATCCGGCCACCATTCAAATGGAGTTTTCTGTGAACGATGGTCCATTGGCTGGCAGGGATGGGAAAAAAGTGACCTCTCGCCAAATTCGTGAACGACTCTACCGCGAAGCACAGTCCAATATTTCCATCAACATTGAGGAAACCGACCGGGCGACTACATTCAAAGTGAATGCCCGCGGAGCCATGCAAATAGCCGTGCTCGTGGAAACAATGCGTAGAGAAGGATTCGAAGTTCTCGTGTCACGACCTCATGTGCTCAACAAAACCATCGATGGAACCTTAAACGAACCCTTTGAAAAAGTTTGGGTAGAAGTGCCCTCGGACCTGTTGGGGGGTGTCATGGAATCCCTCAGCAACCGCAAAGCATCGATAAGCAATCTGGAGCACCATCACTCCGGTGTAACCGTGGAGGCCGATATACCTACACGTGGCTTGATTGGATTTGAAAGCGAATTGATCAATTTAACAAGTGGCAGTGGATTAATGAGCCACTTGTTTCACGAATACCGGCCTGTAACAGGGGAAATTGTGACCCGCCAGTCAGGAACCCTTGTTTCCATGGATCATGGAAAAGCCGCCACCTATGCCTTGGATGCGCTGCAATTGAGGGGTAAACTTTTTATCAAGCCAGGTGAAGAAGTGTATCCAGGTCAAATTGTTGGCGAGAATCCCCGTAATCACAACCTGCCGGTCAATCCAACCAAAGAGAAACAACTAGATAATATGCGGGCCTCGGGAAGCGATAAATCTATACAACTCACTCCTCACATCCAATTTAGCCTGGAACGTGCTATCGAATATATCGAGGCAGACGAACTGGTCGAAGCTACACCGAAACATTTGCGGCTCAGGAAACGCATTCTTGACGCCAACCAACGACGCAAGGAAGAAAAACGACGTGCGGCGCTGTAGGAGAGCTTTAGGCCTCGCGATCATTATGTGATTGATTACATAAACCTTTCGCAGCGTAAATTTCCTCCTACAATTTGGGTCAAAACCTATACCACACCCTTCGTTCTATCTGTTCCCTTCTGTTCAATTTAAACAATAAGGTTTTTAACAAAAAGAAACTAAAATCTTATAATTGTTAGAATAAACGATTTTTTGATTCTGAACTAATGATTTTGTTTTAAGAAAAGAATGAGACAGAGTCATCGAACACAGATTCACAGTTTTGCTTGTAGGAGCGGCTTTCTTTAATCCTCCGAAGCATACGGCAGAGGATAGAATGCCACGGTCCGAAAGTTCGTTAATAATCAAAATCACCGGATAATCCCGGATCTACAACCGGCCCATGAACCGCTGACCCTCCCATACTTAACCTTCACTGAAATCCTGCAACCACTTCTCCAGTTCGCGACGCTCGCGTTTTGTTGGCCGACCCCGACCGCGCTCCCGTTCTACCACCGACTGAGCAACAGTGTGCTTCTTGAGCTTGTCGCATTCAATTTCTGGAGTCAGATCTTCGTAATGTTTAATCGCAATCGGAGCAGCCACCCTACGGGGTAAAAGAGCAATCACTCTCAACGTTCGTTGGTAGCGAGGGTAATCAATCGACACAGCGTCACCCACTCGAACCATGGAAGCTGGCTTGATCCTTTGCCCGTTCACTTGCAAATGATTGGCTCTGCAGGCTGCGGATGCTTTTGAACGGGTTCTGAATGCTCGAATACACCAAAGCCACTTATCGATACGCATGGAATCTCCAGCCATTTTAAAGAATAAGATCCTCCAAGTGATTGAGTATTCCATGAGTGTTGATTTTCTGAATCGTTTCTTTGGTCAGTGGTTCGCCGATCCAGTTTTTGAAATTTAAGCCTTTTTCCACAATCCCATCTCCTTCAACGGCTGAAATGAGTCCCTTCTTAATTCCAAGTTTTAGCGGGCGATCGTTAATTGACGCTTTCAATTTGAAAGGCGGGGTTCGATCCACATTCCAACTGCGTTGATTAAATTTAGTTTCGGCCAGTTTTTTGACTGTTATCCATCCTTCTTCGGGAATGGTTTGCTGTTTCCCGAATTCTCCCCATAGCACGAGAAATTGCAGCCAGCTATTCTGGAAAGACTCCATCGAGAGTTTCAAGTTTTCATCAACAGACAAGTTGGTCACATCACTTCGAACAGAATGAATTGCCTGCCCTTCCACTAATACTGATCCAGGATTAAGGCATAGTTTTAAAACCGATAAATCCGCCGAATACAGTAATGTGGCATGATGCAAATACCTGTCTCGCTTCAAGGCCTGAGCAGACCCCGAAATCTTACAACCATCGAGCTCCAGGCCGTTACGCCCATCGCAGATCGCCTTCCAGCCACCGTAACTCAAAAACTGGATCATCGGTTCCTTCCATCGCTCGTATAAATTTTCCCCAACACTTTTTCTTACACCAAAAAAAGCGGTATTGAGATTTCCCAAATCGTGATAAACAGCTCCACCACCACTTAATCTTCGGAAAAATGGCAGCCCTTTTTCCTTACAAACAGGAATATTCAGTTCGCGGTAAGGATTCTGGTTTTTCCCAATAATGATAGAAGGGGTATTGCGATAAAGGAGGCACCCCTCTCCTTCGTAGTGCTCCAAAAAAAAGCCCTCCAATCCCAGATTTACCGCCGGATCGGTTTCCGGACTTACAAATACATCCATTCGATAGCTGCTGTAGGAGCGACTTTTCGCCGCGATGCATAAGGGCTAACAGAATCATTACGTAAAGTAAGTATGGTATGTACGGAGTAAGATGCATTAGCGAGATTCCAAAATTTGGAGATAGACACGATAGGGTAACAGGAAGAAAAAATTATTCTGTATCTCATAACCCTGTTAACTATTCTTAAACCAGCAAAATTAACAGGCAGTCCATCACTCACCAAATTTAAACAAAAATGCATTCAACTCAGGCTGGAAGCCTATTCTAGCTATTACCCAAATCGCAACTTAAGTTTGCTTCTACAGTTTGCAAAACTTCTCCTCAATTCGATAAATTTACGGAGATTAACTCTCGATCGTTTCTGGCAAAAATATGCTTATTTGCGTAGGCGGGGTGGGACCAAAGAATTTTGGTATTTCTTCGAGGCAAATGTGTCGTTGGTTCGATGATCTGAGTAGCCGAAATCCTTTCGAATCCGTCGGGTGAAAGACGAGCGATCACCAACTCACCCAATTCTGTGAAGATCCACGTTTTGTCTCCATTTTGAACAAAGAACGCCGTCGCCCATCGGCCCTTATTCAATAAGCTCTGGTCACTCCAAACGCGATCTCCAGTATCCATATCGAGGCATCGAAGCTCTCCATAGCTATCAAGGCCATAGACGTGGTTTTCGCGAATAAATGCGGTCGTAATGATGCCTTGCAATGCGTCCGTATGAATCTCGCTTCGTCCGCGTCGGCTCCAAACCATTTCTGCATCGGTAGATTTTGAATCCAATTGAATTAGATAGGAGCCGTCGTAAAACGAACTGAAGAAAATCCGATTAGTTTCGTTATCAACAACCGGATCGGATGCGTTAATCACCATCTTGGCCCTTTCAAAGGGAAGTTTCCAGGCCGGTTTACCGGTGTTTGGTTCGAGGGTTGCAAACCAATCACCAGACCAAACCAACAAAAGCCTTTTGCCAGCTTGCTCAATGAAACGAGGCGAAGAATAGGATCCCATTCCGTCCAACGACCTCCATACTTCTTTCCCATTGTCCTTATTTAGGGCTACAACAGCTGCATCGGGCTCTCCGCCGACGATTAAGTAAACATTTTGTTTGTCCACCAAGGGCGAGGCCGCGATTCCCCAAATGAGTTTCCCTACTTTATAATCAACAGCCAAATCCCGCTTCCAAATCACATCACCCGTCGCAGCGTCCAAGCAATGAAAATGACCCATCGCTCCTAAAGCATAGGCTTTTCCTTCAGAAATCGTTACGGCCGCGCGCGGGCCGAGTGGATATCCAAGCTCAATATATACACATGGATAGACATATTTCCAGATTTCTTTTCCCGTTTTCTCATCGACACAGTGGATTTGCTCCACCTCATCCGATTCTTCAATTCGACTCGTCAAATAAACTCGCCCATCCGACACCGTGGGACCAGAATAACCCGCCCCTACAGGCGTACTCCATTGGGCTTTCAATGTTGGTGAATCGAACTCCGAAATTAGACCGGTTTCATTCCACGAGCCATCTCGGTCAGGACCTCGCCATTGTGGCCAATCTGAGGCGGACAGTTCAGAAGTCAGGATCAGAATATTTAAACTTAAGAGTAATTTTACAAAGAATTGATAAGCTATATTTTTCATATTTATTGAGCTGACATTCAGATTAGAATTTTGGTGTCCCTACGCAATTTCCAATATTAATAATTTAACACTAATGAACGCGATCTTACGAAAATTCATGGACGGCTCAGCGAGAGTTTCCCGATATGGATATTCGTGTCTATTTGTGTCCATTAGTGGCTTTGATTTTCAATTAAACGTCTATCAACGGTTTATCTTATTTTCCCATAAAAAATCTGTAAATGTCAGTAGGGTTTGGATTTGAATTTATTAGGCCATTTAGAGGGAAACTTAGTTTAGTTCTAAGGAAACTTGTTTTGTGCTAACATGTTAGACGTTTCAGAAAACTCTGCTCGAACACGATCCGCGATCCTGAGTGATAGCGATTGGCCCAATTTGTATATTATCGGGGCGCCAAAATGTGGGACCACTTTTTTGCGTTCACTGCCTCCAGCACACAGATGCTGAGCATTTAATCGGCCACGATCTTCTTTAACCC
>DDZZ01000043.1 GCA_002346535.1 Opitutales bacterium UBA2995 | reverse complement strand
TATGTCCAATCGCCGGAAGTTTCTCCGGACAGAGACTGGTAACCGGAGGCAATGACAAAGGTAGCGAGAAGGGTTAGCGATCTTTTAATCAACCACCTGTTAGCAAAGCTTGCCCATTAAAGGAAAGATTTTTCGGGGGCGGGGGAAGCGGTAGGCTAGTCACAGTTGAAAAACATTTCATACCCATGTGCTCGGCCCATACCATCGAAACATTAGCTTCCAGACTAACGAATGCGCAAAGACTGCACTCTTCTTCGTCAAACGATCAGAAAAACAACGAATAATGTACTCTTGGAGTTCCTTGTAAATTATTGGAGGCCTTTAAATTACTCCAATGATTGAATTACTAGTTGAGCAGCGTTCCCTCTTGTAAGGTTGGTGTGCGGCGTGTGCCAAATTGGGACTGATTTCTTAAGCAGACCAGAAATAATCTTAGTCGCCAAGGTACCGTTCACCTTTCTATCCGGGTGAACGCGGGCTGAAAGAAAATCCTCGTTTGGATCAAATTCTAAGAAAGGCTGTTTGGATTGCGTAGAATAATCGTAGAGTGTTTCGATATATTTATAGGCATGATGCCCACGCGGTACGTCTGTGAAGTGAGATGCAGTAATGCTGAGTGGGATTTGAAGTCCGTTCACAGCCATTTGAGAAAATTCGCCTAGGGTGATCGGTTCATCTGGACGAAAGCGATAGGCAGTCATCTCCAGAGTAGCCAAACCTTTTGGATTTCCTGCAGTGTTGTAATCATCAATATCAGGTCCGGCCAGTGCGCCGAGCAAACTGAGCTTCTGTACCGCGGTAAATGCAGGGTTATCCGTTGGAAGGTCGGTGTAAAAAAATAGAACACTGCGCTGCTTTAAGAGCTCATCTTGGATTTGCTTAACTGGGACGTCTCTGAGTTCCTGCTTATTGTCGATCGCCAAGGCCGCGGCGACGCCCGCGGCTTGGCCCAGCGAAGACCATACAGGCTCCATACGCACACTGCATATAGCAAGGTGCGTACTGGAAATACCCACAGGGAAAAGTATGCCGTTGTGTTCTTTGGGCACCAGTGTGCCGTATGGTATCTGGTAGGGCCCTGTAGCATCATGCAGATGAAGCGTGCCTTCAGCAGCGCCTTTTCCGTAACGCGGCTCGTTTCGACCGTCGGGTCCTTGAACTCGGTGTGTATCGATTCCGTAGATGCCGATGGCCACCGAATCCGGATGCAACGGACCGCGAAATCCGTCTCCACGAAGATCCTTATGAAGGTCACTTTCTGTTAAGGTGTATAGTCCTTCTATGCGGCGGCCTTGGCGAACATAGATACGGTAAGGGAAGTTACCGTTGTCTTGAAATTCATCGTCCGGAAGACCTATGTTCGGAGAACCTCCTTCATTCTGGATGTAGTAAAGGTAACCAAGGTCATGGTTCCGGTAAATTTTTTCGATTTCAACACGCTCTTCCCAATTAGCCAGCACCCAACGCGTACCGTGGCCAACCAAGTCACCGCCCCAGTTAATTCCCAGCAGATCAAATTTTCCGTTGGGTATTATCGGCATACGGTTTGGGCTCCAATTGTAATTTGCTGGGTCGTAGCCGGGCGGCGGTTTCTTCAGGCGATGGGGATGGTCGGATCGGCCGTAATCCTTTGCTGTGATTCTGTAGGTAAATGCCTGTGACCTGTGGTCGGCTTCACCCGTGCTTTCCGGTAGAATAGTGGCGGGCAATGTATTGGGCACATTCCGGAAATATGTGGTGTAAATGTGTCCGGCGTGTGGCTCTTCTTTGGAGCGTGCTTCGCGTCCTATACGGTAAGGTATGTCCGCAAACTCAGCCAAATCGGATTCATAGGTGCCATCGATAATGATTTTTCCTAAATAGGTATGTTGAGCGCCGAGCTTTCCTTGATTGTCACGCTCACAGGTGATGACGCCGGTAACCCGCTGGCCTTTCATGATCACATCCACTGCCACTTCATTAAATCGCATTGAGATGGTCTTATGCTCGCCAACCATTTCAGCATAAATCCTTGCGGATGTATGAGGTTCCCAAGCCCGGCCTTCAGTTATGTTCCAGCGCATTGGCGGATTTTGCTTTATATGCTCCTTTACTAATGGATCATCCGCCATCACTGTGCGGTGATAGGTTTTTACGCGCCGTCGGAATTCATCCATAACTCCGCTGTTCGATTCGACATATTTATCATCTAGCCTCAATACGCCCGAAGAAAGTACACCGCCGAGAACCGGAGCCTGCTCGATAATAATCACCGTTTTATGAGCACGAGCCGCAGCTATCGCCGCAGCGATTCCGGCAGGCGTACCGCCGATAACAACTACGTCGTAGTTAGGTTCATGATCCCGTGCCAATCCACTCAAGGTGATTATCGCTGATAAGATAACAAAATTCAGGATAGGTCTCAAATGTCTTATGTTATTAATCAACCAAGAAATGAACCTTTCCTCTCCTTTCATGGTGTCACCACCTTGGCTACTTGTACAATCCAGTTTCAGAAGGGCTAGTGATCTTTTCATCAACCACCTGCTAACAAAGCTAGGAAATTATGAGAAGGAATTTAGGAATGTTTTTTTAAAACACTCGAAGGGCAATGGGCTAGTCGCCCAACAGCTTCGGGTTGGTCTCAACCCTCAAAACGCTTCATGTCAGAAATCTTCGTTGCTAACCCGTCTTCGCAGATTAGAAACTCGCTGCCGCGCTCAAGTTATATTCCAATAAATCTCTTGCCGGAGCGCTAGGCGTCTTGAAACTAGACGCTGATCGATTGTATCTTGTAATCTGGGAATGTGACTACTAAAGGCTATAATGTTTTAGGTCAGCTTTCTTCTTTAAAGTCATGAAAAAAATCTACTCCGCCTTTTTTCTATCACTGCTAATGTCTTTGAATCTCATTAGCGGTGCAGACCACTATGACGTAGTGGTATATGGCGGCACTCCGGGAGGTATTGCATCTGCGATTTCAGCAGCTCGAGAAGGCGCTTCAGTAATTCTGCTAGAGCAAACGAATCACGTGGGCGGCTTGAGCACGAGTGGGCTGAACCGGGATGAAGGGAACCACATGATCCGGTGGACTTTGGGTGGCGTGTCGGAGCGATTCACCCGTGAAGCCGCTAAACGAAGCGGAACGGATCCAAATACAGGTCGAGCTCGGATTTGGGTATCCCGGATAGCGGAAAAGCTCTTTTTGGAGATGCTTGAGGAACAGAATATTCCAATTGTATACGAGCAAAGGATCGAAGGGATAGAGATGGACGGACCAAAGATCAAAGTTTTGAATACGCATGGCGGAAACAGCTATCGGGCCAAGATCTTTATCGATGCCACTTACGAAGGCGACCTCATGGCAACTGCGGGAGTCTCCTATACTGTGGGACGTGAATCTCGCGACACCTACAACGAGTCCATGGCAGGCGTCCGGTATATGGACGAGAAGATCAAGGTTTCGCCTTACGACGAGAATGGCAATTTACTGCCCGGCATTATGCCGGGCAAGCCGCCAGAAGAGTTTTCGCCCAGCCCGGTTCCGCTTTGCTATAACGTTCGGCTCAATCTTTCCCTGGATCCCGCCAACCAGGCGCCGATCGAAAAACCGGAAGGATACGATCCCCGGCAATACAAATTACTGGTAGGAAGTTTCCGATCGGGTGAAATAAAAGAAATTAATCAGATCATTGCTTTGTATCCGATGCCCGACGGCAAGCGCGAACTCAACAACCGGCAATACTCTATCGTTTCACTGAGCATGCCGGGCGAGCAAACGCCTTGGGCGGAAGCATCCTTCGAGGAGAGAGAGGCTATCCACAAGAAATACCGCGATTACACGCATGGATTGCTTTGGTTTTTGAAAACCGATCCCAGGGTTCCAGCAGCGATGCGCGAGGACATGGCTCAATACGGGTTTTGCAAAGACGAGTGGCAGGACAATGATCATTGGCCATGGTATCTCTACATCCGGGCGGCACGACGCATGCAAGGTGATTACATCCTTACCCAAGCGGATGTCACAACGACGACCGACAAGGAAGATGTTATCCATATAGGATCCCATTACATCGATGCGCACCATGTCACGCGATACGCGGTGGACCAAAATCACTACATCAACGAAGGTCGTATCTGGGAGGTAGGCGTGCCTTTCGATGTTCCATATAGAGCGATCACGCCCAAATTCCAAGAGTGCGAAAACCTCCTCGTTCCCGTTTGCGCTTCAGCCAGCGCGGTGGCCTTTTGTACGCTCCGCCTAGAACCCACTTGGATGCACCTGGGCGAGGTATCGGGAATCGCGGCCGCCATGGCTATCGACAACAATTCCAGTGTCCAAAATATCGATGTCTCCGAACTTCAAAAACGAATCAAGGCGGTGGGCATTCCTCTTGATGCTCCAGAATAGGGACCATAAATTTGGCGTATCCACGAGGCCCCTACGAGATTTAGCGATGGGACATAAATGCAATCTTTAGATTACATCGTCATCGTTCTTTACGTCGTCGGCATTGTTGTCGTGGGCTTTGTTTTCATGGGGAAAATGAAGACCTCGAAGGAGATGTTTGCAGCTGGAGGACAATCGCCTTGGTGGGTCTCTGGATTATCCGCATTCATGACACAGTTCTCTGCAGGCACGTTTGTCGTGTGGGGAGGCATTGCTTACAAATATGGCGTGGTGGCCATCGCGATTAACCTGTGCTATGGCGTGTCTGCCCTTTTTGTGGGCTGGTTGATTGCGGGCGTTTGGAGAAAGGCTGGCGTGGATTCTGCCTCGGAGTTTCTACAGTTGCGCTATGGTGGATCAATCGTGTAGTTCTACACTTGGTTCAAAGGATTTCTAACCATGGTTAGTACCGGTGGGACAGTGTATGCTCTATCGAAGATCGTCTCCGCTTTGATGCCATTGCCAGCGGGACATGCCTTGGCAGATCCCGCGACTGGACACTTATCAGTGCCGCTTATCTCGGTTGCGTTGTGCGTTGTCGTAATCGTGATTACGTTCGCGGGCGGTCTCTGGGCAGTCTTGATGACAGACGTATTGCAATTTGTGATACTCACCGTTTCTGTCGTCTTTGTCGTGCCTCTTATTCTGGTGAAAGTCGGGGGTTGGGGATCGTTTACCGCCGCTGCTCCCGAGGGCTTTCTGGCGCCCGTAGCAGCTGATTTCTCCATCTGGTTTTTGTTGGGCTGGATGATTATTAACTTTTTCATTTTCGCAGCCGATTGGGCTTTTGTGCAGCGCTGGGTCTGCGTCCCGACCGCGACGGATGCTAAGAAGGCAGCGTATTTATTAGGGGCTCTTTACCTGGCTAGCCCTATCTTCTGGATGCTGCCTCCATTGCTTTATCGAGTCGTCAACGCCGATGCTGATTCAGAGTTGGCTTACATTTTTGCCTGCAAACTGGTGCTTCCCGCTGGAATGGTGGGGCTGATGGTTGCCGCCATGGCGTCGGCTACGGCGAGTCAAGCAACCACGCGTCTAAACGTCTTCGCCGGCGCGTTTACAGAAGCCTATCATCGTTTGGCGAACAAATCGGCTTCCGAGTCGCATCTCGTGTTTGTTGGCCGCATCATAACGATACTATTGGGGTTGGTCGTGGTGGCCGGAGCCCTGCTTGTCCCGAAATACGGCTACACAAGGTTTACGATCGATATCAATACCTTGCTGTACGTACCGCTTTTTCTGCCATTCGTTTGGGGATTGTTCTCCAAGAAAATCGGCGTGGGCGCCGTTTGGGTGACCACTATTGTCGGGTTTATCGCGGGCTGGATTGTAAAGTTCGCTTTGTCCGGAGACGGCTTTCTTACAAACGTCGAATTTCTCCTGCCTATCGTCGTCTGGATCGAGTTGAACACCAGAGTTGCTGGCATGCTTGCCGCAATTGTAACACCATTCTTGATACTTATCGCGTTCGAGGTACTCGGAAAAAAGGAGGATCCTGGCTGGGCAAGAGCCCAAAATGCGAAACGGACGTTTCACGAACTACCCGTTATGGAAGTCGATACCATGCCAGGGAAGATGGTGGCAATATCATTGGGCGCAATCGCACTATTGATGGGCTTGCTCGCTATATTCTATCGGCAGGAAGCAGGGATTTTGGCCTCGGTTTCAATCGTTCTAATTGCGATAGGAGGCACCCTTTATGTGTTTCTGCATCGGGCTGACAAATCTCGGCGGACGAGCAACCTAATCGACAAATAAATTTAATAGAAGCCAAAGAATGGATACGATGCTTACTTATTCGAAAACACTACCCGTAGTCTCTCGGCCTGAAGTCTTGATCTGCGGGGGCGGCCTAGCCGGTATTGGCGCAGCAGTAGCAGCTGCCCGAAGTGGGGCCAAAACGATGTTAATCGATCGCATGGGATTCGCGGGCGGCTTTTTTACTGCCATCATCGGCTCGGCCTTCGACGGCTTCGTCGACGAGCGCAGCGGCACGCCCGTGGTCGGCGGAATCGTCTTTGAGATGCTTGAGCGTATGGGGGTTGTGAAAGCAGGACAGGGGCCGAAACTGCGCTACAACGTCAATGGCGACCTCAATTTCGTCGAGATGCACCCCGAGCGCGTCATTCCCCGCTGCGATCCAGAGCGATTCAAACGCGCCGCCGACCAGATTCTTCAAGAGGCTGGCGTCGAGATCCTCTATCATACTCAGGTCGCCGATGTCGTCGCCAAAGACGGCCGCGTCCAGAGTGTAATCGCCAGCAACAAATCCGGCCTCGTGGCAATTGAACCTCGGATCGCGATAGACTGCACCGGTGACGGCGATGTCGCCGCCTGGGCCGGAGCCCGGTACGAAAAAGCCGAATCCCTCCAGCCGATGAGTTTGCACTTTCGTATCGCCTATGTAGAACCCAGCTTTGCACTACGCCGCGATTGCGCCCGCGTCCTTAAAGAAGCCCGACAACGTGGCGAATTGGGGCTCTACGCCGGACCCTATCCCGCGACCTTTTCGGGTCGCGATATCTACTTCAACGCTACCCGCTATCCTGGCGACAATACAGTGCCCGAGGACTGGACCCAAGGTGAAATTCGTGGACGAGCGGATGCGTGGAAGATGTTCGAATTGTGGAAGGAGCATCTCGATGAATTCAAGGAGGCTTACTTTATGACCAGCGGCCCGACCGCAGGCGGGCGTGAATCCCGCCGAATTGTCGGCGACTACGTCCTTACCGGCGAGGACGTGCGCCAGGGAAGAGGCCAGGACGATAACGTCGTCTGGGGCGCCTGGCGTCTGGACCGCCATCCGGCCGACAAGTCCGGCTATCATGACATCCCCTGGACGCCACCCTACGCCATCCCTTACCGCACCCTGCTACCTCAGGGCTTAGAGAATTTGCTGGTGGCCGGTCGCTGCCACTCTGCTACTTCCGAGGCCCTGGCCTCTAGCCGCGTCACCGCCACTGCCATGGGCATGGGACAGGCAGCGGGTACAGCCGCCGCTTTGGCCGCGCATGCCGGCACAGGAACCAGGGATATTTCCATTTCCGAACTCCAGGGCAAATTGACGGAAGCTGGCTGCATCCTAGAATTGCCAGATGAAGCCGAGATCGAAGTCGGCGATCCCGACTGGCATGGGTAGACATAAGACATGATGTCGCTCATCTTAAAAATAGTAAGTAACGTATGATTCAGAAAGGAACCCTTTGACATTCTCCATTACGAATGCCTTTGACCAGAAATCTGCAATAATCTGCAGGACCGCCTCGTGAAGATCTTTTTGTCAAAAGTACAAACCTGACGCCATATATTCTCCCGGAGGAATCGAAAAATCGAATTATACCTTACTTCAACTCTTGTATCCACTTCTTGAGCCACGGCTCCTTCTTTTATTACCTTGGCTCGAACGATACTCGCTGGGAGTTAATGAAATCAAAGTGTCGATCGATATAGTTAGGTTATTCCTGAAATTTATCGAACCAGTCTTGAACCTTTAATCCTCGGTGCTGATTTTCAGGAATGAATTCAGCCAGCCTCTTTTTTACTTCTCTGTATTCAGGAATTTGGGCCTGGTTAGTCCATTCATTCGGATCGGCATGGTGATTGTAAAGCTCTTCGGAACCATCTTCATAGCGAATGTATCGCCATTTTTCACTTCGTATAGAAGTATTACCTTCTCCGTAAGATGAAATGGCTGGGGAGCGTGCCAGCGTCGGATCTTCAAGCTGGGGCTTGACGGATTTCCCGTCCAAGTAAGCGGGTAAAGGGAGTCCGGCCAGGTCGGCTAACGATGGAAATACATCGATGAGGCTGATCGGTTGTGTGCAGACGGATCCCGCCTCGACTCCGGATGTGCGCACGATGAATGGAATGTGGGTGGTCTGCTCCCAGATGGCACCCTTGCACCAGTGCTTCTTTTCTCCTAGATGCCAACCGTGATCACTCACCAGTATAACGACCGTTTCCCGTCCCCGTGGGTTTTCCTCAAGTGCATCTAGTAAGCGCCCAATCTGCCTGTCCACAAAGGCAATGGATGCGTGATAGGCCTGAATGGTTGGATCCCATTGGTCGTTGGCGACCATGAATTCGTGATCGCTCAATCCGTTATGCAGGGGTTTGTGGGCGTGGGTTCGAGCCAAGTGCCTGGCAAACTCTGGCATATCATTCCAATCGTCTTCTTTGGGCTCTTCCGGGCGGCGGATTGAATCAAGCGGGAACGCTTCAAAGTAGGACTTGGGGACTTGTAGGGGGCGGTGGGGCCTGTAGAATCCAACTGACATGAACAGCGGTTTCTCCGTCTTTCGAGTCCACTCGCTTATGGCCCATTGAGCGACTTTGAAGTCACCCATTTCCTCGTCTATGACGTCTAGGGCGTATCCGTCGTTGGGCGGGTTAAGGGCGTCGAAATTGTCTTCTCCTTTTGATGGTTTCGGGTCTCGTGGGCGATTTAGGAGCGAGTCTCCCACTACCCCTGGCCCGCCGTGGTGAACCTTGCCTCCACTGGCCACTCGGTAACCATTGTCCATAAAATATCGCTGCATACTGGGCGTGGTTATTTTCGTTTCGTATTCGTACCGCTGATTAAAATAAATGCCTGTTTTAAAAGGATAGATGCCGTGATTCAGACTCGTTCGGGAAGGTCTACATTGAGGGCTATTGCAGTAGGCTTGCGAGAATTGCGTTCCGCTAGCCGCGAAAGCGTCGATATTCGGTGAAATTGCATCAGGGTGCCCACCCATAAATCCCAGCCAATCGTTCAAATCATCCACGATGATGAAGACGACATCGGGTCTCTCGGTCTCAGCGGTGAGCGGAGCGAGCATTCCTGAATATAGGATATGCAGAATTGCTACGAGTGTCTTTAGCGAGAGGTTAAAATAGGTTAGTCGGTTCATGCAGCGCGTCCTTTGAAGCCTAGGTGAGTTGAAAAAATTATAGAAAGCAATCTTATCAGCATGAATCGATTTTGTCTGATATGATCCAACTGAATGTTATAACAATCAGCAAAATCAGTCACCTTAACGGCCCTGGAAACATGCTGCATTGAAAGAGAAATGAGCCTTATGGTTGTCGTGAATTGGTTGACTACTACTTACTATTATAAATGTTATTCAATCACTGGTAAATATGCCTATAACGTCCAAAACCAATTACCTATTATTTGCATCCTTAGTTGCTGCCATTCCAGTGGCCTCATTCCCGACCTCAGAACAGGCAGAAATAGATGCAATCGAGAAAGTTGACTATAACAGGCACATCCGTCCGATACTTTCAAACAACTGTTTCTTTTGCCATGGACCCGATGAAGCCAAAAGGGCAGGCGACCTGAGATTGGACGTTCGGGTAGATGCCATCGAGGCCTATGCATTCGTTCCAGGGGATACGGAGGACGGTGAATTACTGCTTCGAATATTTAGCGATGACCCGGATGAATTAATGCCGCACCCGGACTCTAATAAAGTGCTCACAGAAAAAGAAAAACTCCTTCTCAAAAGGTGGATCTCCGAAGGAGCGGAATACCAAAGCCACTGGTCCTACAATCCCGTCCAGCGACCCGACTTCGACGGCATAGATGAGATCGTTGGAAAAGAATTGGCCCAACGGGACATCAGCTTTTCAAAAGAAGCCGCAAAAGCAACACTCCTCCGCAGAGTATACTTGGACCTCATCGGCTTACCTCCTACTCCAGGAGAGGTGGATGCATTCATGGAGGATAAAAGTCCCAAGGCTTATGACAAGCTCGTTGACAAGCTCCTGACCTCCAAAAGATACGGCGAAAAGATGGCTATCCACTGGCTAGATGCAGTTCGCTATTCCGACACAGTTGGCTACCACGGCGATCAGGAGCGCGACGCCACACCTTACCGAGATTATGTGATCGAATCCTTTAATACCAACAAACCCTACGATCAATTTACCATTGAACAGATAGCTGGCGACTTATTGTCGAATCCCACAATTAAACAATTAGTGGCTTCAAGCTATAATCGCCTCAACCAGATCAGCCGGGAAGGTGGCATCCAGGACAAAGAGTACGTCAAGAAGTACCAGGCGGAAAGGGTACGGACGACTGCCACTACGTGGCTAGGATCAACGATGGCCTGCGCGGAATGCCACGACCACAAGTTCGACCCCATCACAACCAAGGACTTTTACAGCATGGCGGCATTCTTTGCAGACATTTTGGAAAAAGGGGCCTATACGGGCGACGGATCCTATCAGGAGGACATTGATTCCTATCTGGGAAAAGACTACGCACACGAAGGCTGGTTCGGACCTGAATTGACGGTTCCCAACAACATCTTTCATGAAAACCCGGACGCTATCAGCAAAGAAATTAAACAACGAGAAGCTGTCCTATCCAATGGATCTCCCGAGGCCGAAGCAGAATTCAAAGACTGGCTGGAACTACAAGTCGATCTTTCAAGCCGCGATATAAGGACCCATTTCCCACTCCACTACAGCGACAGATACCTGGAAACCACTGGAACTGAAGTCATTGAAGCAACTGGCTACCCTTACCAATTGAAAGAAACCGCCGCGATCGAGTTTGAAGCCAGGATGCTCGGCGGTGGTGGTCGCGGTAGCTTGGGACTGGAGGTCAGATACGAGGTGAACGGCCAAATAAGCAAACGCGCCTATCATTTTGGGGATAACTACGAGGAAGAACTGGATGCTACATCAAGCGCCGTGTGGCGCATTCAACTCTCACCAAAGCTCTATAAAGGTCCCTGGCATTCCCTTGTACTTACTCGTGACACACTCAACCTCCCTCATGGCGCCAAAATAATTTCCATATTACCACTTAAGGGCAATGTGGCGAGTTTTAGAAATTTTAGTATCCGGACTCAAAGAAATGGGTCCCAATACAGTCCACTCAGCAAAGTAGGTCAGGAAGTCCTAAAGAAACAAATCGAAGGAACAGCCACCAAACAAGAATCTGATAAGCTTAGAGAAGAGTTCTTCATTCATCATGCCAACAGCTTGAGGGAAGATCGCGATGAACTGAATGTCCTCCGACATGAAATAAATGGAAACCGGTACACTCCGTTGACCGTTAGTGCCACTCCTCGAGAAGTAAAGATTCTGCCCCGAGGCAACTGGATGGACGAAAGCGGGGAAACAGTGCTGCCGGCGAGTCCTGGGTTTCTGCCCAACCCTATTACTTCGGAAAAGAATAAACCACTCAACCGCCTCGACTTGGCTAAATGGATTGTCCACCCGGACAACCCCTTGACCGCACGCACGTTCGTAAATCGTATTTGGGCTCAATACTTCGGCACGTCCCTGTCCAGCGCTCCGGAAGACTTGGGTCACCAGGGCGAATACCCGCCCTACCCCGAGCTACTAGATTGGCTCGCTGCCGAGTTTATGGAGTCAGATTGGGATATTAAACATTTGGTCCGCGAGATTGTCACTTCCAAAACATACCGCCAAAGCAGTGATTCCAATGACGCTTTGTATGAGCTGGATCCATACAACCGTCTCCTCGCCCGGCAAAGCCCAGTTCGACTCCCCGCAGAAATCATTCGTGACAATGCCCTGAAGGTTAGCGGGTTACTGAATGAGAAAATGGGCGGGAAAGCTGTGAGGCCCTACCAACCACCGGGACACTACAGTAACTTAAATTTTCCCCGACGTGAATATGTCGCCGACCACAACGACGACCAATACCGCCGCGGAGTCTACGTCCATTGGCAGCGCACTTTCCTTCACCCCATGATGACTATTTTTGATGCCAGCAGCCGCGATGAGTGTGTGGTCAAAAGGGATTTATCGAATACCCCTCTGCAAGCACTCAATCTTTTAAATGACCCAACGCAGATTGAAGCCGCCAAAGCATTAGCTGAAATTTTGCTTACCGAGAATCAAGATGATAATGCACGTATCGAAGAAGGTTATACGAGAGCCTTGGTCCACAAACCCTCCAAACAAGAACTGCAAACATTGAGAGCTTTTCTCAACCGTGAACGCGAGCGGTTCGAGCAGGAAGAAAATCAGGCCGACGCATTCTTAAGCGTAGGTCTCTATTATCCCGATCCTGATCACCCACCGGTTGAGCTCGCAGCACTGACAAGCTTGAGTCGAGCTATCCTCAATTTACATGAAACGATAACTAGGTATTAAAACCCAATCAAGAATGTCTCCATTTTCCGAATACGTTTCTGAAATCAATCGAAGGACTTTCCTTAAAAAATCACTATCGAGCCTGGGCGTAATTGCTATGGGCGATCTTCTTGCCTCCGATGCGATTGGACAACAAGTACCACTCTTCCCAAATGGCGGCTTGCATTACCCGGCGAAGGTCAAACGCATTATTCATTTGTGCATGGCAGGTGGGCCTTCTCATCTGGAATCCTTCGATTATAAACCGACGCTTGAAAAGTATCACGAGCAAGCCATGCCCGATTCCATCACATCTGGGGAACAAATCGCTCAGCTCCAGGGCAAGCAGCTCAAAGTCAAAGGTCCAACGTTTAAGTTTTTCAGGCACGGCGAAAGTGGAATGGAAATTACTGACCAGTTTCCTCATATCGCATCCCTAGTCGATGAGATTGCCGTTATCCGGTCTATGTACACCGAGCAGATCAATCATGATCCCGCTCACACATTCATGAATACAGGCTCCATTATTCCAGGTAGGCCCAGTATGGGAGCCTGGACGCTTTACGGGCTTGGGAGCCTGTCCAGAGATCTCCCCGGCTATGTCGTCCTCAGCTCTGCCGGCGGTGGACAGGGGCAACCCATTTCAGCCAAACAATGGCACAACGGTTTCTTACCCAGCAAACACCAAGGCGTAGAACTGCAATCCAAAGGAGATCCTGTCTATTATGTCAGCAATCCAGACGGGATCAGTCGTGGTTCACAAGGGGATCTGGTTGAAACTATAAACTCTTTGAATGATCACTTGGCGTCTCAAAGGCATGACCCGGAAATTGCGACCCGCATAGCCCAATACGAGTTGGCATTCCAAATGCAGGCAACAGTGCCGGACCTGGCAGACTTTTCCTCAGAATCACAATGCACTCTCGATCTTTATGGCTGCACTCCGGGTGACGGGTCTTATGCTTCGAACTGCCTGATGGCACGTCGCCTGGCTGAAAGAGGCGTTCGCTTTATCCAGCTCTATCATCGTGGCTGGGATCACCATAGTAACCTGGAAAATGACTTTCAAAAAGTCGCCAAGCTCTCAGATCAACCAACCGCAGCTCTCATTAAAGACCTAAAATCCCGAGGAATGCTCGACGAAACCCTTATTATTTGGGGCGGTGAATTCGGCAGAACACCTATGAGCCAAGGAACCGGGGCGAAAGGCCGGGACCATCACATCAAAGGTTTTTCTGTCTTTCTGGCCGGAGGAGGCATTAAAGGTGGAACTGTTTACGGAACCACGGATGACTTCGGCTACAATGCTGAAGAAAGCCCGACAGCCGTTCATGACCTACACGCCACTATGTTACACCTCCTGGGCATCGATCACGAACGATTGACCTACAAATTCCAGGGACGCGACTTCCGACTTACGGATGTCCACGGTCACGTCATCAAAGATATCCTTACTTAGCTGTTTTCCGTGGCTTTCTGGGCGCGGATTCTTTTTTCGTTTTCCCGCAATTCCTCCAATTTCTCGGAGCTAATTCTCTGGAGTCGCGGCTTATGGTAAGTGGCAACATGCTTGTTGCGGCCATCGAAGAAAAAAGCTTCAAAGATAACCGCGGTTAACGATAGGACGAAAATAATGCATAAAAAGAAGATAACAGTTAATGACCTCATGCAGAATAACTACACATATTACCTGTCAGAGCAGCCCGGCAGCAATTTTGACTCTGACTTCAAACCTGAATTGACTCCTAAAGAAATGCTGGATTTAGGAGTCTTTGGCGGAAAGTATATGACAGATTGCACGGACGAATTCCCAAAAGACTGGTTCACGAAAGCTAAATTGTGCAGCGAATTCCATAATCCGGCATGTAATTTTTTTGGAATTAATGCATCCCAGCCATTATCAGTCTGGAAAGAAAAAGGGTGGATTTACCATGAAGATCCAAGAGGCTGGTTTCAGTGGTATTGCAGGTATTATATGGGCAGGAGATCTGATGACGACCAACGCCAGACCAAAAGATGGAAAGCCTTCAAAAGACATGCATCACAGGTTAAGAAAAACTGCAAAAAAGGAGACTTCAACTGCAGGCCGAAACAAAGACAAGCCCTATTAAATTGGGCATACGACAGTCGAAAACTTTAAGTCCAACAAACCAGTGGGGCTAACGACGAGCAGCTGGAGCTGATCGCCGTTACTTCACCTATGCTCGTCGTTGCTCACTTCAAGCGTTGGACGAATAAAGGGATGACAAACTCGCATTCGCCCTGCAACCGGGCTAGCTCTCCGATGCTGAAAAGAAAGCGTCTTCCCGGACGACTGCTGGGGTGTTTACAGTTGGGGCGGTGGACTTCTATTTATCGCCGCGACTGCCGATTTGCGCCTTCAAGAAGACCCGCGGCAATCTGCCATTGGGTCCTCTAAATTATTTGTAATTACCAAATATAATCTTCATTCATGAAACCTGAGACCTATTCAATGTGGTCACTCATAGGCAAAAAACTACCCGGCAATTCGTCAACTCACTCCCCTTCGTTTCTCCAATTCCTCCCGCATGGAGTAGGATTGTTCCTCCGTAAGGGAATAACGGCTGATGAAGAAGATGGCGACCGCTGCGCCTACGGCAGGGATGATAGTCAAAAAGAGGATGATGTCTTCAACGGTACCTTCTAGTTGCTCATCGAGGGCAATATCAAATCCGGTACCAGCCAGCACGTATCCGGAAGCCATAAATCCGACCGCAAACCCCAGCTTGATGACCCAAAAGTGGACGGCCCCGAACATGCCTTCACGCCGGGTACCTGTGCTGCTCTCGTCGTAGTCGACCACATCGGCAATCATCGCCGGAATCAGGATCCAGAATCCGGTCCAGCCAATCCCCAGGAAAACTCTGGGAATTGTGACCAGCCACGGCATATCAGGATTAAAGCAGACGAAAACAAGAAGAGAACCGATAGCTATAAAACAGGTGTAGAACATACAAGCGCGCCGCTTGCCGATTTTACGTGACAGGATGGCAACCGGAGTAATGAATATCAGTGTCGTTATATGGTGCGTAGCCTCAGCCATTCCCAACCACAAAGAAGCTTCCTGAAAATCCCCGTCGCACAAGATATAGGCGATTGGGTATACGAAACTGGCTGCCACGAGCGTGTTTAACAGGATAGCCACAAGAAAGGCCACCATCAGATAGACAAAAGGCTTGCAGCTCAGAGTGTACTTTATGCTCTGAACGACCGGCGTGCGATCCTGCTTTTGCACGAATGTCTTGATCCGTTCCTTAATGGTAACCACCGGGACAACCGCCAGTATCATCATCAGTGCTCCCGTGCCAATCCCAACCACGCGAACCCCTACTACCGGCGACTCCCAGAAAGATCGCTGGATCAACCAGAACATCCAGGGAAAAAAGATTACACCGTTGAAGGAATTGGCAAAAATGCGGACTCCCATCATTTTGGTACGCTCGTGGTAGTCCGGGGACATTTCATAGCCGAGGGCATAAAATGGAACCGAGAAGATAGTAAACGACGTATAGAACAATAAGGACGTCACTAAAAAGTATATGAAAAATCCCCGGTCACTGAGCCCTTCCGGTACCAGCCAGAGAACAGCGTAGAATGTCCCCGCCAGAACCGCACCCAAGGCAATGTAGGGTCGGCGACGTCCGAACCGAGTGCGTGAATTGTCGGATATCGATCCCATCAACGGATCTGTAATGGCATCCCAAATACGGGTAATGCCCAAGACCCAGCCAATCAGGATCGGGCTAAAGCCAAAAATCACGTTAAAGACCGGAAATGCCAAGGCAAAGAGGCCCCATTGCCAGGTCATGTCGGCAAAGGAACCGCTTCCATACAGGATCTTTTTCTTAAGAGGAACCCGGTCTTCCGGCGCTGTTACATGGTGTTCGTGTCCTGATTTATCGTTCATACATAATTAGTAAGTCAAAGGTGAGGGATTATCAGACCTTGCCCCGCCTATCTTCTAAATCAGCTCGTATTTGATAAGCCTTATCCTCGGTTATCGCGAAGCGTAATAGAATTAATGCTGAAATAAGGGCACTAATAGCAGGTACCAGTCCCTTGAGCAATATCATTGTCTTGAAGGTATGAGCCGGCTGGTCGACGCCAAGTTCAATCTGGAAACCGGTCATGTTCACCACATATCCGGTGGCAAAAAAACCAAGGGCAAATCCAAGTTTTACCACCCAAAAATGAACAGCGCCGAACATACCTTCCCGTCGCGTCCCAGTATTCCACTCATCGTAATCCACTACATCGGCTATCATGGCCGGAATCAGCACCCAAAAGCCAGCCCAGCCAACCCCGAGAAAAGCTCGTGGCACAATCAACATCCAGGGGGCATCTGGATTAAAAGAGAATATTTGCAGGATGGATCCTATGACGATGAAACTGGTGAAAAAGATACAAGCGCTTCGTTTACCGAACCTCCGAGACATCATGGAAATTGGAATAATCATGATCAAGGTGGCTATGTGGTGAGTTGCATCAGCGAAGCCATACCAAATCGATGCCAGATCCTTGTCACCATCGAACACGTAGTAGACAGTCGGGTAAAAAGTGAGTGTGGAAACCAGGGTGTTGCCGAATATGGTAAGAAGGAAGGCGATGACCAGGATAAGAAAGGGCTTACACCGCAGTGTGGATTTTACACTCTTTAATACGGATACTTTTTTCTGTTTCTGCACATAGGTTTTGACCCGCTCCTTGATCATCAAGGCAGGAACGAGAGCCAGTATCAACATAAGCAGGCCAACGCCGATACCGACAAAGCGAATGCCTTGTATGGTATCGTCCCAAAATTGCCGCTGGATCATCCAGTATACCCAGGGAGCAAAGATGACTCCATTAAAGGAATTCGAAAAGATGCGCACTGCCATCATGCGGGTCCGCTCATGGTAATCCGGAGAAATTTCATAACCAAAGGCGTAGAAAGGGACAGAGAAGATGGTGAAGCAGGTGTAATAGATGAGCGTAGCAACGAGAAAATACCAGAAATAACCTGTTTCGCTCATCTCCCTTGGGAAAAGCCAGATACCACAAAACATGAGCCCGGCCAGAATGGCACCAGAAGCGATGAAGGGGCGGCGCCTACCAAAGGGAGTACGCGCATTATCGGAAATAGATCCCATCACCGGATCCGTGATCGAGTCCCAAATGCGGCTGATGCCGATGACAATACCGATCAAGATGGGATCGACTCCCAACTCCGCATTAAAAATCGGCATGGCCAAATTAATGATCAACCACTGGAAGCTCATCTCAGCGAAACTTCCACTACCATAAAACACCTTCTGCTTAAACGGGATCTTATCCTCCGCTTTGGTAACGTAGTGTTTGTGGGATTCAGGACGATTCATCGCGGATTAGATTTGAGTAAGATATGTATTTGAAATTTGAAAAGCCATCAACTCTCTGATGCCCATGCGGGCAACATGATATCCTGAAGCGTAGTCCGAACCTCCATGGCCGTTCTTAAATGCATTAACATTTGTAAATTCTAATTTCCCGCTGGAAATGTCCCAGGCCTTAGCTGCAGCATTAAAAGAAAAATATTCATCAAAGGATCAGCATATTAAAGCCTGTTATGAAAAAATGTTTAGTCTTCCACCATCTAAAGATGAATTAAATGACACCCTTACTTTTATAAAGGAACATGATGAGCCACCTTTAGCCATGGTTGTCCTATGCTTAGCACTTTTTAATCTTAATGAATTTATTTATATCGACTAATTGTAAAAACCCCACCTTGGCGGCTGCGCCGCTGAAAAGCAAATTCCTATCGGTAATTCCTCGAGCAGCTCCGTTGTGGTCTTGGATGACATCCTCGATGTATCCATCCAACGGCTACTATGCAATGAGGCCCGATTGAAGACTCGACCCGTTTGGGATCGACGCTTTGGTTTGACTACTCGTTGGGTTAATTCACCTCATAAAGATCTGTTGTTCATGAAACCAAAAAATCGATCATGCCTTATTCTAACTTCAGTTGCCTTCCTGGGTATTAGCATACAGGAAATTCACTCTGAGGATCGATTTTCGGATCGTTTTGTAAGTTTGCTCAGCCCCTTCCTGAGAACCATGGATGCTGAGATCGAAGCATTGCTTCAACAAAGTGAAGGACTTCCGGAGCCGGAACGATTTAATCGCAGTGAAAGCATGGGCTATCACAGCATTCGGTTCGACTCTATGGACGATGTCAGCTGGGTAGAGGTCGATCTGGAGGAAGAACAACTAATCGACCAGATCGCTATCCTTCCCGTTTTTGTTGAGTTACCTCTGTTTAAAGGTAAGGGCTATGGATTCCCAGTGAGATTTAAAATCGAAGTATTTAACGAAGACCGGTCTCAACTGATGGTTGTAACCGACCAAAGCAACGAGGATTATCAACATACTGAAGGCTATCCTTTTTCGGTTCGACTGCTTGAACCGGTTAGCGGCCGATATATACGGATAACTTCACTAATCCATTCAAAAGTCCTGGAGCATTGGGTTTTCGCTGTATCTGAAATCTTGGTGCTGAAAGATTCCATCAATCTGGCGGTGGGTCGCCCTGTCAACGTATGGCCGAGGTCTTGGTTTCAGGTGGTGGGATGGAGTCCTGGCAATCTTACCGATTTTCAAAGTCCATTGGGTCCGCATACGATCCCGGAATTCAGTCCGACGAATGGCTTTCTTTGCGAACATGCATCGAGTTCTGAAACCCTCAAATGGATGCAGGTGGATTTGGGAGAAGTAGTTCCATTGGACGCCATCCGTCTATTACCCTCGCGTCCCACTGACTATATCGATATACTCGGAATGGGATTTCCATCTCAGTTTAAATTGGAGGTAAGTAATCGCGCAGATTTTCAAACGAAACAGCTAATATTCGAAACGGGTTCGACTGAGTATCCAAATCCTGGAGACAATCCCGTTGAGTTTCATGCTGGGGGAAAAGAGGCTCGATACATCCGACTTACGGCAACCCGGCTTCGCTATCAAGGGGGTTTGTATTCATTTAGTCTCGGTGAGATGCAGGTATATTCAGGGGGTACTAATAAGGCCTTTCACAAGCAAGTTTCCGCCTCGGATGCATTTGACGATCCACGTTATCCGCGCTGGCAACTTTCTGGATTGGTGGATGGGTACAACAGCCAAAATCGCCTTGCTGAATTACCCGATTGGTTGGCAGGACTCGAGGAACGCCGCAGGTTGAGGAGTCAATTGGTTCAGCTTGAAGAGGATAGAGCACAGAGAATAGAAACGATTGTTATTGGAGCTACCGTTGGAACTTTGGTTATCTCAGGAATCCTGGTGGTTGGCGCTGTGGGCTTCTCCATTTCTTATCGACGAAAAAAACGTGAAGAAGGCGAGGAGCTGCGGAGACAAATTTCTAGAGACCTACACGACGATATCGGTGGTGATTTGGGGGGCATTTATATATTAAGCGAAGGAGTTCTTCAACAACCCGGGCTGACCAGTGAAGTGCGGGAGGACCTGCAGGATATTCACGATATTGCAAAAGGATCCGGCGAAGCGCTGCGTGATATCGTTTGGCTGATTCGTGAAGAACGAAACCTGGATGATCTCCTATTGCATTTACGCGGAACGGCAAAGCTACAGTTGAGAAAGATTGCTTATTCTTGGAAAGTCCAGTCCGAAACGATCCCCTCAGGAGTGGTGCCACTAAAAGTAAGGCGACATGTCTTCTTCGCCTTTAAAGAAGTACTGACCAACATTCGAAAGCATGCAGATGCGCACCACGTTGAAATTACTATCAAATTGTCGGGTACACAACAACACTTCCTAAACCTGCGAATAATTGACAATGGAAAAGGCTTCGATCCTTATCGAGAATCGATGGGCCATGGCAAAAGAAATATGCGCCGACGCTGTGAAGCCTTGGATGGGAGTTGTGAAATCGTATCAAAACCTGGCAATGGAACTCAGATTAATTTATCCTTCTCGCTAAAAGCTTAAAACTATGTCCTGCACGTCTGATATTCGAGTATGGTTGGTTGAGGATAATGATGCTTACCGGAAAGCCGTATCTCGAACGCTTGGTCGGACTCCGGGAATGATCTGCGAATGCCAATGTCGATCCGTAGAGGAATTGTTGGCTTCCTTGGAAAAGGAGATTCCTCCGGATGTTATCTTGCTGGACGTTCAACTGCCTGGCAATGATGGCATTTCGTCCTTATCTTCGATTGGATCCCTTGCACCATCGAGTAAGGTCATGGTCCTGACCGCGTTTGATGACAGTGAGAAGATTTACGATGCAATTTGTGCCGGCGCATCGGGATACCTTCTCAAATTGGCTGGCACGGGCGAAATTGTGGCTGCCATCAATGAAGTATTCGCTGGTGGTGCACCGATGACTCCGTCACTGGCGGTACGTGTGCTGAGACAGTTCTCCGATTGGCTGGCTCCATCCAAACTGCCAGCCAATTACAAACTCACCGGCCGGGAAATTGATACGCTGAAACTGATGGCCGATGGCTTGATCAAAAAGGAGATCGCCGGTCAATTGAAAATCAGCCTGCATACGGTGGATAGTCACATTAAAAGCATTTACGGCAAGCTGCAGGTGAACACCAACACAGCCGCCGTGGCCAAAGCGATCCGGGAAGATATTGTGTAGTTCCGTACATGATGAAGACGGGACCAAGAACCTATCCTACAACCCAATTTCGAATCAATTTGTAGGAGGGTAGCTTGCTGCCGATTCTGATACTTCAACCTATTCGACCTATTTGCGAATTCTGAGAATTTCCAATTGATTGTGCGGACTCCCGCGATCGGGGGATGGTAATTTTGCCCGGTTTAGGTTATACTCCCTGGATGTCTTTAAGTTTTGTTCCTTGTACTCAATTTTCGAGAGTTCTCCTCTTGGCGGCAGCCATGTTGAACCTTTGGGTTCTCTCCACTTCTTGTTCAAAACAAACCCAACAAGCCGATAGTTCAATGCCTGAAGGATTCCGAAGTTTATTTGACGGTAAAACACTGGGCGGATGGAAAATGATGCCACGGTTGCCAGTTCCGCGTTATCCCGGAGCTCCCTTTGACGTGGATGAAGATTGGTTGAAGGAAGCGAGCAAGAATGTTGGCAAGTGGACGGTGGTCGACGGCGCCATTGTTGGTGAGCAGGATCCTCCCGCGAGTGGGATAGGGGCCTACCTGGTCTCTGAAGAAAAATTTGGGGATTTCGAGTTGATGGTCGATATGAAGCCGGACTGGAGGACCGATACCGGGTTTCTTATTCGGACAACGCCCGAGGGGAATCCTGGCTTGCAAGTCCTTTGTGACTTTCGTCCCCAAGGCGGAATTGGAGGCTTTTATGGGAACGGCTTGGCCGGCATCCATGGCATGTCCTTCGCCGTTGACGCCGAAGTTGATGAGAACAGCGTACCCATCCGCGTAATATCCGCAGATCCAAATAAAGGTCGCGCAGAACTCAGGGATCAAACACGTGCGATTCTTAAATATGCGGTCGATGTCGAGGAATTCTTGAAGGTTTGGAAGGTCAATGAATTTAATACGATTAAAGTACGGAGTGTAGGACGAATCCCTACAGTGACTACTTGGGTTAATGGATTAAAAATCGCGGAGCTCGATTTGGCCGATATCAAATGGCCAAATTATGATGCGGAAGGTGTAGCAGAAATGCTGGGCCGCAAAGGACACATTTCGTTGGAAGTGCACAATAACGGACGGAACGACCCACAAGGCCAGGAACGTTGGTGGCCAGGGGCCCAGGTTCGCTGGAAGAATATTTATATCAAAGAACTTTAATTGTTTCTTAAGCCATAATACTGCTGATGTATTCGATTCTTCGATGCTTCACTTGCTTAGCGCTTTTTCTAAGTAGCTTTATAGAAGCCTTTGCCAAGTCGGCCGCTCCTAGCTTCAGTCGCGATATTCGTCCCATTTTATCGGGCAATTGCTTCAAATGTCACGGACCGGATCCTGAGGCTAGAGAGGCGGAATTCAGGCTCGACCGACGACAGTCTGCTATCGATGCCGATGTGATTGTTCCCGGCAATCCGGCTGAGAGTTGGATCCTGGATATGGTATCCAGCGATGATCCGGACATGCGCATGCCTCCCCAAGGCGATCCGCTTAGCGAGGAGGAGATCGACAAGCTCAGAGCCTGGATTGAGAACGGTGCCGAATACCAAGCGCACTGGGCCTATCAGAAGCCCGATTTGGCGGAACAACCCAATGTGCGCAGACGCTCGTGGCCAACGAGTGAATTGGATTATTTTGTCCTGGACCGAATGGAGGAGGCAAAACTCAAACCGGAAAGTAAGGCCAAATCGGCCGTGCTCTTGCGCCGCCTCTACCTAGACTTGATCGGAATCCCGCCTACTGTGGAGGATGTGACCGCATTCGAGGATGATCCTTCTCCGAAAAAATTTGAAGCCCATGTCGATCGATTATTGCGATCTCCGGGGTTTGGTGAAAAGTGGGCAGCTAGCTGGCTCGACCTGGCACGCTATGCCGATTCAAACGGTTACCAGCATGACGACATGCGGACTATGTGGCCTTATCGCGATTGGGTGATTAATGCATTGAATGACGGCATGCCTTTCGACCAGTTCAGCATCGAACAACTGGCGGGTGATCTACTACCCAATCCTACCAAAAGCCAATTAATAGCAACGGGCTTTAACAGGAATGTACCCACCAATTTTTCTGGGGGCACCAAAGTTCCCGAAGTCCGAGCAAATATTCTTCATGATCGTGTATCGACAACTGGCGCCGTCTGGCTGGGCCTCACCTTGGAGTGTGCTCAATGCCACGATCACAAGTTCGACGATATTTCCCAAAAAGAATACTACCAGCTTTACGCTTTCTATAATAAATCTATCCAAGAGGTCGATCAGGATGGCGATGGCATGTTCCGTAAATTATTTACCGGTCGAGAGGTAACCGTGTATCCGTCTGATGCTGTGCGGCAGTTGGCGCAGCAGTTGAAGCACGATATAGCTGTGGAAGAGGAAATCATTGCTGAACTTGATGAGTTTCCGAAAGGCGATACACCTGAAGCAGTCAGTGAAAAGGTGGTGCTCTTGGATTTTGAAGGATCGGATCCTTTAAAGAGTTCTTCGTCGACCAGACCGACTATTAATTCGCTGGCTGATAATGTGCCAATTGGTGGAGGCAACTTTGCAGTAAGTGTCAGGGCGGAACCTGTTTTGGAAACCAAAGGTTTTTTTGGAGCTGGGTTCTCGTTTCCGACCACAGACCTGTCTGGCATTACCGAAATTACTTTTTGGATCAAAACGGATATAAGGAGCGAATTCAATTTTCAGGTTCAAAAAAATTGGGACCGCCGGGTCAGTATCTTTGGTTTTTCGAATTTCCATCTCGAGCCCGAAACCTGGACGAAGATTGTCGCTCCGTTGGCCGAGTTTACCGTGCCCCAGTGGTCGATAGGTCCCGTGGACTGGACTAGTGTTCAAAAGATCCAGATCACCGCTTATGGCGAAGAGTCATATGACGGAAAATACATCATGGTAGATAACGTGGTTGGGGCGACTTCTTCGGAGCAAGCTTTGCGTGAGAAACGAGTTGCTCAACTTCGCGTGCAGCTGACCGAAATGCAGTCCTCTACCATGGTCATGCAGGATGCCATGGAACCGACCCAAACCCATATCATGATGCGCGGGGATTATACGGCGCCGGGTGATTCGGTCGGAACCGGGGTATTGGAAAGCCTCCATCCCTTGGATCCTGAATTACCGCCGAATCGATTGGGTTTGGCGCAATGGTTGGTCGATCCTGAAAATCCGCTTACTCCGAGGGTGGTAGTTAACCGAATTTGGGCAGAGATTTTTGGGCGCGGCATTGTCACAACCCCCGAGGATTTTGGCATGCAAGGTGAGCTACCCACACATCCTGAGTTGCTCGATTGGTTGGCCATTAGCTTTGTGGAAAACAACTGGTCGATAAAAGAGCTTATCAAGACGATCGTCTTATCCTCGACCTACCAGCAGAGCTCCTCGGCTTCTGCTGTTAAGATAATGAAGGATCCTCAAAACAACTACTATTCACGTGGTCCGCGCTTTCGGCTTTCTGCAGAATTGATTCGAGACAGCTTGCTAGCCATTTCGGGTCTCTTGTCGGATAAAGTTGGTGGGCCTATCGTTTATCCCGTTCAGCCAGATGGAATTTGGAAAGAGATTTTTGGTCCTGTGGATGAAACAGATTATCCAACTTCTTCAGGCGAGGATCTTTATCGACGGGGGATCTACACGGTGTGGCGTCGTGGTAATCCGTATCCGAGTATGGTCAATTTTGATACTCCCGATCGCAACGTATGTACCGTCAAACGTGATCGTTCCAACACGCCTCTCCAAGCCCTCACCCTTTTGAACGATCCGGTCTACGTTGAGATGGCGGAGCGGTTTGCAAAGGTCATCGAAGGATGGGACGGCAGCGATCAAGACAAAATCGTCCGCAGTTTTCGAACAGTGGTGTCTCGGCAGCCAAGCAGGAGGGAGTTGAATATTCTTATGCAACTCCTCGAGCAGCAGCAGTCCTGGTTCGCTGTGGCTCAGACTCTTTTGAATCTAGACGAAACTATTACCAAGTCATGATGGATTACGAAAAAGGCATCAATTTAATCAAGCGAAGAGATTTCCTGAAACAGGGCACGCTCGGAATAGGTTCGATTGCATTATCGCATCTTCTGGAACAAGATCTTTCAGCATCCGGCATCGAACATCCAGTTCTCCAGCATCCAGCGCGGGCCAAGAATGTGATTTTCCTGCACATGGTTGGGGGCCCTTCGCAGATGGACACTTTCGATCCGAAGCCGGCTTTGGATAAATGGGATGGAAGCCCGCTTCCTGAGGAGTTAACAAAGGGTCAGAAATTTGCCTTCGTCACCCCGCAGGCCCGGGTTATCAAGTCACCATATTCCTTTGAGCCGCGTGGTGAATCTGGAATCGTCATGTCTGAGTTGTTTTCTCACCTGGCTACTGTCGCAGACGAGCTCACTGTGATTCGTAGTATGAAGACCAATGAGATCAATCATGGCTCCGGTGAACTCTTTTTTCACACTGGCCATGGCCGATTGGGCCGACCTTCTTTTGGCGCTTGGGCATCGTATGGACTGGGAACTGAGAACAAGGACCTTCCCGCTTATGTAGTTCTGAAAGATGGTGGCCCGGTGGCTGGCACTTCCGTATGGAGCAGTGGGTTTCTATCATCCCGCCATCAAGGTGTAGAGTTTCGCAAAGGTCAGACTCCTATCCATTTTCTTAATACGCCTGATCAAACTTCTAAGGAGGAACGGCGTTTAGTCGTAGATGCGATCAATGGATTGAATGGACAGGCCTTCAGGCATTACCAGGATCCGGAAATTGAGACACGTATTTCCCAATATGAATTGGCATACAGAATGCAGACTTCCGTGCCGGACCTGGTGGATATCGACTCCGAGCCAGAACACGTTTTGAAACAATACGGTTTGCGTAACGCAGAAGGTGGAAAAACTCGAAATGACTTTGCTCGCAGCTGTCTTCTCGCCCGGCGATTGGTTGAGAAGGGTGTTCGTTTTATTCAGGTCTTTGCTAAGGGTTGGGATCACCATGCCGACATCTATACAGATTTGCCTAGATCGGTGGGTAGGGTCGACCAAGCCTGTGCAGGTCTAATTTCCGACCTAAAGCAACGGGGCCTCCTCGATGAAACTCTGGTGATCTGGGGAGGTGAGTTTGGCCGCACTCCGATGGTTCAGGAGCACAACGCGGGTACGGGTGACTTAACCGAACCTGGCCGTGACCATCACAAGGAATGCTTCACCATCTGGATGGCTGGTGGGGGAGTGAAAAGAGGATTAACCTATGGAACTACCGATGAGTTTGGTTTCGGCATCGTTGAAAACGAAGTGCATGTGCACGACTTCCACGCAACCTGTCTGCATCTATTGGGAATCGATCATGAGAAGCTGACTTTCCGCCATCAAGGCCGCGACTACCGCCTGACCGATGTGCACGGCCACGTCGTGCATGATATTATCGCTTAGTCCAACTCTATCAACCCCAACCGTTATTTTTGGATTTCATGTTTAGAATTTGCTATTATAATAACTTTAGCACTAATTCATTAAATTGATAAAGATGACCTTTCTTAGATTAAACCGCCTCCTGATTTTACTATAGTAATTGAAAATGTTTAACATGAACTACGGAATAACTTCAGTAATTTGGATTTTTAGAATATCCATATTTTTAACTCTTTGTTATGCGATAAGCTACACTGGGTATGCACAGGATTCTGCAAACACTAAGGACGAAATCTATGAGCTCAGTCCCTTTACGGTAAACACGGATGATGACCGGGGTTATCTTTCAACTAACGCGGTATCCGGGACTTCTTTGAATACGGCCATCCGGGATTTGCCCATGGCCTTGGAGGTTATCAACCAGGAATTCATAGAAGATCTGGGAGCATTAAACATGGATGAAGCTCTGCGATACTCAGCGGGTGTCGAAACGACAGACTTTCAATCACAATCTTGGACTTCTGCAAACACAGCTAATTTTAACGATTCGTCCCCTTCGGGAAACGTTTCGGCCCATCAAGGAAACGTTTTGACCATACGGGGATATAAATCGCCAAGCCAGCAGCGATTGGGATTTCGAATTGGCGCACTGCTTTCCGAGTATGGTATTGTGATAGGAGGCAGCACTGACACTGTGAACACGTCCAGAATGGAAGTGGTGCGGGGCCCCAATTCTTTACTCTATGGGGTCAATATGTTGACTGGGGTGGTAAATATCGTTCCCAAAACTCCCCTCTCCGAAAGACGGAGCTCGGCGGGAATCACTGTTGGCAGTAATAACTTGATACGTGGTACTTTCGATACCACAGGCCCACTGTTGAGCGCAGATAGCGATTTCGGTGAATTAAATTATCGTGTTATGGGTTCCTTCCAAGACAATGAACAACTCAAAGCATTTGCTGAAAACGAGCGAACCTATATCGCAGGGCAATTGGATTACTGGACGAAAAATAAGAAGTTCAATCTATTCCTGGAATACCAGCTTGCCGATAGTACTGACCGTGGGATTGGAAGCAAGTGGTACACGGGCGCAACGATGCAATACTTTCGCAACCCGTTCGGCGAACCTATTATCTGGACGCGGGACTACAATCCTGAAAGCGCTGACTACCAGTTGATGGCGGAACCCGGAGCGATGCCCTACAAAATCGGTGACTACGGCTTTTACCAGAACATATCGGGCCCAGACACCTGGAGCAAAACCGAAGAAAAGAACGTGCTGGCACTGGCGAAGTGGAATCCAATGGAAGGATTACATATTGAAGGCGGTGTCTATTATTCCACTAACGAATCGGAGACCCGCAATGTGAGTTTATCGTCAAGTGGTCGCGGGGTACAATCTTCCGGCTATTTCGATCTGCGCTGGGCCGACGCTTTTCCGGAGTATGATCCAAACGATACCATTACGCGTGAAACAGCCGATGCAATTCGTCTCAACGGATCCGCCTTAGACTCCAATATCCTGGATCAAGGGTTTTCCGTCGATAACTGGACTAATTATGGAAACGGAGGCTATGGATTCATGGATTTATTCGCCATCGAAAATCCAGGAGATAATTCTCGTTACTTTCCCGCAGGTAATAACAGAGCCGCCATCAGCCGATATGGAAATCAATATATGTGGTTTCAATGGCCGCAATCATCCGACTCGACGCAGGCCCGGCTAAGAGCGGCCTATGACTTCGATTCAGAGTTTCTCGATTCTCAGCATACCATTGTCGCAGGTGTAAATTTCATTAAAGACGAAATTAGTTTTATTAAGAGTCCCATGTTTAGTAGCTCGCAATATCAGGAAGCCTGGGGTGACTGGGATGGCGTTAGCTCTGGACCCCCAAATCCGCGATTTAATCAGGATGCAGTTTATTACCGCGATAGCGTTTTCAACCCGAATCCAATTCGATTTGCACCTGATACGGTTTTTGGAATTTCCGGACAACCCAGTAAATATCGAATGGGAGCAGGCACGATTGATGATCAGGGGAATGAGCGGCGGTTGGATTGGATTACTCGTTCCGGTCATATGGATGTCACCTTGGAATTTACTTCTGCCAATGCTATCTATCAGGGTCGATTTTTTGACGATCGCCTCCTGCTTTTTGGCGGTGTCCGCCACGACGAGTATGAGACTTGGGAGCGTGAAAAGCTTCGGGTAGTCGATTGGAGTGGCGCCACCGGTCTGGCTCCTGGGAAACCGCTCAGCCCAATATCTTATCCACTGACAACCCATGTTGTCGGAGATGGGTCTCAGGCCTACGCTCCGATTTCCGCACTGGATATTGCTGCAGGTGGAATGTTCGAGGGGTCGATCAACGATCGAGTAGCAGCGGACTTTGAGACTTTCCAAGAAATGTACCCGGACGGAACACGCGAGATTCAACCGAAGCAAACCTTTACCACCCCGAGCTTTGGTATTTCCTATCGGATTAGTGATCCCTTGACCGCCTACTATACGCATTCTGAGGGCATCTTCCCCAATTCTGGGCAAAGGGATGGGAACTATCAAGAAGTCTCAGCTGAGCAATCGAAGAGCGACGAAATTGGGATCAAGTTTGATTTGATGGACAACAAGATTTCCGGGACCATTTCCGCTTTTAGGATTCAACGGGAAAACGCCACTTATCGTCTTGGTGTAGCTCCCAATCCTGCCGGATGGTATGGAGGCCCAGCCCACAGCGGTGATCCCAACATGCAGGCATTTGATCCTGCGATCTTTGCCGGCTCAAGGGGGGTTCCTGCAGATGCTGAAGCGTTGCGTTATGTCTGGCCTACGAAGTGGTCCGAGACCATTCCATTCAAGGGGCGCAAAAAACCGGCCCATCTAACCGAGATTCCGGCTGTGGCCACAGGTCTGCTAAGTATCAATCTGGTGAGAAGCCTTGAGAGTAGTGGCTTCACACTGGATCAGATTCGGAGCATCAAGCATCCGGTAACTAAAGAAAAGTACACGAATGCACCGAGTGGATATCTGTCAGATTATAATCAGGGCGGAACCGCGGGTGACTTCTTCACAAGGCTCATTACTTTTCCTTACATGTTCGATGTGGATATTTTGAGTGCTCCACCGCATGAGGATCCGGTCGTTGAGGCAATGCGTGACGCCGTCCGGGCGGCTTTCGCAGACGCCTACGATGGACAGGATGAGCGACTTCCTCAGGAGGCGATGTTCACGGGGTCGATCCAGCGGGTTGGAAACGTTCATAATCCCAGTCAATATGAAGGATTAAATACGAATGGAACTGGTAATGCTCCCTTTGTGACCTATGAAGAGGAAGGTATTGGACTTGACGGTCAAATCATTTACAGCCCCATACCGAATTACCAGGTCATGTTCAATTTTTCACGCGTCGAGCGGGAAATCGTTGGAAAGGGCTTCAATATGGTTCGTCCCATAGACCAATGGGGGAATGACTGGGGAACCGGATGGGACGCATGGAACTACGCGTTTCAAAGGCAGAATTTCGAAGACCCGAAAGATCCGACAACGTTCAACGGCGAAGGCGTGAATGGTATCGATATTTCTTTTGTGCCGCAGGAAAATATGCGTTTCTGGAATAAGTATACCTTTACCGAAGGGCTCTTGGAGGATTTGGAAGTATTTGGTGGTATAAGTTGGGCAGGTGAAGCCCTTACATCGTCACCGATCGGCGGATCACAGGTGCGCGCGAATTATTTCCAGACGCCGCCCACCGTATCAAGAACCGAGCTCGGATTCGGATTGGGATACCGGTTTGAATGGCAAAATGTCCTGTGGAATTTCCGGCTGAACATCGACAATCTGGTCGATGACACCTATGATTCGAATGTTATAATATACCACGATAGCGATCCTTTTACCGGAGCGCAATTTGAGGAGAAACGCCGGTGGGAAAGATACTACCCCCCCCGCACTTGGCGTTTAGCGCTGAGAGCCAGTTTTTAAAAAGTTTTTTAAAAAAACTATTGTATAACGAAATTACCACACTAGAGTATTTAGCTCTTTTATCTAATTGCTTAGGCACCAATCAAAGAAATCTGATTAAATATTACTGTATAACTATGAAAATACTGTTTGAGAATTTAAAATGTATCTTGTTCAGCGGAATTATCATTACCCAGGCTCAATTTTCTTTTGGGGAATGGCAACTGATCACGGACTTCGA
>DDZZ01000062.1 GCA_002346535.1 Opitutales bacterium UBA2995 | reverse complement strand
CAGGAGCAAACCGAGGGAACCGAGGCTAAAAAATTTATCATTACTGTAGGAGTGGCTTTAAGCCACGATCCAAAAATTACTTTAGAATCAAAATCGCGGCCTAAAGCCGCTCCAACAATAAAAGGTTCGATTTGCCCTTTTTTGTTTTAAGTCCTAGAGAATGACAAAACCCCATATACTCAGTATGAAACGAAGAACGTTTAATAAACTCATTACGGCTGGAGCCGTCGGTGCATTGTCAGCTGGCGGATTCTCCTGCAGCCAAAGCAACACAAAGAAAACCGCAAAAAAACCGGCCTTAATGCATGTCGGTTGCCAACGAGGTGATGTCACCATCAAGGAACTAGAGTTCAAAGCGCGTCATGGGATCAAAAACATTGATGGAAAGGCCCCAAATCTCATTCAAGGCGTCGGCTGGGACCTGGATGACGCTAAACTCCGCAAACACCGGGCGGCACGCTACGGAATATCTATTGACGCTTACCACCTTCCGCTAAGTTCTGCAGGAATCGATCGAGTAAGTGTACCGCACATCATGCTCGGCAAAAGCCCGGAACGGGATCACGAAATAGAAATGATCCAGCAAATGATTTCCGTAGCCGGGCAAACCGGTGTTCGCGCCTTGCTCTACAACACAACCATATTACCTGTCGTTCGGACCGAGCGCACGTCAGGGCGCGGCAATGCTACCTACTCTACCTGGGACGAATCCAAAGGTTTAGATCAAAGCAAAGAACTGACCCGCGCTGGAGTCGTCGATGCCGATACAATCTTTGAAAGAATCTCCTATTTCCTCGAACGAGTGATCCCAGTAGCCGAAGAATACAAAGTTCAGCTGGGAAATCACATAGCCGATCCACCATTACCAGCCGGATTCAGAGGAATTACCCGTTGGAACAGTCCCAATATTTTTGAAGGGATTAAACGGTATTCGAACTTGTCTGACAGCCCTTATCATGGATTTAACCTATGCTTGGGATCAGCTATGGAAGGTATGAAAGATCCCGACAAAGAAATCCACGAGGTCATTCGCTATGTGGGAGGAAAAAATCAGATCTTTAATGTCCACATGCGAAACATCAAAGGCGGCTGGGGCATGTTTCAAGAAGTGTATCCGGATAATGGTGACGTTAATTTTTTCAATGTCATCCGCAGCCTCCGAGACGTGGAATACAAGCACATGATCATGCCAGACCATGTGCCGAAGCATAACGACGATCCAGATGACAGCCAAGGATTTGCTTTCTGCTATGGTTACCTGGCGGCACTGATCAATGCCGCCAACACCGAAGTAGCTTAACTGTAACCAAGCTTTGTAGGAGCTGCTTTAGCTGCGATTGTAATCACCCTTCATTTTTCGAAAACCTCTGTATTATGAACAGAAGGAAACGGAGATAACGATGGGTTAAATGCTGTAGGAGTGGCGTTACCGTATCTTGGTGATACTGTAAACTAAGACTGATGTCACGATCATCAGATCCTCAATCGGCACAAGCTGCTCTTCTACACTTATATACCAACAATTATGATTCTGACTCATTCTATATTAAACTTAAAATAATTCGCCCTGTGATCTAAAATATTCTAAGATCTTGGTTTCCTCAGTTTTCTCCTGTTCAAATCTTTGAACTTTATCAAACAACCGCTCAGGACAACCAGCATCCTCGATTACGGAAGTGCGGCGAGGCACTAATGAAATAACTATTGCAGCATCAAGTTGGAGGGGGTAGTTTGACGCCCAATCTGAACTCTACTTATAAACCAACGCCTTCCTCAACCGCTCTACCCGCTCGGCGAGTGTTTTCTTGAAACTGGGAACGGGCTCACTGCCAGGTTCCACCTTCCAAATAAACACTACAGGTCCAGGTTGTTCAAATACCTGGCTCAATCTCGATTCGAAATCAGATTCTGAATCCACCGTATATGTTTTTTCGATACCGGAAGCTTTCGCGACGGTTTCGTAATCCACAATCGTGGAACCCGGTACGCTCTGGTTTCCCGTCACCTCGTAAGTACCATTCTCAAAGATGACCATGGCATAATTCGAACAGGGACGTTGTGCGATGGTAACGAAAGTCCCCAGGCACATCAACATACTGCCGTCGCCATTAAGAGTAATGACTCTTTTTTCCGGTTGAGCGATAGCAATGCCCAAGGCAAGATCGGCCGCATGCCCCATCGCGCTGTCCACAGAAGCAAAATCAAATTCCGTGTCCGAAAGTTTTTCCCAAGGCTTTGCCGTGCTCATGCAGGTGATGATCACTTCATCCTGACGCCGAGCCGCCAGCTTTTCCAAACAGGTGTACTTGTTGAGCATTGTTATTGAGTAGTACCTGCTATGATTGCAGCCGCTGGACGGTTAGTAGATTCAGCTAATTCGAAGGCTCTGGATAACATTTTCAGGTCCTCATCCTCCTGCATGATTTCGTATGGAATGCTCCAGGCCTTCAAGGTCGGTTCGGTAAACTCAGCGACCGTATCTTTACGCTCTACCTCGGCTGCAAGACTCGCAAAACCGCGATAGGCCAATAAAATGACCTGGGGAATATGCATATGCCAAGAGGTCCCACGATAGGCATCGCCAGCTTCCAATAAGCCAGTATTCTGGATGAGCACGACCGGCTTCTTACCGCCGATATGAAGTCCAGCAGCAATGGCAAAAGTTTCCCCTTCCCTACTCACCCCAATCACCTCAATAGCTGGCTCCTCCTTAAGTGTTGAGAATAATGTGCGGCAGAGATTATCTGGCAAACCCACTATATGGGTTACTCCATGCGCCAAAAGCAGGTCTCTAACTTTTGTAGCCGTAAGCATTGGCAAGAAACAAAACTGATACTTGTTGCTTTGCAAGAATTCGATAAGACAAAAATAGATACCGAAGCCATTATCATGTGGAAACCCAGCAGAGCATTCTTCGACGAAATCGTCGCTTCCACCCCCTTCCCTGCTTAGGATTGCCTAATAAATTGATGATGACTTTTTTGGTGGCGTCCAAGAAGCCATGATTCCGGATTGTCGGGGCTACCTTGTTCAAACCAGTAAATATCAGTCAGGAAATTAGGAAAAGCTCACGAGCGATGCACGAGTGGTTGATTCAATCGTGGACGTTTTTGAAAAACGAAGGTAGATGCTTTGACCACATAGACGGTTCTATGCAAACCTGTGCTAAGTATGATTCGTATCGAAGGCAGAAAAAATATCTACAGTAATAACCACTCAAATACCCGTAATCGCTTGGCCTTCTTTTTGCTCGTCGGGCTGTGTGGATCGGTCTTCCTGGGTTGTGGGGCAAATAGAGACACTTCTCTACCTGTTCCCGAAGGGCCAGCCGTCCTAACCATTGCAGTGATGGGTGATGTCCCCTACGGATTAACCGGTGAAGAGCGAGAGCGGGAAAAAGCAATGCTCAGGACACAAATCGCAGATCTGAACGCAAACGATTCAGTCGAGTTTGTCGTTCATGTGGGAGATATTAAAAAAGGCCAGCCGCCCTGTGTACCCGAAGTCTACGATGCCGTGGTCGAGATACTGAAAACAAGCAACAAGCCTCTCTTCATTATTCCCGGGGACAACGAATGGAATGACTGCGCTAATCCAACCGAAGCCTGGAAACTGTGGGACACTCGCTTCATGCGCTTTGAAGAAAACTGGCCCAACAATCTCGGAGCGGAACGGCAGGAGGAGCGAGTGGAGAATTTTGCTTTTGTCCATCAAAACATTGTCTTCCTCGGGATCAACCTGGTGGGTGGAAGAGTTCACGACCCTGCTGAATGGCAAGATCGTATTCAGGATAACAATCAATGGATCAGGGATCAGTTCCTGAAATACCGTGACGAAGTCCAAGGTGCGGTGTTATTCGGACACGCCAACCCCGGTAGAAAATTAAGAACTGCTTTTCAATATTCAAACGAAGCCTTTCGCCCCTTCGTAGAGCTGCTCGATAAGGAATCCGAATCGATTTTTCCAAAACCCATATTATTCATTCACGGAGATGGACACCGGTGGATTGAAGACAATCCATTTCCAAATGCAGGCAATCGGATTAAACGGGTCCAAGTAACCCAAGGTGGATTGGAAGCGCCTTTGATTGTGGAAATCGTAGCATATCCAGTGAATCCGTTTCGATTGGTAAGGACGCTTTAATTGAAAGCTCACTCGGTTGACACGAGACCAAACTGCATTGCAGACTGGGAATGTAACTTCATTCTCTTCTATTCTCTTAAATACCTATTGTGCCAGATCACGCTAAATCCACCACCATAAACGAATTCGAACGCGAACCCGTTCCCACAAAGGAACAAAAGGGCGCCAATAAATTTTGGGGTATGTTTGCAGGAGAGCACTGTGCCGGTACCGAGTTCATGATCGGTCCGCTCTTTTTGCTGAATGGCGTGAGTTTGCAGAATATTTTTCTGGGCCTGCTTCTCGGAAACCTGCTCGCAGTATTAAGCTGGAGATTCATTTGCGCTCCAATCGCAACTCAAGCACGACTGACCCTCTACTATCATTTGGAAAAAATTGCCGGTAAGTGGTTAGTCGTAATCTACAATCTGGCAAATGGGATCCTGTTCTGTTTCCTGGCTGGAGCCATGATTACGGTATCCGCTACAGCCGTAGGCATTCCCTTCAACATACCCATACCGACGCAAGACGACTTACTCCCAACCAATGCCGCCTTCGTTATAACCGTTCTCGGCGTGGGCGCGGTTATTGCTATTGTTGCCGCTAAGGGTTACAACTCGGTTGCCAAGTTTGCCAATGTAGCGGCTCCCTGGATGATCCTGGTCTTTTTTGCCTGCGGAATTGTTGCTCTAAAGCAGCTAAATGTATCTTCCTGGGCCGAGCTTAGCTCACTTTGGAACGAATCTATTGTATTTGCTCAGCAAGGACAGACGCAAGGACGCATGAGTTTCTGGAGTATCGTATTGTTTGCCTGGTTCTGCAACGCGGCCATGCACATCGGAATGTCAGACCTATCTATCTTTCGTTATGCAAAGAAACCGTCCTATGGTTGGGCCTCTACCGCAGGGATGTACGTCGGCCATTATATGGCCTGGGTCGCAGCAGCCTTCTTACTTGCAGCGCAAATCAAATTACTCCGTGATGCCAATCCGGTTCCGGGTCCCATGGCATATGGCGCTGTTGGATTGACAGGAATTTTTTGCGTGGTTGTGGCCGGTTGGACCACCGCCAATCCGACCATCTACCGTGCCGGGCTTGCCTTTCAGGCCATAATTCCGAAAACATCGCGATTCAAGGTCACGCTTATCACGGGATTCATCGCCACGATTTTCGGAACTTTTCCTGCTATTGTATTAAGACTTCTCGATTTTGTAGGTATTTACGGCACCATTCTTTCACCCATCGGAGCGATAATTTTCGTCGACTGGTATTTTAATCGAAAAGGAAACGCAGAAAGCCTCCACAACGCCCAACCAGCCTCCTCTTTTAGCGTACCCGTGCTCCTTGCCTGGCTAATTCCCGTAAGTATCAGTCTATACCTTGCACACCAAAATGGTATCCCTGCCTGGCATCTACCATTACCTTGCTGGATCGCCTGCGGTTTGATTTATTTTATCCTTAATCGCTTCACAGGTCCGAAGACCTCTAACCATTGAACCATTTTAAAATATGCAAAACCTCCGTCCTATCTTAGCAAGACTAGGTTTGGTTCTCACAGTTCTCCCACCGCTTTTGTTCTTCTATGATGTCATTGAATTAACCACTTCCAAGATCATCATGGTCTTCGGGATGATTCTCTGGCTTGGCATCGCACCCATAGTGCAAAAACAACACGAATCGTAATAGGGCAAAGGATTGACCTTATCTCCGAAACTGGGCCATTGAAAATGAGATTATGGCTGGCTAAAAACCAACCAGAACCATGAAGAAAAAAAGACACACCGTAGAACAGATCATCCGTATCCTTGGCCAAGTAGACGAGGGCATTAACATAGATCAAGCGTGCCGAGAGCACAGCATCGCCAAAGCGGACTCCGCCGGCCGCGCTATTCATGGAACTGAAAGACTGGAAATTTTCTGTTAGCAAGGTCGAATCCGCGCTCAAGATCCTGGCCCTCGCGCCTAACGAAATCGACGAGAAGACCTTATGTGATTGGCTTGAAAAAAATTCTACTTCTGAAGGGTGATTTGCATAAAAAAGCAACCGCCAATGGACACCAATAAACATGAAGTAAGGAAACCATTTTGTACCTCCTGTGATTCATACGATTACTTAAAATTTATCTCCATCACAGCCATGGCTTTTTTTCTGCTGGCTTGCAGATCAGAAACACAAGTTACCTTCGATCCAGTCAAACTTGCCCAAATTGACGAAGCCATCGAACAAGCAATTGCCGTAGAAAAAACACCCGGAGGCATCTTCTGGTTGGAGCAAAAAGGTGAACGTTACGTGAAGGCGTATGGAAATATGTCGCTTGAGCCGAAAGTCCTGGCGACTCGTATCGATGCGATCTACGATGCCGCCTCCATCACAAAAATCGTGGCTACTACCACGGCTATGATGCTGCTATTTGAACAAGGAAAGATCGAAGTGGATGCGCCTGTCAGCAATTACCTAGACGGCTTCGAGAACGGAGGCAAAGAAAACATCACCATCAAACAGCTGATGACTCATACCTCCGGATTGCGCCCGGTCTTACCGAACACAATTGAAATTGACGGGGTTGAAACCGATTGGCGGGGCTATGCTACAGCCATAGCCATCGCCAAATCTGAAAAAATGCAACAAGAACCCGGAACCAAATTTGTCTACAGTGACATCAATTTTATACTCCTAGGAGAAATCATCCAACAAGTATCTGGTCAGCAACTACAGGACTATACTCGTGAAAAAATATTTCATCCTCTAAGGATGAAAGACACCGGTTACTTGCCCTCCCCTATTTTGATAAATCGCATAGCTCCTACCAAATGGGTCGACGGCAAGATGCTTCGCGGGACGGCTAATAATCCCATTTGCCGCAAGACCGGCGGAGTTCATGGTCATGCAGGCATATTTACGACAGCCGCAGACCTGGCCCGATTCGCGCGAATGATTCTCAACAAAGGCGAGCTCGAAGGCATCCGCTTACTTAAGCCTGAAACCGTTGAATTGATGACCTCAATCCAAACCCCGGAAAGCATGAATGAACTTCGCGGACTCGGCTGGGACATAAGTACCAGCTACACCAATCAACGCGGTACCATCTTTCCCATTGGAGGTTTCGGCCATACGGGCTTTATCGGAACTAGCCTATGGATCGATCCTTTTTCTGAAACCTTTGTCATTGTGATGTGCAACCGCGTCCATCCAGATGGTACCGGTGATGTGCTTGAACTCAGACGTCAGCTAGGGACTCTTGCGGCAGAAGCGATTAAAGGATTTGATTTTGAAGGGATCTCAGGATCCAAATAACTTGTTAAACAACCTGACAAGCGGATCGTAGAATCGGTCAACTACCCGTTCCTTGAGAGGAATAATAGCATTGTCGGTAATGGTAATTTCTTCAGGACAAACATGGGTACAACATTTGGTGATATTACAATACCCTATCCCATCCGCCTTTTTTAAATCCTCAAGCCGATCTTCTGTATCCAGTGGATGCATTTCCAATGCAGCTGTGTAAACGAGCGCCCGGGGACCTATAAACTCTTCGTGTAATTGATGCTCGCGGAGTACATGGCATACATCCTGGCAGAGGAAACATTCGATGCATTTCCTAAATTCCTGAACGCGGTCGATGTCGTCCTGGTTAATATTCCAAGTCCCATCTTCATTGTCAGGTTTCCGAGGTTTAAATGGTTTGATTCTCTTTTTGACCCGATAATTCCATGAAACGTCGCAGGTTAAATCCTTGATCACCGGAAAGGTTTTCATCGGTTGAATGTTGACGCCTTGATCCAACGGCAAATCGTTGAGCCGGGTCATGCACATAAGCTTGGGTACGCCATTCACCTCCGCCGAACACGAACCACATTTTCCCGCTTTGCAGTTCCAGCGACACGCCAGATCGTTAGCGCTTTCAGCCTGAATCTGGTGCACAGCATCCAGAACAACCATGCCTTCGGTCACTTCGGTGGAATATTCCTGAAAATCACCCCCGTCTGCGTCACCGCGCCAAATCTTAAAATTTGTTTCCGCCATAATTTTACTCCTAACCCATTTCCTTGATAATGTCCTGTAATTCCTGGGGCATTTCAGGGATCGGAATCCGTTCGATTTGCATGGAACCATCAGGCCCGCGGCGAACAACATTGTTGTATTTGGCCCACTCTTCGCTTTTGTCCTGATAATCTTCCCTGAACTGAGCTCCGCGACTCTCTTTCCGTTCAATAGCCGATAAGGCAACGGCCTCAGAAACAGTGAGAAGGCTTTTCAAATCCAGAGCAGTATGCCAACCGGGATTGTACTCGCGATTGCCGATCACACCAACCGTAGCTGCCTTTTGCTTAAGGTCCGCAATATCCTCAAGGGCTTTTTCCATTTCGTCGCCTTTGCGAACAATACCGACTTGGCTTTGCATCGATTTCTGTAAAGCATATTGAATTTGATAAGTACCGTCACTGCAGTCACACTGCCGATCAAAAGGAGCAAGTGCTTCGAGTTTGGCAGCTTCCACTTCCTCATTATTGATCGAAGTCTCGCCGTTTTCGCTAGCGTATTTTGCGGCGTATTCTCCAGCCCGTTTTCCGAGGACCAGTAAATCCGATAACGAATTGCCTCCTAAGCGATTGGCTCCATTGATACCTGCCCCACTTTCACCGCAGGCAAACAATCCTGGCACGGTTGACATCTGCGTGTCGCCATCCACCCGGACACCTCCCATAACATAGTGTGTGGTCGGTCCCACTTCCATCGGTTCTTTAGTGATATCGATATCGGCCAGTTGTTTGAACTGATGATACATACTGGGCAGCTTCTTTTTGATATGGTCCTTCGCGTTCTTCATCTTCTCCTTGATCCAGGCAATATCGAGAAATACGCCACCATGCGGGCTGCCCCGGCCTTCCTTGATCTCACGCACGATGCAACGTGCCACATGATCTCGCGTTAATAATTCGGGCGGCCTATTGGCTTCCTTGTCGCCTAGAACATATCGCCATCCCTCCTCAGGACCCGCGGCTGTCTGGTCCTTATAGTTATCTGGAATATCTTCGAACATGAAACGTTTGCCTTCGCTGTTCTGGAGGATTCCCCCTTCACCACGAACGCCTTCAGTCACCAAAATTCCTCTAACGCTAGGTGGCCAAACCATTCCGGTAGGATGAAACTGGATAAACTCCATATCGATCAGGTCGGCACCTGCGTGATAAGCGAGCGAATGTCCATCGCCTGTATACTCCCAGCTGTTACTGGTTATTTCAAACGCTCGGCCGATCCCACCAGTGGCCAAGACGACGGCCTTACTATGAAAGACCCGGAATCGACCTCTTTCACGATCGTAAGCAACTGCGCCGGAAACCCGGTTGCCATCCTTGAGAAGAAGCACAACCGTCACTTCCATATGGACATCAATGCCTTGGTGTATGCCGTGATCCTGAAGGGTGCGGATCATTTCCAGGCCGGTTCGATCGCCCACATGGGCTAGACGCGGATATTTGTGGCCGCCAAAATTTCGCTGCAGAATCTTCCCATCTTTGGTCCGGTCAAAAACCGCTCCCCAGGCTTCGAGTTCCCGAACCCGCTCCGGAGCCTCCTTGGCATGGATCTCAGCCATGCGCCAGTTGTTGATATACTGGCCTCCACGCATGGTATCGGAAAAATGGACCCTCCAGTTATCGCGGTCGTCCACATTCGCTAATGCCGCTGCGACTCCTCCTTCGGCCATCACAGTGTGGGCCTTGCCCAACATCGATTTGCATACCAATCCGACCCTCAATCCAGTCGCGGATGCTTCAATCGCCGCCCGCAGACCGGCTCCACCGGCTCCGATGACTAGTACGTCATGTTCAAATATTTCGTGCTCAGTCATTGTAACTATAAAATACGAAAGTCGGTCCAAATACCCATGGAACAGAGGCGAACATAAACGTCAGTGAAACCGACCCAGAAAAGGCTCAACCAGGCCCACATCTGGTGTTTCTTGTTAAGACAGGTTACACCTTTCCAGGCGCATTGTCGGGTGGGCGATTTAGAAATCTGGTCTAATGCCCCTCCAACCAGGTGGCGCAAGGAATGACATCCAAAGGTATAACCAGCCAACAGGACCACATTGATCATCAGAACCAGGGAACCTACGCCTATGCCGAATTTACCATCGAAGTTAAATCCCAAAATGGCGTCCCAAGAAAGAAATACGATGAACCCCATAGCAACATAGAGCATGTAGCGGTGGATGTTCTGAATAATAAGCGGAAATGAATTTTCGCCTCGGTAGTTTTTCCGTGGCTCGCTAACAGCGCATGCGGGCGGGTCAGCCCAGAAGGCTTTGTAGTAAGCACCCCGGTAATAATAACAGGTCAGACGAAATCCAGCGGGCGCCCAGAGGATAAGAAAGGCAGGTGAGTAAGGAAACCAGTCAGGCCAGAACCCGGGCCGGATTCCAAACCAAGCATGGCTGGAAGTGCCAAAAAGTTCAGGCGAATAAAACGGAGAAAGATAGGGTCCGAATGTATAATGTTCTCCCTGGAATGCCGCCCAGGTCGAATAGACGATGAAGGTGGAAAATCCAATAAAAACCAGTACCGGTGTGCGCCACCAAGCGTCCCGGCGAATGGTGTTTGGAATTCGTGAGCCAGAGATGGTAAGCGGTTCATAAGCCATAGCAGGAAATGATCTGAGAATGGGAATTTCGAATGTTGGAAAAGAAGCTAGTTTAGTCAAGCGCACATAAGCGGTCGAGCAGTCAGTACTATTTTTTCTGACTCCGATAAGACAATCGCTCCATAACTTAGGAACCAAACGAACTATCAATAAGAAAATTTGTATTTGATGGAGGTGAGCTAAACTGAGCCACTATAGAGGACTCAGACAATGAAAGGCAAAAGATACACCACAAAGCAGAAGATCCCCATTCTTCGGAAGGCCGAGCGGGCGGACAAGACCATTAACTCTTTAATGCTTCCAGTGCTTACTCGTAATTATACCGAAATGGTTATAGCGTAGCCGCGTCATTGCACGATCCTATAAATAAAAAACCTAAAATAACTATCAAACCACTCTCAAAACCGGAATATCGAGTTGAATTTGAGAGTGGTATCCATCTGTTTGCGAACGAATCCGTTTCTTTCATCAAGATAGCTTTGGTTTAACACCAGGAATACGCGTTTACCTGGACGGTACTCCCAAATCAACCGGCTATTGACACCCAAGCTGTCGGATATGTCGTCGTACTGCACGAAATTGGACCAGGTGAAGTCCGGTGTGAAGTTGATAAGCGCGGTCAGAGACGCCAAAGTTATGTCAAAGTCGCCAGTTGGAAGATCGACCTCTTGCTTGGAATAACTCAATACACTTCCAAAATATTTGGATGGAAGATAAGACAAATTTGAGGTGTTATTCGTCCGGTTTCCATCGTAAAAATCTCCAAAGGAAACCTCGTGATCAAATTGAAACTTACGCCTTGTCGAAGTCTGAAACCCTAGGATGCCTCGCGACCATGAATAGTCACCTGCAGATATGAATATATCATCTAAATCTCCTTCACCATTGTAGATTCTGAAATCGTCCTCAGGCACATCGGATGACAATTCGGCTTCAGTATATATATAGTCTCCAGACTCAAGAATTAGTTGAACCGGAGATATGAGGTGAGTGGATGAGGAAAGCTTATTTGAAAGATCGGTAATGTATTCGCCTTCATAAGAGTGATACATTTGGCGCAACCAATCTATTGATTTCATATAGGGCATATAAACCAGACGCGTGTAATATCTGCGCACCCCAGTTCTTGGCGCAAATCCCAAAGCAGGGTTAAACTTGTCATCTACGTGCATGACAGCCATTTCAACCTCAAACTCATCAGCAGGAAGAATGGCGCTGGTACCGACGACAGGAGAAAAGCCAACCCCGATATCCGGATGGTCCGAATTCGTTGCCAAGGCAAACGCGTTTACCTCCAATCGGTATCGATTCAGAAACTTGTTAGTCAGATATTGAAAGTCACTTCCCAATAGTAAGTTGTCGTATTCATAATTTGGATCGCCATGAGTAGCTAGAATTCCAACCGAAGATGAGTCAAAAATCTGGCGTGTAACACGACCGACAAACGCGTTCTGGCTATCAAGACCTCCGTTCTCGTCGACGACTGCATCAATGACTCCAATATTAAATTCACCCACCCGGCCTGTAAGTTTTGCGGCCCCCAACAATGGCACAACTTCTCCGCTGTTATTCAAACCAATACGCCGACTGAAATAAGGAAGAATGACCGGAGAAGTCCTGGTTCCAGTCCTCCGTCTAAAACGACCTCCCAATCCTCCAAAATTGAAGACCCCGGCATCCTCCAAAAAAAAGCGGCGCTTTTCAGGAAAGAAAAGCGAGAAACGAGTTAAATTTACCTGCCGGACATCCGTCTCAGCGGCGGCAAAGTCGGTATTGTAACTTAAGGTAGCGCTCATCTTGGGGGTGATTCGATAACGGAAGTCTCCTCCCCAATCGAAATCGAAATCATCGGTTCCCAAGTCCTCATCATCCGATTGTTTGCCCAGAATGTATGGATTAAATTCAAGTCCCAATCCTTGCTTAAGACCCTCCAAACCATTCAATTTTCCAGCCTCCGACACGTAATAACCTCGAACAGCATTTCTTGGTGAAGACCAAATACCTCGCTGATCCAAACGCTTTATTCTTCGATAAACATTGAGGCCCCATTGTGAGCTCTCAGGATCAAAACTTATAGTCGTAAGAGGTATGGCAACTTCCACTTGCCACCCAAACTCGGTTATTTGAGTTTTCGCTTCCCAGACACCATCCCACCGGTAATTGTAGTTAGCATTGTTGGTACTGATGGCATCATGTCGCGTTCCATTGGGATTAACCATAAATGTATAGCTATCCCTCAAGTCATGAAACGTGTCCAGATTGATACTAATTGAATCGTCATCCCAAATGGCATCGTCTCGGCGCATATAGCGGGCGACAATTTTGTCCGACTCGGTATCCCAGCACCAAATCGCGAAAAACAAGTAATTATCGTTGTAGGCCACACGAAAGAACGTCTGCTGGTCTAAGTGCGTATAAGATAGCGGCCTGTGTTGAAGCAATGGACCGCCGATAGGTGCGGTTTTCCAAACTTCTTCGTCGAGATGCCCATCAATCTTTGGAGGAGATTCCATGCGGACTGCAGTAATCTTGGGACGGTAGTCTTTATCCAATCGATATGCGGGTATCTCTTGTCGCTCGGGAATCGGGGACTCTTTTCCTGCTAAGCTGCACGTTAAGAGCCATTTTAGAATCAGGATATATCGGAAAACTAAAGACATCGTTGACATATGGCCTTCTTAGTGGAAACGAACTTCAGGAAGAGTAGCTCCAAAAGATCGTCAGAAAGCGTATACCTCCTAGCAATCCTATTTTACCGTTGAAAATGATGGAGCTCTAGAATCGGAAAATCGAACTCAGCTTCAGAGTCGTATCCATTTGTCTTAACACAAAACCCGTCGCTTCATCGAAATAACTTTGGTTCAGAACCAGGAACAATTTTGCACCAGGTCGATACTCCCAAATAAAGCGACTGTTCGCTCCCATTGTACCTGAAACGTTGTCGTACTGAATAAGGTTAGACCAGCTTAAGTCCGGAGTAAAATTGATAAGCGCTGTTAAGGAAGCCAGTTTAACATCGAAATCGCCTTGAGGAAGCTCAACCACTTGCTTTGAATAATTTAATTTCGTAGTTAAGTGCTTAGACGGCAAGAAGGTAATTTCCCATGTATTTTCAACACGGGTACCATCATAAAAATCGCCAAAGGAAAATTCGTGCTCATAGCTTAGCATTCGCTGGTCTGCAGTCGCAAAACTTATCTGTCCCCGTGTCCAATCGTAATCATCGACGGGTATCACTAATCCGTCTGCTATTTCAAAATCCGCAGTCGGAACATCAGACGATCTTTCGAGGGAAATAGAGGATTGTGCACCATTTTCATACCTCATCAAAAAAGGCGTTATTTCGTGTTTCTGCGACTGAAGGTTATTGGATAGGTCAGTCACATATTCTCCTTCGTAAATATAACCCATCTGCCGTAACCAATCCACGAATTCGATATATGGCTTATAGGTAAGGCTCGTGAAGTAACGACGGACGCCTCGACGAGGGGAAAATCCCAAAGCCGGATTAAAGTCGTCATCTACATGCATAATCGCAGCTTCAATATCGAATTCATCAGCTGGCAGAATCAGACTGCCTCCTACAGTTGGAGCTAATCCACTATCAAAGTCCGGATCATCGGAATCCGTTGCCATCGCGAAGGCGTTTAATTCCAGGCGGTATTGTCCCATAAAATTCGTAGTCAAATACTGGAGATCCGTTCCAAACAGTAAATTGTTGTAATCGGAGTTCGGGTCACCATGGGTCGCCAAAACGCCAATGGACGACTGATCCCAAATCTGTTTGGATACTCGGCCGACAAAAGCATTCTGGTTTCCCAATTCATCGGTTGAGTCAACCAAGGCATTGATAACGCCAATGTTGTAGTCCCCTACCCGTCCAGATAGTTTTGCCGCACCAACTAGCGGAACCATCTCTCCACTTCTGCTCAGTCCAATACGCCTGCTGAAATAAGGTAAAATTGCCGGCGATGTCCTCGTTCTCCGTCGAATTCGTCCGGCCAAACCGCCAAAGTTGAACACCCCGGCATCTTCAAGAAAGAAGCGTCGCTTTTCCGGAAAAAAGAGAGAAAACCGGGTCAAATTGACTTGCCTCGCATCTGTTTCAGCTGCGGCAAAGTCGGTATTATAGCTCAACGTTGCACTCATCTTAGGCGAAATCCTATAGCGGAAATCACCACCCCATTCGAAATCAAAATCGCTCGTATCCAGATCCTTATCCTCAGAGTGTGTTCCGAGAATGTAAGGATTAAATTCAAGTCCGAGTCCCTGCTTAAGACCGCTAAGACCCTTTAACTTTCCAGATTCAGATACATAGTAGGATCGAATAGACCTTCGCGGTGATGACCAAATCCCACGCTGTTCTTTTCGCTTAATGCTTCGAGCGATATTCAAGCCCCAAACAGAAGATGCCGGATCAAAGCTGAAGGTTGTCAAAGGTAAAGCCAATTCAGCATTCCAACCATATTCGGTAATCCGGGTCTTAACCTCCCAAATGCCATCCCATTGAATGTTGATATTCACATTGTTGGTGATGATAGCATCCTGGCGAAGGCCATTGGGATTAAAACGAAACCAATAGCCATTCCGTTTATCATTAAAAGTATCCAGTGAAATGGTGATTGCGTCGTCATCACTGACACTGTCGTCACGCCGCATGAAGCGAGCTACGATTTTGTCCGGTTCCTCATCCCAACACCAAATAGCGAAGTATAAAAAATTGTCATCGTATGCCACACGAAACTGGGTTTGCTGATACATGTGGACCCCAGGACTTGGTCTGTATTGCAGGATCGGCCCTGCAACTGGAGCGGTCTTCCAAACTTCCTCATCGAGGTGACCGTCAATTTTTGGCCGTTCATCCACCCTTACGGCCTCAATCTCAGGTCGATAATCACGATCCAAAAGGTAAGCCGGGATTTCATTTGGCTCCGGAATCGGATTTCCCCCCACAACAACCGTAAGGCATAAAGCAAAACATAAACCGAAGTAAACTCGAATAGATCGGAGCATGGATAGAACAGAATATTCCATGTATTCCTGTTAAAATTCCTATTTGTCAGATATCGGCAACTGCGATTTTAATAAAAAAGCCGGCCCTATAACGGGGCCAGCTTGTGAAATGAAAAGAAGAGATACCTAGATCACAAATTAATTAGTTTTCGGAAATGCAGTAGAGGTGATTGTGTCCGCGTATGAACAAGTCCCCTCCCAGGGCCACAGGGGAAGCATCGATTTGGTCATCAAGTTTATTGGTACCGACAACCTCATACGTTTCGGAGTCCTTGAGAACAACTGTGGTGCCTTGTCTTCCTACAATATAAATGTAACCATTGGCTACAAGCGGTGAAGCGTAGACACCACGCAATCCTTCCAATAGCTCATCCCGGTAAATTACCTCACCCGTCTTGGCATCAAAACAAGCCAAGTAAGCATCGTTTCCCTTGGTCAAATACAAATAATCTCCGGAAAGAACCGGGGATGGTACGTAGGGGGCGCTGTGGGAAACCTGCCATACGACATCCTCCGAACCTGACACATCACCTTTTGCGGAAAGCTTAATAGCCTGGATTGAACGACCTTGATATCCACTTGCTACATACACGTTTCCATGGCCCACAACTGGAGTCGGAATTACGTTTGCCGTTAGTCCCGCTGTTTCCCAGATAATATCACCGGTCTCAGCGGCATAACTCCGGGTGGCGTTTGTTCCCGCAACAATTGCCTGAAGCTTTCCATCCACTTCTTGAATAACCGGAGTGGTCCATGAAGTGCGTTCGTCTCGATTTTTCCGCCAGACTTCCTCACCAGATTTTTTATCCAAAGCCACAATAAAGGATTGGTCCTCCTGGTCCCACAAAACGATCAAATGTTCGCCCGCGAGCGCAGGAGAAGAACCTTCGCCGAAACCTACCCGAGTTCTCATGTCACCAAGATCCTTGTCCCAGATTAAATTGCCGTCCATGTCGTAACAGTATATTCCGCGGGACCCAAAAGAAACATACAAGTGCTCTCCATCTGTAACCGGAGAATAGGAAGCGAATGTGTTTGTTGGATGATGACCTTCATGAGGAGTCGCTTCCACGGTTAATTTTTCCCATTTAACTTCACCGGAGTTGCGGTCGATCGCCACCACCTTAAATTGTTGTTTGGCAACAACCGCAGCATGGCCTCCACGACCTCTACCGCCGCCAGGAGGTTGTGCGCGTTGGCCTCCCAGACCACCTTGCCCACCACGACGAGAGCGCATTTCAGCTCGTAAAGCATTGCGTTCCTCTTTGTTGAGTTCTCCATCGCCGTCTTTATCAAATTCCTTCATTATTGCTTCACGATCGAACCCAGCTGGCCCTCCTAGTCGACCTCCAGGTCCACCGCGTTGGGCGGTAGGGTTGGTAGCTGCATTCTCGTCCCCTAAGGCTGTTAATAAATATATGGTGTCTTCCCAAACAACTGGAGTGGAAAATCCGAGGCCGGGAATAGCCGTTTTCCACTTAATGTTCGATTCCTCGCTCCAATCAGTAGGTGGAGTTGCGCCCGGTGCGTGCCCTTGGCCGGTGGTACCCCGCCAATTCGGCCAATTTTCACGGCCATCGGCAAAAAGCTCGGAATGCGAGCAGGTTAATAAAAGGGTGGAAAATAACAGAAACGATCGCGATTTCATCTTATCACAAATTAAGGCTTTAAGTCGACTTACCCCACTAACGCCAGACTCCTCGGAAAGGTTTCAACTTTCTTCAATATTATGAAGTACTTGATGGAGGCCTATTTTTCCGTATCTTTTGCCTCTTTTTTCGGCTTTTCCTCGAAAAGTGGCAGGTATTGGCCGTAACCCTCATCCTCCAAATTGGCCAAGGGAATAAAACGCATGGCCGCGGAATTCATGCAATAGCGCAGCCCTGTTGCCCGAGGTCCGTCCGGAAATACGTGCCCGAGGTGGGAATCGGCGTTTTTAGACCTTATCTCGGTTCTCGGATAGCCCAGATGGAAATCCGTTTTCTCTAAAATGTTTTCGGACTCGAGCGGCTGGGTAAAACTGGGCCAACCAGTTCCAGAGCGATATTTATCTTTGGAGCTAAAAAGCGGTTCCCCGGAAACTATATCCACATAAATGCCAGGTTTCTTGTTATCCCAATATTCGTTTCTGAACGGAGGTTCTGTGCCCTCCCGCTGAGTCACCCGATACTGCAATGGAGTGAGCTCTTTCAAGCGGGCAGCTTTTGCGGGATCTGTCTCAGCTTCTTTTGTGGGTTCAGCCATTAGGCTAAATATCCCAATTATTAAAGTGATTCCGAGAATGCCTAGCGATGTTTTCATGATGATTTCGTTAAGGTAAGACGACCTAAATTGCAAAAAGTTTCAGCCTCATATTGAACTTTAGTCAGCCTGAATAACAAATTTGTTCAAACCAATCAAATAAAAGGTGACAGAGAATTGATACCACACCGACAGTAATTGAGAATCGCAAATTTCGACGAGAGTTCTGCAGGCCCTGAAATGGTAATCCGCAACCAGGGACACAAGACTCTGGTTATGCTTGTAAGGGTCGAAGGAAAAGTAATCCAGCGATTCAACCTCAACTCTAGTCCAAACGAAACCGGCATGGAGGCAGTATTTTGAGATGGTCTCCAATAACTCGCTCTGATCTATAACGGCGGTATGCTCTAGCGCGGAGACGGCAAGGTGTTTGCAGAATTGCCGGGACATCAGGCATCAGTCGGTCCTAAACGATAAGGCTGGTATCACTTTATTCCCGCTGACATGAACGGAGATTCAGGGGAGGAACTGGTAGTCTACAATCCCTAGGACACTAATATACAACTATTTTCAGCAAATACTTGGAGAGATCTGAAGCCTTACCAAGCGAACGGGCTCAATACAATACGCACCTATGAATTAGGCGATCACACAATATTCAAGTTCCTTCTTGAGGCTAATTGTGAGGCCACACAATGTGTATTTTAGAACTCACCCCGAATCGCATGATACGTTTTCTTAACATACTCCTCTTGCTGATTTCAGCAGTCTCCAGTTTTTCAAAAACCAACTTCATTTTCATCCTGATCGATGACCAGGGTTACTATGACTTGGGTTGCTACGGTGCAACGGAAATTAAGACGCCTCGAATTGATCAGATGGCCGCTGAAGGTATCCGATTCACTGACTATTATGCAGCAGCACCCATCTGCAGCCCTTCACGTGCTGGATTGTTGACAGGCTGTTACCCTCGCCGCATTGGCAATCATATTTGGGTTCATCGGGCCGATTCGAAGTCAGGAATTCACCCAAAAGAACTGACATTGGCAGAACTTTTCAAACAATAAGGTTACGCTACCGCTTGCATCGGCAAATGGCACCTGGGATTCGAGGAACCCTTTCTGCCAAAAAACCAGGGCTTTGATTATTACTTCGGCTTGTTGCACAACCTGGATCCGGTCGAAGTCGTTTACTTCGATGAAATCGGTGGCGTACCCCTAATGAGAAATAATCAGGTCATCAAACGGCCAGCCGATCCGGCGGAGCTGACCAAAATCTACACCGACGAAGCTATAAACTTCATCGAAAAGAACAAGGATAATCCGTTCTTCCTTTACCTACCACACACCATGCTGCACGTCCCGCTCGGTGTAAGTGAGGAGTTTAAAGGAACGTCCCAATGGGGTGAATACGGTGATACCATCCAAGAACTCGACCACAATGTAGGCCGAATTTTTGATATGCTTGAGAAACACGATCTAGGAGAGGAAACAGTAGTAATCTATGCGTCCGACAATGGACGTGGTCCAGGTCGCAACTCGAGCCAAAAAATTCAAGGCCACAAACTATCCACCTACGAAGGAGGCATTCGTGTTCCCGCAATCGCTTGGGGCATGGGTATCCGAAAAGGTAATATAACAAACGAGGTATTAAATGCTATGGATTGGTACCCCACCATGGCTACCCTGGCCGATATAAAATTGCCTTCCCGATTGATCATTGACGGACGTGATATTTCTCCCTTGCTGAAAGGTGAGACTGACTCTGTACCCGATGCCGGTGCCGGTTCGGCATTGAACACCGCAGCCCCACTTACTCGCCGTTGGAATCCGCCCGGTGAATGGGAGCCCCTCATAACCCGAGAAGAATACCTGAACGCGTTCTTTTATCACGGCGCTCATGGCGCATTGTCAGCTGTCCGATGGAAGCATTGGAAACTACACTTGAACCCCTCCTTGAGACTCTTTGATTTGGAAGCCGACCCTGGTGAAACCAAACCTATCCGTAATAATAGGACCATCTCTCGTAAATTGCGCGGCATGACAGTCTTATTCCAGGAAGAAATGCGCCGGGACGCTCGTCCAGGAGGAGATAGCCTCTTTGAGTACTAATGCACATGCCATGAAACCAAAAAACATTTTCGATCATTTACCTAATGCTTCAAACGAGGAAATCTTCCAAGTGCTCCATCAAATCGATGATCTGAAAATCGAACGCATCGTTTCGAATGGTCAATCCACGCCTAAAGATGAATAGGTACTGGTTTTCCGCGGCAAAAACAACCTCGAGTTCAAAGACCACTCCACCCAGACCCTGAACCCCGGAAACTACTTGTTTATCCCCAAACACCAAAACACCGCATCTCCCACACCGATCCCGATACACTCTGGCTAGCTATCCACTTCCCTCTTCCTAAATGAATATTTAGCGCTGCCCGCCCACAACCCCTATCATAAGCCAAGAAATATCATTTGATACCGGGAAGGAGCTTGCTCCAGAAAACGCAATCGCGCCTAAGAATCGTGGTAAGTACCCGTAAAGTAATTTAGCAGGTTTCGCGCTTCGTTTTCAGCGTTCCGCGATAAATAGCGCGTAATATCACCAATCGAGACCAATCCTAAAATTTCATCACCCTCCACAACGGGAACGTGACGATGGCGCGTCTCGGTCATGTGCGCCATCGCCGAATCGATCGTTACACCAGGATGAAATGTATCGATATTCTTACTCATCACCTCACCTACAGTGGTCGATTCCGCAGAAATTCCAAGCACTACCACACGGCACAGGACATCGCGTTCAGTAAAAATGCCGACCAACTTGCCATCATCAATTATGAGTAAAGAACCAATCCGGCGCTCGTTCATTTCTTTCACGGCTTCCATGACCGAAGCCTGGGCATGAATTGAAAATATTTGAGGCTTTTTCTCGGCCAAAAGTTGTGAAACAGAAACTTTCATATTATGGAGTCGGTAATGAAGATTGTCTTATGAGCTTGAACCTTATTTCAAAGCCTTTCAACCCTGTTGTTGCTTTTCACTAAATTCAGTTAATGCGATACCTTCGATTTGGCCAAACTGAGCTGTCCATGCCAGCTATTTCCTGTGGTGGCATGCGTTACCATCACAAGTGGGAAGATGTTGAGTGGAATGAAATTCCCAAAGAAGGCCAGAAAAACCTCGAGAGAACATTGGCTGCAGCCATTGACCTGGGCATCAATCACATCGAAACCGCCCGCGGCTACGGTAGCTCGGAGATGCAATTAGGATATGCCCTTAAACAATTTCAGCGCGAATCCTTTATTCTTCAGACCAAAGTTGGGCCTGAGAATGATCCTCGTGAATTCAGATCTAAAATCGAAACCTCACTTAACTACTTGCAGGTCGACTCTGTGGATTTGCTGAGTATTCACGGAATCAACAACCGAGAGAGGATTCAATGGTCTATGCGGAAAGGCGGATGCCTGGAAGAAGCAAGAAAAGTACAAAAGGCTGGTCTGACAAAACATGTGGGATTTTCAACCCATGCCACCCTATCCGAGATCCTCGAGTTAATAAACACAGGCGAGTTTGAATACATAAACCTGCATTGGTATTTTGTGAACCAGTTGAACGGGCCAGCCATTGAAGCCGCCGCCAAACAAGACATGGGCGTCTTTATTATCAGTCCAAACGACAAAGGAGGCCGCCTTTATACGCCACCGGAAAAATTGGTTGAGATATGCAAGCCACTGCACCCCATGGTATTCAACGACCTTTTCTGCTGGGCTAGTCCTCACGTTCACACTGTCAGTTGCGGAGCCTCCTGTCCGGAAGATTTCGACCTCCATGTCGAAGCAATGGAACACTTTGAAAATGCGGACAAACTGATAACGCCGATTATAACCAAAATTCAGGACGAAGTTGAGAAAACATTTGGTCCAGATTGGTACGATAACTGGTTTAAGAATTTGCCTGAATGGACGGATACTCCACACCAAATAAATGTTAAGGACATTTTACGCCTGTTTACCTGGGCAAAATCCATCGACTTGATCGATTTCGCAAAGTGGCGCTACAGCATGCTGGATTCTTATGGGCATTGGATACCGGGAAAGCGTGTTCAAAGGTTTAAAAAGCAAGATATGCTCGATGCGGTTTCTGAAAGCCCATTTGCCGAACAAATTCCTGCTTACCTCAAAGAGGCGGACGCCCTGCTTAAGGGTTACACAGGCCCGACCTAAGCAGGACCTCCTCTTAATATTACCGAACAATTACTGCCTCAAACCTGTAGGACCGTTTGTTGTTGTAATTGGGTTAAGCCTGGATTCACCATCAAGCTTGGCGGTACTGAAGTCGCTGCCAGTAAAATTCCCCAATGCAAAACAGTATTTTTGAACTTGATATTGTTGTACTAGAAATCGGTCTTTTCGTCGGCACTGTTTTCGATGCCTATACGAGTGATTCTACCGAAGGAAAAATCGGAATTCCTAAAGTCGGGTTCCCCAAATCTGCAGACATTTGTAGTCAAGTTGAATGTTCACAGACAAGCAGAAATAGCCAAATTAGTGGGTATTAACCCTATTTTCGGCAGATCCGAAGGCCACAACGGGATTGTCCCAAGTTGGATCTATCACGAAGGCTCCTAAATCGGAACGTTTTCCGCAAAGATTTTCGATTTCCTCCGCTTTCTGCAGCATGAAAGTGGTGGATAAAGCATCAGAAATTGCTGCGTTGGAGGCCAAAGCCCAAGTACGCCGCTCGGTTTCCAAAGAACTTTGCGATTTTAGGTCGAGAATGTGGCTGTCCTGCACGGCCAAACTCGAACCACTGAGCGACTCGTTTTTCAGGCTGAGTTTTTGAGGAATTTGATCGGCTCCGAGTGACGCGGGCCATCCGACATGAGGCGGGAGATCGCCGCGAGCCAGCACGGTGCTGGTACCAGAGTGGATCATAAAAGCATCCAGATCCCAATCTTTAACTAGTAGCTCATCCACAAGGTCCAGCACATAGCCTTTTCCAATGCCGCCCAAATCAACCGTCACATCGGCGATAGAAAAACGAACAGTTCGGGAAGCCTCATCCATTTCCAACCAACCTGCAGGCTCAACCTTGGCATCCATGAGGGATTCAAAAGCGATACTGAAGGTACCCTCAGTTAGGAGTTCCAAATCCAATGCTAAAAGTAAACATTGCCAACTCTCCTCGGTAACGCGAACCGGTTCCCTGCTAGCAAGTTTGTTTAATACATCGATGTCGCTGCCCTCGCGAAATCGGCTTAGGATATTTTCCAGCCGGTCGATTTCTAAAAAAGCTTCGGTGGCAGCTTGTCGTACATATTCGGCCTCTCCGTTAGTAACCGATAATTCTAACCATGTATTCATGGCTTCATGACGAAAGCTATGAAAATCTGGTTTCATTTATTCATCTTCAAACAGGCGGTCCCATAAATTTAGTTCGATGTAAATGAGCAGGAAAACGCCGTCTCTTAATCCGCGGAGCTCAGAAATAAATCGAGTCTCATCAAGCTCCGGTACGTACTGACCGGCCTGGAAACTAAAAACGTGCACTGAAGCGGGCGAATTTTCATCCGGCGCTTCTGGGTAGGCCACACCCTTAAGGTCCCGCAGATACCAGGGCAACGGCCAGTATTCAGGACCATGGATGTCAACGCGCATTGAGGCACCATCCGGATGCAGCCGGGACAAACTATGTATTCGGTCAACCAGTTTCAAGAGGTCCGGTGATGTGTGACTATAAACAAACGGATTTTTGGGATCTGCAGAATAACGGAAGCTCAACAACCAACCTTGGCGTAAAGAATGCCCCAAAGTTCCCAAAAGCAATACTATTAAAATTGCCCGGCTCATCCAATGGCCCCATCTTTGCCATGAATAGACCCAACCAACTCCAGCCAATAAAATCCATCCCACCAGGAAATTGAGCATCAACCACGGAGTTTTGTAGGAAATTAGTGAATACAGAATTGTGAGCACAATTGTGTAACAACACAGAAACCTTAAAAATGGTAATCGTTCGGATTGGCTACTGGTTTCAAAAAAAGCTTTCCAGATTCCGGCTAGACTCAAAACAAGGATCCAGGCTTGTCCCAAATATCCGATAGAAGATCGCTCCCCTATAATAAGCATCAAGTAATAATACCAAGGCTTTTCATGATCTGCTTCAATCTCGTATCTAAAATACGTAAGTATTGAATCCAAAGGCCCTTGCCAGTGGGTAAAAAAAGCGGAGTAAAACAGAACGGATACACCAACTGCGGCAGCAAACAAAGGAACAAGTCGCGATAATCCTTCTCGACCGGCTAACCATCTTATATCGTTACGGGACTCCCGCCAATGGGCCACGAATAAGGCAACCACTGCGGCAAATAAAACGAATATGAAAGTTTCTCTAACAGCATGCAAAACACCGATCGTTGCACCTGTCCAAAAAGCCCATCTAGTCTTGCGGGTTTCGAGAAAACTCCATAAAGCGTGCAAGAACAATAGCGAAAACAGAATGAATAAAGTCTCATGGATGAAATACCGGCTATAATAGACTAGCGGGGGAGATACCGCCGCCAAAAACAAGGCAATAAAACTTGCGTCTCGGCCCATATGCCTACGCAGCAAAAAGAACGCAAAAACAGAAAGACTTCCTGCCAAGGCTGTCAGGAAACGCAAGGTAACCTCCGACCAATTTTCTCCTGTTAAACCTTTGGTTAAAGATACGGTAACGATAGCCAAATCCTTCAGTAACGGACCGTGATAGTGACTGGGGTCAAATTCCACAGGTACGCTCAAGAGGGATTGGTGAACCATAACTGCGTTCACCGCCTCATCGGTATGCATGGGTTTTTGCCCCAGATCGAAGAAACGCAGATAAAGCCCGGCCCAAACCAAAAGGCCAAGGACCAACAATATACTAATGCGCTTCATTCCAACCACTAAGGAGTTCTACCTCGAAATTTTCAACCCAGGAAATGGAATACGCTCAATTCTCTGTATTCTAAAGTAATTGCATAACTAAGCTAAAGGAACGACTTCCTTTAGTCCTACGTAGCTTCTTACAGGCTGTTCCAGAACTCAATTTTTAATGAAGTACATTCCGAATAGGAAGTAATTATTAGAAAAATATGGCGCTTTTGTTAAACTCTTCTGATTTTCATTTGACCGAAATAGGAGCCAAACAGCTTAATTACAGACCTTATTAAGCAAAAAACGCTCCGATAAGAAGCTAGTTTTGCCACTTCAAGATATTGTGGGCGATACACATCAGAGAGTACTCTCCCTGAGCTTGGTTCATGCCTCGCAGGTTAAAGCGCCTGAAATCAAGATTATGTTTCAGATTGCTGAAGACTGATTCGACACTCTGGGCGCGACGCTTGAGCCGTTGTTGGCTTTGAGAGCTTTTACTGATGGCAATGATGGCCAGATGCTCCTTACTGTCCCTGCTAATCTTACGAGATGATCGTACGTTATGGGGATTTGTTAGGCATTGGGTTTCCAAAGCACAATCTTGGCAATGCGCCGCTTTATAAACCCAAAGCGATGGGAAACTCGCCGATGAAATCGATAT
>DDZZ01000059.1:46908-53084 GCA_002346535.1 Opitutales bacterium UBA2995 | reverse complement strand
CGAAAACATCGATTGGAATGTGGGGCGTCTGGTCAGCAAGCTCGATGAATTGGGAGTATCGGAAAATACAATCTTCATCTATTTTTGTGACAATGGCCCAAACGGTGTGCGCTGGAATGGAGGTATGAAGGGCCGTAAAGGTTCCACGGATGAAGGCGGAGTGCGTTCGCCCCTGTTTGTTAAATGGCCTGCCAAAATCGCCGCCGGTAAGCAGGTGCGCTCGATCAGTTCAGTAACCGATTTGTTACCCACCTTGGCAGATATGGTCGGGATTAAATATATCCCAGCTAAACCCTTGGACGGTATGAGTATAAAATCAGCTCTTTTGGAGGATTATGCGCCTGCTCCGGACCGGATGATTTTTACCCACTGGCGGGATAAAGTAAGTGTGCGCACGCAGCGATTCCGTCTCGATAATAATGGTGAGCTTTTCGATATTGTGAAGGATCCAGAACAGCGTTCGCCCGTTACTACTGAGCATTCGGAAATAACAAATACGCTTCGGAAGGCGGTTGATGAGTGGCGTGCCGATGTGGTCTCCCAAATTCAGGAAGAAAAACGTCCCTTTGTGATTTGTCATTCGGATGCACCGATGACCCAACTGCCGGCTCGGGACGGCTTTGCACATGGCACAATCATACGATCTAACCGGTATCCAAATAGCTCATACTTTCTCAATTGGACAGACGAAGGGGATTCAATAACTTGGGATGTGCAAGTCGCAAACGCCGGAAGCTATGAAGTTACTCTTTACTACGCATGTCCTGCCAAAGATGTAGGCTCAACCATTGAGCTGCGATTTGGGAGCTCTGTTCTTGAAGCCAAGATAACAGAAGCTCACGATCCACCCATTGTAGGGGCGGCGGAAGATAAAGTCGTACGCCAGGAGTCGTACGAGAAAGACTTCAAGCCCATCAATATCGGCAAGATTCACTTGACCGAAGGTGATGGCGTAGTCATCCTAACTGCTCCAAAAATTCCTGGCGATCAGGCCCTAGAGCTTAGGCTGCTGACCCTGCGACCTGTTGATTCTTGATCGTATCACTCGGCAATTCGAGGCGCCGGCAAAATCTGTCAGCGACTCCTTGTTAGTTGGGCAATTCACGACCGGAATTACTTGACCCTGACCAACTTCATGATTCGTCCGTCGATATTCCAATCCTGAATGTAGAGGTTCCCATTCTTGTCCCAGTATGAGCCATGTGTGCCGTGGAAGATACCTTCTTTCCAATCCTCCTGTTTAACCCGATACCAGCCGCCCACGTCCTCGCCTGGATCGGCGTTGTAACCTAAAACAGATACAACGGCATTGCGTTTATCCAGTATACTCAGCCTGCCTTCCAGGCTCGGTACGGAAACATAGTCGCCCTGAATCGCGACTGATGTTGGCCAGCTGAGGTTGGAAGCGGCAACCTGAATGAAATTGCCTTCCAGATCATAGTGTAAGAGGCGTCCTATGGGTTGGTGATTGCGATCACAAATCAACAAACGGTGCGAATCGTAACGAGTATCCAAAGTCATACCGTGTGGCGTATGGAATTCTTTGAGCCCATCCCCGGGGCCTCCAAAGTGCTTGAGGTACTTTCCGGTTTTATCGAACTTGAAAATTTTGCTACTGCCATAGCCGTCCGATAAAAAAATGTCCCCATTCTCAGCCACTGTGATGGCAGTAGGTTTCAATACATCGATATCCAGCCCCGATTCTTTTGGAAATCCCAAGGTTAAAACGATCTGGGCGGTCTGGGCATGAAATTTGATTCCAATACCTCCCTTATTTCTAGCGGCGTAAATGTATTCAACTCCGAATTCTTCACGGATTTCCATATCGTGCATCTCCATGAGGTCCTCCTGGATATGAGTCCGAACTAAGGTCCCATCCGGTTTAAATACAAAGAGACCCTTGTTGGCACTGGTGTAAATGTTCCCAGCTTTGTCGATGACAATCGAACCATGGCAGGATCCAATCTGAGACTTGCCGTTTTCATCCAATCCCCAGCCGGGGACTGTATCGAATGTCATAATACCGCTACCGGTGTGGACGCCGTTAAGTGTTCCAAATGAAAAAATAATACAAAGGGAAACAATAAAGTAATGTTTCATGATAACTATTTTCGTGTGATTAAGTACATTCTTTAGAAAGCCAATCGACTACCACATCAAGCTGCTCTTGACGGTGTGCATCATTGAAGCTGTGGTCTGCTCCTTCGATGATATGGTGATCAACGCGATCCCCGAGACGTTCTTTTATCGCAATACTGTCTTGGGGTAAAACCACATCATCCGCTGATCCGTGGAGCAGCAACCATGGAACATTAACTGAATCTGTCTGCTCAATCACAGTTTTCACGGTTTGGCACAAGTCGTCCATGAATGCCTGAGACAAAGGGCAACTTTCTTCTTCCCACATGCAGCTTTCGTCGGGCGTTTCTTCACCGAATTCTGTCAAAGCAAATTTTTTAGTGTCAACCATTCCGGCCAATGAAACCATGCGTTTGATTCGGGGATCTTTTGCCGCTGTAAGCACACCGATGGCTGCCCCCATGCTGTGGCCTATATAGGCCACTTTTCTTTCGCCCAGGGAGTTGAGCACTGCTGTGAGGTCCTCTACGCCTTTCGAGGTACAGGAATCCCGAAAATCGCCTTCGGAGTCGCCATTACCTGAAAAGGAAAAGGCGATTGTACTGAAGCCTGCCTCGTTCAGAGCGTTGGCCGTTTCAGCAATGACTGGTCGATTTCTATTTCCAGTGACTCCGTGTCCCAGCGCGACAATCCAGCTGGAAAGTGTTTCGTCACCTTCGAAAAACTGAAAATCAATTTTTTCTCCAAGATGATTCTTAATTTCACCAATCACTGCGATTCGCTACCCTTTCTTCCTGGAAATGTCAGTTCTGCGACTCCGGATTTGTCGTAACCTCCAAGGCCAATGGCCATCATTCTTTGGTATTGCTTCAGAGTCGCTTTGGCCAAAGGTAGGCTGAGGGAGTGTTGAGCTGCCAAATCCAGGGCGATGCCGGAGTCTTTTGCAGCGTGTTCAGATGAGAAATAGCACTCGTGATCCCGCTCCAACATATCCTCCGCATCGGTTTCCAGCACACGGGAATTCGCCCCGGTCTGACCGAAAACTTCGCAAAGTTTTCCCAGATCTAAGCCCAGGGCTTGTCCCAGGCCCAAGCCTTCTGCCAAGGCGGCAGTGTTGATGTTCATCACCATGTTGACGAGGGCTTTTACCTCGGCGGCCTTGCCGGCTTCTCCGACGTAGCTTAAATTCTTGCTCATATCATCTAGCAATGGGCGGGCTTCGTTGAAAGTGCCTTCATCGCCTCCGATCATGAGGTACAATTCACCATTCCTCGCTTGGGGGATGCTAGATGCCATGCAAGCTTCCAAGGTTGTCGCCCCATTTTCTTTAGCCGCCGATTCCAATTTTCGATGAATATCAGGCGACAAGGTTGCGCAGTTGATAAAGAGGGTGCCGGCCGAATTGGAAAACAGATTATCTTTCCCAAAAAATATCGAATCCATGGCCGCATCGTTGGTTACAACAGTGAAAACAATATCTGAGCTTGCCGTTACCTTAGCCAGAGAGTCAAAATCCGTTACTCCAAGTTCTTCCGCGAGTCCTTTGCTTAATTCGGAATCGATATCAGAGACCCCGGATATACTATACCCACAATCCTTGAGCCTTCTGGCCATATTCCCGCCCATGCGGCCTAATCCGACAAAACTGATTCTCTTATCTTTCATTATATTGTGATTTTGTTATTTGTTGTATGGAAAAACTGGTTACCAATCTCGATTCATTGAGGTATTGAAAAAAGTATTCCGGATACCACAAACGTGGAAGTAAATTATTCCAAGGGGACCTGATAACCTTGAGGATGTAATAGGAAAATAATTACTTATACAGCTGATTCTTTAATGGTTAATAATTAGAGCGCGATCCGAGACAGGCTCACTTCTATGAAACTTATATTGGGTCAACTGGATATCAAGCATTCTCGGTTCATAAGCCTCAATGTCTATAATTAGCCTACTCAAAATGCGCCATTGTGAAAACGAATAGGGTTGATGTGCTCGACTAAGGTTGATCGTTTTAAGATAAGCATGGGTAGGCGTGTCACTTGCTTTACAGGGATCCTTCTTTTTTTCGCTCCTCTTTTCCTGGTTGCGGAAAACCCGCCCAATATTATCTTGGTTGTTGCAGACGACATGGGATTCTCGGATGCGGGTTGTTATGGAGGGGAAATTCAAACTCCCATTCTGGACGGCCTGGCGGAAAGCGGACTGAAGTTTACGCAAATGTATTCTACCGGCCGCTGTTGGCCGTCTCGTGCGGTTTTACTTACCGGATACTATGCACAGCAGGTGGGTATGGATCCTAGAAAGGGAAAGGAATGGCCAAGCTGGAGTCGTTTGCTTCCCTTGCGGTTAAAAGAAGCCGGATATCGTAACTACCATTCGGGGAAGTGGCACTTAAAGGGCATGCCTGCGGATCCCTCCGTGAGTGGCTTTGATCGTTCGTTCTATTTAGGAGATCAGGACCGGTTTTTCAGTCCCCGAAAGGTGTTCCTCGATGACCAGCCCCAACCTGTAATTCTTCGTGATTCAGGATTCTACTCAACAGTAGCAAAAGCCGATTACGCTATCGAATTTCTCAAGGACCACGCTGCCGAGACATCCGATCAGCCTTTCTTCCTCTTCCTGGCGTTTTTCGCTCCTCATTTTCCTCTACATGCACTTCCTGAGGATATTGAAACGTACAAGTATGTGTACTTAAGAGGTTGGGATGTTGTGAGGAAAGAAAGGTGGTCTCGATTAACTTTCATGAGTCTGGTTGATTCAGGCATGGCTGAACGTAGGGAAGAAATCTATCCCTCTTGGAACCTCTCTGAAGATGAAATGGTTTCCCAGATCCATTCTGGAGAGGTAGCGTATGCAAGCCCCTGGGACGATTTATCGGAAGAGCAGAAGCAGTTCCAGGCCCATAAGATGGCCATCCATGCGGCGATGATTGATCGGATGGACCAGGAAATTGGCCGGGTTATGGACCAAGTAAGTCGTATGGGTGAATCGGATAATACTTTCTTTGTTTTCGTTTCTGACAATGGGGCAAGTGGTGAGATTATAAACCGCGCTGACAAACATGATCCAACCGCACCATTGGGATCTGCCGGGTCTTATTTATGCCTTGGGCCTGGTTGGTCCACAGCGGCGAATACGCCAATGTCGCTTCATAAGCACTGGAATCATGAAGGCGGCATTTCATCGCCCATGGTTGTTCATTGGCCCAAAGGGATATCGGCTCGAGGGGAGATTAGGCATACCCCCGCTCACTTTATCGATTTTGTTCCTACCTTCTTGGAGCTTGCTGGAGTGGATACATCTCCCTTTGAAAACGCTCCCGTTTTCCCCGGCCGCAGTTTGGTTGAAGTCTTTAAGCAAGATCAGGATTGGGGTTACAGAACTCTTTTCTGGGCTCATTCGGGCAACCGCGCACTTCGAGACGGAGATTGGAAAGCAGTTATGCGTCGCGATAACGGAAACCGCTGGGAGCTTTACAACATGCCCGCAGACCGTGCGGAACTCAATGACTTGGCGACTACTTATCCTGATCGGTTGCGAAACCTGACCTCGACTTGGGGCCGGTTGAGGGAACAATTCGATAGGGATTTCGAGATGGGCAGGGAGAACTGAAAGCTGGGTGGAGGAGTAATTCAGGCTGCATCTTTGAATGTAAACATCACGAATCGCTGGTTCTACCAAGGCTTTATCGGATGGATCCGAACAGATCGATTGGATACCTCTGAGATGTTTCTCAATAAATTTTTCTAGGACCTTTATTCGACCATTCAGTTGACCGGTTTTCAAACGTGCCTTTAACTCCCTCTGTGCTCCGCTGTAAAACGAATAATCATAAAACTCATTATGATCGGATGCCATGGGTATCGACTCGGCAATCCCAAGTGGGAGAAAATCGAAGGGAATTTTACCAGCTTTCTACACTAGCTTTAAAAGTTTTTGGTTTTTATAGGATTAGGAAGTTGCCTGACCAACCGATTTTGGAGTTCGGTTCACCGTGGACTCTGGACTGAAGTAAAAATCAATCGATGCAAGCATTGACTAGCGATTCGCTATTCGTTCCAATGCTCGCTCTTTTTTTTGGGCCCTTAGCTCAG
>DDZZ01000059.1:0-46604 GCA_002346535.1 Opitutales bacterium UBA2995 | reverse complement strand
CCTTAGCTCAGTTGGTTAGAGCAAACGACTCATAATCGTTTGGTCCTCGGTTCAAGTCCGAGAGGGCCCACCAGCCTTCGCTTGAATCGTTCAGGCGGAGTCCGGGCTTTAATCGTACCGTAGAGGCATGGGGGGTTTAAAAAAGTCTAAAAGGTGTCTAAAATCAAGGTGATCTGCTTGAGCTGAATGTTTTCAACGCATTTTCTTTCCCTTATTTAAGCCAATCATTCCTGTTTTATACCAGGTCCAGCATCCTTTGGTATTGCAAGGATAGCTACTCATAATATTGGGCACCATTTTTGTTTCGGTTGTGCTAACTATGGTTATTAAAAACAAGGGGTAAGTAAAAAGATAAGCCATTGACCTATTGAGTTTTAGGCAACAAGGTTTCCGGCTACTTTTTTACCAAGCATTGTAATTTGCATGGATGACACGCCAATGAGTAATCCGTTTCCAGGCTCACAATCCAAACCGAGTCGGGACTATGATTCCTCCTTCGAATCGAGTGAGTCTTATCGTGAATCGCTGCCTGACATTCAAAATGCGCATTCGGATTACATTTCGGGTGCCCGAGTTGCGATTAACCAGGTAGGTATTTCCAATTTCAAGCTTCCGTTGAAGTTTAAGAATAAATTGGGGGAGACTCTATCCCTTGAAACCGCGGTTACCGGAACTGTTTCTCTGGATAAGGACAATAAAGGGATTAACATGTCGCGCATTCTCCGAGTGTTTTATGAATTCAAGGACGACATTTTTTCGTGGGAGGAATTCAAAACAATTCTGCGCACGTACTTAGAGCGGCTTGCAAGCCGAGAAGCCAGGTTGAAGTTGTTTTTTAATTACCCCATTATACAGACAAGCTTACGCAGTAACTTAAAGGGTTATCAGTACTACCAGGTTATGATGGAGGGGATCATGAACCAGAAAGGATTATTTCAAAGAAACCTGCAGATCGATTTTGTCTATTCCTCGGCTTGTCCTTGTTCAGACAAACTGTCGGAGCATGCCCAGGAAGAGCGTGATGCCTATGCCATACCTCATTCACAAAGGAGCAAGGCACGGTTGCTAGTAGAATTGGCACCGGAATCGAACCTAGTGGTCGAGGATGTGGTGGATCTTTGTGCGGATGCACTGAAAACCGAAACCCAGGTTATGGTCCGGCGTGAAGATGAACAAGCCTTTGCTGAATTAAACGGAGCCTATATAAAATTCGTCGAAGATGCAGCACGCCTCGTGTATGAAAAATTGGACACCGTCGAAGATATTGTAGATTTCCAGGTTTCTATCGCACATTTGGAATCACTGCACTCTCACGATGCTGTCGCGGTAATTACCAAGGGGGTTCCCAACGGATTTCGGGGGGAGTTTGAAGACTTTCGTTATTTAATCTGTTGATCGGTTCCCTAGAAGCTATTTGCCTTTTTTCTTGGCAATCTGCTGTAGCATTGCGAAGCGAACCTTGGCTTCCAGCTGCTCGATCTCATCCGGATTAATATCATCTTCTTCACGTGCCCGCTTGAGAGCCTCCTCTGCACGTCGCTGAGCCTCCTCGGCAGATTCCAGGTCAATATCGTCGATATCGATTGCTGCTTCGGTCAGGACGGATACGTGATCGGCGTGAACTTCGGCAAAGCCTTTGTCGATGGCCAGAAGATCCAAAGCTCCCTCCTTTGTTACCGCCAGTTCTCCAGCCTTGAGCTCGGAAATCAAGGGGATGTGGCCCGGCAGAATACCTACCTCTCCTGAAGCGGTCGGTAACACAACGCTGTCCACGGTTTCGCTGTAGACCACGCTCTCAGGTGTGACTATCTCGAGTTGAATGGACATGTTTAGCCGTCTTCTGATGCAGCTTTAACTTCTTCGATGGATCCTTTCATGTAAAAGTCGTTTTCCGCCACGTTGTCGAGTTCACCTTCGAGGATCATTTTGAAGCCTTGGACGGTTTCGTCGATGGATACGTACTTACCTGGGAACCCTGTAAATACTTCCGCTACGTGGAAAGGCTGTGAAAGGAATTTCTGTATCTTGCGGGCACGGAAAACAGTTCGTTTATCTTCAGGGCTCAATTCATCCAATCCTAGGATGGCGATAATATCCTGCAGGTCCTTGTATCGTTGCAACACGTTTTGCACTCCACGGGCCACTGAATAGTGCTCTTCTCCTACGATCACGGGGTCCAGTGCGGTGGATACGGAATCGAGAGGCTCCACAGCCGGATAAATACCAAGTTCAGCAATGCGTCGTTCCAAAACAATCGTCGAATCGAGATGAGCAAAGGTGTTGGCTGGTGCCGGGTCGGTCAAGTCATCCGCTGGAACGTAAACCGCCTGGAAGGAAGTGATTGAGCCATTCTTTGTGGATGTAATGCGTTCCTGAAGGATCCCCATCTCTTGCGCCAAGGTAGGCTGGTAACCTACAGCTGAGGGCGAGCGTCCCAACAATGCGGATACTTCAGATCCCGCTTGGGAGAAGCGAAAAATATTGTCGATGAAAAGCAACACATCGAGATTTTTCTCATCTCTGAAATACTCTGCCATGGACAAGCCGGACAAGGCAACGCGCATGCGGGCACCGGGAGGCTCGTTCATTTGACCGTAGCAAAGGGCCACTTTGGAGTTTTCGATGTTTTCCTGGTCGATAACTCCTGCATCCGACATTTCGTGGTAAAGGTCATTGCCTTCCCGGGAACGCTCCCCCACCCCACAGAATACAGAATAACCTCCGTAGGCTTTCGCGATGTTGTTGATTAGCTCCATGATTACTACGGTCTTGCCAACCCCAGCACCGCCAAAAGCTCCTACCTTACCACCTTTGATAAACGGACAGATCAAATCGATCACCTTAATTCCTGTTTCAAGGATTTCAGCTTCCGTGCTTTGGTCGACTAAAGCGGGCGCCTGTCTGTGGATCGGGTAATGCTTGTCGGCCTTCACATCGCCCTTGCCATCAACAACAGCGCCGGTAACATCAAAAATCCGGCCCAACACGCCTTCCCCGACTGGAACTGTAATTGAAGCACCAGTATCTGTAACATCCATGCCACGAACCAAGCCCTCCGTGGATGACATGGCCACTGCGCGGACGATGGAATCGCCCAAGTGTTGCTGAATCTCGAGAACTAAACTCGATTCTTCCCCAGCTACGGTGAAGTTCACTTCCAAAGCCTGATAGATCTCCGGAACATTTCCTGGCTCAAATTGAACGTCGACGACGGCGCCTATAACTTGAACGATTTTTCCTGTGTTACTCATGGATGACGTGATTTTAAAATAGTTAACCGTTGGATGCGGTGGCAGCCGCAATTTCTAGAATTTCTTGGGTGATCGCTGCTTGACGTGCCTTGTTGTAATCGAGCGTCAAGCTATCGATAAGGTTGTTGGCGTTATCGGTGGCGGATTTCATTGCCACCATTCGCGCGCTGTGTTCCGAGGCTTTGGCTCCCTGAACCATTGAGAAAAACTGCCTTCTTACGTACAACGGGAGTAGTTCTTTGAGTACTGCTTCGGCAGACGGTTCGTAATTCATCTCCCGATCGTCCGTATTTGTAGAATCAATACCCAGTTCCTGCAGGGCATCTTCAATACTGGTCAGAGGGAGCAGCGGGACCAGCCTCGAATCTTGCCGGAGGGTGTTGACGAAGCTGGAATACAGGATTTCCACCGAATCGATCTCATTATTGATAAAGAGATCGATGGCAAATTTGATAACCGCCTTCACCTCCATAAAATGAATGCTGTCGGAAATGGTGAAATCTGCAGCTAGGCCTCTGCCGGACCTGCTTATATATTGGGAGGCTTTTCTTCCGACCGTGATATATTTGACAGATTCGTCCTTGGCAGGAATTTCGCGAAACAGATTTGAATTAAGCCCGCCGCATAATCCTTTGTCAGTGCTGACGACAATGATCCCTCGGGTAGTCGTTGTTCGTTCTTCAAGGAATGGGTGTTCGAAATCAACAATTCTGCCGGCTACTGGGCCAAGGACCTTGGCCATCAGGTGTGCATAAGGTCTACCGGCCAATGCGGCGTCTTGGGCCTTTTTCATTTTTGAAGCAGCGACCAACTGCATAGCCCGAGTGATTTGGGCTGTATTTTTGACCGATTTTATTCGGCGCCGTATGTCTCTTAAATTTGCCATTCCTGAAAATTAGCTTGCGTATACGGTTTTCCAGGACTCGATCGCGGCCTTGAGCTCTTCTGTGATCTCGTCTGTCAGGGCTTTTTCGGTGCGTATTTTTGTGAGGAGCTCCGTTTTAGTTGCGACGAGATTTTCTTCGAGGGCAACGATGGCCGCGGTTACTCCGTTCACCTCAATATCGTCCATATAACCATTTTGCACCCCCCACATCAAGGCCACTTGGATCTCAGCCGTTTTTGGAGAGAATGCCGGTTGCTTAAACAGTTCGACGATGCGCGAGCCTCGATCAAGCTGAGCCTTGGTTTTTGCGTCCAGGTCTGAACCAAATTGAGCGAAGGCCTGCAATTCCCGAAATTGGGCAAGTTCTAGTTTTGTCGAGCCCGCCACTTGTTTGATGGCTTTAATTTGAGCTGAAGATCCAACGCGAGAAACAGAAAGGCCCACAGAAATTGCGGGACGAATTCCCTGATTGAATAAGTCGGTTTCCAGAAAGATTTGTCCGTCCGTAATGGAAATTACATTGGTAGGAATATAAGCGGATACGTCACCGGCTTGGGTTTCGATAATAGGCAAGGCGGTGAGAGAACCGTTCCCATTGTCTTTGTTCAAACGAGCCGATCGTTCTAGCAGGCGTGAGTGTAGGTAAAAAACATCTCCAGGATAAGCTTCCCGCCCGGAGGGCCGTTTCAAAACCAGAGAAATCTGTCGATAAGCGACGGCTTGTTTGGATAGATCGTCGTAGACAATCAAGGCATCCATGCCGTTCTGCATAAACCACTCTCCCATGGCGCAGCCGCCATAGGGCGCGAGGTACTGGTTGGCGGGATTGTCGGACGCGGCCGCTGTAACAACGATGGTGTATTCAAGCGCACCATTGGATTCGAGGACGCCTATAGTTCTGGCGATGTTGGAGTTTTTTTGGCCAACCGCTACATAAATGCTGTAAACGGGACGAAAGTCATCGGGAAATGATCCATCCTCGTTTTTGTGCTGATTGTTAATTTTGGCCTGATTGATAATCGTATCGATGGCAATGGTTGTTTTGCCGGTTTGCCGGTCGCCAATGATGAGCTCGCGTTGACCGCGCCCGATAGGAATCATAGCATCGATAGGCATGATTCCGGTCTGAATAGGTTGGTTTACCGATTGGCGGGGGATGATCCCAGGAGCGATCTTTTCAAGCGGGCTGTATCCGGTGGCCTCAATGGGCCCTTTCCCGTCTAACGGAGATCCCAGGGCGTCTACTACGCGGCCCAAGAGACCTTTTCCAACAGGAACTGAAAGCAGTCGTCCTGTAGTGCTCACCTCGTCCCCTTCTTTCAGGTGACTGGTATCTCCTAATATGACGCAACCGACCTCTTCTTCTTCGAGGTTGAGGGCGATTCCGGTCAATCCGCCCGGGAATTCGATCATCTCGTTATACATTACCTCTGATAGGCCGTCTACTTTGGCGACACCGTCACCGATCATAACGATGGCGCCGGTGTTCTTTTTAATGGTTGCGGTTTCGAGGTTAGCGATTTCCTGTTCGATTTGTTCTATTATCGAGCTCATTAGTTTTCTAAAAAATTAATGTACAGATTTTTCGAGGTTAGCGAGGCGCCCGGCGACGGAGGCGTCGTAAATGTCATCTCCAATGGTGATTCGAAGGCCGGCTATGAGCGCGTCGTTTGCCAACGAGGTTGTCGTGATGGGGCGATTGTAGTTTTCGGATAATTGCTTTTCAATAGCGGCGATGGCGGATTCTTCAACAGAGCCGGCAAATTCAATTACTGCCTTTCCGCGATTAATCGCCTGCTTGATGTAGTAGAGGTAGTTTTTGAGGACGATTTTGGGTTTCCTGGGAGAGTGCTTTCTCAGAGTCTCCAAAACTGCTTCTACCTTTTCGGTGGAAACTAGGCCGTTATCTAAAGACAAGTCGGCCAGTTTTTTGGCAAATTGTTTCAGTGCGATGTCTTTATTCACTTCAGGGCCCTACACTTGAAAGCTCTTCCGCAGCAGATTTGCTAAAACGAGATTTGTCATCGTCGGTCAAATCCTTGCTGAGCACTTTTGAGGAAGTCTCGACAACGAGGCGGGTAACTTCCTCACGGACTTCTTTGAGCATTTTTGTTTTCTCAAGCTCAATGGCTTCTTTTGCTTTCGCTATTATTTCTTCAGCTTTGGCGGTAGCCTCCTGCGCCTGCTTCCTCTCATAGGTTTTAGCGTTATCGCGAGCTGTGGCTATGATTGATTGCGACTCCTGCTGCGCTTTCTGAATGGTGGCAGCATGTTGCTTTTCGGAGTCTGCCAGCTTCGCCTTGGCTTCTTCAGCAAATTCCAGTCCTTCGGAGATTTCCTTCTGTCGCTGGTCGATGGTTTCAATAATGGGCTTGAAGGCAAACTTGTAGAGGAGAGCGGCGACAATAATGAAATTGATTATTTGAGCGAGAAGGAAGCGCCCATTGAGCCCGAAGTTTTCGGCCAATCGAATAAACTGGTTCGCGGATTCGGCTCCTTCAGTAGCAGCTATAAATAAAATACTTTCGATCATCACAAAGGAATAAGTTGGGCGCGGCCCGTTACCGAGCCGCACCTGAAAACATTGTTACAGGAAGAGGGCGTAGAAGGCGACCGCTTCCGCCAGGGCCATACCCAGAATGGCTTGAACCAGGATCTTTCCCGAAGCACCAGGATTGCGGCCCACGCTTTCGGCGGCTTTGGCACCTACGAGGCCTACTCCAATGGCTGCACCTAGGCATCCGAGTCCACCTTGAATACTTCCCTCCATTACTGCTAATAGTTCGATCATTTCTTTTTTGGATTTATTGTTTTAAGTGTTTTCAAGGTCCCCCGGCATCGTGGTCGGTCCAGACCAGGAAATTGGTTTAATGGGCATGCTCCTCCGAGTCGTGGTTACAGATAAGGCCGATATAAACCGCTACGAGCATCACAAAGACCATGGCTTGGACAAAGCCTATGAGGAGCTCCAGAAAATAAAAGGGAACGGGCACAACCCAGCCAATCAGGTTGGTCATGCTGTGCAACAGGTTTTCTCCTCCGAACACATTTCCATACAAGCGGAATGGCAGGGAAACATTTCTAAATATAATAGAGATGACTTCGATGACCCCGACCAAGAGGAAGATTACGGTCAACAAATAGAACATTGCCCCCGGGATTTCTTTCCTGTCCGCCTTGTTGCCGAACAGGTCGAAGATAAGTACTTTGGGTCCTGCGTAGCGCATAACAAAGTAGAACCAAGCCACAAAGTGAATGATCGCAAGTGCCAGGGTCATATTTAGGTCGGCATTCCCTGGCCGAATGTAGGACTCAAAATGCCCTTGCTCATCAAAATAACCGACCGTGCCCACTCCTGGAAGAAGCCCACTCCAATTATGGAGGAGTATAAAAGTGAATAGGCCAACCAGTAATGGAAAGGTTGGCTTGACCATGTGTTTGCCCACAATGGGTTCAATCAAATTACGGATGCCCTCAACGAGTGTTTCTACAACAAATTGGCTTCTGGTCGGGATGAGTTGCGGCTGTTTAACCATCAACCGAATTATTAGTATAATAAGGATTGAGAGTCCCCAACTCGTGACCATTGAGTTAGTGACAGGTAACCCGAGTACGGTGGTCAGTTCGGTAGCTTTCGGGCTAATTGCTGCCTGTGCGGATGGCGTTACAAATAGCAAGCCAGAGGCGATAGGTACAAATTTGATGAACCGGGTGAAGGATAATTGCAGGAAAGTGCTCATAAGTGCCAATTCTGACAACTTAAAAGGCACTTGAGTTGAAGGAACTCTTTGCTTTGGTCAACCATCATTTGTAAAAAATACTCCAGCTTGTTTTTTCCATTAGAGATCCTTGACTGAAATAATATTATCAGTCGTTTAATATAGATTTGTAAGGAGTCATTTAAGTGACATGCCTCAGCCCAAAGACATAACCGGAGCCATATTTAAGCGTAAGAAGTTTCAGTCGCGAAAGAAGCGGCAGGGTTTTCCGGTGCCTCAACCGGTCGCCCGTATTCCGACTCATCGCTTGCGACGAATACGTTTCAGTACTTTTTCTTTTGCCATCGGATTATTGGTCTCGATTGCCGTCCTGCTTCAATTCGTGATCGTGTTACTCTTTCAATGGATTTAGTTCGGCGACCAGCGATGAGTGCTGGTTGTTGGTCAGTTCCTGGAAAACGGTTGCAGTGATTTCCGGCCATTCGAAGTTTGGAAGCACCGTCCATTCGCCAGATTGATCAAGCAATTCCTTCGACCATTCCAGATAGGCATCGTAATCTGATCTCAGAAACAGTTTTCCTTTAAGGATGCTCGCTGACGCCAAGGCATCCAGAAACGGGGCCTGAATTATTCTGTTTTTAAAGTGCCTTTTTTTTGGCCAGGGGTCGGGATAAAGAATCCAGGTTTCCTTGATTCGAATTTTATCGGGGAGTAATTTCAGGAATTCTATGCTCTCGCACTCCAGGAGGTGAATGTTTTTGAGTCCAAGTCTTTCGGCTTTCCGGCGAGCCTTGAATATCCGGCCTCGATTTACGTCGATGCCCACAAATTGTTCTTTGGGGGTTTTTAAAGCCATTGCGGTTAGGAAATGTCCGTGGCCGCAACCAATCTCCAATGAAATTGTATGGGCGTCTGTTTCGATTTGTTGGAGTGTTGCGGTCAACTCTTCCCTGCGCTTTAAGATCTTCGCGTAGACTTCTGGTTTCATTTTTGAAGCCACTTCTGGGTCGGTTGAATGTAAATATAGTCGGGTCATGCCGCTGATGGGAGCGATATTTCAATTTTTAGTCCACCGCCCTCCACGTTTTCAGCTTTTAAGCTGCCTCCATGCAATAAAACGATTCTGTTACGATACTCAATCCCAGACCAGTTCCCCGTTTGTCGCGGGATCTGCCTTTTTCGACCCGGTAGAAACGCTCAAATATTCGCGGTAACTCGGACTCGGGAATGCCGATTCCATTATCCTCAAACCATATCAGGATTTCGGGGTCCGCTTGATGCGATCCGACTCTCAGGGGCGGGTTTTCAGCGGGGTATTTGGTGGCATCCTGAATCAAGTTATCAAACACTTGGGCGAATTTTCTAGAATCTCCATTTATTTCGTTCTCTTCTGGATTTAATTCCAGTTCGAGGGACATTTAATTTTTCTCCAAGCTGTCGGCGTTATTTACCAAGTTGGCCTCCGGTTGTTCAAGATGACTTTGCCTTGATTGCTGAAGCTGGATGTTTTCCTGGATCGCGGAATTGATTCGCTCCCTGAGCCTGGACATGTACTTGGAGGTTTGGGGAGTTGACTCGTCGTCAAATAGGTAGCCTTGACGTCTTTCCAGGGATTTTGCCAGTTGCTTGACGTAGTTTCTGTATAGCAAGTATCTGCGTATGAAATACAATAGAAGAACTGCCAACGTGAGGATAAAGCTCATTCCCTATACTTCCGCTACTTTGTAGCCTGCTCCAAGTATGGGTTTGATGATTTCGGCTTGCTGCCCAGTTTTTCGCGTAATCTTCTGATATGAGTGTCGACAGTTCGGATTTCCGTATCGCTTTCATAGTGCCATACATTCATCAGAAGGTTTTCTCGATGTTACACGCGGCCTTTTTCAATAAGGGGTTTCACTAGCTTGAATTCTGTGGCTGTCAGCTCTGACGGTATTCCTGAGGCCTGTAATTGATACTGATCCTCATCCAATAATACATTACGCGCTTTGAAAGTATTATTTTCGTGTCGCGCTAAACTTCGGTTTGCTCGTTTTAAAACGGCCTTCACGCGAAAACTTAATTCCTTAATGTTGAAAGGGTTACAGATGTAGTCATCGCCGCCTGTCTCCAATCCAAGGATTCTGTCCTCCTATTCTGTTTTTGCGGCGAGAAAGACAACGAGGGTGTTTTTCAACTTACTGTCGGCCCGGATCATCCGGCAAATTTGGATGCCGCTTTTAGTTGGCATCATCAAATCCAACAGGAATAGGTCCGGTTGAGAATCGCGTCCTACTCCCAAGATGTGATTGGAATCATTGACCATATCTACTGCAAACAACTCGTTTTCAATATGATAGAGAACGAAATTTGTGACGTCTTCTTCATCATTTACCGCCAGGGTTTTGCTTCTGCTGTCGTCCATGGCCTGTTCCCAGTTTCGGGCTGAAAGCAAAATTAAGCGTGGCAGCGTTTAACAATATTAATTGCGGACTGTTGATAATTTTCCTGACTCCAGAAGAACCATCAAAATACTTATGTCGGATGGGTTCACGCCACTGATGCGTTTAGCCTGACCAAGGTTCAGCGGCTGAATGGAGGTTAATTTTGCTGCACTTTCATTTCGAAGCCCTCGGACATTTGAATAGTTGAAGTTTTTGGGCAGTTTGATGCGGTCAACCGTTGCCATTCTTTCAACCAGTCTTAACTCTCTGTTCAGGTATCCTTTGTACCGTATTCGGTAAAGGACCTCTTTTTGAATCTCCTTGGTTTCAGATAAGAAATCGTGCGGAAATTCGATATCTGTTTCCCCGCGGCGGACAGCCTCAGCAAAAGTGCCTCCTTTAGATTTTGATTTTTCGAGCTCAGGCTCCCATTTATCAATGGCATTAACTTTGTGAGTTATTCTACCCCAACGATAAAAAGATATATTTCCAGAGTCCTTTACATATTTTGAAAGTCTAATTTCGGCACTACTGTGGTTAAGAAGCAATCGATGTTCGGCCCTGCTCGTAAACATTCGGTAGGGTTCATGAGTGCCTTTGGTGACTAAATCGTCAACCAATACCCCAATGTAAGATTCGTGCCGCTGTAAAATCAAGGGGTCCTCTCCCCTACTCTTTTTGACTGCATTTATTCCGGCAAGTAGTCCTTGCCCTCCAGCTTCTTCGTAGCCGGAGGTTCCATTTATTTGGCCGGCAAAAAAGAGATTCTCAACCAATTTGGATTCAAGTGATGCAAACAATTGGGTCGGAGGCGCAAAATCGTATTCCACCGCGTATGCAGGCCGCATGAGTTGTGCGTTTTCCAGCCCCGGAATCGTTTCAAGGATTTGCTCCTGGACGTCAAATGGCAGACTCGTTGAAAGCCCGTTTATGTAGTATTCGTTGGTATTTCGACCTTCTGGCTCCAGAAACAGCCTATGCCTGGCCTTGTCTGAAAATCTCACAATTTTATCTTCAATACTCGGGCAATATCTGGGTCCTGCGCCTTCAATCGCGCCGGAATACATGGCAGATTTACTGAGGTTTTCCTGAATTACGCCATGACTTTTTTCGGAGGTATATGTGATCCAGCATGAAACCTGATTTTCCCCGGGGAGCCAACCAGGTTTTCTTTCTTCCGAATGTTCCACGTGGAACAAATCAGTTTGTTCGCGGGTATCATAAAAGGCAAACAGCGTCGGTATTTCATCTCCGGGTTGCTCCTCAAGATTGACAAAATCTATGCTTCGGCCCAGTATTCGCGGTGGAGTGCCTGTCTTAAGTCGCTCAAGTTCGATTCCGGCTTCCAAAAAACTGTCTGATAAGCTTTCGGAGCTAAAATCTCCCATGCGTCCGCCCTTATTTTGATTTTGGCCCACGTGCATTAGCCCGCGCAGAAAAGTTCCTGTGGTAACAACTACCGTTTCCCCGAAAAAGTCGAGACCCAGATTGGTTTTACAGCCAACAACACAGCCATGCTGAAAAATTAATCCTGTAACGGTTGCCTGGAAGAGAACGAGGTTATTTTGGTGTTCAATGGTATGTTTGAGTCTAAACTGGTAGGCTTTCTTATCAGATTGAATGCGAGGCGCTTGAACTGATTCGCCCTTTGAAGAATTAAGTAAGCGATATTGTATCCCCGTTGTATCTGCATTTATGGCCATCTCGCCTCCGAGTGCATCAATTTCCCGCACAATATGGCCTTTTGCCTGACCTCCAATGGCTGGATTACAGCTCATAGCGCCAATGGTATCTATGTTGCCTGAGAGGAGTAGGGTGCGACTACCCATTCTGGCAGCAGCTAACGCAGCTTCTACGCCCGCATGGCCAGCTCCGCATACAATAACATTAAAAGGCTCTTTATTACTGATCCTCATTTACTTACCGATGCAAAATTGAGCAAAAAGTTTGTCCAACATTCTTTCATTGTCAATTTTGCCTACGATTGTTTCTAGATTTGCGATTCCTTCTCTTAAATGACTCGCAACCAACTCCGCAGGTTTATCTGATTCAAGAAGAGAAAGCGCATTTTTGAGGTCATCTTCGGTTTTCAAAAGTGCAGTATGATGACGTGCGCTCACCGCAATTACATCTCCCTTTTCAGAAGCCGTTGGACCGCCTAAAAGCTTTCTGATTTCATTTTTTAGTTGATCAAATCCAGTTGTCTTAAGTGCAGACAAAATGACCTGTGGAAAGCCTTTCATAAAACCGGTTAGTTTTGGGCAGGGTTCAAGGTCGGATTTGTTTTTGATAACCAGTGTCTTTTCTGGTAACAATAATTTGGATACATTAGGAATGAATTTGGGCGGCGGCTCAGAGGAGTCAATGGTCAATATAATTATGTCACTTAAAGCCATTTGTTCCAACGTTTTACGAATTCCTTCCTTCCCGATTAGGTCTTCTGTTTCATAAATTCCAGCAGTATCAATAATATTGATACGATATGGATTTACGAAAAAAGATGCCTCAATATAATCCCTGGTAGTTCCGGGCTCCTCACTAACAATGGCCCGGGGTTCTCCCAGTAGGCGATTGAGTATGCTGCTTTTCCCGGCATTGGGTTTTCCAACTATAATTGCCTGGACGCCCTCTCGTAAAAATATTCCTGTTTGTGCCGTATCAGAGAGCTTGGAAATTTCATTTAAGAGGTGGCTCAGTTTCGGGCAGGGTGCGGAATCACCCTCACTTGGCAGGTCTTCCTCTGGAAAATCAATATATGCTTCGATTTCAGCAACGATTTGAAGCAATGCTTCGACTAGAGAATTAACCCTTCGGCTCAAACTGCCTTTTAATTGGTGGGCTGCGGCCTTAAATGACAGATCAGTTCGTGCTTTAATGAGGTCCACGACAGCCTCCGCTTGGCTTAGGTCGAGTTTGCCATTCAAAAATGCTGTTTGAGTGAATTCCCCCGGTTGGGCCAGCCGACAGCCTCTTTCTACGAGGTCCTCAAGAATATTTTGTAGAACAAAGGGGTTCCCATGGCATGAAATTTCAAGCATAGGATCTCCGGTGTATGATTTTTCGGCTTCTAAATAGGTATAAACTACCTGGTCGAGGAATTTTCCTTTTTGATTCTTATAGTTTGAAACCGTAGCTAGGCGAGGGGTAGGGGAATGATCTCCGAAGATATTGGAGGCCAAGCTTTTACATAGTTGCCCGCTACAGCGAACGATACCGATGGCTGATTCGCCGTGAGGTGTAGAAAGCGCTGTAAATGTTTCCGAATTATCCATAGAATGAAGGAAAGCTATCCTTCATCCTTTTCCTCCTCTTCGGAGGCAACAACATTTCCTACCCCGATATTAACTTTCTCAAGAATACCTTTGTTAAGTTCATCTTGGAGTTCTGGGTGTTCCATAAGGTGTTGTTTGGCGGCTTCGCGTCCTTGTCCTATAAGGTCTCCTTTGTAAGAGATCCAGGCGCCTTTCTTTTCCAGGATTTTGTGTTCCACCCCTAAATCGAGTAGTGATCCTGTCTTGGAAATTCCTTCATTGTACATGATATCGAACTCACATTCGGTGAAGGGTGGGGCGACCTTGTTTTTCACCACTTTCAGACGTGTTCGGTTACCCACGACCTTTCCGGAAGGATCTTTAATTTGACCGATCCGCCGAATATCCATGCGAACCGATGAGAAAAACTTCAATGCCCTGCCTCCTGGAGTTGTTTCTGGGCTACCGAACATAACTCCAATTTTTTCACGTATCTGGTTGGTAAACAGGCAGATACATTGGCTTTTGTTTATGGCGCCTGTCAGCCTGCGCATGGCCTGACTCATCATTCTAGCCTGCAACCCGACAGTTGCGTCCCCCATCTGGCCGTCCAGCTCGTGTCTAGATACTAAGGCTGCGACAGAATCAAGCACTACCACGTCCACTGCACCAGAACGGATCAGTGTTTCGGTAATATTAAGGGCATCTTCACCGCTTTCTGGCTGGGAAATCATCAATTCGCTTAAATCCACACCGAGGACACGGGCGTATTTGGGGTCTAAGGCATGCTCAACGTCAATGAAAGCAGCGGTTCCGCCGTTTTTCTGTGCTTCTGCAATGAGACTGAGGCACATGGTGGTCTTTCCTGAGGACTCCGGTCCATAAATTTCGCAGATTCTACCTTTGGGGAGTCCGCCAATGCCCAGGGCAAGGTCGATAGCTACTGAACCCGTGGAGAAACAGGCTACATTGAGTTTGGGCGATTCACCCAACCGCATAATCGCGTTCTCACCAAATTGTCTGTTGATCGCTGAAATTGCTAGGTCGAGGTTCTTTTTGCGGTCGTTTCCGTATTCAGTTTTTGGTTTTGCTGCTTTTGCCATAATCATAGTCGAAAAAGGATTGTAATTGTTGAAAATTCAACCGTCAGTCGAGGTCGAAGATCAATTTTAATATTAGTGAACATAGTTTCACGTAATTTTCAACACAATTTTCACCCTGCCGCAAATTTACGATGAATAGCGACCTCGATTCCCATACTAAAATTCAGCAAATTAAAGACCAAATCATCAATTTTGCCACCGAACGAGATTGGCAGCAGTTTCACACTCCCAAAAATTTATCTATGGCTATCGCCTGTGAAGCTGCCGAGCTGATGGAGCATTTTCTTTGGCAGGATAGCAAAGAATCGATGGCAACGATGGAGAATTCAAAGAAACGGGCAGAAATAACAGTAGAATTGGCTGATATACTCATATTTTCCCTGGCATTTGCCAACGCCTGTGAGTTGGATGTTTCCAGTATCATCCAGGAAAAAATGAGGACCAATGCCAAAAAATATCCCGTCGAAAAAGCCAGAGGACGATCAGAAAAATATACGGAATTATAGTCTGAATTCTTTAGGGAAGGCGTTAGTTGATTCACATATACCTGTTTCTTGGTTTTTTAAAGGACCTCTGAAGAAACTCCCACAATTGTTCGGATAGTTTAGAGCCAAATCCAGGAACGGTCCGCAGCTCCTCGACACTGGCTTTTCGCAACCGATCTATGGAACCGAAGTGGCCCATCAATTCCTCTCTACGAACAGGCCCCAACCCTGAAAATTCGTCTAGGATCGATTCGCGTATTTTTTTGGTCCGCAGTTGCGCGTTGAAGGTATTGGCAAAACGGTGAGCTTCATCGCGAATCCTTTGCAAAAGTTTAAGTGCAGGGGATTGCGGCATGAGGTTCATTGGCTTGCGTTCATCGGGAAAGATGATCGTTTCCTTTTTCTTGGCCAATCCGATCAAGGGAGGTGGCTCGAGGTCGAGGATCATGAATGCTTTAATGGCTGCGCTGACTTGTCCGGCCCCACCGTCGATGACAATCAAGTCGGGAAATACTTTCCTTTCCTCGTGCAGTCTTCGGTAGCGCCGTCCCACTACTTCCTCCATGGCCCGGAAATCGTCATTGCCCACAAAACTTTTGATCTTGAAGCGCCGGTATTGATTGGTGGCCGGCCTTCCGCTTTGAAAGCGTACCATCGATGCCACTACAAAAGTTCCGGATATGTGGGAGATGTCAAAACTCTCGATATGGCGGGGTAGGGCGCCAAGTTCGAGCACCTTCCGTAATTGTGTCATGCCGTATCCGCTATCGGATACAAGCGCTGGCGTCCGCTTGAATCGCCGGTCGTTGGAAATGGTTTTTTCTAATGCTGCCACAACGTCCCTCAGCTCGGCGGCCCGTTCGTAGTCCTGGCCAGCGGCTGACTGCTGCATGGTTTCTTTCAGTTCCGCCAGCCATTCCTTGGCTTTGCCTTCCAGAAATGTGCAGGCAGCGTCGAGGCGTTTTGCATAATCCTCCTCGGTCACTAAATTGGCGTGTCCGTAGATCTCGCCTCTAATATCGTCATAAAGGCGATAGCGACCATCCTCCTGTAGCTTCGGAGTAGTGTCGTTTAAGAGAATGCCAAACTTCAGCCGCATCTCCGCGAGTGTTTTGCGCAGCAATCCCGAATAAGCAAAGGGGCCGAAATAGCGTGCTGTATCGTCTCTTTGATTTCGCACAAGTTGGAACTTCGGAAACTGTGCTCCCAGGTCCAAGCGGATAAGGAGGAAGCGCTTGTCGTCTACGAAATCGGTGTTGTATTTGGGTTTCCACTGTTTGATCAGCTTGCCTTCCAGCAGAATGGCCTCAGTTTCGGTTTTCACTTCGAAGGTCTCAAAATCGTGAATGACTTTTACGAGGTTTCGGATTTTCGGATGCTGGATTCTTTTTCTGGACGGTTGGAAGTACGTGGAAACCCGTTTTTTAAGATCCTTGGCCTTTCCGACGTAGATGACGCTACCGAGCTGATCCTTCATCATATATATGCCAGGACGGTGAGGTAATTGTCTCACTTTCTTCTTTAACTTTGACTGGTCGGGCCGGGGCATGGAGGAATAGTTCTAAAACTATCCAATTTCCGTAACCAGCAATAAATTTACAAGTACAGACGACCTTTGAAAGTTTCTCCCACCATTGATCTCATTACCATCGGCGACGAATTGCTGCTTGGCCTTACGCGCAACGGACACCTTACCTATTTGGGGGAGCAATTGGCGTTCCGTGGGGCTCCGCCGAACCGCAATTTTGTAATCCGAGATGAAGCAAAAGAAATCCGAAGGAATTTTGAAAAAGCTTGGTCCGAATCGGATATCGTGATCACGACGGGGGGCCTCGGTCCTACCTCAGATGACCGCACGCGTGAGGTCATTGCGGAAATATTGGGATTGGAGCTTCTCTATAGCCAGGAAGTGGAAGATGATATTCGTGAGCGCTTTAAGTCCTTTGGCCGGGAGATGGGACCCAACAACAAAAAGCAGGCCTACTACCCGAGCGGAGCGGAAATTATCATGAACGCCCAGGGCACTGCGCCGGGGCTTTGGCTGGAATTGGACGACAAGCTGCTGATCATGTTGCCTGGTCCGCCAAGAGAATTGCAGCCCATGTTTGAAAACCAGATATTACCTCGGCTCGGCCAGGAGGGGAGATTGGCTGATTCGGATCGTATTTTCAGTTTCCAAACTTCCGGGATTGGTGAGTCGGCCCTGGAGCTGGAATTACATCCGATCCTTAAACCGTATTCGGACGTCAATGTGGCTTATTGCGCACGCTATGGGGTTGTAGATGTCCGGTTGTCTTCCATTTCCGGGGAAACCAGCCTCGATCAAATTCAAGAATTAGCAGAGGTCTGTAAGCGTGCTCTGGGCAAGCAATTTTTAGACTATGGTAAAAAGGGCATCACTGCGGTGGTTCAGCAGCTTCTCGTCAGTCGTTACGAAACGGTTGCAGTTGCTGAGTCCTGTACCGGCGGATTGTTGGGAGGCGCATTTACTTCCCTGCCTGGATCATCGGATGTGTTTCAAGGAAGTTTAGTTACTTATACAAACATGGCGAAGCACGAGCTTCTTAGCGTGCCCAAAGCAGATCTCGAAGTCTATGGCGCGGTAAGTGAACCCGTGGCAAAGGCTATGGCTCAGGGGGCTTTGCAAAATTTTCACAGCACCTGGGCACTTTCGACTACCGGAATAGCCGGTCCGGGCGGCGGAACTCCCGATAAACCGGTTGGAATGGTGTTTATCGGTTGGGCTGGTCCGCGCGGAGCTTTTGCCAAGAAATTCGACCTCCGGGGCAATCGGGGGATTGTGCGCGAAAGAACTGTCAATATCGCCTTCGATATTCTGAGGCGCCAATTGCTTAGATCCGATTGATGGCTGAGCCTACTTTCAGTTTTATTTGTGGAGCGGACGACTTTTGGGTCACTCGCGAAGCCAAATTACGTTTCGAAGAGGCCAGCCAAAATTTAAGTGATCTCGAATTTGGTCTTGAAGTGGTCGATGGAGCTGCTGGCAATGTAGCCGAAGTCGAGGATTCGGTGAATCGGTTTGCTTCTGCGGTTCAGACCCTATCGCTATTCGGTGATCGCAAGGTAGTCTGGTTCAAAGATATTACTTTCTTGGCCGACTCGGTTACGGGTCGTGCCGAAGGCACTAAGGCGCAAGTCGAACGGCTCAAGGATTTACTGGAATCACTCGATACAACCGCTGTCACGGTTATCCTGTCCGCGTCTCCGGTAGATCGACGGCGTGCTTTTTTGAAATGGTGTGAAAAGAGTTCCGAATTCACCTTGGCTGATGCCGGCAAGCCAGCCGACCAGGAAGCCCACCTTCGTGAACTCATTGAAAAGGAATGTGATGCTCTTGGAATCGAGTTGAGCTTCAGCCTGGTGACCATTTTGTTGGGCAAGTTGAATGGGAATGCCCGGCTGGCCTTGGAGGAAGTTCGCAAATTGGCGACCTATATCGGAGAAACCGGAAAAAATATTACCGAGGCGTTGCTTAACGAGCTTGTTCCGAACTTTGGTGAAGGAGATTTCTTCGAGCCTGTAGAAGCCTTTTATTCCATGAACCTCGAGTGGGCCCTGGACTCGGTTCAAAGGCACTTTTTTATCGCCAAGGATTCACGCCCTCTGCTTGCGAGTCTGCAAAACAGAAACCGATTGATGATTCAAATGAAAGCGTTGCTTACCTCCGGCCAGCTGAAGCAGGGACCTCGTGGACTGGATAAAGCCAGCTTGGGGGAAGCGGGGTCCATTCACGCGGATGCTTATGCGGGAGAATCTGGAAAATCCTCATTCAATGTGTTTACCCAAAACCCTTGGTACTTGGGCCGGCTTGCTCAGCCACTTGGTAAACTCAGTCTGAAGAACCTTGTCGATTTTCAAAAAGAATTTTTGCGTTGCTTCAGAGAAATTCTGAGCCGTCCCAACGAGCAGGAGGACGTCATGCGGGAAATGATTGTGCGCTGTTTGAGCCGCTAAATGGCCGGTCGTGCAGCTGCAAAACTCCAGGCGATACCACCTCCCCAGTCATGTCCGATGAGGACCGCTTTCTCATGGCCTTCGTTTTCAATCACCGCGGCTACATCATTGATGAGGAATTGCATATCATAATTTTCAACTCCCTTCGGCTGATCGCTCTTATTGTAACCCCGCGTACCCATAGCCGCCACTGTGTGCGTGTCCGACAATCCTTCCATTTGATGTAGCCAAAAATACCAAAAATCAGGAAATCCATGAATGAAAACGGCCAAGGGCCCGCTACCGGCCTGCACGTAATGAATAGAAACACCATCGCTGTCGGCGTACTTATGTTCCACCGAATCGGCAAATTCTGCACCACTGAGACTTACAAAATTTTTTCCAAAACTTATAAATAGGCCTAGTCTGAAAACAGTCTCATTACATTCCCTCAGGCGACTTCTTTGAAGTGAATTCTGTCAAATATTATTTTACCTACCGGTCGGTAGAATTATGTTGACCCGATTTGCCATCTGAAGCTTGATTTTGGAACAGTTTCTCCCCTATTATGCCCCAGAAATTAGCAGCAAATTCTGCCGCTCAAACTTGCTTGGCCTGCGCTATAAGCGTGATCATGCTATTTTTGTCCCCTGCATTGATGTCAGCCAATACCACTCGTGTTCTCTCAATCGATGCAAGCAAGACATCCGGGGAAGAACTTTTTGGACTCTACTGCGGAATTTGTCATGATAAGGGCTTAGCGGAAGCCCCTCTAACGGAAGCCCTAAAGAGGTTGACCGTTGAGCATATTTCGAGATCCATGAGTGACGGCGTGATGTCAGCCCAATCCGGACACCTGTTTCCTGAACAGCGGCAAGCAATCGCAAGTTATTTGGGGCAGGAAGACGCTCTCGAAGTAAACAGCGAGGCTGGCTATTGCTCGCCCTACCACCAACACGAATCTTCAACTCAAAAGGTGAGGATAGGGGATTGGGGATTTGGATTGAAAAACGCACGCTTCATTGCAGACAGCAAGATTTCTCCGGCCAATGTAGGCACCTTGGAACTCGATTGGGCATTTGCTTTTCCCAATGCCTCCCGGGCGCGATCCCAACCGACCATTGCGGGAAATGTCATATTCACTGCGAGCCAGAACGGTAAGTTGTATGCCCTCGACCTGGATACCGGTTGTTTCCTTTGGGAATTTAAAGTAGGAATCGAAGTTCGAAGCGCGATTTTTATCGATTCAAATGAAAATGGATATGCGACACGACTATACTTTGGTGATTTCGAAGGCAACGTTTATGGTTTCGACATAGCAACGCGCCAGGTGCTTTGGAAAATCCGAGCCGACAGTCATCCAGTTACTACCATTACAGGATCACCGCGGCTATACCTGGACACGCTTTATGTGCCGGTTTCTTCGAGGGAAGTAATTTCTGCAAATACACCCGAATATCCCTGTTGTTCGTTTCGCGGATCCATCTTGGCATTGGATAAATGGACGGGCGAAGAACGATGGCGAACCTATATGGCTGATGAACCGATTCCTCAAGGCGTCAACTCCGCAGGAGCGATCAAATATGGACCATCTGGGGCCCCGATCTGGTCAAGCCCAACGGTGGATGAAAAACGAGGCTTGCTTTACATTGGAACCGGCGAAAATTACACGCGGCCCACTACCTTGACTAGCGATTCAATCATGGCACTTTCTCTGGAGAACGGTGCCATAGAGTGGATTAATCAAGTGACCATGGACGACGCTTGGAACGGCGGCTGTGGAAACGAAGATCCCGTGAATTGCCCCGAAGACCATGGCCCTGACTACGACTTTGGCGCACCTCCCATGCTGACCACCATGGCTAACGGAAAAGACATCATTCTTGCAGGCCAGAAATCCGGCAAAGTTTACGCCATGGATCCGGACAACCATGGCAAAGTGATTTGGGAACGCCGGGTAGGTCGTGGGGGTATCATGGGTGGAATTCATTGGGGAATGACAACGGATGGAGACCTCCTCTATGTGCCTATTTCGGATATTTCCGTTTATCCAGAAGACGCTCATAAACCCGCGAGAAGCGGAATGCATGCGCTAGACGTTGTGACCGGAGAATTTATTTGGTACTCCCCGGTTGAAAACATTTGTGGTGACGCTGTCTGGAATTGTGGCCCAGGTCTTTCTGCCGCCGCGACGCTCACGAATGGGATGGTATTTAGCGGAGGCCTCGATGGTGTCCTACGTGCATTTGATACAGAAACAGGGGAAGTCCTTTGGAGAGTTGAAACGAATCGTGCTTTCACCTCCGTCAATGGAGTTGAAGGCGAAGGTGGTTCTTTCGACTCAGATGGCCCTGTAATCGTAGGTGACCGTCTTATTGTAAATTCTGGCTATGATAAATGGGGGTACAAGTTAGGCAACGTACTATTATCTTACAAACTATCCGAAAAATGATCCAAAAAATTTCTGGGATTCTAATTTCTCTTGCCCTTTTTACCCTTGGATGTAGTAACCAAAGGGAAGAGCCCATACTTTTAAAGTCCGACCCCAGTTTTAATGTCGGACCATCGAATATCATTGGAGTCAATCACATTGGCCTCAGCGTCAATGATTTGGGAAAGGCCGTAAATTTTTATAAGCAATCAGCAGGACTCAGCTTAGTATCAGACAGGCAGGCCATCGACCATCCATTCTCTGTTATCTCTAAAGAGGAACTGTCCGGCCAAATGCAAATACTTCAAGGCCCCAATACTTCCATCAGGATCATGGAGTTTGACCAGAAGGATTCAGGTCGTTTTAGTGAGATGCTGGAGGTGCAGGGCCCGGGGGTGACCCACATTTGTTACATCGGGCCCAAGGCCCAACCCATCGATGGTCGCTTTGTTAAAAATGGAGCAACTTGGGAAAGCTCTAGCAATGCCATGGTGAATATGCGAGGTGTCGGCTACATGTATGGATACTTGCGTGATCCGGATGGGCTCATGCTCGAAATTGAACATGCACCAGAACCTAATTTCCGGGGTCAATTATGGTTTGGACATGTGGCTACCGCGGTGATGGACCTGACCAAGACCATGGAGTTTTACGAAAGGATGTTGGGTTTCCCTCATTACCGACGTGCGGATAATCGTGAAGGGCCTACTTACGACCAGGTCGCCGGGGTGGAAAACGTCAAAATTCACGGAGCCTGGTTTCGAGTCGCACCTTTTTATAGTCTGGAGTTTTGGCAGTTCCTGAGCCCCAAACCAGAACCCCCATCCCGAATTAAAAGTCCAAACGAAATTGGCTACAATTTGATTGCCCTAGAAACGACGGACGTCGATGCAGAGTTCAATCGGCTCAATTCCCTGGGCATACCTTTTGAGACCGAAATTTTGGATGTGTTAGACGGGCGTGCCTTCTATTTCCGAGATTTGGATGGCAACTTGCTTGCCTTCATGGAATTCAATCCGGGATCAAACCTGAGCCTGAAAGCAACGATATCTAATAAATAGTACGAGCCTCTTTATGGTGTATTACCTCATGATCTGATTCAAAGAAATGATAAAGCGGGGTTATAGATATGCTAGAACATCCTTGGCACTCCTCGCGTTCATTCATTTGGTCCTTCCTTTTACACCTGTCAATCACCACCCGGAGCTGCACATTAAGATCGCAAGCATTGTATTTGGTTTCGCCTTCGTTGTGACTTCGTTTATGAATCCGATTGCAGGTCTTGGAGGCGGTTAGCACTGCTGGTTTTTATTTACATACTCAGTGCCGCTGCCGGGGCATCACCGGTAACGGAAGGTCTTGTGTTCAAAATAGTTTTTGCGCTTGGACTCATTTTAGGAATTTTATCAACCATTCACATCGCTCAATCTGGAAATACATAGCGGCCAACTCAGATTCTAAAACGAAAGAAGAAAACTTATGACCAAACAATTTGAATCAAAGGTAGCACTTGTCACCGGTGGCAATGCAGGAATCGGACAAGCCATTGCCTTGGCCTTCGCAAAGGAAGGTGCTAAAGTCGTTATCACTGGGCGAAGAGAATCCGAAGGTAACGAATCCGTTGCGTTGATCAAAGACGCTGGCGGCGATGCCCATTTTGTTAAGTATGATGTTTCAAAAGCCGAGGACATCCAAGCCATGGTTAACGCCTGCGTTGAAACTTATGGAGGACTTGACATCGCCGTAAACAACGCCGGGGTAGAGGGAGCTCCATTTGTTCCGGCCGCGGATCTGGACGAAGCAGTGTGGGATCAGGTCATGGACATAAACCTTAAGGGAGTTTGGCTATCCATGAAATATGAGATTCCTGAAATTCTCAAACGCGGTGGTGGCGCGATTGTAAACATGTCGTCAGTAGCAGGACTCAAAGGTGGGCGGCTCGGAGTCTCATATTATGCAAGTAAACACGGCGTAATTGGCTTAACCAAAGCCGCCGCTGCCGAGTACGCACCCCACGGTATACGCATAAATGCGGTTTGTCCCGCAGTTGTGAAAACGGCCATGGTCGAAAGAACTTTTCTTCACAATGCAGATTTGGCGGATATGCTGACCAAAATGCATCCGGTTGGACGATTCGGGGAACCGCATGAAGTCGCCTCAGCTGTATTGTGGCTCTGCTCTGAAGGCGCGTCTTTTGTTACCGGTGTGGCCCATCCCGTGGACGGCGGCTTTATGATCTAAAGGTACTCAAATCAGGCGAATTTCTTTCGCCTATTGAAACATGTTGCCTTCGAGTATCGGGTCATGGCATTTTTAGATGGGCACTCCACCAACCGGATAAAAAATATCCCAGTGACAATCTTACTAAAAAGACTGCCAAAACAATGGAAGCGGCCAATTTTTCCGCCCCTCCAAGGCCGGCTTAACAGGTGCTGCCATACGACCTGGTAAATAAGAGCAGACGCACCTGCCAGAAAGACAAAGGTGTAGACCAAAAGATTGTGGACCTGGCTCATTTGAATTGTTCAGTAGGGTTCAATAAATGCCAGGCTCCTGGTTTTCGGGCCTTTTAGAAGCTTTATATCCGTCAACAGTCGGATTTCTCAGGAATTTGAAAAATGGTGAAATCCTAAGAGACCATGGGACTCAGTCGATTTCTGGAATTGCCATTTGAGGACTAACGTGCAGCAATGCGTGGTTTTTGCTTTGCTGCTTATGATTCCTAATGTGCTAGCTGAACGGTATGCTTCCACCGCGATCAAGGAGATCTGGTCTGCGGAAGGCCGTATCGTTCTGGAGCGAGAGCTTTGGATTGCCGTCATGAAAGCGCAATCCGAATTGGGAATTGAAATACCCGGTGATGCTATTGCCGATTACGACAAGGTTAAGAGCCAGATCGACCTGCAATCTATCCAGGATCGTGAACGAAAGCTCTTGCATGACGTAAAGAGCCGTATTGAGGAGTTCAACGATTTGGCCGGACATGAGCATATCCATAAAGGAATGACGAGTCGCGACCTAACCGAAAACGTCGAGCAATTGCAGGTCTACCGCTCTTTATTGATTTTTCAGACCAAAGTTGCAGCTGCGATCATTCGGCTTTCTGAAAAAGCGTTTGAACTGAAAGACATCCTTATTTCCGGTCGCACCCATAATGTGGCGGCCCAGCCAACCACCTTGGGTAAACGACTGTCCATGTATTCAGAGGAATTGATCCTCGGTTTCAATCGATTGGAATCTCTGGTTGAGAACTATCCGGTTCGGGGGCTCAAAGGCGCGGTTGGCACGCAACTCGATAGCTTGACCCTGCTGGAAGATGATCAAGAGAAGGTTGGCGAGTTGGAAGAAAAGGTCGTAAAGCATTTGGGAATCAGAAATGTATTCACGAATGTGGGGCAGGTGTATCCGCGTAGTTTAGATTTCGATACAATTTCGACTTTCTTCCAAATCAGCTCCGCGCTAAGCGATTTTGCCAAACAGCTCCGACTAATGGCCGGCCACGAATTGGCCGGCGAAGGGTTTGCCAAAGCACAAGTCGGCTCATCCGCCATGCCACACAAGATGAACAGTCGCAGCTGCGAGCGTATCAACGGTTTTCATACAATCCTCAATGGCTACTTAAATATGGCCGCCGGACTGGCTGGTGACCAGTGGAATGAAGGCGATGTATCCTGCTCGGTGGTCCGTCGTATTGCATTACCGGATTCCGTCTTTGCTTTGGATGGACAATTGGAAACTTTCCATACGGTCGTCGGTCAGATGGAACCGTTCCCAGAAGTGATCCGATTGGAAAACGAAAAGTATTTCCCATTCCTTGGCACCACAACCATCATGATGGAGGCGGTCAAAGCCGGAGCAGGCCGTGAGTCAGTTCATGAAGCGATCAAGGAACACGCCGTCGCAACCATTCGCGACCTTCGTTCCGGGGTCAATCAAACCAATGATCTGGGCTCTCGATTAGCCAATGATGACAGGATTCCATTGGACCAAAGCCAACTGGAAGCCATCTTCGAAGACGAGGTCCGTTTATCGGGCATGGCAACGCATCAAGTGGAATCTTTATACCAAAAGATTGCCGCCTTATCCAAAAAATACCCGGACGCAGCTCGTTACCAACCTGGTAAAATATTGTAAAAGTGGACGAAGCCTCGGCTTTCGCCGGCAGGGATCCTCTTCTGTCTTTACGCGGGATACCTAGATTGATTTTTTCGGGGCATGAAAAGCTCAGCTACCTGCCTTTGCCGATTGTTATGTACCGTTATTATAATAGTGTTCGGCATTACTAATGCGCTAAACAGCTTCGCCTTTATTTAAATCGGAGATATTAAAGACGAAGCTAAAGATGACCGCCACAAAGATGAATCCGATGTACTCTCCTGGTCTTGAGGTCTGTCGAGCGATGGCACCACTCATCAATAGGGTGGCGGTGATCCCGTTAGGGTCAGCTTTCAGGATTTCACCTGCGTCAAAGAATTAGATAAATCTGCTCCCAAACTTATGGAAGCGTGTGCGGTCGGTGAACATATTCCGCAAGCTTTTCTGAGGGTTCGACGAATTGAGGGTGATCAGACAGAGTACCTGATAATCAGGATGGAAAATATTTTGATTACCTCAGTTTCAACTGGCGGAAGCGGAGGTGAAGACTGCTTGAGGATGTGTTTGCGACGATCACGGTTCCTGACGGGAGTCATCCATTCTTCGTACGTCTTCAATTTCTGGATGCCTTATGATTAGGCCAATTTGATTCCAGAAATTTTTATTTTCCAGTCCTGCGTCTAAAAGATTGCCAAGGTTGAACCTGGAAATCTAACTTGCTCGTTTAATCTTTGAAATAGCTGATGTCTGAACTAACTGGAAATTGTCTGGTGGCCCAATCTGGAGGTCCCACCGCAGTGATCAATGCGAGTGTGGCGGGTGTAGTCAATGAAGCGCTTAATTACGAATGTATCGAGGAGGTTTACGGCGGCCTGAATGGGATTTTGGGGGTGCTCAATGAAGACATCATCGATTTGGCTAACGAGTCGCAGCAAGCGATTCGCGGATTGGAATACACTCCAGGGGCGGCTCTCGGAACTTGTCGTTACAAACTAAAAAGAGCCACTGATTTTGAGCGCGTCCTGCAGGTTTTTGAAGCTCACAACATTCGATACTTTTTCTACATTGGCGGAAATGATTCCCAGGACACCGCTGATAAGATTTCAAAACTTGCTCAGGAAAAAGGATACGAGCTTCGTGTAGTAGGCATCCCGAAAACTATCGACAATGATCTGGTCGCGACCGATCACTGTCCTGGCTACGGAAGCGTAATTAAGCACATTTCAACGCTCGTTCGAGAGATGGCTTGCGACAATTCTGCGATGGGCCAAGGAGACTTGGTTTCCATTCTTGAGGTGATGGGTCGCAATGCGGGTTGGATTGCTGCTGGCGCTTCATTAGCTAAACGGCGCGATAAACCAAACGATCCGCCCCACCTGATTTATCTTCCTGAGATAGCTTTCAGCCCTGAAAAATTCCTTGCCGATGTTCAACGTGTGCTTTCCAAGGAACGCTACTGCATGATCGTTTGCGGCGAAGGGCTGGTTGACGCAGATGGTAATTATGTGCACGCCAGCTCCTCGGCCACCGATGCCTTTGGGCACGGCCAACTGGGCGGGGCAGGTGATTTCCTGCGTGAGCAAATTGAAAGGCGGTTGGGCATCAAGGCACGCACTGCGAAATTTGGGACAAGCCAGCGCGCCGCTGCAACTCATGCTTCACAGACTGATTGCGATGAGGCAATTATGGTCGGACAGGCTGCTGTCAAAGCCGCGCTCGAAGGGGTAACGGACAAAATGGTTACTCTGATTCGTGGCGAGGCCGATCACTATGTATGCGAAACAGGTCTCACTGACTTGAGCGAGGTAGCGAATGGCGTAAAGGCTTTGCCGGTAGGTTGGATTAATGAAGATGGAACAAGTATGAACTTTCAGTTCATTAAATATGCCACGCCATTGATCCAGGGCGAGATTCCCGTTCCATACGAGAATGGCCTGCCTAGCTTCGCAAAGCTGAAAAAAACCCGTATCTTCCGTTTATTGGATCCGTACCAACCTGAATAAGAGCTCGGGCTTATTTTTCGAAGCCCAATTCTTCTTCCGCCAGTTCTTCCAGAACTTTGGCAATAATAGTGGTGTCTTTGTCGCCCCATCCCCGTTTAAGTGCGCGGATCCGGAGCTGTCTGTTGCACCAACGCTGCAAGGGGCTGAGGCGCACCCATTCTCCAAGATCCAAAGCGAGGCCGGCTAACTGATTGTTGATCAGCGTCATAGTGACTCCGGACTCCACCGACCTGCAATGAACACTCCGTCCAAGGTATTCTAGAAACAAGCTGGCTCGTCCAAAGTTTTCCGCCGTTTCACCAACCATGAAGAGAAGTTTGCCCGCCTCAGCATCGTAGATGCGGCAGCGGATGTTGCCAGAACGGACCGGCGGTTCAATCGGGTGGTTTTATTCTTCATCAGTTTAACAGGGGGTTATCTCCTTCGAAACAAGGGCAGGGGCAGATAGTCGCCTTCACGGACCATCCATTTACTTAGGGTGATAATGAGTTCCGATTGCAGACCTTCAAACTCTTTGGTACCTGCGAGGTTATTGATCTGGTGAGGATCATTTTTCAAATCGTACAACTCAAAAAGTGGCCTAGGATGGCTGAAATACATTTTTTCATGAACAGGATCCAGCTTGCCCGCTGCCTGCGCTCTTTCTAATGCCGTCCAGGCAAATCTTCCGTCCATATCAACAGGAGCATAGGGCAATTGATACAGGGCGTTGTAGATCAAGGAATAATCATGGGTGGTGACCGCGCGGGAAAGGTCCAAATGTTGTGTCGTCGTCGGTAAGCTGGAACCGTGAGTCCCTCGTTCGGTAAATACCAGTTTGCGTTCATCATAAGTCTTGCCTTTGAGTGCAGGGAAGAAACTGATGCCGGTCATCGAATCCGGTATGGGTAACCCCGCCGCTTCGAGAATCGTGACTGATATATCTTCGCCGCTAATCAACGCATCCGAGATCCTGCCTGCTTGTGTGACACCCGGAAATCGAATTACAAGTGGCACATTGCAACCGTGATTCAACAAAGTTCCCTTACCTCGCAAAAGCGCCTCGCCATTGTCTCCCATGAAGATCACCAGCGTATTCTCCTTGAGGCCTCTCTTTTCGAGGGCCTCCATTAAGATACCAAAGCCAAGATCCAACTCGTAGACCGACAGTAAGAATTGTCGGTAGTCTTCCCGAACTTCGGGTAGATCGGGGAAGCGGAAGGGCAACGTTAGCTTGCCTGGATCGAAATCAATTCCCCTTACCTCTTCTGGCCATCCACGGTGAGGCTGGTTAAAACCGTAATATAGAAAAAAAGGAGCTCCGTCAGGCTCAGCATCCAGAAAATCCGTAAATGAACCCGCAACCTTACTCAGGCCGCTTTCACCTTTTGTGTTCTCTACATGAATATAATCGAATCGATCTTCGATATAAATTAAACCCGACTCCTCCATTTGCTTCATCACCTCGGGATGGGGCCTCATTTTTCCTCGCAGATGATGATAGCGGCCTGTTAGGCCGACAAAATAACCATTGTCTCGAAGTACATCGGTGAAGAACTGGAAATGCTTTGGGGCTGGTTGTGTGAATCGCGTGACCCCCAACGCGACCGGCGATCGACCTGTAAATATGGACGCTCGGGAAGGCGCGCATTGAGGAGCTGTCGTGTAAGCTCTGTCGAACCTTACTCCTTCCGCTGCAAACGCATCGAGGTTGGGCGTGACGGCATCCGTCGTTCCATACACTCCCAGGTGAGAGGCACTGTGGTCGTCAGAAAGTATCAGCAGTATGTTTGGTTTTGCTAATACTCCAACTTGAGCAAGTATCAAAACACATGCGATTTGTAGGAGCAGCTTTACGCCGCGATTCAGGAATGTCTGCACAGCTAAACGCGAAACCTCGTGCCCATTTTCAATACCGAAATTAAATTTCGCGTATCTTGATACTCCGGTAACTCACCTTGTCTTTGTGGTCTTGGAGAGAAATGCCGCCTGCTTCAACCATTCCAAAGCCTTCTTTTCCTTCGAACTTGCTGCGAGCAACCAAAGCTCGGAATATGTTATCGCCGCGAGAGTAACTCACTACCTTGAATCCGTTCAGCCAGTGTTCAATGCGACCATTCCTACGGGCGACCACGCGACCGTGATTCCAGCTGCCAACATTAACCGGGACGCCGCGGGTGGAAACAACGCGTTTTGATGGAATTAGATCGTAGAGCGATGCGCAGGTCCGATTTCCGGCAGCTCCCATTTTTGCGTCCGGATGCTTTTCATCATCAAGTATCTGGTATTCAAGTCCGAGCGCAGAAGTGCCGGGCTCCATAATATAATACTTCAAACCACTATTCGCACCTGGAGTCAGCTTGAATTCGAAATCGAGTTCGAAGGCGGAAAACTTTTTGCGGGTGACGATATCTCCACCGGATTTTTTCTGTCCCTTCGGAGTGGATTGGATAGTCAGCTCGCCTTTTTCGATCGTCCATCCTTGTTGTGGTGCGGTCTCTTTCCCCACGTTTCTCCATCCATCGAGATTCGTTCCGTTCCAGAGCAGTTTCCAGCCTTTGGCTGCCTCGTTGGCTGAAACGTGATTAGGTATCAAATTGCGGATATAGAGGCCTTTGCCTTCGCTGGGCTTCTTGATATCTGTGTTAATGCGGATATTCCTCCAGGCAACTTCTTTGCCTATGATATTGGTCTTTTTCCCGACTCCATGAACCTGCAGTGCAATGAAACCCTTTGAGGTCAGATCGTCGATCAAATGAGCGACCGGTTCGCCGTTCAACCACGTGCGGATCGAGTTGCCCACGCACTCGATGCGGACTTTGTTCCATTGGCGTTGTTTGTAGAGTTTTTTTGCCTTAGGGTTTAGATCAACTGGGTACAACCAGCCACGACGCGCTTCGTCATAAATACCAGCGGTCCAGCGTCGTTCCGCTGTGTCCAATTCGTATTGGTATCCGTGGACCCGACCTTCGCGGTATTCCGGAAAACTAAGGCTTCTGAATTGGATGCCCGAATTGAGCCCTTCATCAACTTTGACCTCCAGCTCTAGTTCGAAATCGCCGTATACCTCACCAGTAGTAAGGAATGTGTTGGGTGACTTGGGCACACTCTTGCCCAGAATGGCTCCATCTTCGACACGGTATTCGGCCCAACCGTTTTTGGCCTCCCAGCCGTCGAGGCTTTCTCCGTCAAATAAATCTACCCATTCGGCATGTGAAGTGGCGCTGAGAAATAAGCCTGCCAAGAGTGTGGCTAGGAAACTTAAGGGAAATGATTTTTTTAGTGTCATAATCACTGTGTTTAAAAATTGTTTTGGGGTGATAGGAACTGAAAATGGAAAAAGGTTAACCCTTTTATGGCAATCTTCAAAGCCCCTGATAAGGAATTGCATCACAGCTTTGCCAATTTCGACGATAAGTGTTTTATTAATCTTCCGTATAGCTTGGGTAATGGCAGGGGCCATGGTGGCAGCATTGCTGTTTAAAAAGCTGAAGTTTCCGTTTTTGTTGGGCTATCTCATTGCGAATGTGTTCGTGGGTCCGAACCTTGGGCTTTGGCCCGTCTAGGTGCGCCTGGAAAATGATCGAGTTCCCAAGCGGTGCCACGTGATTCGTTAGCCTGGAGGTTATGATTATATGTTTTTAGGTTGTATAGGAGCTCAAGGTTCTGGCGCAAGGAGGCTGAGTTTATTCGGAGCCTTGTTCTGATTTCTCTTGGTTTAACCGCTGAGCGAACTTCCTTGGGCTAATGTAGCCGTAGGATCTGTGTGGGCGGATGTTGTTGTACTTCCAGCGCCAGTCGCCGGTTACCACTCGGGCTTCGGTGAAAGGCCACAGTTGCTCGCGGTCGAGGTATTCCTCGCCGGAGAGCCATTCGTGGAGGGTCCTCTCTAGTGGCCCAAACGAACTTTTCAAACGGCCCAGTTTAGCTCACCTCAACCACGGTGATGAATCCAAAAGGCGCAGCGCTAATTGGTGTATCGCTAGTGGATTTAATTAGAGAAGAGAAGTTCAGCGGAAAAGCCGGACGTTGTAGGCCTTGGGAATTACAAATACTTCTGGTTGCATTTTCGATTGGAACCGATTGAAATCGCGTCTACAAAGAAAAAAAGAGCCTTGCTGCTAAAAAGCAAAAGGAAGCTTACCATTCTTTTGATCAACCATACTACCCAAAGCCCCAGGATTTTGAAAAAGATTACCCGTAGAACGGCCCTGAAACAGTCTTTTTTCGGAGCAGCTGCTATCTCGGCTCCCATGATCGTGCCCTCCTCGGTGCTCGGATCTGGCGGGGCTAATACGTCTCCAAACAGCCGCATAAATGTCGGCCTAATTGGAAATGGAAATATCATGAAAGGGCATCGTGCCTACCATGCAGGTGCAGATCATGTTCAGGTTGCGGGTTTGTGCGACGTGAAAACCTGGATGCTCGAGGAAGCCAATGCCAATGTGGAATCCATTCAAGGGGAGAGAGTGCCTACCTATGAGTTTTACGAAGATCTTTTGGCCAGAGATGACCTGGACGCCGTCGTGATCGGGACGCCCGATCATTGGCACGCCAAGATTGCCATCGATGCCTTTAAGGCCGGCAAAGATGTCTATGTCGAAAAGCCAATGACCCTTACCATTGAAGAGGGCAAGGTCATGCAAGAAACGGGTGCACGTTATGGGAGAGTCCTTCAGGTAGGCAGCCAGCAACGTTCAGACTGGGCCTTCCGCAAGGCGGCCGAACTGGTACGCAATGGTTATATCGGGAAAGTTCACGCTATTGCGGTACGGTTAGGAAGTTTCCCTCCTCCCACCCAGTACCCTGAAACACCTATTCCTGAAGGGTTGAATTACGACCGATGGTTGGGACCGGCCCCTTGGGAACCCTATAACATTGACCGTATTAAAGGCGACTACGGCGGAGGATGGCGTCGCTTCTGGGACTATGGTTCCAGGAAGAATGGTGACTGGGGAGCCCACCATTACGATATTATTCAATGGGCTCTCGGCAAGGATGAATCCGGGCCGACACATTTCGTGCCAAAGGGTTATCAAGGCGAGCCGTATCAGTATTACATGTACGCTGATGGCACCAAGATCATTCGTGGCTATGAAGGCCTGGGGCACATGATTCGCTTCATCGGTGAGGAGGGCGAAGTCCTTGTAAGCCGGGGCGGAAGGATTGATACCGACCCTGCATCTTTGCGAAATCATGTTTTCAGTATATCAGACCAAAGACTCTACGTCTCAAATGACCATCGGCTGGATTGGTTGAATGCAATTCGGAGCCGAAGCCAGCCGATTTGCCATGTTGGAGTAGGGCACAGGACCGCGACGATCTGCCACTTGGCCGGCATTTGCGAACGTCTTGGCCGACCCATCGATTGGAATCCTGAAACCGAGCATATCGTTGGAGATGATCGGGCCGCTATGTGGAAAACGCGCCCCCGCCGCGCACCTTATTGCCAACTGGTGTAGCTTAAATTTCGATACACAGTGATTTTATGAATCGGGGTTTGCGTTATTCTAGTTGCTCGCTTCTTTGGCTGATCCTTGCGGCAGTGGCTTGGTCCATGCATCATGGCTCCCCGCTGGCAGGCATCATTGAAAGGTTTAACGAAGAAGATCCGGCCTTGCAATACGAGGCTCGCCGCGAATTGGCCAAATATGTTGCGGACGGTACCGCTCCCGGCGTCGAGAACGGTGCTGCTAACGTAACCAGGCAATTGTTGAATTTCCTTTCTAAGAATGGAGTTTCTCGAGAGGCCAAGAAATATATAGTTCGCGACTTGGCACGGGTCGGTACTTCCGATGCTGTTGAACCGCTTGCTAAGGTAATTACGGGTAAAGATGCGCTCATTGCCGAAGCTGGACGACAGGCTCTGGAGCAGATCCAAGGAGATAATGTATCTTCGGTCCTCAAAAAACTGATAAAGGGCGCTAAGGAAACGGATGATCGGCAGAACTATCTGCGTACATTGGCCAATCGAAGAGAGAGTTCAAACGCCGGCTATTTCCGGCTTGGGCTTAAGTCGAGCGATACTGTTTATGCCAAAGAATCGGTACTGGCTTTGTCACTGTTGGGTGATGGTGGCTCTGTGAAAGCACTAGAGAGCGCCTATAAGAAGGGTTCTTCTGGCTTCAACAAGAACCTCATCGAAAATGAACTGCTGCGCGCCGATTCCGTATCCGATAACTTCCTCCTATCGGTTTATGAGAATGCAGGAGTTCGTCCTAATCGCCAAGCAGCCCTGGTAAAGCTCGTCGATCGGGGCCATAGTCAGTCCGATAACTTGCTTCGTTCATCACTTGCGGATGGAGATTCGGATTTACGAGCAAATGCAATGCGCATCGCCTTATCGAAGGATAAAGGCTATATCGTGCGAAGTGAAGTGGAGAATTTTAGCAACGATGAATGGCGGATTTTGTTGAACAATTTGTCGGGCTTCGAAGGAAAGGGGGCCGAAGGCCTGGCTCACAAAGCCATTGATTCTGGATGTGCGGGCGTTCAAGTCCAAGCGCTCCGCGCACTGGGCGTTTATGGAACTGGAAAATCGATTGATCTGCTGCTCGCCCATTTTTCAAGTGATAACAAGGAGCTTAAGCAGGCTGCCACCTATGCTATCGCCAGATTTCCTGGCAGTGCCATGAACAGTGCCATTTCCACGCTCTTCAACTCCGATTCGGCAGACAATAAAGCTTTGGCAATTGAAGCCATGGCTTACCGCAACGTTCCGAATGCAAAAAATCGTCTTTTCCGAATAGTCAATGGAGAGGATATGCATCTGGTCCGGGAAGCCCTTCAGACCTTGTCGGTGACAGCCGATGAAGAAGATCTATACCGCCTCTTGTTTTTATCCCGCCGGAGCGAGGAAGAGAAAAGCAAAATAATCAACGGCATGCTCAAGAAAGTAACGCCCCAAATAGGATCCCGCGAACTCCAAGCCAAAGTCGCCGCACTTTAGTCGATATGATGTTAAAATTCAACGTTTGGCCCTTTTTTAGGGCCCCAGGCGAAGGCTTCAGCACTATAGGGGGTCAATTTTTTAGTTGGCACGTATTTCGATGGGGTTTCGCAATTTACATAAGCTAGCCTAACCCTTTAGAGTAGCCGACTCTATTAATATGAATCGTCGTCGTTTTGCAAAATTGGCAGCCTTATCGTCTTTGGGGTTGGGCTCCAAGAAAGCGCATGCGCAGCATCACCGTCCGGTGTGGACGCGTCCGTTGTCGGTGCATCTATTTTCGAAACACCTGCAGTTTCTGGAATATCCGCAGATGGCCAAGGTGGCCGCGGATCTTGGATTTGACGGGGTGGACCTGACGGTACGTCCCGGTGGGCACGTGGAACCGGAGAAGGTGGAAGAGGACTTGCCCAAGGCAGTCGAGGCCTTGAGTGATCGTGGCTTGCTTTCGATCATGATGACTACTGCGGTCACGAATGCGACCAATCCGCTGAACCTTGATGTAATCAATACCGCAGTGAACCAAGGACTCCGGTACTATCGAATGGGTTATTACAAATTTGAGGAGGATAAGACATGGAAGGAAAATTTGGATAGATGCAAAAAAGACATCGAAGGATTGTCCGAGCTGCACGAAGAGCACGGTATCCATGGGGCCTATCAGAACCATTCCGGGACCGGTGTCGGAGCTTATATTACAGATATCGTCTATTTGCTTGAAGGGCTCAATCCGCTATGGACGGGTTGCCAGTATGATATTCGTCATGCGGTGGTTGAAGGGGGGCGTGCTTGGGGCAACGGCGTGAAATGGTTGAAAGATTCCATGTCGACCATTGCTGTAAAAGACTTTACCTGGGCCAAGCATCCTCAGTCAGGAAAGTATTCAGTTATGAATACACCTATTGGCGAAGGAATGGTAGATTTTGTCGGCTATTTTAAATTGCTTCGCCAATTGGAAATACATCCTGTGGTGACCTTGCATTGCGAGTACGATTTGGGTGGTGCGAATCGTGGAAACCGCGAGCTCTCGATCCCCAAAAAGCAGGTCTACAAAGCTATCAAAAAGGACCTAACGGTGCTTCGTGACCTCTGGCAAAAGAGCGCGGAAGTCTGACTTTGGCAGGAAGAGGTCAACCCTTGAATTAGTTGACTCCGCAGACTACTTCAAAATTGACCAAGATTCATGTGCTTTTTGCCAATGGCCCCCTCTGGGATACCCAGAGAACGGTCAAGCCCGGAGGAGGTTTGTTTTCGACTGCGGACGATATGCGGAAACTTTACCAAATGATGCTGAATGGCGGTATTTGGAATGGAAGCAGGTTGTTATCAGAGGACTCTGGTTATGGGCTTACCCGAACGCAAGCCTGCGAAATCGAAACCGGATTTACCGCTTGGACGAGCTGGAAGCTGAAATTTCAGGCGGTTAAGGAGCCACAAGGTGTCACAGAAATGATGAATCCCGGAACGCTTGGTCACGGTGGTGCCTACACCACCCAAAGCTGGGCAGATCCGGTAAATCAAACGATATATATTCTGATAGCTCAGCGGCGCGGATGGAGAAATGGTGACAAATCACCCTGGCGCAGAGCGTTTCAAAATGCGCCCCGCGATCCTCAAAGGAAATCCAAAGTATGTTCGGCTTGCTCCCTGCATTTAAGTTAATTGGAAAACAAAGCAGGATGCTAACGGTTAGTGATTGGAAAGACTTCATAGAACTCAGGAATACATTTTTTACAGCAACAAGGCATTGTGGAGATCCTAAAAAAAAGGAATTTTTTGGGTGTTAAACCTCCCGGTTCTTGTCCAGATCAATCGCCGGCCGATTTAATTCTGTTTGTTGGCTTAAGCGTAATATTTACTATAAAGGCTACGTTGCTTCTGGGGAATTCAATTTTTAGGGGACATTATTTGGTTTAGCACACGGGATAACTTATCCTTAATGTTTAGTGACCGGCACAACAAATTATCCCATTGGGTAGGGGTATCTAGTCGATATTTGGTCTATTTCGGAAAGGGCGTCCTGCGACAGGTTTATGTCGGCGGCCTGCAAGTTTTCTTCCAATTGCTCTATAGTATTCACCCCAAAAATGGTAGAGGCGACAAAGTCGTGCTGTTTAGACCAGGCAATCGCCAACTGAGGCAGGGTAACACCTTCATTTTCAGCGACCGCTGCCAAATCCGCTGTCGTTGCCAGGCATTTCTCATTCATAAATCGTTGGACCATGTCCTTTTGCCGGCCATCTCCTTGTTCAATGTATTGTGTGAATCTGGCGCCTGTCGGCCTTTTGCCGTCATTGTATTTTCCAGTTAACACTCCCCCTCCTAATGGAGAAAATGGAAGGAGGCTTATTTTTTCCCTTCTGCAGATATCTGCAAGCGCATCCTCAAAACGCCTGTTATTAATGGAAAAGTTGTTTTGAATAGTTTGGTAACGCGTGTATCCGTTTTGTTCGGCAACAGCCTGGGCTTTCATGGTGCCCCATTCTGATTCGTTGCTGCTGCCAATGATTCGCACCTTTCCTTCCTTAACGAGCTCGGTCATAACACCGAGCATTTCCTCATATCCCGATCCATGGTCCGGCCAATGTGTTTGGTAGAGATCGATGTAGTCGGTTTGCAGCCTCTGCAAACTTCCTTCTACCGCGGTTCGAATGTGATGACGGTCGAGCGCCGTTTTCCCTTCCCGAACAGGAGGGATAAACCAAGTGTGTGAGGATCCGACTACCTTGGTCGCTATGATCACGGAATGACGTGGTTTGGTTTTTAGCCACCGCCCCACAATTGCCTCTGTTTCATGAACCCATTCTGTTTTAGGCGGAACGGGATAAATTTCTGCAGTATCGAAAAAGTCGATACCGGCGTCTACGGCGCCATCCATGATACGAAAGGCCGCAGCCTCATCACAGCTTGATCCGAATGTCATCGTTCCCAAGCACATGTCAGAAACGACAATACCACTGTATCCTAAGCGATTCCTTTTCATATATTAATAAGTTAGATCAAAGAGGATCGCGATTACACAAAATCAGGTGGACGACAAAGGCAAAGGTAAAGAAAACGTTTAATGAAGAGGAGGATAGCGGGAATACTACAACATGGAAGCAGCCAATTCCTCTGTCTCACTGCGTGCGCTTCGATGGAGTTTTACATGATCCGCTGGCCAATCGGGTTACAGCTGCTTTGGTTTAGCTGGGTGTGAGGTTTTGGAGTTGGGACTCATAATAGCTTCGGAAAAAGAGCGAAAAATTGATAGTGCGTTGAATTTTCCCGTTCAGCCGAGACGGGCCAACAAATTTTTCAGCTCTTCTTTTTTATGAATAGACTCCTGCAATTGGGCTTTGGCCCCTTCGACGATTGCTTGGGGAGCATTGTTCACGAACTTTTCGTTTTTGAGTTTGGATTCTCCTGCGGCGATCGCCTTGGCAAGTTTTTGCAGTTCTTTTTGCAGGCGGTCTTTTTCGGCTTCGGTATCCACCGATGTTGTGAGGTCCAGATAGACTGTCCCAATTTCTGTCACGCTGGCTGGCAGGTCCTTGTCTTCGAGGATGAAGGTCAGGCTTTGGGCGCCGATTTGTTTCTTCAGTGAGTTTTGGTTATTTGTTATGAGAGCCGCGTCATGATCGGATCCTTTGAAGAATAGGGACACATCGCGGTTGCTTCCCAGATTGAATTCAGCTTTGAGGGCTCGTGATTTGGAAACAAAATCTTCCAGCCGATTGACCTCGGACGCGGCATCCTCATCAACTCGTATACTCCTGGCGGTGAAGCTTCCCTTCAACTGAGCAGAAGTGTCAATGGGGGTATCCTGCAACAATGCTGTATCCTTCGAATAGCCGAGCAGGTGCCATAGCTCCTCTGTTATAAATGGCATGAGCGGTTCCAGCATGAGAAGTAGCTGGCGTATGACCAGATCCTGGATCGCCAACACGTTTTGCTTGGAACCTTCTTGTTTCAGTTTCGATTTGGAAACTTCAACGTATTTATCACAAAAATCGCGCCAGAAGAAATCGTATAAAATGTGCGTAATTTGATGACACTCAAACGAAGCAAAAGCATCCTCGAGTTGTTGATTGGATTCGAGAAGACGATGTAAGATCCAATGATCGTAGTGGTCAAAAAGGGTACAGTCGATACGGCCGAGAATTGCCTCTAATGAATCATTTTCGAAGCTGGGGCCACTCATATGGCGAAACCGGCAGGCATTCCACAATTTGTTGCAAAAGTTCCGGCCAATTTCGATGCGCTGTTCTGTAAACAAGATATCTTGACCGCTAGGTGCAATGTTGACTATGCCGAAGCGGACTCCATCAGCTCCGTATTTTTCGATTAGATCCAGAGGGTCCGGTGAGTTGCCGAGCGACTTGGACATTTTGCGCCTCTGATTGTCCCGAATAAGACCTGTTATATAAATATCCCGAAATGGAATGCGCTCCTTAAGTTCCTCATCGGCGAGGGTTTCCTTTGCCTCACCCATAAATTCAAGACCTGCCATGATCATTCGGGCTACCCAGAGAAAGATTATGTCAAATCCCGTAACCAGAACGTTGGTGGGGTAAAAATAGCTCAGGTCTTTTCCTGCGGATTCCGATTCATCGGGCCAACTGAGGGTGGCAAAGGGCCACAGCCAGGACGAGGCCCAGGTATCCAACACATCCTCATCCTGTTCCCAATTTTCCGGATCTTCCGGGCCTTTTACAGATACATGGAGGTGGTCAGGGTTTTCCAGGTCTATCTGGGAGCGCTCGATTCCTTTTTTATACCAGACTGGAATGCGATGGCCCCACCATAGTTGCCGACTCAGGCACCAATCGATCTGGTTTTCCTGACCATGATTGAGCCAATGCAAATAAACGTTTTCCCAACGTTTAGGATGAAAGTTGATTATACCAGATTGAACAGCCCGTTTGGCTTCCTCTACCTTCGGATAGCGCAGCCACCATTGTTCTGTGAGGCGCGGTTCAATGGGAACGTCCGCTCTTTCCGAGAAACCGACGTTGTTTTCATAGTCTTCCACTTCGACAATCAAACCCTGATCTTCGAGCATTTGAGCTGCTACTTTTCGGGCTTCGAAACGGCCCATACCCACAAAAGGTTCTCCGGCGTGTTCGTTGAGCGTCGCATCGGGGTTGAAGACATCGACCACTGGAAGGTTGTGGCGCTGACCTATTTCAAAATCCACCTGGTCGTGAGCAGGGGTCACCTTTAGACAACCCGTGCCGAACTCCTTATCAACTGCCGCATCGGCGACAACAGGAATTTTGGCCTTAGGGAAAGGCCGGTAAACAAATTTGCCGACCAGGTGTTTATACCTGTCATCTTCAGGATGAACAGCAACTCCAGTATCGCCCATGATGGTTTCAGGGCGAGTTGATGAAATTTCGAGGTGAGTCATCGGTGAGCCATCTATCGCTGTTGTCGGTTCTGCGAGTTCGTAACGCATTTTCCACAGCTTGCTTTTCTGCGGTTTCATGATGACCTCTTCGTTGCTTAACGCTGTGAGGCTGGCGGGGCACCAGTTGCTAATACGCAAGCCTCGGTATATGTATCCACGGTGGTAAAGTTTTACAAAAGCGGTCAGAACGGCTCGTTGGTAGCCATCATCCAGAGTAAATGCTGTGCGGTCCCAATCACAAGAGGCTCCTAGTTTGTGGAGTTGCTTAAGGATTATTCCGCCGTGCTTCTCCTTCCATTGCCACACCTCTTCAAGAAATTTTTCGCGTCCCAGGTCCCGGCGGTGCAAACCGTCTTTGCGAATCTCTGTTTCAACTTTGGTTTGCGTGGCAATTCCTGCATGGTCCATCCCCGGTTGCCACAAGGCTTCTTTGCCTTCGAGGCGCGCCCGGCGAATCAGCATATCCTGAAGCGTGTTGTTCAATATATGGCCCATATGGAGCATACCAGTGACGTTGGGAGGCGGAATCATGATACAAAACGGTTTTTTGGAATCGTTTTGTCTGGCTTTGAAGGCGCCTTGTTTTTCCCAAGCCTCGTACCATTTGGTTTCAACCGCTTTGGGATCGTATGCTTTTGAGATATTGGCCATGATTCTGAAGGCGAAGCGATTAAGCAAAACGCTTGTATTTCAGAGTCAAAGAAAATCGGGACGGGCTAGGAGCTGAATCAGGCAGGTTGTCGGATGAGAATGTTCAAATCGTAGCCGTTTGCGAGACAGTTTTGTGCAATTCACCGTTTAGCGATACAATTTTTTGCAACCCAGCCGTTAAGCTTTTTTATTAGGGCTGTTCTGTTGGCTCTGGAGGCAGTATTATACTTGCCGTTGAGTCCCAAGATAGGCCATGCCGCTCCGGAAGGGAGGCATCCAGGGCCATATTTACGATGTCGGCCTTAACTGCATCCAAAATCGAGCTTAAATAACGAAGGTTGGCCTCATCCTGATCCTCACGCGCCTCGAGTAGTTCCCGAAAAGTTGCGAGACCACTTTCATATTTGGTGCGTTCGCGGTCGAACTGTTCCGTAGCCAGGTCAAGAGACAGTTTCGTGGCCCGGACTCGTTCGATGCCCGTTACCCAGTTTCGCCAGTTGGCTCGGTTGATAACCTTAATATCCTGCTGGATGTCTTCCAACCGCAGTTGTTCCCGATAAAGATTGTTTCTGGTCTGCTGGTAGCGTGCCTTGTCAGACCTTTGTCCCCAGGGTACTCGAAATTCTATTCCTGCTAACCAATCGTAGCCGTCGCGTTCCAAAGCACTTCCATACGCATCGGTTGGAGAATCATCGATTCCCGAAAGGCCGAGGCCTGCAGTAAGGTCCACTTGAGGCAGGGCTCTGTTGCGACTGGCTTTCACTGACAGTTCCCAAGCCTTGATATTGAGCCTCTGTTGAAGGTAATTTGGATTGTTGGCCAGAATTGTTAATAGAGAAGTGATGGTTCCTATTTCTTCTGTCGATAAATCTGGTAGTTGTTCCACGGATACGTGGTCTTCGGGATAGTTTTCTGTCCCCATTCTCCGGTAGAGTAGGTCCTGACTGTCATCGATAAGGTTGGAGGCGTTTAGGACGGCCTCTTTACTTGTAGCAAGAAACACCTGGGACTGTAGTACGTCAATGTTGGTGGCAAGGCCCACTCTTTCCCGCTCTTGGTTTTCTTCCAGAAGCTTTTCGGCTACTTCTTGGCTAGCCAGTCTGACTTTGTATGCCTCATGTGCGTATGCAAGGTCCCAATACGCGCTTTCGGTCCTTTCCATTATTTGAAGCGCGGTATCTTTAAGGAATAGTTCAGCTCGTTGGGAATCCAGCTCGGCCTGTTGGAGGGGAATCAAATTAATGGAAGACCCTCTGCCTTCAAGCAAGGGCTGTCTCAGGGACATGATTAGGTCCCCAGCGTGAGCAGGGTTCAATGCCTGGGCGGATGCACTTGTACTGTTACGTGCATAATTGGTCGTAATCTGGACTTCTGCCCCAGAATCCAGGAACTTGGATACGCCTGCACGAACTGTGCTATTATGGGTTGCTGGAAATGCCTCCGAATTTTGATAACTGGCAGAACGGCTTCCCCTTTGAGTGCCCGAGGCAAAGATGTTCGTATCGAATACTGATTCTTGGACAAATATCTCTTCCTGGGCATTCAGGACGTCAACGCCTTCAATTCTCAGGCTAAGATTTTGTTGAAGAGCTTGGATAATCGCCTCACTGACGTCCAGAAATACTGATTCCTGAGCGCGCATGATTGGGGAAAAGCAAAGGACGGCGAAGGTGGGGATAAAAAAACGACTTATCATGGATGAGGTTTATGTGCTTAAAACGTGCTTTGCGGCTGGTCAAAGTATTATGCTTTAATCCAACAGCTATCACACGCCTAATACACCGGCGGGGGCTCATCTTATTTATACTGATCAGCTATTTCCCCTAATTTTGTTGCCAATGGGCGCTTTTTGAGTGCTTTTATCAGGCGCTCCGCTCTGACCGGTTTGGTGATGAAATCGTGCATCCTTTCCTTAAAGGCCCTTTCTTTATCGCCACCCATGGTTGCAGCTGTGAATGTTATAACTCACGGGTTTTCATTCTCAGGGTACTTTTCGCAAATCTTTCGGGTTGCCGTCAGGCCATCCATTACGGGCATTTGAATGTCCAAATAACGTCGTAGCTATCTTCTTTTAGTAGTTCCAAGCACTCCTTTCCGTTGATATCGACGGTGATGGGGTCGGTGTAGCCCAATTTCTTTAGCAACAACAGAGCAACCTTTTGATTTACCGAATTGCCTCCAGTGATCAAAATTTTCAGAGGGTATTCTGAAGCAAAATCCTGGCTTATTTGAGGCGTTAGGTCGGGAACGACTCATTTTTGCCTTTGATCGACCATCGAAAGCATTGCACTGTGCAAGGCGGCCGGCTTGATGGGCTTGGACAGGATCTGGGCAAAATACTTACTGATGTATTCATCCAACAGGCTGCCAATGGAACTTAAAAGGATCATCGGCAGTTCACGATAACTTCTGAATTCTTGGATTTTCATGGTCAATTCTCTTCTGTCCATGCCAGCCATCTTGTAGTCGAGAAGCGCCAGATCGTAGGTTTCGCCTTTGATGATTTCCGCAAGTGCTTCAGGGCCGGATTCATGGACATCGGAATTCATGCCCCCATGCTTTCGTTTGGGCCAAGAGAAGTTTACGGTTGATGTTATTATCGTCGACGATCAACACACGTTTATCAGCCAGTTGAGGACCCCTTCGTCCGGCTACTCGACTTCGATTTTCAGGGCGGCCTGTTTGCCCAAAGTCAATGTCTTTCCGGGTGCAGTTTCCACCTCGATCGCACTCGCCGTCTCGTCATGGTTCAGAATTTTTACTGAATTTCCAGGCACCAGGCCATTTCGCTCTGCGAATTGCAAAAAATTGGATTCCTGATCCAGTACTCTGGCAATGGTAGTTTCAGTTCCGGCTTGGCAGTTCGCCAGGTTTTGAAGATCGCGTTCAAATAATTCTCCGGAGCCAGAAGGGATGGGATCTCCATGAGGATCATATTGCGGGTATCCGAGCAGGGCATCTATCCTTTCCAATACTCGATCAGAGATAACGTGTTCCAATTGTTCCGCTTCGTTGTGAATCTCGGACCAATCTATTTTAAGAATTTTCACTAGGAACAGCTCAATCAGCCGATGCCTTCTCAATACATGCAATGCCAACACTTCTCCCTGTTCAGTAAGGCTTACTCCAACCCGTGGCTCATAATTTACCAGACCTGCTGCACTTAAGGATTTAACCATGGTTGTTGCTGTACCGGGGACTACCTTAAGTGTCTGAGCCAGTTTCCCAACCGGCAATAGATCGGCTTTAATCATGCGGCGCTCCAAGTAAATTGCCTTGATATAGTTTTCTACTGTGCTTGTGGCCATAGACAATGGTAGGGTGAGCTGAAACCTTGGAACGGATTTTTATTCATTCAGGAAATTCAAAATGTCTTCTGCTTGTTTTACTGTGGATGCTGCAAGGTCGCGCCAAACCAGCTTCCCTTTTTTGAACAAGTATGCTTGCCGATTTGCGAATCCCACTTTCGTGGGAACTCCGAATGCTTTAATTACTTTCGATTTCGAATCTGCGACTAGTGAAAAAGGGATGTCGTACTTTTCTTTGAAGGACTGCTGGGATTTCACTGAGTCTTTGCTTACGCCGAAAATGGTGACCCCCTTGCCCAGGAGATCTTCGTAAGCATCTCTCAGGCTGCAGGCCTGTTTAATGCAACCCGGCGTGTTGGCCTTGGGATAAAAGTATACCAGCAGGTAATCATCAGTTTCCCGCTCTGATAGGTTTTTGGATTCACCTGAATCGAGAACTGCTTCGATTCTTGGTAGATTGGCTCCTATTTCCAGTGGGCTTGCTTTGGCAACTTTTGCAAACAACATGATCAACGTCACGAAGATGGGGCTTAGTTTTCTCATAAGACAACAGCTTTTGTTATGTTTAGATACAATCTCGAAGAAGGCCATCGAAATGTATGCTGTGATTTTAACGCGTCAGGCTGATTAAACCGGTTCAAAAATTTTACCTGAAAATCGAAAATTGTTTCAATTTTTTTTAGGCCGGGAGTTATTAACGACCCCGCAAGGGCGCTGACGGACAGAGTTATTCACAGCAGATAGGTATCTCAGGCCTTGAAAACATGGCCTCGCGGCCCTGTTGCTATATTTGACACACACTTATTAACAAAGTATTCACTACTTGCTGAACATCAGCACTTTATGAAACTTTTTTATTGACATGGGGTATGGTTGCCCTAATGCTTTTTGTCAGTTCTTTGATAGAACAGGGGCGAGGAAACGAACTCCTGAGATAAAAAACGAAGATTACTTCGGAAAAAAAGTAAGGTAAACCTGACGGGCCTTGCTCCTTGGGAAAGCGCAAGTGGACCTAAGGCATATATCACCAACTCCGGCAGAAGGGGTCGCACCCGACTGGAATTGCGAATCGGAGTTAGGCGGGAGCCAGAAACGAAGAAACAAAAGGCGAACCGAGTTAGACGGACTAGGGGGTTTCGACCTAGTTCAGAAAGGGGTGTCCTGAGAATGGATGCGATAACTACCACTAGTCAGGGGGCGAAATGAAGTTGAGCAAAAGCAAATGCTTGGAGCCGATAGGAATATCAGGCAGAAAAGACTGAAAAACGCTTGAAGGGCTGAATGGCATGGCAAGTCAAGAAGCCCTAATCGGAAGCAGTAAAATGCGACCGGCTGCGAATAAAAAAGTGATCTGAGAGGTAAGAGGCCAGACCCGTACCCTAAGGCAAACGCTCCGCCAAAAGTGGAGGCCGTCCCGAGGGAAGAAGGTTGGGAATGAAACCGGCGCGGATAATTTCCTAACTGTGTCTGGGTGGAGAAATCGGCAGATTCCAAAATCCAGGCTGAGAGGCCTCACTCAACAACTTAATTGAGAAATTAATTAAGCGGTCCTGCTACGAGATCGATAGCTTCCCAGCCAGGAAGAATAGCGTCGGGGAACTGACAACCTGCGAAAGTGGAGTGCCAAATGTCAGTGAAGGACGAGAGTGTGGCGAGCTCCTCCCGATTTTTTAGGCCCTTGGAGAAATCCAGGGGCCTCTTCGTGTACGCAGCTCATGAAGGATTCCACATGGCGGCGATGCTTTGGAAGTCGTGGCCCTCTGCGAACAAGGTTTTCAGCGCAAGGGAATCGTTCCTTTTAGCCAGCCTATGCCCTTCGGAATCACACACGAGATTAACATGGTAAAATTCTGGCGCCGTTTCGGCCAAGGCCTCGTACAACAATATTTGGCGGGCGGTGGATAAGAGGAGGTCGGCTCCCCTCACGACTTCGGAAATTTTCATCGCGGCATCGTCGACAACAACCGCCAACTCGTAGGCCGGCATGCCATCTTTTCTCCAAACCAAAAAGTCGCCAAACTCTTGATCGCACTCAAAGGATTGATGTCCCTGATTTAAGTCTTTGAACTGAACTTTTTCCTGATTCGGGACTCGGAAACGCCAGTTGAGAGATTCTTCAAAGAAATCCATCATTTCACTTTGCCTGGGTCTCAGGCTCTTGGGGAAAATCACTTCCCCAGTTGGTGTTTTTTTGGCGTCCGGGTGTTCTTCAATGGTTTTTCGAGAATATCGGCATGGATAAACGCTTTTGGAACGGATCAACTTTATCATTGACGACCGGTAATTATCAACGCGCTCGCTTTGATAATAGGGCCCCTCCTGCCAATGGATCCCGAGTTGCTCCAGGTCAGCCATGGCTGCTTGTGAGTATTCTTGTTTACACCTTTGCAGGTCAATATCCTCATCCCGATAGATCAATGTGCCTTGAGCCTCCCGACAGCGGTCGAATGCTTTCCAGAAAGTTTTTGCATGGCCAAGATGTAGGTATCCGGTTGGGGAGGGGGCTATTCGACCTCTATAAAGTACTGGTGTCATAAAAATATTTTCAACAGCAGGAAATAAACCTCATTTAAAATTATCCACTTGGCGCAATTCGAAATTCGTTTCAGTTTACAACTTCTTTTTGAGTTTGGAAACTTTGGCGAACCATTCAGAGCGACAGCATGGTAATTCCTTTACGGCACATAGTCTTCAGGGCTTTTTTGGTTCACGTTTCAGGAGCAGGTT
>DDZZ01000019.1:126319-141344 GCA_002346535.1 Opitutales bacterium UBA2995 | reverse complement strand
CGCCAAGAAAGCGGCTGCCAAAAAAGCCGCCAAAAAGGTAGCGAAGGAAGAAACCAAAGACGAGGCCGCAGAAGAAAAGGCAGCCGAAAAAACCGAGGCGCCTGAAGCAAAAGAAGCAGCACCAAAAGTAGAAAAACAGAGAGAGGAAGCTCCCAAGGCCAAAGAAAAGAAGGAGTCTACTAAAGCTGAGGAAAAAAAGGACGAGAAAAAGCCAGCTGACGCGTCCAAAGGCGAAGCAGGTTCAGATGAAGACAAGGCTGAAGAAAATAAGGAAGATACAACCGTCCAGGACCTATTGGATGACGGCCTGGGTGATATCAAAATTCGTCGTGCTAAGGGCAGCAAAAATGTTACTCATGGCATTGTCCACGTGGTTGCCACTTTTAACAACACCAAGGTCACCGTGACTGATCAACGTGGGAACGTGATTTCCTGGAGCAGTGCTGGAAAGTGCAATTTCCGTGGCTCCCGAAAGTCCACCGCCTATGCTGCCCAAGTTGTAACTCAAGATGCCACGCGGGCTGCCATGGCCCACGGGCTTAAAGAGGTGGAGGTTCACTTGAAAGGACCGGGGCTCGGGAGAGATTCCGCAGTCAGGGCCTTGCAAGCCCTTGGTATAATTATTGTTTCTATCGTCGATAAAACTCCAGTTCCGCACAACGGTTGTCGGCCACCCAAACGTAGGCGCGTTTAATCCTTTCATAATTTGTAGTATGGCTCGTTACACAGGTCCAACCACCCGCATCAATCGCCGTTTCGGAATGGCGATTTTCCCGCCTAATAAAGCTTTCGAACGGAAAAGTTATCCTCCCGGAGTCCATGGACCTCGATTGCGCCGAAAACAAAGTGATTATTCGATAGGCCTTAACGAAAAACAAAAGCTTCGCTATACTTACGGCATGACCGAGAAACAGTTCCGCCGTACTTTCGAGCAAGCAAAACGCGCCAAGGGTGTTACAGGGGAAGTATTTCTCCAAATGTTGGAAACCCGCCTGGACAACGTAATCTATCGCATAAATCTCGCCAAAACTAGATCTAGCGCTCGTCAGTTTGTGAATCATGGCCACATTAAGGTAAATGGCCAGAAGGTAGATATTCCCAGCTACCAGGTGGAAGCCGGGGACGAGATAGAGGTTAAGGATGCGACCTCATCCCGGCAGCTTGCCACGCGTGCGCTGGATGAAACCCGAGCCCGAACCATCCCGGAATGGGCGTCTCTAACTGAAGATACGTTTAAAGGAAAAATTAATCGCCTGCCCACACGTGATGAAATCGAAGTAGGCATTAATGAGCAGCTCATTGTTGAATTTTATAGCCGGTAACTTAAAGCCGGCATCAATTAACCTTTCACCTCCAGTAGTTTTATGGCCACTCGTTTAGGAAGATTCGAAATACCCAACCGGCTCACCAAAGATGAAGATACGGCAACCGATACCTATGCCAAGTTCATTGCCGAACCTTTTGAAGGCGGATATGGACACACCATCGGTAATTCACTTCGCCGTGTTTTGCTAAGCTCCATTGAGGGAGCTGCCATCTCTTCGATTAAAATCGAAGGGGTCGACCATGAATTTCAAAGTGTAGATGGAATCGTTGAGGACATTACCGACTTGGTTTTGAATCTCAAAAAGATCCTTCTCATAAACCATAAGCACGAGCCGGTTAAATTGTTGCTCGATGTTACGAAGGAGGGCGAGGTTACTGCGGCGGACATACAGCCGGACTCCAATATCGAGATCATCAATCCCGATCAGGTGATTTGCACCTTGGACAAGGAGCAAAGAGTGTTCGCCGAGATCGAAATCAAGGTGGGCCGCGGCTACGTTCCCGGTGAAGAGAACAAGACTGAAGATGATCCAATCGGCGTAATACCGATTGACTGCCTTTACAGCCCAGTTCGCTTGGTTAAGTACAGCGTCGAAAACACCCGTGTCGGTCAGATGACTGACTATGACAAGTTGATCTTGGAAGTTTCAACGGATGGACGAATCACTCCTGATGATGCGCTAAAACATGCCATTTCCATTTTGAAGCATCACCTCGATGTATTCGACAAGGTAAGCGAAGAGGACGTCGAATTCGAAAGTGAAGAGTCCGAAGTCAGCGAAGAGCAGAACAAGCTGCGTAGGCTGCTCAACATGAGCGTCAACGAAATCGAACTTTCGGTGCGTGCTGCCAACTGTTTGAACAACGCCAACATCACCACCGTCGGTGAATTGGCTATGAAGTCTGAGCAGGAAATGCTGAAATACCGAAACTTCGGCAAGAAGTCGCTCAACGAGATCAAAGCCAAATTGGAGCAGCTCGGACTATCCTTAGGGATGAAAATTGATGAACGCCTTCTCGATTCCCGAATCGACTAAGCGGATTAGGGAGCTACTCAAATGCGCCATTTAAAACATAGACACGAACTAGGGGTCAAAAAAGCCCATCGCATGGCTCTTATGGCCAACTTGGCTTGTGCATTGATCCGGGAAGGCCGGATCAAGACCACACTGGCTAAGGCAAAAGCTTTGCGGCCCTTTACCGAAAAATTGATCACTCTCGCTAAACGAGGAAACGTGGCAGATCGCCGTCTCGCCAACTCCCGCCTTCGCAATAAGGAAGCGGTACAAATACTCTTTAACGAAAAGGTTGAAGAATTTCAGGACCGCCAGGGTGGGTACACCCGTATCTATAAAATAGGTACGCGAGTAGGCGATGCGGCAGAAATGGCAATAATCGAGCTGATCCCCGCCGCAGATGAAGGCTACGGAAAGAAAAAGAAGAAGAAAGCCAAGAAGGCCGCCAAAAAGAAGGTTGCGGAAGCCACAGAAGAAAAGTCTGAAGCAGCGGTAGCTGCCGAGGAGCCCGAAGCTGCTGAGACAGAGAAACCGGCCGAAGCGGAGGCCGCCCCTGAGCCCGCAGAAGCCGAGGACAAGGCGGAAGCAAAGGCGGTCAACGAAGATGCTGAAAAAGAGGAAGCAACTTCAGAAGAAGCCGAAGACTCGGAGGGCGAAAGCAAGAAATAAGCACTGAAGGCATACTTACTTAACCATACCAATTTACAATGCGCCTGAAATCCGGGCGCGTTTGTGTTTACGATGATTACAATCACCTTGGCTGACGGCTTTCTGATTTACCTGCTCCTTGGCATCGGCGTTGTCCTAGGCCTTTGGATCTATTACGACCTTCGGGATAAAAGCCTCTATCAGGCCGAACGTTCCAAGGCCGTTTTTCACTGTGTGAAATGCGGCAAGATTTATGCTAAAAAGATGGAGGTGAAACGATCGACATGCCCACGCTGTCAATTTAAAAATACTCATCTTGAATTCTGATCATGGCCGAGATTGTTGCCGTTTTAGATTTTGGTTCTCAGTACACGCAAGTGATTGCCCGTCGACTCAGGGAGAGTAAGGTATATTCAAAGGTGTACCCATTTTCCACCACGGCTCAGGAACTGAAAGACGAAGAAGTCAAAGGTATTATCTTGTCGGGCGGTCCTTCGAGTGTGTTTTCCGACAACGCACCCTTACCGGACCGCGCGATTTTTGAACTTGGTGTGCCTGTATTGGGGATCTGTTACGGGATTCAGTTGCTCGGGTTCTTGCTAGGTGGAAAAGCCGAGCCCAGCAGTGAGCGCGAGTACGGGAAAGGTAGGCTTCAAATTACCGGTGAGAGCCTGCTCTTTAAAGGGATTCAAAAGTCTATCCAGGTGTGGAATTCCCATGGAGATAAACTTACTGAGCTTCCGGAGGGTTTCGAACCCGTTGCAACAACTGAAAATAGCGATTTTGCCGCCATACAGGATCCCGAGCGGAATATCTTTGGTCTACAATTTCATCCGGAGGTGTTTCACACCGAGCAGGGAACAGGTATCCTGCGCAACTATTTGTTTGAGGTGTGTAAGTGCGCCGGCGATTGGACGATGGAAAGTTACATCGAAAGTTCCATTGCAGCCATTTGCGATCGTGTGGGCGAGAGTCATGTAATTCTTGGGTTAAGTGGAGGGGTTGACAGCTCTGTTGCGGCTAAACTTATTCACGATGCAATTGGCCCTCAACTGACTTGCGTGTTCGTAGACAATGGATTGCTCCGGAAAAACGAACGACAAGCCGTGGAAAAGCTCTATGGAGAGCATTTCCAGATTAATTTAGTGGTGGCGGATGCGGCAGACAAATTTCTTAACCGATTGGAGGGCGTAACCGATCCCGAACAAAAACGAAAAATTATTGGAAATACATTTATCGAAGTATTTGAGGAGGAAGTTGAGAAAATCGGTGAAGTGGATTTTCTTGCGCAGGGCACGATCTATCCGGATGTCATCGAGAGTATCCCTATCGATGGAAATCCTGCATCTCTCATCAAGAGTCACCACAATGTCGGCGGCCTTCCTGACCGGATGAAGCTCAAGATTCTCGAACCCCTCAATCAGTTGTTCAAGGATGAGGTACGAGTTCTGGGCAAAAGTTTGGAATTGCCTGATAATGTGGTGTGGCGCCAACCGTTTCCAGGTCCTGGGCTTGCTGTTCGGGTGCTTGGAGAAATTACACGGGAAAATTTGAAGGTCCTCAGGGAGGCTGACGCGATCCTCTTGGAGGAAATGAAAGCGGCTGACATGTATTACAAAGTCTGGCAATCCTTTGCCGTATTTTTGCCGGTGAGAACCGTAGGTGTCATGGGCGACGAACGAACTTACGACAACGTGATCGCATTGAGAATCGTTGAGAGCGTAGATGCGATGACCGCGGATTGGGCACGATTGGATCACGATCTTCTCGGAAATATATCGAGTCGCATTATTAACGAGGTTAAGGGAGTAAATCGTGTGGTCCTCGATATTAGTTCAAAGCCTCCCAGTACCATCGAGTGGGAATAATTTTGCCGGTTAAAGAATTGATTTGAACATCCTGCGGTTAATAGAGTGCTATACCGTCTATTCTCTCGTCCCCGATGAAATTCGATTCCTTAATGGTTTATAAATCCCGTATTTGGATGGCGCTCTTTGCTCTCAAGTTGGTCGCATTCATGTGCCTTTCAAGTGATGCATCGGCAAAAGTTGTAGACCCACGCGCAAGGGCTATTCTAAAGAAGGCGCGTAGCCATATCGGCGATGAGGTGACTCTGAACAAAATCGAATCGCTGAGGTTTCAAGGGAAAGTAACTGACTCTAACGGAAATAAAGGTACGCTGGAAATCGCGATTCAGAAACCTTACCAGTCCCTGCAAAGACTGACTATCAATAATTCTGTCACCGAGTTTGGACTGAACGACTATGAGGCGTGGATTAAAATTTATAAAGTGGGCGACGAAGCAAACTATGGTTTAGTGCCTGCCAACCCTGATCAATTGAGAAGGACGCGTGCGAATGCGTTTGAGAATCTTACCTTCTTTTCGGAAAAGACTGGCTTCTTTCGTAAGATCGAATACTTGGGTAAGGATATAATCGATGGAGCTGAGGTCGAAAAAGTAAAAGTGAAATACGGTTCCATCTTTTTTGACCGCTACTTTGACAGTCGAAGTGGTGAGCTTGTTTTCACGAAGATCGAGAGCGGAGAAGGTATAAAGGAGAATGGTGAAATGTTTGTGGATGGCATCCGTTTCCCAGAGAGTGTGACGACCATTCTTGACGGACAGCAGAGGAGTTTTGTACAGTTCGACCTTATTGAGGTGAATCCAGTTTTGGAGGATTCGCTTTTTCAACAGCCACCCTTGCCGGGCCTCAAAAAGGAATAAATGCCACAATTTAAGTTCGGTTCAGTCGGGTTTTATAAACGGCTCGCATCATTTGCGGAGGATGCCAAGGGCTCGGCCAAAGTGGAGAAAATCGTCTCAGATATCATCAGCTCTGTCAGGAACGACGGTGACAAAGCTTTGTTCCAGCTGACCGAAAAATTGGATGGCGCCAAGCTGAATTCCGGCACTGTGCGGTTGACCGACTTCGATCTCCGTGCCGGGGAATGGAGTTTCAGCCGCAGAGATCGCCAAGCTATTCGCGAGGCCATACGCTGCGTAAAGGCATACAATAAAAAGTCGGTTCCCAAGAATTGGACAGCCAGGAACCCACATGGTGCGAAAGTCGGAGAGCGGTTTTACCCGATCCGTCGTGTAGGAGTCTATGTGCCGGGAGGAGGAGTCCCCTTGGTTTCAACGATCATAATGACGACCACCCTGGCCAGAATTGCCAAGGTTCCGGAAATCTGTGTTTGCACACCTCCCAATCCTGGAGGCAGCATTACACCTGCTATGGCTGGAGTGCTTTCCCTCTGCGGGATAAAGGAGGCCTATAAAATTGGGGGTGCCCAGGCAGTTGCCGCGATGGCTTTTGGAACAAAATCGGTTGAACCAGTCGACAAGATCTTCGGACCGGGAAATGCGTTCGTCAACGAAGCGAAACGGCAAGTTTACGGAGCAGTCGGGATTGATTTATTGCCTGGACCCAGTGAAATGCTAGTGATTGCCGATTCCTATGCAGATCCCAATTTTGTTGCAGCTGATTTATTGGCCCAGGCTGAACACGGTTCGGGAAACGAAAAGATTTACCTGGTAGCCACTTCGGAAAAGCTAATCGCCAGAGTTGAAGCCGCCGTAAAAACGCAACTACCTGATTTGTCGCACCGTGTAGCGATATCCAAAGTTTTGAAAACAAACTTTGCTGTCATTCGGGTACCGAATTTGCAGGCTGCCGTAAAAGTAGCCAACTTTGTGGCACCTGAACACATGGGGCTTCAGATTAATCCACATAAGTTGGCCGAAGTCACACAGTCGATTGCTACCGCTGGTGCGATCCTGCAGGGGAATTATTCTGCAACGGCACTTGGCGATTTTACTGCGGGCCCAAGCCATGAATTGCCGACTGGCAGGGTAGGGCGGTTTTCAAGCGGTCTTACGGTATCGGATTTCTTGAGAAGGAGCAGTGTTGTCCGGTACGATAAGGGCCATGTTGAAAAGGCGGCTTCGGTGATCGAAGTTTTTGCTCGTTTGGAAAAACTCGACGCCCACGGAAGATCTGTATCTATTCGGGCGAATTAAGGGAATTCTAGTACCCATACAATGCGTGCGAAATCGTCCATAAAGGATCTGGCGCTTGCTCATATGCAAGCTTTGCATGCCTATGTACCCGGAAAACAACCACGCGATAGAGATTGGATAAAGCTTAACACGAACGAAAATCCCTACCCGCCTAGTCCCGCCGTAGCTGAGGCGTTGGCAAATCTTTCTGGCGACCAGTTAAGGAAATATCCGAGTCCCATTAGCGGTGAACTGCGCAAAGCGGTTGCCGAATCGTTCACTCTTCCGAATGAAAATTGGGCATTTGTCGGAAATGGTTCCGATGAGATACTCAATCTTCTCATGCGGACATTTTGCGACCCGGAGCGTGGTGGAGGTTATATGGTCCCAAGCTATTCTTTGTATCCGGTCCTGTTGTCTATCAAGAACGCCAAACAAATTGCTGTCCGTTACGATGATACTTTCGTATTGCCGATCGAAAAAATTGCGGATTGTGGCGCCAATATATTCTTCCTTACTTCTCCAAATGCGCCAACAGGGGTGGGCATCCCGACAGAATCCATCCGCAATCTGGCGGCTGCTTTTGATGGAGTCTTGGTCGTGGACGAAGCCTATGGTGCCTTTGCCAGTGAAAACGCGCTTTCTCTCGTCGAGGAGATTCCGAATCTTTGCGTAACCCGGACGCTATCGAAATCGCACAGTCTGGCTGGAATGCGCATCGGATTTCTTTTGGGGAATCCCGAAATGGTGCAATTACTCGATAAAGTCCGGGACAGCTACAACGTCAATGTCGCGTCTCAGGCTGCGGGATTGGCAGCCATTTCGGATCCTGAATATTACAATGGGTTAGTGGATAATATTATCAGGACGAGGGAGAAGTTCTCGAAACAATGGCAGTTTATGGGATGGAAAACCTATCCCTCAGAAAGCAATTTTCTATTTATACGACCAGCTGATTCCACCGGCACTATTGGTCCTAAGGTGGCACTTTCCTTATTTGACTTTCTGCGCGAACACAAAATTCTGGTTCGCTATTTCGGAACAGACCCGTTGACGGATTCTTTTCTTCGGATTAGTGTGGGATCAGATTCAGAAATGTTAACCTTGAGCGAAACGATCGACCAATGGCTGAAGAGCGCATAAGCACAGTAACCCGCAAAACAGCGGAAACCGATATATCGCTTACTATCAATCTGGATGGTGCCGGTGAGTATGAGGTGGATACGGGGATCCCTTTTTTTGATCACATGTTATGCTTGTTTGCAAAGCATGGTATGTTCGATCTGAGCCTGAAGGCCCAAGGCGATCTGGATGTCGATTATCACCACACTGTGGAGGATGTTGGAATCGTCCTTGGCGATGCAATTAAGCAGGCACTTGGTGAGAAGTTGGGGATTCGTCGGTACGGATTTTTTATTTTACCAATGGATGAATCTTTGGCGCGGGTTGCCTTGGATTTAAGTAACAGAACATTTTTAAAATACGAGGTTCAGTCACCGGCTAATTATATACGGGATTTCAACATCGTTTTGATTCGTGAATTTTTTCAGGCTGTTGTTAACAGCCTGAGCGCAAACATTCATCTGAAAGTGGTATATGGAGATGAGCCTCACCACATTATTGAAGCATTGTTCAAGTGCTTTGCGCGTGCTTTGGATGTGGCAAGTTCTATTGACCCTCGCAATGCGGGAAAGCTTCCTTCCACGAAGGACCTGTTGACCTGATGAACCCCAAGGTTGCAGTCATTGACTACGGAATGGGAAACCTCCGCAGTGTTTCAAAAGCGTTTGAGGTTTGTGGCGCTCAGGTGGAAATTATTACCGGACCGGATGAAATTAAAGACGCTGACGGTCTGGTACTTCCCGGGGTGGGTGCGCTTGGCGACTGTGTTGAAGGTTTGAGAAACTGCCGGTTGATTGACACCGTTGAAAGTTGGATTGCCGACGACCGTCCCTTTTTCGGTGTCTGCCTCGGCTTTCAGGCGCTTTATGATTTTTCTGAGGAAGGTTCTGTGCGAGGTCTCGGGATATTCCCCGGCCGGGTGAAGCAGTTTCGTCTTCCGGAGACCTATAAAGTTCCACACATGGGATGGAACTCGGTCGAATTTAGTGACCTCGATGATCCCATTGTCGAAAGTCTTTCATCGAGCAATGATCAGTTTTATTTTGTCCACAGCTATTATGTGGATCCGCAAGATGAAAAATCAGCTTTCTTTAAAACTGACTACGGCCATGTATTTGCAAGTGGTATAAAAGTTGGAAATGTTATCGCCACTCAGTTCCACCCGGAGAAAAGTCAGAAAATTGGACTCACTCTTTATCGAAATTTTTTGAAATTAGTTGAAAATAGTTAACGAGTGTTGAGTATCGTCCTTTTACTCGGATTCAATATTAGTTGGAACAGTCTATGTCAGAAACAGCTACAATTACCATAGAAGGTAAGGAATTTGTATACCCGGTTATTCATGGCACCGAGGGTGAGAAAGCGATCGACCTGCGCAAATTGCGCGGCGATTCCGGTTATATCACTTACGACGATGGATATGGAAATACCGGTTCTTGTCTTAGTGAGATAACCTTCATTAATGGTGAGGTCGGAATATTGCGGCACCGCGGCATACCGATCGAAGAGCTAGCCGAGAATGCTTCTTTTTTAAATACTGCATTCCTGGTAATTTACGGACACCTTCCCGGTAAGGAGGAATACGAAACTTTTAGTAATAGCATCGGTAGTAATGCCTCTGTTCCCGGCGACTTTTCCCACCACTTTTCCGGGTTTCCAAACGATGCGCACCCCATGGCTGTTCTGAGTGCAATGCTTAATGCAATTGGTTGTTACCACGGTAAGTTGACCTCCAACAATCGGGAGCAGGAACTCGAACACTTTTACAAAGCTGCCAGCCTTCTGATCTCGAAGGTACGCACGATCGCTGCGATGACATACCGTATGAGAAAGGATTTGCCTTTCGTTGAGCCCCGTGAAGATCTGGGGTATGTTGAAAACTTTCTGCACATGATGTTTCACGGGGAGAAGGAAGACTATCAGCCGTCGGCTGAAGAAGCCCACGCTCTCGATCTGTTTTTGCTGCTTCATGCGGACCACGAGCAGAATTGTTCAACTTCGACCGTTCGCATGGTCTCGAGTGGAGGAGCTAATTTATTTGCCTCGGTATCTTCCGGTGTATCCGCTTTGTGGGGACCGCTACACGGAGGTGCCAACACCGCTGTGGTAAAAATGTTACAATCCATTCACGATTCCGGGGATGATGGCAGTCAATTTATCGAAGCTGCAAAATCTGGAAAAGCGCGGCTTATGGGATTTGGCCACCGAGTCTACAAGAATTACGATCCTCGAGCAAAAATTTTAGGTGGTGCCGCTGAAAAGCTTATGGCAAATATGGGCCATTCTGATCCGTTGTTGGATATCGCCCGGCACTTGGAGAAGGCGGCCCTTGAAGACGAATATTTCATCCAGCGCAAGCTCTACCCCAATGTGGACTTTTATAGCGGGCTTATTCTGAAGGCTATTGGAATTCCTGTCGAAATGTTCACGGTGATGTTTGCAATCGGCCGCATGCCGGGGTGGATTGCAAACTGGCACGAATTGGCTACCACTTCCTCACGCATTCATAGACCCCGCCAAATATACACGGGAAAAACGGACCAACATTATGTGCCGGTAAAGGATCGTTAATGAATCCTTAGGCTTCCGAATTTTTCTTCGGCGCTTCGTGCATCATATCCTCCAGCTTCAATCCGGTCAATTTGCCCAAGCTGGATATTAACTTCCACAATGCGATCATCATTATGATTGTGCTTGGAACAGCAATAATCGGCCAACTCAACGCAGTCATTTTACCGAGCTGTGCGTTAAACTCAGCCAGGTTCACAGCCGGATGCGTGGTCACGATTATTTGAGCCAAAACAAAGTTGAGTATGGCACTAAAACCAAAGGAAAGAACCAACAACCCGTTACAAAATGCGAAGGTTCTGTTGAATGCCTCTCTAGTATTAGATGCTTCCAACTTTTGATCTATGAGCTCAGTGTTTAAAATTTGGGGGTTGTAAAGAAAGGTTTTTATCAGCGGTCTTTTGGTGCGAAAGGTGACAAGGACCATGATTCCGATTGCAAAGGGAATGGACGCTTCTTTAACAGCCAGCCAGAACGGATCTACCTCGACCAATCCGAAAGTTCCGCTCAGGCCAACACTGATTAATCCGAGGACAGAGATAAAATTCACCTGCTTGCGGGTTAGGAGATCCCATATTCCGTACAGGAGCGGGAAGGAAAGGCCAACCACCAGAGCAACGACCGGACCCAAACGATCCGGGCTGCTTAACTTAGTTAGAACCAGCAAGGGAATTGCGATGTTGAACAAAATACTGAGCAGCAAATTTTCCCTTTTCGGAGCTGATTTTGCATCGCCAGATTGATTCATTGATGGGACAGTGGGTTGCCCTAAAAGACTTGGCAATCTCAATAAGGTAGGCGTTATTAAGACGGTAACTCTGTTTTATTCCAGTTCCCAAAATGAAAGATAAACGTCATTCGCCACTCGATAGAGCTCTTGGCCAGCTAGACCACCTGGATGAGACAAACCTTCAGATCTTAATCAACAGGCTGGCACAGGAACGGGAACTGTTCGAAGGAATTTTCAATGCGGTTCGCGAAGGAATTATGGTAGTGTCCCAGTATGGAGTAATCGAGTACGCCAATAATGTCGGAGTTAAAATGGTGGGGTTCAATGAGTCCGATATCGGCTCCGCAATCTTATGGAAATGGATTCCGGACCTGGCCCCTGTCATTAATATGGATGGACAGGAACCCGAGCTCGAATCGGTCTCAGTGACACGCGAAATTGAAATGAACTATCCTGAGCATCGTTTCGTTCGTGTGTATATGGCGCCCTTCGATGCTTTCGATGGAGATGGTCCTCAATTTATAGTTATTCTCAGCGACATCACTCGCGAAGTTGCCTCTACTGAGGAGAAGATTGAATCGGAGAAAGCCTCATCCATTTTTTTGCTGGCCGCAGGAGTCGCCCACGAATTGGGCAACCCGTTGAACTCCCTGACAATCCATTTGCAACTCATGCAGCGTTTGTTGGACCAGGTTGAGAACAAGGAGATCCGGGAAAAATTCGCACGTTCCTTGTCCATATGCGCCGGGGAGGTGGAGCGACAGGATGGAATCATTACCCATTTTTTAGAGGCAATTCGACCATCTCCGCCTGACTTTCAGGATATGGACCTGATCGAAGTTTTGGAATCCGTGCTGCAGGTCCAGGGACAGGAGCTGAGCAATTCCAAGGTAACGGTCGAAATGGAAGTCGGCGATGAAGCGCCCATCATTGCCGGTGACATGAACCAGATGAAGCAGCTGTTTTTCAATGTCATAAAGAATGCACACGAAGCCATGCAGGAAGGGGGCACTTTGCATATTGAGACTCGGTCGGACGATGACCATTTTTACGTAATTATTGCCGATACCGGAGCGGGAATTGAAGCCGAGGATTTATCGCATGTGTTTCAGCCTTACTACTCGACTAAATCTTCAGGCAGTGGACTCGGACTGATGATCGTAAATCGAATCCTTCGTGATCACGGTGGCCAAGTAGGCATTGACAGTAAACCGAGCATTGGCACGGTTATTTCACTCAAGTTTCCGAAAAAGCACAAACGTGTCAGGCTTCTGCCCCAAACCTGAGCTTCCGGGGCTTTCTGCAAATTGATACCATACCATGCCAGCTTCCATTCTCATTGTAGATGATGAAAAGCATACGCGGGAAGGCTTACAGCTAGCCCTTGAGGACAGCTATGATGTGTATCTTGCCAGTGATGCCGATCAGGCTTTCAACTTGTTGGAAAGCCAGCCATTCGAGGTTGTATTAACCGACCTGCGAATGTCCGGCAAGTCCGGCATGAAGGTCATCGATCATGCACTGACCCTTTCGCATAAGCCAATTTGTATTATGATGACGGCTTACGGGAACGTCGAGACTGCCGTTGAGGCTATGAAGCGTGGCGCATTTGATTTCCTGACCAAACCGGTTAACCTCGAGCGGCTTGAAATTCTAATCAAGCGTGCCCTCAGCTCGCGAACGATTGAAACTGAAAATCAGGCGCTGCACCAGAGGTTGGATAAAAAATTCAGCTTCAAGGGGATTCTTGGAAACTCAGCGGCATTAAAAGCGGTTATTGAGCGCGTAAAGTTGGTGGCCCCATCTAAGGCAACTGTTTTGCTGGAAGGTGAGACGGGTACGGGCAAGGAGCTGATTGCCCAGGCCATTCACCAGAACAGTGATCGTTCCCGAAAATCGTTTGTTGCCGTGAATTGTGCTGCTCTTCCGGCCAATTTATTGGAAAGCGAATTGTTCGGGCACGAAAAGGGTGCCTTTACCGGAGCGATTGAAAAAAGGGTGGGGCGTTTTGAGGCCGCGGATGGAGGGACGTTGTTTCTCGATGAAATCGGAGAAATTGATGCGACAACGCAGATCAAGCTGCTTCGTTTTCTAGAATCGAAAACTTTTGAACGTGTTGGCAGCATTAAGCCGATAACTGTCGATGTTCGTTTGGTGTGCGCTACCAACCAAAACCTAAAGGAACTTGTAGACAGTGGCAAATTCCGCGAAGACCTTTATTATAGATTGAATGTTGTTTCCATCTATCTACCACCCTTGAGGGAGCGAAAGGATGATACGGTACTCTTGCTGAACCATTTCCTTAAGCTTTATGCCAACGAGAACAATGTTGCGGTACCTGAAGTGGATCATGGTGCGGTTCGTGTTTTGACTGGCTATCGCTGGCCCGGAAATATTAGGGAGCTGAGGAATTTTGCTGAGAACACTGTGGTGCTTCACCGTGGAGGATTAATCACCGAATACGATTTAGATACTCGGCTCAGAGATGGTGGCCCAACCAGCCTTCCCTCCGAGGATGTGAGATCGAATCTATCCGTTGAAGAAAATGAAAAACACCTGCTTCGCAGGGCGCTGCTTCAGGCTAAAGGAAATCGAACCAAGGCCGCGGAGTTGATGGGCATTTCCCGACGGACCTTACACCGCAAGTTGGTACAATGGCCGGAACTTGATACACTGGGTAAGAATTCCTCCTGACTATGCCCATGAGAATATGGCGTAGGAATTTGTTTTTGATTGGAGGACTACTGTGTGTTTCCGCTGCGCTATACTCGATCCACGCTGAAATGATTCAGACAGCAGGTCGTGATTTTGCGGGTACTGCCCTCGGTTGGGATGCACAGAGTGGGGCTAAGGTCTCGAACTATCAAGTCTCGTACCGAATGCCTGGAAGCCTTGCCGTCTTACTAAAAATCAGGGAAGGCCTTACAGATGTCGCGTTCGTTTTGCAGACAACCTACGGGCATCCGAATCTGGGTTGATTAGTTTCCGTGTCATTAGGATTTAGAGGATTGTATTTTGCCGTTCCTGAATAAAATTCGTTGAAGGAAGTTCTTCAACAAACCAAGGACGGCCTCAAATTGGATTGGGGGCTTTTGTTAGAGGGCTTCCCGCATTGGATAAATCGGCATATTTTTGTTACCTTTGTGGTCGATGAAACTTCCCCCTTGTACCCGGTCTTGAGGGATTACATTTTTGACAGGAGGGCGCCGGTCAATTTTTCAACGATTAGTTAAAGGATCGATAATCCTTACCTGCCGGGCATTCTAGCCTCCTGGTCCTGTCGCGGCTTCCCGATGCTGAATAGGGATTGTGGCTGGTCTCTCTGATTCAAAACTAGGAGGGAATCCGATTTCCACCATCCGAAGAAAGTTTGTTTTTGGCGATTACCCGTTGAGAATGCAACTTTCGCTCGTTGTTAATGATTCAGAAGTCCTCAAAGCCTGTGAGTTTGTGAAAGATTTTTCAGCAAAAATTACCTCGAGCTCTTGGAAAAAAGTGGCCTTGTACTCGCTCTGGAAACCCCGCAAAAACGTGCTCTTTTAGAGTTTGACTTGGAATTTTAATTTTCTCTTACTCTGCTCCTTTTGTTCGCGGGCGTAGCTCAGATGGTAGAGC
>DDZZ01000019.1:108787-125998 GCA_002346535.1 Opitutales bacterium UBA2995 | reverse complement strand
TGCCAAGGTTGGGGTCGTGAGTTCGAATCTCATCGCCCGCTCCATGTTTCGTCCCACAGTCGCGGGACTTCGTGTGGTACGGTCTCTACCAAAAAGTGGGGGCTTTGTTGTGCTTGGATTAGGCTATCAGGGTTCGGCCTAGAATAATTCTCCAGAAGGGCCTTTTCAATTCTGTCTAATTCTGTAGATTTTTTCCTTTTGCATGGAATCACTTCTTCACGAATTTGTTTCAGGGCGTTCTACACTTGTTCTCTTTGTCTTTATGGCCGTCCTGTTGGTGTTTCTTGCAAATGGCGCAGACTTACTCGTCGACAAGGCCGTAGATCTTTCGCAATTGGCTGGCGTCCCTAAAGCGTTAGTTGGAGCAACAGTCGTCAGCCTTGGGACTACTTTACCGGAAGCATCCGTATCGGTATTGGCTGCAGTAGAAGGAAATCCGGGGTTGGCTTTAGGTAATGCCGTTGGATCCATTATTTGTGACACTGGCCTTATCTTGGGACTCGGAGCAACGCTTAAACCCCTTCCTTTGGATCGATGTATTGTAAACCGCCAGGGTTGGATTCAACTTGGGGCAGGTTTGTTGTTAGTTTTTCTTTGTTTGCCCTATTCGAACCTAAATCGGATCTTCGATGTTGAAGGCAACCTACCTCAAATAGCCGGCTTTTTATTTCTGGCCTTGTTGGCTATCTATTTTTATTGGAGCTATCGCACAGCTATGCAGGAGGAGAACCGCCTGGCATCAGAAGCCGATGAAAAACTCTCCTGGCAAAGAATTACCAAGGATTTGTTGATCATGGCGGTCGCTGTAGCGGTGGTTATTGTTTCATCCAAAGTGCTTATCATTTGTGCAGAGGAGTTGGCTTATCGATTGAAAGTCCCGGAAAGTGTTATCGCCGCATCTTTGGTGGCATTTGGAACTTCCTTGCCCGAGTTAGTTACCGTGCTCAGTTCTATACGAAAAGGTCAGGGGGAACTGGCAATAGGCAACGTAATTGGTGCTGATATTCTAAACGTATTGTTTGTTGCCGGGGCCGCAGCTGCGGTTACTCCAGGAGGGCTTACTGTGCAAAGGGATTTCTTCACTACCCATCTTCCGATAATGGTGGCCCTGCTTGTCATCTTCCGAATTGGCATCCTGGTTTGCAAAACTCATTTAAGCCGTTGGGTTGGTAGCATCCTTTTGCTTACTTATCTAGGATTCTTGTTTACCAATTACCTAGGCTGAAAAAAGCCATCTCTAAAGTACGAAAAAACACAGCCTTTCCCACGGGCTGTGTTTTTTAATTAGGATATAGTCGGGAGTGGGGTATGCTTATTGCAGTTTCCTATGACGTATAAAAATGATTGCACCCAGGAAGATGGTACCGAACAACCGCAGGTTGAAGGCTCAGGTACTTGTGCGGTAAATTTTAAGCCTGTTATAGCTCCGGATCCTCCGAGCTCGATTTTCATCCGCTGTACATCAAAGGTTTCGATGTTTGCTTCTTGGTACGAATTATCGCCTAGTTCGCCGATCATGTTAGCGGGGGTCCGATTTGGGCATCGAATTCATCGTAGAACTGAATGTCGGAGTTTGGTCGGCTACCGTCTATATCGTGGATGTCGAGAATGCCGATGTTGTTAATGGCGACCAAGTCATCGAAAACAATATTCGTGATGCCGCCTTTTGCTTCATCAGGAGTAGTTTTGCTGTTTTCCTGAATTATGAGGATATTGTCGGCCCTTCAGGAATTTCCGGAAATGCAGTTTTTGTTTGCCCAATCGGAAGCGGTATTACCAACTCCGACCGAACCATCTCCGGGAGTTTCCAGGTCATCATCGATTCCTTCCTGATTAGCGCTCGAGTCAAAGGCCCAAAGGTTTAGGTTCTTTTTGCTCGTGCTACTTCTTTTATAGCTGGAGGTGACACCTCAGCTTGAGTATTCGTTGTCCGGCGTTAATGTTGCGAACCATTCGCATCCTTATCGAAGTCGAGGATATACATCTGACTGAACCCTTGGCTGCTGATAAGGAGGATAAGACCCAGGATGACTGTTGCTTTATTCATTTTTCCTTCGCTGTTGGAAGGGCAAATTAGCAAGAAATCGTAAAAAGCTATATGGGAATTCTTTATTTAACCATCGAAGAAAATAGCAGATTATTGCAAGCAGTCCAGTCTAATAACAATGCAACTCTTTGTTTATAAGTCATTTAAATTATAAAGAGTAAACACTAATACAATCTGTGAAAGGTCTTAAATTTTTTTGGATTTTGAGCTCAGGCATATAGTTCAGCCGGGAAACCGGGTTTTTCTGCCGATTTCTCCGTTTCCAAAGTGCCTGTGGCATATCGAAAAATCTTACCTTCGAAATTCCGCAGGACGATCTCACCCTCGTTGATTCCCTCTACATAATCGGGGTTCACGGGAATTTTTCCGCCACCCTGGGGAGCATCGATGACATATTGTGGTATGGCGTACCCGGTGGTGTGCCCCCGCAATCCTTGAATTATTTCAATTCCCTTCTTGAGATCGACTTTGAAGTGGCTGCTGCCAGTGATTGCATCCAACTGATAAAGGTAGTAGGGGCGAACTCTCATTTGCAGCAGGCGATGAACTAGCTCTTTCATGGTCTCCACATCGTCGTTCACACCCCTTAGCAACACCGATTGATTGCCAAGGGGTATGCCTGCTCGACTCAATCGGCCGGTGGCCTCTCGCAATTCCTCCGAACACTCTGCCGGATGATTTACGTGTATGCTCATCCACAAAGGTTCGTGCTTGAGAAAAATATCGCACAATTCCGAAGTAATTCTCTGAGGTAAAAATACGGGTATACGTGAACCAATTCTGACAAATTCGATATGCTCAATCGCGTGCAGCCGACCCAAAAGGTAATCCAGCTTTTTATCTGACAGGAGCAAGGGGTCTCCACCGCTGATCAGTACGTCCCGAATATGCGGCGTTTTTTCCAGGTACTCGAATGCCTGCTCAATTTGCGGATGAAAATCGTAGCCTTGACTATTGCTGACCAGACGGCTGCGGGTGCAGTACCTGCAATAAGCTGCGCAATGGTTGGTAACCAGAAACAGGGCCCGGTCGGGGTATCGATGAACCAATCCTGGAACAACGAGGTGGCTGTCTTCCGCCAAAGGGTCGAGAGTTTCCCAGGGAGCGACAGTCATTTCATTGTCTCTAGGAATTAATTGTTTTCGAATGGGGCAATCTTTGTCTTCGCGGTCAATGAGGTTAAAAAAGTAAGGTGTGATTGCCAGCGCCAACTTTTCGTTAGCAAATTCGCAACCCGCTTTTTCAGCTTCAGTCAAAGTCATCAAGGACTCTAACTGGCTGATATTGGTGATGCGGTTCCTGAGTTGCCAGCTCCAACTCCCCCAATCCTCAGCGGGAGTTTCCTTCCAGAGTCCTTGTCCACTGAACCAGGGCATTCTTTTTTTAATCTTAGCCATTAATTGAAGCTGTAATGTTGTTTGGCGTGGGCCTGATCAGGCAAAGCAAAAATTCAAACTGATACAAAATACACGCCTTAGTGAGAAATTGGTTGCAGACCTTACATCTGCTCTTTTGCTAGACCGCTAATGTCAAAAAGTAGGTCCGGTGTTTTAGCCTTTGAAGACGGTAGCGTTTTTTGGGGATTACCTTTCGGCGCGAAAAAAACAGTGCTTGGCGAAGCGGTTTTCAACACTAGTATGACGGGTTACCAGGAAATCCTGACCGATCCTTCCTATTTTGGTCAGATCGTAACGATGACCGCTCCGCAAATCGGGAATTACGGAATCAACCCTGAAGATGAGGAGTCATCCGGACCTAAAGTCGCCGGATTTGTTATCCGGGATCTAAGTCCGGTTTCCAGCAATTGGAGAAGCAGAGAGGATCTGGATCAATATTTGGCCCGAAATGATATTCCTGGATTAAGTGGGATCGATACCCGAACCCTCACCAAGCGATTGCGGGTGCACGGCGCTCTCAATGCTTGTCTGTCAACGGAAGGACTCAGCGACGAAGAAGCCATCGCCAAGGCAAAGGAATGGCCGGGTATTGTAGGAGAGGACTATGTCAAGGAGGTCACATGCGACGAAGGATTTATCTGGGATGAAAAGGGTGATCAAACCCCCCCATTTACTGTTCCCGGTACGGAATTGGAGCCAGCCCTTCTCGACCGGCCGGCTCTTCCCATCTTAGCCTTTGACCTTGGGGCCAAATACAATATCTACCGCAAATTGTGCTATCATGGGTTTGATGTCGAAGTCGTGCCGGCTTCTACCCCGCCGGAAGCTGTATTGGATCGCAAGCCGGCTGGACTTTTTCTTTCCAATGGTCCGGGTGATCCCTCAGCGGTTACCTACGTTCATAAAACCGTCTCGAAGCTGATCGAAACGCTGCCAACGTTCGGAATCTGTTTGGGTCACCAGATGATTACCCATGCTTTGGGCGCGGCGACTTTCAAACTCAAGTTCGGCCATCGGGGAGGCAATCAGCCGGTCAAGAATTTGGAAACCGGAAAAGTATCTATTACTTCGCAGAACCATGGCTTTGCTTCCACGAAGGAGGAGCTGGAAAATAGTGGCGCCATTGTTACCGAAATAAATTTAAATGATGAAACAGTGGAAGGCTTGAGGCATAAAGATCTGCCGGTATTTTCTGTGCAGTACCATCCCGAAGCTTCTCCGGGACCCCACGATTCCGATCCACTTTTCGACGATTTCTACAAATTGGTTTCGGAAAACCTCTGAAGCATTTGTTCGTAACGCTTTGCATCCTCTGGAGTGTCGATCCCAACCGATGGGTCCGATGTAATGCCAACAGCGATCTTGTAACCGTCTTCCAGGGCCCGTAGTTGTTCAAGTCTTTCCAATTGCTCAAGGCGGCCTTGAGGGAGGGACGCAAATTTTTCCAGGAAATCAGCCTGGTAACTGTACATGCCCAAATGGCGATACGAAAGGTGTTGGACCAGGTTTGAATTGGATGGAGAACCACCGGCGTCCCGATAGTAAGGAATGGGATTGCGCGAAAAGTAGAGAGCCTCGCCTGCGTTATTCATCACCACCTTTACTTGATTGATGTCGAAGAAGTCTTCTTGATTGGTAAATACACTTGCTAACGTAGCCATGGGAGAACCTTCCTGAACCAGTTTTGCCAACGTTCGAATTTGGTTGCCGGTTACTAGTGGTTCGTCTCCTTGTACATTGATAATGTATCGAGCTCCAATGTTGCGGTTGGCCTCCGCCAGGCGGTCCGTGCCGCTCTTGTGATCGGACGATGTCATGATGCATTCGAAACCGTTTTCCTTGAGAGGGCTTTCAAGGCGGGCGTCATCGACCGCAAAAAGAAGTTGGTATTCCGGAGCCTCTTTTTTAATCCGGTCGGCAACCCGTAATAAGAGACTGCGGCCTCTTATTTTGTGCAGTAGTTTGTCCGGGAACCTCGTGCTGGCCAGTCTAGCTGGGACGAGAATGACTGTCTCCGGATCATACTTCATTTCTTGAGCAGGCAATTCATTGCATTTATTTCAAAATGTTTATCATTTAAGGTGAATTTCCAGCCAACTGATTGTCTAAACAGATTGGGACTTAAGATTTAACCTTGTTTGTGCGTTATTTGGGGCAAGAAAAGGAGGAAATACAAGGTTTGAAAGGCTTATTGATAGTCGAAAGTACTTATTTGGACGGGCTCAACCCTACTATCAGGGAGAATCACTATTTTTTTATGAACGAAAGATGATACTTGCTAAAACGAAATCTTTCATTGTTGTCCTCTTTGCCCGCATTTTTTTTCGAGAATGCTCAATTGCTTCAGGTCTACCTTTTTACTGGTACAGTCGATTGAATTCTTCGGGCAAACTTTCATTTCTCGGGCGTAATACAACTTCTTTTTTACCTAATTTCTCTTTCCCCATAATTCATTAAAAAAATCTATACATCCAATGCTTTTTTCCTTAGCTTCGAACTTTTTGACACTTCTTATGATCAAGAGATTACTTGCGCTCGCTTCGGTTGTACTGGTCGCCTTATCCCCTTTAAGCTGGGGGCAATCACAACTGGAAGAAACCAGACAGATTCTCCAGGAATTAGTAGATTCGCGACAGGCCATTGCCGATGAGCAGGCCCTATGGCTTCAACGGAGCCAAACCTTAAGGGATACTATTGAACTTTTGAAATTGGAAATCGAACTTCTCGACAAGCGGATTGCCGATACGGAAGCTGAGTCCACACAGGCCGACAGGGATAGAATTCAGCTAAATGGACAGATTGAAGAGCTCAAGGATGCTTCTGCCGTTGTTGCCACGGTTATTCGGGACTTCGAACAGCGAATGTTGGTTATCGTCAAAGCGATGCCTAGTCATTTGAAGGAAAAACTGGAGACAATTGTTGGTCGCATTCCGGATCGGAATACACCGCCCAACCGTATTCGCGCAAGTCTGGGCGAACGTATGCTCAACATCGTAAGTTTGCTCGACCAGATGGAAGTCTTTAACAATGGAATTCATGTGGAAGCCGAAACCCGAAAAATTGAAAATCAAAATATTTCCGTTCAATTACTTTATATAGGATTATCCCGGGCTTATTATGTGAATAAGGACCAGGGAATTGCCGGTTATGGATCCGTAAATATAGACGCTGGATGGACATGGACCCCTGATCCCAGCTTGGTAGATGCAGTCGACAAAGCTATTCGTGTTTTTAAGAACGAAATCCCAGCTGAATTCGTAACCCTGCCTTCCAAGTAAATTAGCACTGCTAAACTTTCGGAATTTTTACTAATGAAAAAACTTACTATCTCAATGCTGTTGTTGGGTCTTGCAGGCCTTCAAGGACAATCCTTTCAGCAAGTTGCGGTATCGGCGAAAGGTGATCTGGCCGATTCGATTGCTGAACTCGAGCAACTCAAAGAGACCATTGTTCAGGAACGTCAACCTCTTCAGAGTGAGGAAAGCCGATTCAAAGATGAGGCTTTCGCTTTGAGGGCAGAGTTGGAACGCATTTTGCGACGACGTGATAATACGGATCGCGATCTGACTTCTTTGAGAAACGAAGTAGACGCTCTCGACGATCAGAATGCTTATATCACAAGTCTAATGGGTGAATACATTCGCGGTTTTGACAATCGGCTTCATATTAGTGAGCGCCAAAGGTATTCGGACATAGTCGAGGATGCCAAACTTACCACCGAAGATATTAACCTTTCTGCAGGTGATCATTTCGCCACACAGCTGAAAGTAATTGATGCAGCGCTTACACGAATGGAAGGTCTCATCGGAGGTCACACCTTTAACGGGAAAGCGGTCATCCCAGGAGGAAAGTTGGAAAACGGTACGTTTAATCTACAAGGTCCGGTTGCTTTCTTTGCTTTGCCGGAAAAAAACGTCGCTGGTATTGCCACCCGTGAATTCGGTTCTTCTCAGCCATCGGTCACCAGCTTAGGGGAGGGCCTTGACCCACTGATTGCAAGCTTCACTCCCAACAGCGCGGGAGATTTTCCATTTGATGCTTCACTGGGTGCTGCTATTCAAATTGAGGCTGCGCGCGATACCGTGGTCGAGGTAATTAAAAAAGGCGGACGGACGATGATTTTCATCTTGGGAATGGCCGGGATCGCACTGTTAATTGCCATTTATAAATTTATTGAAATTTCCGGAGTTCGGCGTGCTCGACCAAAGGACCTAGCTTTCATCATTGAAGCGCTTAATAGCGGTGATACCGACCAGGCATTGCAATATGCGCAAAAAATTAAAGGACCCGTGGGGGCCCTGCTTACGGCAGCCGTTAAAAACCACCACAAAGATAAGGACCACGTTGAAGAAATCCTTTATGAAAAGCTAATCGAGGCTCAACCGAAGTTGGAAAGCTTCCTGGCATTTATCGCCGTGACCGCAGCTACCGCTCCCTTGCTTGGTCTTTTGGGCACTGTGATTGGCATGATAACGACTTTTAAATTGATCACAATTTTCGGCACCGGAGATGCGAAGTCATTATCAACGGGTATTTCGGAAGCGTTGATAACCACTCAATTTGGTTTGATTGTGGCCATTCCATCCTTGATTTGCCATGCCCTGCTTTCGCGGAAGGCAAAAGGCGTGATCAGCAGTATGGAGCGAACCTCCATTGGCTTCATTAATGGGCTACCTAATAAGAAGTAGTTTTGTTCCTACTTCATTAATGCAGTTACTCTTCTAAATGAAAAATCGAAAATCACTGGGATTAGGAGAGGACAAAAACGATATCAACATCTCGCCGATGATCGATATGGTTTTTATCCTGCTTATCTTTTTTATCGTTACCACAGTATTCGTGGAAGAATCAGGATTTGGGGTCGATCGTCCTAACCCTGTCGATCAACCTGAAGAGCAGGATGAAGAAACAGAATCCGTCACCATCCTCGTAGATAAGAATAATCAGGTTTTCTACAATGGGGAGAAAATCAATCCGGATTCGATTCAACCTAAAGTCAACCAAGTCCTGCAGGCCGACAAGGAAGCCCCAATCGTAGTCGAAGCTGAAGACGCCGCCAATGCAGGATTGGTCGTCCGCGTAATGGACGAAGCCAGGCAGGGGGGTGCTGGTATCATCAGTTTATCCTCTGCATCGAAATAACCTGAAATCTTTGTACGAAGCCAAATACCATTTCAAATGACACTTAAAACTAAAATATTCAATTCCGTTTCAATCCTTGCTTTGGCAGTGAGTTTCTTTGGGCTGTCAAATTCCCAAGCACAAGTGCCCAATGCGAATCCGTGGAAAAATCCGGACTTTATTGACCGCTTTATTGGCACATATACCCCACGCGTCACCGTAGAGCCGAGGATATCCCAAGCGGACAAAACATACCTCGAGGAAGAACTCCTGCCGGCCCTTCAATCGGATCGGGTGGCTGCCCAACAGCTCCTGATCAGCAAGGTAGCTGAGCAGGATTCCAACGCCTCTTTTGATATGATTCTTGCGAATATGTATTATCAAAATGGGCAACTGCAACAAGCGGTTCAAAGTTATGAGGGAGCCTTGAAAAAGCATAAGCAATTTCTCAGAGCCCACGAAAATCTCGGGTTTCTATATTTTCAGCTAGGGAATATGGAAAAGACCTTGATGCACTTTAACGAAGCTGTTCGTTTGGGTGCGGTAGATAAAAACATTTTTGCAATTCTTGCCTACCTTTTCTTCGAAAAGGAACAGTACATAGCGGCCGAAACTTCTTACCGCTCCGCCCTTATTTACGAAGTAGAAAACGAGGATTGGGAGTACGGGCTGGCTAGAAGTATTCTGGCTCAGCGAAAATTCCAGGATGCCATTGGCCTTTTTGATCGCCTGATCCAGGGGGCACCCGAGCAGTCAGAATATTGGAGATTACAAGCTGAGGCTTTCTTGGGATTAGGAGATACCGCTTCGGCGGCTTCCAATTTTGAAGTAATTCGAAGACTGGGAACTATATCGGCGGAAAACCTTGTGACTCTGGGTGACATCTATGTTGAGAACAAATTTATAGCGGCCTCTCTTGAAGTTTACAAAGAAGCGATCCTGAAGAAGGGCCGTCTCAATGTTGAAAGGCCAATCACGGCTGCTGCTACCCTGATCGAGGCCGGATTTGTAGATGAAGCAGCTGAGGTCCTGGCGGAAATTGACTCCGCTTACGGTGGTAGTTTAGACAGTAAATTGGCCTTCGATGTTAAAAAATTGAAAGCCAAGATCCAAGCCGGCAAAGGTAATGCTTCTGCTTCGATAATTCCTACCTTGGAAGAGATGGCTGCTCAAAATCCACTCGATGGAGACGTTTTGATACTCCTTGCTGACTACTACTCCGAAGCGGGCAATTTTGAAAAGGCCGAATTTCTCTATGAACGTGCTCAAAGTATAGCCCAATACGAAGCGAAAGCGCTTTATCATTATGGCAAGGCACTAATCGGTCAGACCAAATACCGCGAAGCGATTCGCTCTCTGGAACGCGCGCAAGATATCGATCCGCAAGACTTGGTAGAAGAATATCTAATCGCGGCCCGTAATGTTTATAGAGCGGTTCGCTAATCCATTTTGCACTAATTTCAAAAAATCAATTTCTTCGGAGATCTAAAAAATGATATTAAATACCAAACAAATAACGGTACAGGTTGGATTGTTTTCTCTTTTAGGAATAATGACCAGTGTCCAATCGGCCCAAGTGTTGAACCAGGCCCGCACCACCCTCGAGCAGTGGGTGGAAACCCGGCAGATCATTGCTCAGGAAAGAACTACTTGGCTTGCCGAGGAAGTGACGCTGAACGAAAGTATCGAGTTTCTGAAAACCGAGATAAAGTCTCTGGACGAAGCCATTGCGGATGCTGAAAACAACATCAGCACAGCAGGCGAGGACCAAAAATTGTTGGAAGGTGATATCGCCACCAACGAAGATGCGCTTTCTGTTATTGCTGCTGCGATTCCAACGTTTGAAAAAAGAATTTTGGAGCTATCGAGCATCTTTCCTGCCGTATTACAAGAAAAGGTTGCTACTCTTATGCGCCGAATTCCGGATCCCAATTCCGATCGCGAGGTCACCGTTACCTACGAGGATCGTATTCAAACTATTATATCGGTTCTGCAAAATATCGAATACTTCAACAAGGTAGTCACTTTAAGTAGTGAATTGAGAGAGAGCGACGGCGAGGTATCGGAAGTGAAGACTTTGTATCTCGGTTTTGGCCAAGCCTATTTTGTTGATGAAGGACAAACCATCGCCGGCTATGGGTATCCGGTTGTGGGCAAAGGCTGGGAATGGGTAGATATGCCGGATATTGCCGAGGCAATTTATACATCTGTCCTGGTTTTTGATAATAGAAAGCCCGCCGTCTTCGTTAACGTCCCCGTAGCCATCCAAGAATAGCCACAGTTATGATATTTCGAAAAAGAATTTCTATGAAATTGATACTTTCTCTTTTCCTTGTTTTGCCATTTCTATCAGTAAGCGCTCAAAATGCTTCTGAATCGGCGGCAAAGACCACCGAAGGGGATTTACAGCGCGCACTCGTCGAGCTTACAGCACTCCGTAATGATATAGGTGCCAAAAAGATTCCCTTGGCAAAAACAATTAACGACTTGGAAGCGCAAAAGATCGATCTGACTGACAGGCGCAACAAGGTCGTTGAATTGGCTACAGGTGGCGATCGCATCAAGGCCGAACTTCAAGAAAGGCTTGAAGCTCTATCTGACCAGAATGATTATTTAAGCACCGCAATCGACAATTATCTAGCTGAGTTGGTTGGTAGCAATCTTCATATTTCTGAAATACAGGTTTATGACGAAGTGATTAGTTCCGCGCGGGGCCATTCAAAAGACCATAGCCTGAAGGATAAATACGGCCTTCAAGTTGCTGCTTTAAACGCGTCATTCGATAGAATCTTCAAAATGGTAGGCGGCTATACCTTCGCTGGAGAAAGTGAACTGGATGGGGGTGAGCTGGTATCAGGAAACTTTGCCGTTGTCGGGCCCATCGAGGTATTTTCGGACGGACAAAATGTAGGCATTGTAGATTTGGCTCCCGAACAATTACGACCACTATTGGTGACCATCCCCGGTGCTCCAGAGGAGCAAATGAAAGCCCTTACAACCGGCGGTTCAGGGACTTTGTTCTTTGATTCCAAGTTGGGGCAAGCGCTGGATATCCTGCTTTTGAAAGAACCAATTTTGGATCACATCGCAAAAGGAGGATTGGTCATGTATCCTATTTTGGCTCTCGCTACGGCCGCATTTTTAGTTTCCATTTTTAAGGCTTTCGAAATCGCATCTGTTAAAAAGGCGAAACCTCAAGATCTGGCCACTATTCTTGATCATATCAACAACGGTCGCAATGATGATGCACTAGCCTACGCCAACGGGGTTAAGGGGCCTGTTGGGGAAATGATGACCGCAGCCCTTGAACATTTAGATTTTGATGATGAGGTTATTGAAGAAATTTTATACGAAAAAATGTTGGGGGCCCAGCCCAAGCTGGAGCGCATGTTACCGTTTATTGCGGTGACAGCTGCTACCGCGCCTTTGTTAGGACTGCTGGGCACCGTAACCGGTATGATCAATACCTTTAAACTCATTACTATTTTCGGAACCGGAGACGCAGCGCAGTTGTCCTCTGGTATCTCGGAAGCCTTGATAACTACTCAGTTTGGATTGATTATCGCCATACCAACCCTGATTGTACATTCCATTCTTTCTCGAATGACCAAAAGTGTTCTTGGTAGCATGGAACGCACCGCTTTGGGATTTGTAAATGGACTACCACACAAAAATTAAAGGCAGGCTAAAATGACAGGATTCCTGGCAGTATCTTTACACGATTTTACTACCGTTTGGTTGAGTGGTGGCTGGGTTATGGTACCCTTGGTATTTTTGGCCTTTATCATCTTCTTCTCCGCAATGGAATTGATTTTCTTTTTCGGGCGAGGCAATCACACCAAAGTGTCCGAAGCTGTGATCGAAACCTGGGTGGATGATCCCGGTCAGGGACAAGGGCACGTTGGCGAGATAATTGGATACATCCAGTCAGAAAGCGATGGTCAACCTGATCAAGTGCGTAATCGAATTCAGGAGATTTCTTCTGCCTCCATTCCAGTTGTCGATGCACGGCTGATGTTTCTCAACATTCTAGTGACCGTTTCTCCGCTCATGGGACTCCTTGGTACAGTTATTGGTATGCTTTCTACTTTTAAGGCTCTCGCAAGTGGATCGGGCAAAACGATTGATTTGGTTGCCGAGGGTATATCTGAAGCGCTGATCACGACCCAAACTGGGTTGATCATTGCCATTCCCGGATACCTTCTTGTTGCTTACATTCAGAAAAAAAGAAACCAATATGCGGCTTTTTTGGTAAGACTGGAGAGCTTGCTGTTACAGAAACTTCAAAAGACGGATTCTGAATCTTTTTAATACTACCCCCGCCGTATAGGCCTCACTGCCCATGAAAGGACGTAAATCATTAACTGAGAATGAAGAACTAAGCAATATCAACATATCTCCTATGATTGATATGGTATTTATTCTTTTGATCTTCTTCATTGTGACGACTGTATTTGTTGAAGAGCCAGGCGTGGATATTGAGAAACCCATTACCCAAAGCGCGTACGCTTTGGAAAAGAATTCAATTTTGATTGCGATTACAGGAAATAACGAAGTGGTGTTTGGTGGAAAGCAGCGAGGTGTAAGTGAAATTAGACCGATCGTAAGACGTCTTAATGCCAGAAAGGCAATGCCGGTGATTCTTCAGGTCGATAAAAACGCCAGTGCAATTACTGTTATTCGAGTCATCGATGAAGCAAAACTAGGAAAAGCAAATGAAATAAACATTTCGTCGGATCTGCGTTAGCAAAAAATTATTACCCCAAACTTTGATATAGATTATGAAAAAAATCTTTTCTTCAGATTACCAAAATGGATCACTGCCCATGTCTTTGCCTGCTGGGGCTGTGATTACCGCCTTATTGTTCCTCGCACTACCGTTGACTCAGATTTTATCCGAAATTGCCAGTCAAGATGATGACAACAAAAACAAGCGCATCCAGGTGCAGCCTCCTCCGCCACCACCACCCGATATTCCTGAGCCGCCTGAAGAGGAAGATCAAGAGGAAGAAATCGAGATGGAGAAAGAACAGCAGCAGCTCACGTTGGACCAAATTAATATGGCTCTAAATGCTGGTGACGGAGGTATGTCTGCCGGAGGAATTTCCGTTCAGATTTTTGATATTGCTGATAATTTTGAGGATATGATCTTTGAGATCGCCGATTTGGACCAACCTCCGGTGCCAATTGTTCAAATTGCTCCGGTTTATCCTCCGGAACTTAAACGGAATCGTGTTCAGGGAACCGTCAATGTGGTGTTTATCGTCGATGAAAACGGGAGCGTAAAACGCCCCAGCATCGAAAAATCCACCAACCGTGAATTTAACGAAAACGCTTTGAAAGCAGTGCGTCAGTGGAAGTTTGAAGCTGGTGAAAAAGATGGCAAAAAGGTGAAAACCCGTGTTCGCCTGCCTTTGGCCTTTACCCTCCGTCGATAATTTGTCATGAAATCGCTTCAAAATACCATCTGTTTCCTCGTTGTTGTAATCACTGCTTTTTGCATGGTTTTGCCCTTGTCTGCGGAAATAGATATGCAGTTTTGGAAGAAGCAGGGCTATTTTGACGGGTATTATAAGAATCTCGGTTTTGTAGAAGCCAAGCTTCCAACCATAAAGTCCGAGGAACAGGAGGTGCTCATAGCCTTCACCGACATGTTAAAGGTCAATGAAGACAGAGCACGGCAATACCTAGCCTCTCAGATCACCCCGCAATCGAGCTCCGCTTTGGATTTCAACTTGGGAGTTCAATACTACAAGGCCGACGATATAAAAAATGCCCAAACCTATTTTGGAAGAGCCGTCCGCAAGTGGCCGACTTTTCAAGCGGCCTATAAGCTCTTGGGCTATTGTTACCTTTCCCAGGAGGATTGGACGCAAGCCGCCCAATCATTTGCGACCGCAACCGCTTTGGGCGAGGACGATGCTAAGACATACGGTCTTTTGGGTATGATTTATCTTAATCAGGAGAAAATCCTTGAATCGGAGAGCGCTTATAAAAAAGCGATCATCGCGGATCCGAATACTCTGGATTGGTACAAGGGCCTTGCTCAAACCCTTCTCAATCAAAGGAAGCACCAGGAATCGATTTCCTTGTTTGAGGAAATGATCGATAAGGCTCCGGATGCTGAAACAGAAAAAACCTTTCTCCTGCTTCAGGCCAATGGATTTATCGCCTTGAAGCAGCCACTAAAAGCTGCCGCTAATTACGAAATCGTAAGGCGTATGGGATTATCTACTGCAGATTCCATGGGACGTCTCGGAGATATTTACCTCAATGAAAACCAAGTAGAACTGGCTACAGAAGCTTATGTTGAATCCATTCAGCTAGACCCGGAGCAGAATCAGGAAGTACCTGTAAACTCGGCCGCGATCATGGTTGGCAGAGGTTTTTGGAAAAGCGGGCAGGTATTGGTTGATACTATTCGCAAGGTATTTAGTGAAGCTCTTCTTCCAGAACAACATCTTACTTTGCTGCGTTTGGAGGCCCAGGTTGCCATAGCAACGAAGGCGGAGTCGACCATCGTCATTGGATTTTTGGAAGAGATCCTTGAGTTGGAGCCGGAAGACGGACAAACCTTGCTGCTACTTGCCAAATTCCATGCTTCTGAAAAGGAAATCGAGGAATCGCGCAAATATTACGAAAAAGCAATTGAGATTGAGGGTTTCGAATATCAGACACTGATCGAGTATGCTCAAATGCTTGTCCCGCAAAAGCTGTATTGTGATGCAGTGCCATTACTGAGAGATGCCTTAAATATTGAATACACACTTTCCGTTGAGGATTATTTGGATCGTGTGGAGCGTGCATGTCGCAACCAACGATTGGGGCGGTAATATCCGATTCATTTTTCACTTTAAAATAAAAAACGCCTGCTCGAATTGAGGCAGGCGATTTTAAATAGGGTTGGACTCAGATTATTGACCCAGTTGGAACCGTGAAAATTTGCGGATTACGATATTCTCCCCCAGCTGGGCAATTTTTTCTGTAATCAGTTCGTTGATTGTTTTGCCGGGATCTTTGATGAAAGGCTGGTCCACTATACAGGTCTCGGAGAAAAACTTATCCAGTTTGCCTTCCACTATCTTTTGAATTGCTTGCGGAGGTTTGCCCTGGGCTTGACTGGTTGCGATGTCGCGCTCCTTGCTGACGAGGTCTTCTGGAACATCATCGCGATTCAGGTAACTGGGGTTCGCAGCTGCAATGTGCAGACAAAGATCCTTTGCCAAAGCTTTAAAATCGTCTGTCTTGGCTACAAAGTCGGTTTCACAATTGAGTTCTATCAAAACTCCCACTTTGCCACCCATGTGAATGTATTGGTCAATAAGCCCTTCGCTGGCTGTGCGACCTGCTTTTTTAGCTGCCGTGGCCACGCCTTTTTTACGTAATGCGGTGACGGCCATTTCGATATCGCCTTCGCTCTCCACAAGGGCTTTTTTGCAGTCCATCAAACCTACGCCTGTTTTTTGGCGGAGGTCGTTTACCATACTAGCTGATATTTGTACGCTCATTCTCGTTTATTTTTCTAAATTGGGTTTTAGGATTCTTTCTATTCTTTTTGGGGTGATTCCTGATCAACCATCAATTCGGGATCAATAGTTACGGTGATCTCCTCCATATTTTCTGTCGCTTCAGCAGCCAACTGCTCGGAATAAGTTTCGAGCGTAGGTTCAGCGATGAAAGCCTGTGGTGTCTTGTTGGCTTCGCGTTTGGCCATTCCATTCTGTAAGGCTTCCATAATAGTTTCGACGATGATGCAGATAGATTTTACAGCGTCGTCATTTCCAGGAATGGGATAGTCCACCAAGGTTGGATCGGAATTCGTATCAACGAGTGCCACGATAGGAATCTGAAGTCGTTTTGCCTCAGCTACCGCAATATTTTCCCTCTTGATATCGATAATAAAAATGGCATCGGGCAGTTCAGGCATTTCGAGCAGGCCTTCAAAATTGCGGTTCATTCTGCTCATTTCACGCCGAATAGCTGAACCCTCCTTTTTGGGGAGTTTGTCCAGGCTTCCGTCTGCTTCCATCGACAGAAAATTCTTATATTTGGCGATACTGTTTAAAATGGTCGAAAAATTGGTCAACGTGCCGCCTAACCAACGGTTTACACAAAAGGGCAATTCAGTGGCAGTAGCAGCTTCGCGAATAAGCTCCTGGGCTTGTTTTTTAGTTCCGACCAGAAGGACCTTCCCTCCATCCGCGATGGTTTGTTCTAAAAATTGTGATGCAGTTTCCAGGCACTCGTAGGTTTTCCCCAGATCCATGATGCTGATCCCTTGGCGGTGATCAAAAACGTAAGGCTTTGATTTTGGATTCCAGCGTTTGGTTTGATGGCCAAAATGCACTCCGGCATCAAATAGGTCTCTAACAGTTATGTTCATAATAATTGCAGGAGCCCGAGGATAGGGTGGACTCCTTGTCGAGTAATTTAAGGTTAATATTGCGTTTCCCGATTGTGGGAAAAAGTAGGCCAAGCTAGTGTCTGCAATTAGAAAAGCAAGGTGTAATTTTCATGGTTTTATGCATCCCATCCTCGCATTCTGCTGCGCATTTTCGAAACCGATGAAAAATAATCTTGAACAGATCCGGAATCTGAAAACTATTCGTCCTCTTTCCCATATTGCAGGGTGGAGCAGTCTGGTAG
>DDZZ01000019.1:0-108471 GCA_002346535.1 Opitutales bacterium UBA2995 | reverse complement strand
GTCAGGCTCATAACCTGAAGGTCCCCGGTTCAAATCCGGGCCCTGCACCCAACGAGGCTCGTTAGCGAAAACTGACGAGCCTCGTCCATTTCTGTTGAACCTGTTCCAGCTACTCCCTTTTTTGGTGAGGATGAATGCAGAGGACCTGTTCTCACTACCGATTGATATTCCCTTCGCAGATTTTTTTAACGGCGCTGATCAACCCTGGTTTTGGGTGAGTAAAATCAAGGAGGCACTTAATAGCCCATCCTTTAAATCCAATACCGTATCCAACGATGCGTTACCTTCAGGAGTTGTGATAGGCGGTCCTGTCTACATCGATCCAACTGTGAAGCTGGCTCCCAATGTTGTCATTCATGGGCCAACTTTTATTGGCCCTCATACCGAGATTCGTCCGGGCGCATACATTCGCGGCAATGTGATTGCTGGTGCCCATTGTGTTTTGGGGAATTCCTGCGAGTTTAAGAATTCTCTTTTGCTGAACCATGTGCAGGTTCCGCATTTCAGCTATGTTGGGGATTCCGTGCTTGGTAACGGAGCTCATTTGGGCGCCGGCGTCATCTGCTCGAACTTGAGATTGGACCAGGCCAATGTCTGGATCAAGCTGGTTGGCGGAGCTGTGGATTCCGGTCTTCGAAAATTAGGTGCTCTGATTGGAGATGAAGCCGAAGTGGGCTGTAACTCTGTCTTAACTCCCGGGTGTATTCTCGGCAAGCGGTCACTTGTTTATCCTTCGATGGTTTTTGGCGGCGTTTTAGATTCGGAAATGATCGCCGGTAGCAAGCAGGAAATTAGAAAAGTCAGGCGGCGTTAAGTTCCCGAATGATTTCGTCGAACAGTCCAGGCGTTGCCGCTACCGAAGAGTCCCATCCGTTGCCCTTTCCTTGCCAATTACCGATTTTTGCCCCGGAGCCTCGGATAACCGGGATGACTGGAAGTACGTCCCATGGGTTGACGATCGGATCCAACATGGCGTCGGCCTTGCCGGTTGCTACCAGGAGATAACCGTATCCATCGCCCCAGGTTCTAAAGAGATTAGCCTTATGAGTTAGCCTGAAAAAGCTGTCCCCGTCCTGATACTGTCTAGGAGTCCTGATGCTTGTGCCCAACAAAATTGCTGATTCTATTTGGGATGTATTTCTACAACATGTCGAATTACCGTTCAAAGAGGTTGTATGGTTATCTCCGATACACATCAACTTTACGATTGGTTGATTGATTCCTCCAAGGATGGGTTCACCATTGTGTAATAGGCCGATCAATGTTGTGAAAAGTGGGCAGCCGGTTATAAAGGCCTTGGTGCCATCTATTGGATCGATAATCCAGGTGTATTCGGAACCCTCTTTTTCCTTTCCAAATTCTTCTCCTATTATTCCGTGATCCGGAAGTTCCTTTTGTATCATGGAGCGGATACATTCCTCCGCTTTTTTGTCAGCTACAGTCACCGGTGAATCGTCCGCTTTTGTTTCTATGGAAACGTCTCCTGAATAAAAGTAAGGAGTAATGACTTTTGAGCTTTCATTGAAAAGCTCCTCAAGAAAAGGGATATACTGGGTTGCATCCATCTTAGGATTGGCTTTATGCCCGGTTTAGCGTTTTTTGGAAGCAAAGAATGAACCAGCCCTTTGAAGATACGAACGTTAATTGGCAGAACCAAATGGTTCACTGCATTGATTTTGAAGGTAGTCGTCGAAGTGGGGTGGTCGAGTATGGCATCGTTTCCATTCAGGCTCTTGAAGTAAAATATGTTGAAACCCGGCTTTGTTGTCCCACGGGGATCATTCCTGAGATGGAAACAGCCACTCACAAAATCAGAACTAGCGATGTGGAGGCCGAAGAACCTTTGTCCGAGTCTTGGGATTTATTCCGCGATTTGCGTAAATCAGGACCTTTTGCCGCTCACCACGCTGGAGTTGAAAACGGATTAATAAAATCTGTATGGCCATTCACTTCCCCGAGCCCGAACTTTATATCTGGAGTCCTGGATGTTGAATGGGGTCCTTGGCTGGATTCCTGTGCCCTTTATCGAGCTTTGTTTCCGGGGTTGGAAAGCTACAACTTGGCGTCGCTTATCAGGCATTTTGACCTATTGGAGCATCTGGAGGGACTTTCCCTATCCTGGTGCCCTGAAACTCGCTGTGAATTTCATTGTGCCGCATTTGATGCGTTGGCTTCAGCTGTTTTGATACTTCAGCTTGCTAACTACGAAGGCATCAAAAGCTGGCCGCTATCCCAGCTCCTGCAGTGGAGTCAGCCGGGTGGGGCAGGTCAGGATTCTAGCAGCCAGCTTGAATTACTCTGAGGAACTATCTTCTGCCTGGTCTTCTTCTGCCTCGTCTATGTCCTCAGTATCGACCACTTCGGCAATGGCGACGATTTTGTCGTCTTCGGCCAGATTCATCATGCGCACTCCCTGGGTCGTACGTCCAATTACACGGACATCTTTTACAGGAGAACGGATTGCTTGGCCACTTAGGGTTAAAATCATAATCTCGTCTTCCTCGGTCACCGAAAGCGCCCCGGCTACTCCGTCAGTTTTCATGGCGATTACACCGCTTCCGCTTCTGGATTGTAGCCGATAGTCCTCAAAATCGCTTCGCTTGCCCAATCCGTTTTCACCGACAATCAATAAGGTAGCTTCGTGATCAACCACAACGGCGGATTTAACGAAGTCCCCTTTCTTTAGACGAATACCGATTACTCCTCGCGTTGCTCTTCCCTGGTCGCGTAAATCCGACTCTTTGAATCGAATGGACATACCATTGTTCGTCACGATCAGGATCTCATTGTCACCCTCAGTCAGCAAAACGTTTTTGAGCTGATCATCCTCATCAATATTGATTCCGATAAGACCTCCGCGGCGGTAGTTCGCGTATTCCTTTAGGTTGGTTTTCTTTACGATGCCTTTTTGTGTAACTTTTGCCAGGTGTAGATTTTCAGAAAAGTCCGGAACGCAAATCATGGCAGCGATTTTCTCATCCTCTTGCATTTGTAGGAGGTTGATGAGTGATCTTCCCTTGGATACGCGTGATCCTTCAATGATTTCGTAAACCTTTTCTACATATACTCGACCATTGTTCATAAAGAACATGATGTTGTCGTGGGTGCTTGCGGTGAAAACATGCTCGATAAAATCTTCATCGTAGGATCCCGAGCCCTTGACCCCTTTGCCTCCTCTTTTTTGCGATCGGTACTCACTGACACTGGTACGTTTTATAAACCCTTTATGAGAAACCGAGATCACACAGCCTTCGTTTGCAATGACGTCCTCCATGCGAAATTCACCTTCGGCTGCTACAATCTGGGTCCGTCTTTCTGAAGGATACTTTTCCTTCATTTGAACGAGTTCTTCTTTGATAACAAACAGCAACTTGGCTTCGTTTTCAAGAATTTGCTTCAGCTCCTCGATGAGCTGCATCAGCTTAAGATACTCTTCCTCGATCTTCTCTCTCTCTAGGCCCGTCAGTTGATACAAACGGAGATCTAAAATAGCATCTGTTTGGCGATCCGAAATGGGATACTTGGCCATAAGGCTTTGCTTAGCTTCTTCCCGGTTTCTGGATGCGCGGATTATCTTCACAAAGTCATCCAAGTTATTCAGCGCAATTTTGTAGCCCTCTAAAATATGCGCCCGAGTTTCAGCTTTGCGGAGACGGAAATTGGTGCGCCGAGTAACTACCTCTCTTCGGTGTTCTATGTAAACTTCAAGGACTTCCTTGATGTTCATTTGCTTGGGCCGCCGTTTAACCAGCGCCAAAAGAATGACCCCGAATGAAGATTCGAGGGGAGTATGCTTGAAGAGCTTGTTTATGACTACGCGAGACGATTCGCCTCTCTTCAGTTCAATGACCACGCGCGTGTTCTCGTCGGATTCATCCCGCAGGTCGCTGATTTCTGTCAGAACCTTATTAGAAACTAGTTCCGCAATTTTGGTAACCAGTGTGGCGCGGTTTACATTGTAGGGGGTCTCGGTGATAATCAGTTGTTCTTTTAGATTCTCGAGTTCCTCACTCGTCACCGTTCCTTTGATGCGCACGATACCGCGTCCCGTACGCATGTACTTTTCTATGCCCTCGCGACCTGCAATAGTACCGCCGGTTGGGAAGTCTGGTCCGGGAATTATGGTCAATAAGTCGTCCACCGAAATCAGCGGATTGTCTATAATTGCGCAGGTGGCATCGATAAGTTCTCCCAAGTTGTGAGGAGGAATGTTGGTGGTCATGCCCACGGCGATGCCCGTTGAGCCATTCATGAGTAGATTGGGAAGCGCAGCAGGCAATACGGACGGCTCAGTTGTACTCTCCTTGTAGTTGGGAACGAAATCGACCGTATCCTCATCGATCTGCGCCAAGAGGTCTTCGGCAATCTGGTGAAGCTTCGATTCCGTATATCGATAGGCTGCCGGCGGGTCGCCATCGATAGAACCGAAGTTACCTTGAGGAATTATAAGCGGGTAGCGCATCACCCAGTTTTGGGCCATGCGAACGAGTGTATCGTAAACGGAAATGTCGCCGTGAGGATGATAGTTTTTGAGAACTTCGCCCACGACGCCGGCACACTTATCAAAAGGTCGGTTGTGGAGCAGTCCTTCCCTCAGCATGGCATATAGGATTCGGCGCTGGACTGGTTTGAGGCCATCGCGGCCATCCGGCAAGGCGCGTGCTATGATGACAGACATCGAATAATCGATGTAAGCTGTCTGCATTATTTCCGTAATGCTGGTAGGCGTGGATCTATCGTTTTCCAAGTTCATCAACTAAAAGTGTGGGTATTTGCGTCTTTATCAGACGTCCAGGTACGAGGTATTTAGCGCGTTGTCTTCGATAAACGCGCGTCTTGAAGCGACGTCTTCTCCCATGAGCATGGAAAAGGTGGCTTCCGCGCGAGCTGCGTCCTCTATATTTACCTTCAGCAATCTTCGTTTTCCCGGATCCATGGTGGTTTCGTAGAGTTGTTTCGCGTTCATTTCCCCCAATCCTTTGTACCGCTGGATACTCAGGCCTCTTCTTCCGAGCTGACGAATATTTTCCATCAGCTCGAGGATCGAATAAAGTTCAATAGCTTTCTCTTTTTTCTCATCGCCCATGTTCTCGATCAGTTTGTATCGAGGTGTATCAGTTGCGGTAAATTGGTTTATCTTCAGGCCGGCATCGGAAATCTGCCTCAACAATTTACTCATTTGCCCCGCCTCAAATATTTCGTACACACCAATCCGTTGTTGGACGACCGTACCGTCTTTCTGTTCGACTTCCCTGACGGTTGAGTCTTCCTGGGTTTCTTCGGTAATTCCCTGATCGATATAAAATTTCGAACGGTCATCATCATTCATCAGAAAAGCATAGTCTTCTTGATTTCCGGTACGTATGCGGGCGATGTACCTCGGCAGTCCGAATGTTTCAGAATCTTTGTGGTCCAGGTATTCAGTAATAGAGCATCCATAACGGGCCACACCACCGGACAAAACTTCCAGGCGTGCAAGTGACTCGACAACCTTGTCGATTGTGGTAGAAAGAAACTGATGATTGTCGCGCGTGCGGACCAGAGTCACATCCTCAGAGCCGAGTTCCAGCAGAATTCGGTTTAGTTCCGGATTGTTTTCTACATATTGCTCCCGGCGTTTACGTTTAATTTTATAGAGGGGCGGTTGGGCGATATAAAGGTAACCTCGTTCGATCAATCCGCGCATGTAGCGGTAGAAAAAAGTAAGGTAAAGCGTTTGGATATGGGCTCCGTCCACATCGGCATCTGCCATTAGAATAATTTTGTGGTATCGCGATTTATCGGCGTCAAAAGCACCGTCACCTTCATGATCTCCAATTCCAGTTCCGAGGGCCGAGGTCAGCAATTGAATCGACTTGTTCCCTAAGGCTTTGTCGATTCTGGCTTTTTCCACGTTGATCGGTTTTCCAAAAAGTGGCAGGATCGCTTGGTACTTCCGGTCGCGACCCTGTTTTGCTGATCCTCCGGCTGAATCACCCTCTACTATATAGAGTTCGCAGAGGGCAGGGTCTTTTTCGCTGCAGTCTGCGAGCTTTCCTGGTAAACCTCCACCAATCAAGGCGCTTTTGCGTACCGTTTCGCGGGCTTTCCTAGCTGCCTCTCGGGCACGCGCGGCGTTGAGGCACTTATCAATAATTCGTTTGGCAAGACCTTGGGTGGTTTCGAATACAAGCTTCAGGTTTTCTCCGGTGATTTTCTGGACGATTCCATCGACCTCTCCATTGGAAAGTTTGGTTTTTGTCTGACCTTCGAAACGCGGTTCCGATACTTTAACCGATACTACTGCTGTTAAGCCCTCCCGGGCATCATCGCCAGTGATCGACGGATCCTTCTCCTTCACTATGGCGTTGGCTTTTGCGTAGGCGTTAATCGCCCGGGTCAGCGCCGTTCGAAAGCCGGATAAATGAGTGCCGCCTTCTATATTATAGATGGAGTTGGCGTAGGCATAGATTTGGTCGTTATAGCTGTCGGTATATTGCATGCTGACGTCGACTAGGATCTCGTTATCGGATCCATCCGGTGTGGCCTTTCCAGTAAATGTTATTGGCGTCTCGTGGACCGCGGATTTGGATTTGTTGAGGAACTCAACGTATTCCTCGATTCCGTTTTCAAATTTAAAGGTCTCCTGCTTGTTGACGCGTTCATCCATCAGGAGTATCTCGACGCCTGGGTTTAGAAATGCCAGCTCACGGAGCCGTTTGGCTAGGATCTCGTAATTAAAGTTCCGTGTGGTGAGAAATATTTCCGGGTCCGGAAGGAAGGTGATTTTGGTGCCAGTTTTGTGGGTATCGCCCACGGTTTTCATTTTTTGGGTCGTTTTCCCGCGGGAGAAAGTCATGTGGTGAATCTTTCCTTCGCGCCTCACTTCGGCCTCAAAATGCTCGGATACTGCATTCACGCATTTGGCGCCGACACCATGTAGGCCTCCCGACACCTGGTAGGCTCCTTTCCCAAATTTGCCACCTGCATGAAGGTTGGTCAAAACTAGCTCCAGAGCAGGTATATTATACTTGGGGTGGATGTCCACCGGAATGCCCCGACCATCATCAACAATTGAGCAGGAACCATCCAGATGGATAGTCACCGATATCAAGGAGCAATACCCAGCCAGTGTCTCGTCTATCGAATTGTCAACAATCTCAAAAACACAATGATGCAAGCCGCGTTCATTGGTATCTCCGATGTACATATCGGGCCTTTTTCGAACGCCTTCAAGGCCTTCCAGTTTTTGGATTTTTGAAGCGTTATAGCCGGATTCGTCAGGAGTTTGGTCGGGATTTGTTTCGGACTCGTTATCTTTGATCATTCGCAGGTTCAATATTGTAAGATCTTCAGATAAAAGCGACTTATTTTTTCATTCCAATTCGCATTTTCGAGTCTTTATTTGTGTTTACAAACGCGTATTACTGAGGTTGTTGTTTTCTGGTGAAGCTTTCACTGAAAGTCGAGTATGCTTGTCGGGTCCTGGCACAACTTAGCCGCAGCTATGGAACCCAAAAATTCTCCCATATTGATGAGTTGGCTCGGCTGGAAGACATCCCGGCAAACTACCTGGTGCAAATCCTCAATGACCTCCGTAATGGCGGGCTGATCAATAGTCGGCGAGGGAAGCAAGGTGGCTATTCTTTGGCCAAGCCCCCGAAAGAAATTACCCTCTATGGCATCGTGACGATCATAGAGGGTGATTTGCTTGAAATCAATTTAGCGAGCAGCGGATTTTCCGGGAAAAAGGTCAAGGAGGTCTGGGGCGAGGTTGCTGAGGCTATGAAGAAAAAAACATTGGGCTATTCCTTGGAATCCTTCTTGCCTGAAGAAAGTGAAGCTATGTATTACATATAGCCACTTGGACTGCTATGCTGAATCAGGATTTTAAGAATCTACTTGTCAATCAGGAGCGAGATCAGGATGTGCGACGTATTTGGGAACAGCTTGAATCTGTTCCCAAAGGTATACAGGCACACAAGACTGAAATAAAAGCCGAAGAAGACGCGCTAGCGGAATCAAAATCGAAGTTGCAGGGACTGGAAGTGCAACGAAACGATTTGGAAATGCAGGTTGGCTCTGCCCAGGAGCAGATTGCCAAGTACAAGACGCAGCAACTGCAGGTAAAAAAGAATGAGGAATTTCAGGCACTGACTCACGAAATCGAAGCCTTGGAAAAAAAGATTTCGGATTGGGAGGAAGAGGAAATCGGATTGCTGTTGGATATCGATTCGGAGACCGAGGTTTTCTCGAAACGAGAATCGGTTTTCGGTGATTTGGTATCGAAAATTCGGGGTCAGATTAATGCATTGGAGCAGAGGCAAGCTGAACTCCAGGGAGAATTGGCCGAGGCCCAGAATGCTCTGGGTCTGTCGAAGGAGGCGGTAAAACCCAACCTGCTTAATTCTTACGAACGGCTCTCAACCCGGACAAAGATGCCTGTGGTCGTCGCCGTCGAGGATCAGAAATGTCTGGGTTGCCATCTCCGCATTTCCAATGTAGCGCTGGAACAAGCAAGGAAAGGAGAAGAATTGACGACCTGTGACAATTGCGGAAGGATTGTTTACTTAGCGAGTTAGCTTTGGATTTTAGGTATTCGCTTAGTTCTTTGGAATTTGAGAGGAAAGTCCGGACACCATAGGGCAGGATTCCCTGTGAAAACAGGGGCACTCCGTATAAAACGGAGTGACGGAAAGTGTCACAGAGAACAAACCGCCCTGAACTTGTTGAGGGGTAAGGGTGAAAAGGTGGGGTAAGAGCCCACCGCGCTTACGAGTAATCGTAGCGGCTCGATAAACCCAATCTGGTGCAAGACAAAATAGGAGGTCAGGTTGCCCGCCTAACGACCTCGGGTATGTCGCGCTCCCTTAGTGGAGAACAGTATTCACTGTTAGATAAATGAATACCCGCCATTATTGGCGACAGAATCCGGCTTACAGAGTCCAGAGCTAGCTCCATTAACCCTTGACAACAGTCATTACCATTTCATGTTGAACCGTTCCTAAATTTTTGACTATGGCGAACACCAAATCAGCGATAAAAAACATCCGTAAGACGGCTGGTCAGACCCAGCGAAACATGGCTATTAAGTCACGTCTAAAAACCTTGAAAAAGAAGGTGGTCGTTGCTGCTGAATCAGGCGACAAGGATGCAACTAAGGTCGCCGCTATAGCTTTTGTTTCTGCTTTGGACAAAGCCGCAAAAACCAAGATTATTCATCAGAATTCTGCTCGTCGCCTCAAGGCCTCTTGCGCGAAGTATATTTTTGCCTGAGACCACTCAGTTTTGTTGGCCCTGGTAAATAAGCTACCAGGGGATTTTATGCCCGAACGAGACGCATATATCGGTTTCCCGAAGGGGCTATTGTGTGACAGGCCAGTCCGCTTTCAAGTTCTGGCCAATGAGGCGGGATGGTTTGTTCTGCAAAAGTCAAGAGGAGTACCTGGGCAGGTCCATCCCTGGTACAAAAACAAAGCTGATGTTACTTCATCCATTCGCTCCCAAATTGTAGCAGGTAAAGGTGAACTTAAACGACTGGGAATTGGTGAATTATTCTATATATGCGGCCCCGAACCGGAGTCATCGGGTCCTATGTTGTTTGCGAAAAACAAGGCCAGTGCTGACTTTTTAAGCAACGCTTTTGGGTCGAACCTTTTTCGATTTACATTCTGGCTTATTGCGCGAAGCAAAACTTCTGAATCCAGGCTGCAATGCGATCTTCCCCTCCTTGGTCACTTGTCAGAGCCCAGGGCGCTGGTTTCCCACCGACAGGGAAAGAAAGCCACCACCCATTTTCACCGGCTGCGTTGTGGATCGGATTTCTCGCTTTGGGAGGCAAAAACTTATCTGCCCAGATACCACCAGATACGCCTTCACGCCCATGAAGTCGGGTTGTCCATTGTCGGCGAATCACTTTACGGCACAGAGAATCTGGAACCTATGCTAAATCAACAATGGAAAGGCTCAAGTCCCAGCAGCTTTAAAGGGTTGGCGCTTCTGCTTCGTTCACTTGATTTCGGCCGTGTGTGTAAAGGTTTCACCGCCAAAACTTCAAAGATACCTGAAGCATTTTCAGCATTTTTGAATAAAAGCGGGCTCAATCAGGCGTAAATACTGAAAAATAACCTTTACTCGCCTTTTTAAATTAGCCACTTTCCCCACCTTATTTTTAATTTCTATGGGTAATCTGAAGAAAAAGCGGCGTAAGAAGATCGCAAAACACAAGCGCCGCAAAAGGTCACGGGCCAACCGCCACAAAAAGCGGTCTTGGAGTTAAAAGCCGGCTCTTCGCCTTCAAATGTGTATTTCTCGAAAAAGCACCTTTCTTCTCCGAAGGAAGTGCTTTTTCTTTTGCTTCCCAAGACCAAAAAATTGGCCTTTTTTGGATTTCCTTCCTATTTTACTGAATACTTAAATTCTCGGAGTGGATCAGATGTAAGCTGAAAAATTCCTGTTAATTACTTATAATCAGGCTTAGAGCGGGCCGTCAGCGAGGCTACCATTAATTTCGGTGAAGATTATCCAATTCCGAAATTTACATACAATGAAGAGCGTGAAACGTTTGAAATCAGTGAGATCGAGGATAAGCCAATTGGCATCGACCTGCACGTCATTCCACAGGTGAACAGTGCCGGGTTCATCAACCTCGGCATTGAGCCTGAGGTAAGCGCCCGTGCTTATACCGTTCCTTTGGGTGGAGCCAGTGGAACAGAAGTCCCCATTATTTCTACTCGGAAAGCTGCCGCCAAAATCACTATCAAGGACGCTTATACGCTCGCGATTGGGGGCTTGATTGAAAGCACCGATACCAAAGAAACCGCAAAGTGCCCTTGCTGGGGGATATCCCAGGATTGGGTCGTTTATTCCGCTCAAACTCCGATACTTTGGTAACCCGAACCCTTATCATTTTCATTGCCGCTAAAATTCTCAATTTGTATGGCAACTCCTATGAATAAGTTGTCGATGCACGACTTCTCCACGTTATGGGAATTATCGCAGAAGATATTCCTGGTTGCGAGTTGAGCGAGCGTGAACTGGAGTTGCCAGAAGCAGTTGAGCAATATCGCAAAAAAGACCGCAACATTGGAGATGGCAAGCGCCACAATACAGGGAATAAGACTTCGGGCCGGATTGTGGTTGGAAAGCGTAAAAATAAAGCACTGGGAATTCAGAAAAACGATGCCTTTGCTGAACCAAGCCTTTGCAGTAAATGAAATCTCGAGAGAGCCTTCATCTCACTGCCAGAAGAATGGATGTAGAAGCGCAAAAAATGTGGAGAACGTAACTATGCTATGTTGGCCCAAAGGACAATTTGCCCGCTATTCGTTACCACAAGGTAGCCTCGGAAGATCATTTAATCCCCAAATGCTAATGTAATGTCAGCGTTACCAATCCGAACAAAGCCGTAATTGATTTCTGCTGGCTCCTTATTCCTAACTTGATTTCTTCAACCGTTTCGGCAAATATCAGCAGGATTATTTGGACGATGGGAGATTCCATCGCTTCTGATCGATAGCCCGAGTCAGCCGGTTTGAAAGAAAATCCTAAAAGTCCTGCCGGTTCTTACTTTTTCTGGTGCCTGTTTTGGGTTGATTTTCGTACTTTCTGATTTAGCTTTTGTATCCGTGAACTTTGTAAAAGCGGTCACTCAACCCATTCCCGCGACTTCTCAGGCACTGACTGAGAAAGATGCTGATTGGTTGGTGGTTCAACGCGTTCAGGCCGGGGATGTGGCTGCTTTTGACGAACTGGTTGTAAAATATCGCGAGCGGATTTACGCCATTATCTACAATTTGACCTCAAATAAGGAGGACACTTTTGACCTCTCCCAGGAAGCCTTTATCAAGGCTTTTCAATCGATTGGTAGATTTAAGGGTAAATCCTCGTTTTTTACCTGGTTATACCGGATTGCGGTAAATACGACCTTATCTCACCTAAAAAAAAATAGGCATCGCCGTTTTCTCAGCTACGAAAATATTTCCGTAGAAGTGGCCTCCAGTGAGATTCTGGATTTATTGGCGGCCAAAACCAGCACTGAAAAGCCTATTTTAATCAAAGAATTACAACATAAATTGAACGAAGCACTGCAAACTTTGTCTGTTAAGCATAGAACAGTTCTCGTGTTGTTTGAAATCGATAATCTTTCTCACCAAGAGATCGCCGGCATTATGAATTGTTCTGTCGGAACAGTCCGTTCCCGACTCCACTACGCCAAAAAACAGTTACAATCCGAATTACACGACCTGCTAGACTAATTTGTCCATGCCGAACAACCTAAAAAAGGCTACTTTAGACCGTTTGCTCGAAATCAAGCGCGCTGAAAAACCGTCTGAGGACTTTTGGGATGAATTTCAAACTGAATTCCGCCAGCGCCAGCTTCAATCCCTGATTGAAAAAGAATCCCAATGGATCCTGATCCCGCGCATAATATTGGCACATTCTGGTATATTGGCACCCGTTTCCGCTGTTGTACTGGCGCTCTTCGTTCTCGTGGCAAATTTTCAAGAAAGCAGGCCAAGCAACAACGAATACTTCGAAGCCGTGGCCATGCTGCCAAGCGTAACAACGGTAGCGGGTTCTGAACCTGGAGAATCATCGTCAGGATTCCGGGAAGTTAAAGAGTCTCCTGAACCTGTCCTCGATTCACTGTTGTCGGTCCCAAGTTTTGTTATGGACATGATTCCAAATGAGGAACCGGACGCGCTTAATTACACCAGAGAATTCCCCACCTCGACAATTCCTGCTGACAATGGGGCAATTTCAGCCCTTGTATCCTTTACGATTGCCAGCGACGGACCTGCGTTTGGTATGGCAATCCCTCAGACCATCGGGTTTTAGGGCCCGCTGTTTATGAAAGCAAAGGTGGCAAGCCTTGCAATTTTGCTGTCGGCTTTTGGCTTCTCCAGCCTGCAAGCACAGCCGGAAGGAGACTTCAGCGCTGTCCAACGGCGTATTTCATCCATTTTCGAGGAAAATTCGGCAGCTGTATTTCGCGTAATCGCCGCCCACGCTACCTATGATGAAAATGGGGAGCTTCAAAACAAGCAGATCCATGGTACGGGCTGTTTTATCAGTCGCGAGGGACATATTTTGGCAAGTGCCTCGGTCGCTCAAAACTCGGATAGGACTTGGTTCATCTACGACGGGGTTAGTTATATATGCGAGTTGATCGGTGTTGAGCCCACCACCAATATGGCTTTGTTGAAGGCGAACAACCTGCCCCTGGATTTCAATTTTTTCTTTCCGGAAGCGAATCAGGCTCTGCCCGATATTGGTTCCCTTGCTGTAATGATCTCTTGTCCTCTGGAATTTGATCCCTCACCTGCTTTAACTATGGTCGCAGGCACTGAAACCCGATTTGCCAAACGCGAATTCGCAACCACCCTCCTGCGAATAAACAGCGTGACTCGAGGAGGTGAAAGTGGCGCACCTCTTGTCGGTCTCAATGGAAGGTTTTTGGGTATACAGGTCGCCACCACTTCAAAGGAAATTGGCTTTAGTTATGTTTTGCCAGCTCGCGCAGTTTTGAGAGTTCGCGATGACCTCTTATTTGCCGGAAAATTTATTCACGGTTGGATCGGCATTGATATTCGGGCTAGGTCTACCATTCGGGACGGTCGGCAAATTTACCTGACTTCCTTGTTGCCAGGCTCTCCTGCTGAAGTTGCTGGATTGTTCCCCAACGATATTCTCGTCCGGATGGGGGATTTTAATATCAAGACTTTTTCGGATGTGAGTAATGCCATGTTTTTTGCCCGAGTAGGTCAGTTTCTCGATGTGCAGGTATTTCGTGACGGGGTTCTGCATGACTTCACTGTCAAAGTGATTGAAAGACCCAAAGATCCACCGCTAAGACCCGTGCCTGCTGAGGTAACAAATCCTACTGAAGATTCGAATGCCGTCCCGGAGCGGCGGAATCGGAAAAGCCTTCTTGAGGAAAGTTCCTAGCTTTGCGGTCATTTTATGGGAGTCTATCAGTTCGAGATTACAATAAACACCTCCGGAAAAGGCACGCAGGAGGTGAGTGGTATTTTAAGTAAGTTCATTGCTGATGCAGGGGTTCAATCTGGAATCGTTTCAGTTTTCTGTCACCACACGAGTTGCAGTCTTGTCCTCATGGAAAATGCGGATCCATCCGCCACGCAGGATCTGGAAAATTATATGGAGCGCTTGGTCCCCGAGGACCTTCCTTACTTCGTTCATACTTATGAGGGCCCGGACGATATGCCCAGCCACATCAAAATGGCTTTGACCAGGTCTTCCGAGACAATTCCGTTTTCCGACGGCAGCCCCAATCTTGGAACCTGGCAGGGGTTATTCCTCTGGGAACACCGGACTCAGCCGCATCGTCGGCGTTTGTCGGTAACCGTTGTTGGTGAATAAGCTATATGACCCTTAATCTTGGCAAATCCTGACTGTCGATCATTCCCACGGGTTTGTTCTGGGGGTCCACTACTAGGAGATCATCGATCTTGCTTTCTTCGAAAACTTTTAATGCATCCGCTACCAAGGTTCCCTTTTCCACCGTGATAGGATCTTTGGTCATAAATTCATCAATCGGTTTTGAAAAAACATCCGGATCAACCAGAGTCGCTCGTCTTAAATCCGCGTCGGTAAATATCCCTGCTAATTCATCTTTTGAATCCACTATTGCAACCGAACCAGCTTTGGCCCGGGTCATTTCCATAATGGATTCGCTTACACTTTGGTTAGATTGCACACTGGCAAACCGATCCCCTTGCCTCATGATTTCTTCCACGTGTAACAATAAGGTTGTTCCAAGGGAACCTGAAGGGTGAAGCCGTGCAAAATGTTCTCGTGTAAACTTTCGGCTTTCCATAAAAACCATGGCGACGGCGTCTAGAAGAGCCAAAGTCGCGGTGGTGCTTGCTGTCGGCGCCAGATTCAAGGGGCAGGCTTCTTCGTTAACCTGGTAGGTCAGGAGTAAATCGCAACTTGAAGCCAGTCCGCTTTCTTCCTCACTCGTTACTGCCACGGTTTTTACTCCTTGGCGCTGGATTAGCGGAATTAATTCCAAAACTTCGCGTGTTTCACCGCTGTTACTGAGAACAAAAGCCAAATCTCCGTTCCGGCATACGCCGAGATCTCCATGGAACGCCTGAACTGGATCCAGGAAAGTCGAGGAAACCCCGATACTGTTAAAAGTGCCAACCAACTTCTGGCAAACTCCCGCATTTTTGCCCAAACCTGCGAGTACCAGCTTATTCCCGTGGTCGGCAGTTGTCTGAACAGCGGATATCACAGCGACAAACCGGTCGTTTACCGATTTAGCAGTGTCCAGGATAGCCTGAGCCTCCAGTTGCAAAAAGTGTCGGGCTCTTTCTAGAATTGTTTGAGATTCCACTATAAAATATTATTGTTAGGGTGATCTAACTTTCCCCACACTATTTCCTGTAATTTGGTATTCAATACCTTTCATCCATGTACTTCACTCTCGAGTCTGCCTTAAAACTTCGACCCGATTTTTTATGTCTGGTTGCTTTGGCGTTTTTTATTTCAGGATGCGTCCAGCCACCGGGCGATGAGATTATGGAGTCTGATCTGGCCAGTTTTCGAAATGGAGAGGATTACCTGCGCCAGGGTAGGCACGATCAAGCACTTTCCTCCTTCCTGAAGGTTGTCGAAACAACGCCAATTGCGCCGGAATCGCATTTGAACTTGGGTAGCCTATACCTACGGCGCGCTAGAGACCCAATTCTGGCGATATATCATTTCAAGCAATATTTGAAGTTTAAACCTGCTTCTCGTCAGGCTCCCATGGTAAAGGAACTGATCAACACTGCAAAAAAGGAGTTCGCCCGAACTTTTCCAGCGAATCTTTTTGACGCCGAACTCGAACGGATTGATATGCTCGATGTCATTGAGAAAAAAGATTCTGAAATTCTTGCTCTAAAGAAGGAATTGGCTCGTCTGAAGGCTGAATCGAACACCCTCAGTATACGTCTCAAGGAAGCACAGGCAAGAGCCCCTAGTTTTTCCTCTTCGGATGCTCCGGTGGTCATTCAGCAAAGACGAGTTCAGCCCATGCCACGCAGTAACCTGCTGGGCACTAATCAGACCGTAAATCCTCCTGCATCTGAACTGCAGAAAATTTATACCGTGGAACATGGAGATACCGTGATTGTGATCAGCCGCAGGGTTTACGGTACACCGGATCGCTATAAGGAGATTTACGAGGCCAATAAAGATATCATGCCCGATATGAACACGCTTCAGGTTGGATGGAAGCTTCGGATACCGGATTAAGTTTATGGCCTATTTCGACTACAATGCCACCACCCCTTTAAATCAAGCGGGTCGCGATGCCTTATTGAATGGCCTGGACTCGGCCTGGGCCAATCCTTCCAGTCCTTACCGGATATCTGCCCAGGCGTATACCCACTTAGAAGAATCTCGTGAGGTTTTAGCGGGGATTTTGGGGAAATCTTCGGAAGAAATTATTTTTAATGGTGGTGCAACCGAGGCCAATAATGCAGTGCTCAAGTTCCTTGCTGAATCACTGCCTTTTGACCGATCTTTGTGTATAACCCCGTTCGAGCATCCTTCAGTGGATTTGGCCGCTAGACACTGGTTTCGGGATCGTCTGAACTTTTTGTCTGTCAGTTCGGATGGAATTATTGACTTGGATCAATTTGATCAACAACTCACGTCTGAAAAAGTGGGAGCGGTTTCTGTGATGGCGGTCAATAACGAGACCGGAGTCATTCAACCTTGGCAGACAATTCAAGACCGTTGTCATAAAGCGGGGATCCTTTTTCACTGTGATGCTTCCCAATGGTTCGGCAAACAAACGGGTGGTAGTTTTGATCATTGTGATTTCCTGATAGGTTGCGGCCATAAATTTGGCGGGCCAAAGGGTATCGGTTTTCTTGCGCTTTCCAAAAATAGCTTAGGCTTTCAGTCGCAGTTGGGTGGAGAGCAGGAATCAGGTAAAAGAGGCGGCACCGAAAACGTTGCCTCGATCTTGGCAATGGTTGCCGCTCTGGAATCTTCTTTGGAAGTCCTTTCTTCAATGCTTGCACAGGAACAATTCAGGAACGATTTCGAAGAAAAACTTACCAAGGAAATCGCTGATTTGGTCATTATCGGTAAATCTGCAGGCCGCGTTCCGAACACATCTTTTCTATTACTTCCAAAATACGACAATATTCGATGGGTTAGAAAACTTGACAAGCTTGGCCACCAGATTTCGACTGGTTCGGCTTGCGCCACCGGGCATACTAGTAATTCCCCAATTCTTGAAGCTTTGGGGTTTGAGGCGGATGCTGGGCGAAGGACTGTTCGTGTCAGTTCCAGTCCGGATTGTACCAAGGATGACTGGCTGCATCTGGCATTTTCCTTCGCCAGTGCCTGGGAAGAATTAAAGTCCTCGACCCAATCACCGGATACGGAGGTTATTACAATCTAAGCCTTATGCGAATTTCGCGGCTCAGGTTACAGACGTTTCGCAATATCTCTTTTGTCGATCTTTCGTTTTCTGGTGATATCCATTTTTTCTCGGGCAAAAACGCACAAGGTAAGACTAACTTGCTTGAGGCTTTGGGGATGGTTTCCGCCCTCCGGTCATTTCGTGCCCATGATATAAATACAATAATCAAGCAAGGTGACAGACAGGCACAAATGGTATATAATATCGAAGGGGTAGGCTTCAAATCTGCCGAGGTGTCTATTAACCTGAAAAAGAAAGGCAAAGAGATTGAAGTTGATGGAGAGAGGATATCCCGGTTTCGTGATTTTATCGGCTCATTCCCAACTGTGGTAATGAGCTCGCATGATATTCAATTGCTGAGAGGTTCTCCCGGGGTTAGACGACAATGGCTCAACTTGGTTTTGGCTTCTTCTAACCAAAGTTATTATGACAACCTGCGAGACTACCATCGCTTGTTGGCGGAAAGAAACTCTCTTCTTAAAAAGTTTGCCGGCTCCAATGAGATGAAAGCCTTCGAGGCCGGATTAGCCGATAAGGCGGTCCGTTTATTTAAAGTGCGTTCGGACGAAATCCCTCGTCTTCAAAGGCATTTAAAAGATGCCTACCTGCAAATCTCTCCGGAAGATGAAAATGTAAAGATGGCTTACAAGCCTGATTTTGAGGCAATCTCAAGGGAAGGTTATTTGAAACAACTTGAGAAGTCCCGGGAAAAAGATCGCATTCTTAAATCCACCCAACATGGGCCGCACCGGGATGACCTTGACCTGGGGCTTGAAGGGCGGAAGGCCCGAGATTTCGGGTCAGAAGGACAGCAACGCAGTCTGATGATTGCTCTAAAAATTGCTCAGTCCCGGTTCGTCGAAGAAAGCAACGGAATTTCGCCGGTACTTTTGGCTGATGATGTCCTTTGTGAGCTGGATGACTTGAGAAAGAGCAATTTCTGGCATGCGTTAGGCAAGGGAGTCCAGGTATTTGCCACCGGCACTGAAATTCCAAACGAAGATGATGGGAAAAAATGGCAAGTATTCACGGTCCGAGATGGGACTTTTACTGAGGCGGATTGAAATTTATCTTTTCGCTATTCAAAACGCAATTTAGAGGCTATTTTTAAGAAATTCCAATAATCCTTTAGTATTGTATGCCAAAGACCTCCGCACGCAAATTGTGGGCGATGAAGTTGGCCGGTCAGTTACCGGTTGAATCCGCCTGTGGAAAAATTCCAACGGTTGGGCGCAAACTCGTCAAAGGAGTGATTTTGGGAGTGGATCCCAGTTTGCGGGGGACAGGACTGGCAGTCGTAGAAATTCGTTCAGGGAATAGCAGGCTTGTCGGAAGTCACACTGTAAAGATGAAGAGCAAAGCCTCAATGCCGGAGTGTCTTGCCGAAATCTACAAAGCAACAAGTCGAGCAATCGATGAATTTAACGTTGGATTGGTCGCATTGGAGCAAACGATCTATGTGCAGAATCTTCAGACGGCCCAGATCTTGGGAGCTGCTCGGGGAGCCGCTATTGCTGCCGCAGCCGTGCTTGGGAAACCTGTTTTTGAATATCCACCATTAAGAATCAAGCAGGCCGTGGTAGGATATGGCCGGGCGAGCAAACATCAGATGGCTCAGACAGTAAAACAACTTCTCAATTTAACCGATGCCCTGACTTTTGATGAAGCGGATGCTGCCGGAGCAGCGCTTTGTCATGCTTTTACAGGGACTCCTTAGCTTTGGCGTTCATCCAGGGCTTTAATTGATCAAATTCCTGAACAGGTGCGGTTTGTATTGATACGGACAATACGGCTGGGTGTTTCTTCAGTTTGGCAAATGAGGGAGGATCAATTTGCCAGGTCAAGGATGACGCTATCTCACTCCAAAGAATTTGAGATTTCCCGATCATCATGCCCAGCTTTACCTTGGTTTTTCCACCTTGTCGATCATCCAGGTCTTTACGCAGCAGCTCCAAAAACACTTCTGCTTGGTTGGTAGCATCCAGTACCCAATGAACCTCTCGGACCATGTTGGGAATTGCGCCGCGCAAATGAGAAACCTCTCGCACACTAAACCTTAGGTCGTCGCCTTCCCGGTTCATTACCGTTCCGGATATCATCACCGTTTTCCCTTCCTCCAGAATCGGCCCGTACTCTTCAAAGGATTCCGAATACATGTTCATCTGGAAATTGTGTGTTTTTGTCGATGCGTTGAAGAACGCCCATGGACGATTGTCCCGCCGACTCAGCTTTTTAGTAATGTTGGACACGACCCCACAAAATCGGAACGGACTCCGGTCACTCATTTCATGGGCTTTTTCTGGATCAAAATTGGAGATTGCTTCTGCAAGACCGTTAAATTCGTTCATCGGGTGGCCTGAAACGTAGAAGCCCAGCAACTCCTTTTCGTACTGTAGCTTTTCGACCAGAGGCATGCTCATTTCAGCTTGTTTAGCACCTGTGGTGTTGGGTTCTGGTGAGCGAACGGCCGCGGCGGAATCCCCCAGCATATCCATGAACGATTCCTGTCCTCGCTCCTGGTCACGCTGTCGTTCAGCTGCGGAGCTCATTGCCGCATCCAAGCCATTCATCAAGCCTTTCCTGCTTTCACCGGAGGAGTCGAAAGCGCCGGACTTTATGAGGCATTCCATCACCCGGCGATTGATGGTTTTACTATCAACCCTGGTCAGAAAATCTTCGAACCCTTCAAAAGGGCCGTTCGCCTCGCGTTCCTCGATAATTTTAAGAGAGGCCGCGTCTCCTACACCTTTGATAGCTGCAAGACCGAACCGGATGTCCTCCTCACCGCTGTCGAGATCAATCACCGGTGTAAATTTTTCTCGCGATATATTGATGTCGGGTCCTAAAACCGAAATGCGCATAGCCGAACATTCATCGATAAAATGGGCTACCTTGTCAGCATTGCCGAGCTCGTTGGATAATATGGCTGCCATAAATTCGACTGGGTAGTTGGCTTTCAAATATGCCGTTCGGTAGCTCAACATCGCGTAAGCCGCTGAGTGGCTCTTGTTGAATCCATACTGCGCGAATTTTTCCAAAATGGCGAAGACATCCAGTGCAGCCTTCTTGGGGATTTCATTGTGCTCCTCTGCGCCTTCGACGAATATTTCTTTTTGGGCATCCATCACCGATTTGATTTTTTTACCCATGGCGCGACGTAAAATGTCAGCACCTCCAAGAGTGTAGCCTGCAACAATTCTGGCAGCCTCCATGACCTGTTCCTGATAGACAAGGACGCCGTAAGTCGCACCTACCAGATTCTCAAGCAAAGGGTGCGGGACCTTGACTGTAGACGGATCTTTTTTCCCTTCTACAAACTGAGGGATGAACTGCATGGGCCCAGGTCGGTAGAGCGCAATGAGTGCGATAATTTCCTCAAAAGTACTCAGGCCAATCTGCCTGCAGAGTGATTGCATGCCTCCCGATTCAAGCTGGAAAACGCCCGTTGTCTTCCCGCTATTTAGCAGTTCAAAGGTCTTTTCGTCTTCCAGAGAAACTTTTTCAATGTCGAACTCAGGCAGGTTGCGGGTTTTTTGAACATTATCTTGGGCGTCAGATATGACCGTCAGAGTTTTGAGCCCCAGGAAATCCATTTTTAGTAGTCCCAAGTCCTCTACGGGGCCTTTGGGGAACTGGGTTGTCAAATCGCCCTCCTGAAGAGTGACGGGTACCAAATCCTGGATGGGCTGATCGCCAATGATGACTCCGCAGGCATGTTTGCCGGTGTTGCGGACCATTCCTTCAATAACCTGCCCGTGATCTACAATCTTTCCAGCCACTGGGTTACCACGAATTTCTGTCTGCAGTTCTCCTGATTTTGCCACAGAATCTTCAATCGAAATATTGAGTTCGTCCGGGATCATTTTGGCAATCCGGTCCGCTTCTGCATAAGGCACATCGTTTACCCTGGCGAGGTCGCGAACTACCATTTTGGCGCCGAAGGTTCCAAAGGTGATAATGTTGGCAACCGCGTCTTCTCCGTACTTTTGACGGACGAAGTTCACAACCTCATCTCGTCTTCGCATGCAGAAATCAACGTCAAAATCGGGTGGAGATACGCGCTCCAAATTAAGCATACGTTCGAAGAGCAAGCCGAAACGAAGTGGATCGATATCGGTTATTTTGAGTACGTAGGAAACCAAACTTCCCGCTCCCGAACCTCGGCCGGGACCGACCGGGATGTGTTCCTTCCGGGCCCAATCAATAAAGTCCCAAACGATGAGAAAGTAATCAATGAATCCTGTCCCCATGATTATGGATAATTCGTATTCAAGTTTTGAACACAGAAAATTTTCGTACTCGGCAGTTCCGCAGTCGGGTGGCGTGCCTTTGCCTTCATCCGCGGTAATTGGTAGGGCTTCCGAGTTTTTCCGCAGGTCGTCGTAGTCGATTCCGTAGCGATCCCTCAGGCCGGCTTTGCACAGCTCAAAAAAGAAGAGTCCATTCTTTCGATACTCCCGACGGGTTTTTGAATCGATGACAGCCGATTCATCGATGTTGTTCTGTTTGTTAACGCGCTCTTTTTCGGACACATAGATGTCAAGAATCCGGTCAAAATTGTCAGGATCTTTTTTGTATTTTATTTCCGCCGGCTGCTCAAAGACTGGGTAGTGGCTTACGCCAAATGGGATTTCGAGATTACACATTTCGGCAATCTCCAAAGTGTTGTCGAGTGCTTCAGGCATTTCTTTGAAGACATCAAGCATTTCTTCCCGGCTCTTCAGGTAGAATTCCTGGGAAGGATACTTCATGCGGTCGCTATCCGCAAGTTTCTTGCCGGTTTGAATGCAAAGGAGCGCGTCATGAGGCTCCCAGTCACCCTTCATTACGTAGTGCACGTCGTTGGCTGCGACGATTTTCAGGTCGAATTCTTTGGCAAGCTGAAGCAACCCTGAAATGATTTTTTGTTGAAAGGGCAGCCCGTGGTCTTGGATTTCGATGAAATAATTTTCTTTTCCAAATATATCGATAAAATCCGCAGTAACCTCCCGAGCTTTTTCGTAATTGTTATAAAGCAGGTGTTGCGAAGCCACGCCGTTGATGCACCCGCTCAAGCCAATAAGTCCTTTGCTGTGTTGAGCCAGATGCTCCATATCCGTGCGTGGCCGGTAGTATTGTCCTTCGGTATGAGCCGATGAGATGAGCTGGGACAGGTTTTGGTAACCTTCGAAATTTCGGGACAGGATTGTTTTGTGATGAATTTGGTACTTCGGAAAATCTTCCGGCTGCAACTGCCGGTCTTGAGGAAGGTCGCCGATATCATCGGTCCGCTTTCTTTTCCTCTTGGGTTTTTCGTGCATCTTATGGTCATGCACCAAGTAGATCTCACAGCCGATAATCGGTTTGATACCGGCCTTTTTCATCTTCTTATAAAAATCGATGGCCCCAAACAAATTGCCGTGGTCAGTCATGGCCACCGCCGGCATTCCTAATTCTTGGGCTCTTGCGGCTAACCGGTCAATCTTGCAAGCGCCGTCCAGCAAGCTATAATCAGTATGAAGGTGCAGATGGACAAAGGTTCTGGTTGAGTCAGTCATGGGAGGTGCAGGTGAGCTTGGAGAATTTACCAAGCCATTGCTAACATTTGAATGAAAAGTGGATCGGGCAAGTTCGAACTATCCCCAAGTTTCTCACGAGCTGTTCACAATTAAAATCAAATCGGCCCGACTCCGGGATTTAACTACGCATCATATCAACTTTCCTTGGACCTAGTTCGCTTTACTGGCGGAATTGAGATGTCGAGATTGACGATCGAAAGCCGATGGAGCAGACGTTTGTGCGTGACTGAGGAGCACACGGTATGTCGGTCCGAGGATGGTTTCAAAACAATATTCTGTAATTGCCCGTACTCTGAAAAAGTAATTTGTCTCGGAAATTTTCCTTCCCTTTGAGACCATCCAATGTGTATTGGGGACTAACGTTTAGCTGTTCCACCAGCCTTAAAAGTCCGGCTCAATGCAGCCATCTCAGTTTCCTGACCAAGATCACCTTGCTCATCCATCCAGCGAAGCAGTCGAAGCCGGAGGTCTTTGATAACTGGCAGATACTGCTTTCTGGTTGCCGAGTTATTCAATTCATATGGGTCCATTTCGATGTCGTAGAGTTCTTCGGTTGGTCTCCATTGGTATCGGTCTGTGATTTCCTTGGCCGAGGATTGTGTTTGTCTGCTGGCTTCCACCCAAGTCGGCCAAAACTCGGCCCAACCGCCTTTGTTTTCGGTCAAGTTATTTTGGAACCTAATTTGCGGAGTAAGATTGAAGACCTACTTGCACTTTTCAAACCTAATGGAACGGATACCATAATGTTCAGATCCGTTTGTAATTCCGCGCGTAGTTTGAAGTGCGTAAACGTAATCTTTGTGGTGGTTGCGTTGACCTAGTAAGACCGAAAGGAAGCTTTTACCATCCAGGCCCGAGGTGGATGTGCTTCCAGCCGCTTCCACAAATGTGGGGACAACGTCTACGTATTCGATCATGGCATCGCTTATTGACTCCGGTGCGATTTTCCCTGGCCATTTGGCTACAAAAGCTGCCTGCAACCCCTGATCGTAACAGGTCCATTTTGCAAAGGGCATGGCCATGCCTTGTTCGCTGACAAAGATTAGCAATGTTTTGTCCCGCATGCCCAATCGATCGATTAGTGCAATCACATCCCCCGCCGAATCGTCCAGGTATTGTGTTTCTGTAAAGTAATTTACCAGATGTTTGCGTGTTTCAGCGGTATCCACAAAATTAGGAGGCAAAACCAGCTTGTCGAGGTCAATTTGAGAGGTATCCCCGCGAGTCCATGGTGTGTGGGGTTAGTAGTAACAAATAAAAGCAGCACTGGGTTGATGCAGCTCTCGGGCGAGAAATTTCTCCACGGCCTCAAGATTCGGATCCCTCACGTATTTTTCTGGATTCTCATTCCTGTTTAAATACTCAAATGGGGAAACGCTTTCTGGCCAGATATGTAGCTTCCCCGATATTCCCACGCGGTAACCCATTTCTCCCAGGTAATGGACCACACTCTTGATACCTTCGTACGCGAGCGTTGAATTCGGATAGGCTCCCGACTTAACTGGGTACAGCCCGGTATAAATATTGTGTCGTTTATCCAAAATTCGTTGCTTTGGCAGATGAAAAATGGGTTGGCTGGAGACATGGACTACCTCATGTAAGCTGCCCGTACTTTCACGACATTTCGGTTGACCTGAGAGTTAGAAAGGCTCTTATTAGCTGCCTTTTTCACAAATTTATGGCTTTAGAAGTACAGATCAGAAAAGGCGAGCCCACTGAAAGGGCGTTGCGCCGTCTCAAGAAAAAACTCGATCGCGAAGGTGTTATCCGTGATGTGCGTGCCAAACGTTATTATGAAAAGCCCTGCGAGGTGCGTCGTCGTAAGAAAAAGGTTATGGCTTTTACGGATATGTTGCGTCGCCGTTACATGTAGTAAACCTTTCGTAATCAAACTTTTTTTCTTGAGAGATCCATTTGTAACGTGGATCTCTTTTGATGTACAGTCCACCTCGGCATTGTTCCCAACTAAGATTTCCAGCCCGGTAGCCCTGTTTACCTGCTGCCTTTTCCACCGGCATCAGAGCGGATGATATGGCATGCTTAAGGAAATTGCCGAATTGGGGGTTGAATGGACGGAATTGAGTCCAAGTGCCACCAAAGAAGGCATTTTATCCTCCAAGGCCTACCTCGAATCTAAATTAGCGTGAGTTGCTTTTCGTCCAGTAGCTCTTGAATCCACCTTTTGTGTGGGCCGGATAGAGTTGCGGCCGGTAATTGCTCTATGCTGACCCATTCGACTTCGGGGTGGTCCAGCTTCTCCGTTGGCTCCACGTTCCAGATATGTTCGCGGATTTGCGAGTTTGAGATCCCTCTTCGTTTGGTCATGACCGGGCGTACCCCTTGGGCCTCGAATTTAGATGATTGAAGCCCAAGGTGTTCCAGCCTCGGAAGCTCCAAAAGGTTCGCTAACCTCCGACTATTTACATTGGACCGATGGAGCAAAATCTTGTCTTCAATTTTCATCCATGCCCGATGAACGGTTTCCTTTTTTAATTGTCGGGCTTTCTTAACTGGATATCTTTCTGGATTATTGCCCTTGGCAGCGCAAAATTGGTTAAAAGGGCAAATTGCACATTTTGGATTACTTTTCGTGCAGACGGTGGCACCCAGTTCCATCATTGCCTCATTATGGTTGCCTGGATCAGACTCGTTCAATAGCGTTCCTGCCAAAGGTGAGAGTTTTTTAAACGCTTGGTTGCTGTCTTTGAATTCAGTTGAATCTCCAGAGAGGCGCGCTAGAATACGGATGACATTTCCATCCACACAGGCAACCGGGTGACGAAACGCTATGCTTGTAATCGCTGTGGCCGTATAGGTTCCAATTCCTTTGAATTGCTGCCATGCTTCCGGGCTCTCAGAAGCCTCCCCGAACTGAGCTATCTCTCTCGCTAGTTTATGAAGGTTTCTGGCACGGGAATAGTAGCCCAACCCCTCCCAATTTTTGAGGACTTCCTCCCCAGAAGCGCTGGCCAAGCTTTTAAAATCGGGGAACCGCTTCATCCACCTGTCAAAATACGGCAGCACCGTCTTAACTTGGGTTTGTTGGAGCATGAATTCTGACACCACGGTTGCGTAAAGCGATGGATTCGTCCGCCAGGGAAGATCTCTTTTATTTTGAGTAAACCACAGGCTCAGCGCCTCCCGCATTTGAAGGACAGATTGATTGGAGTAGGAAACTGTTGAGTTCTTGTTCAAGTGTCGCAAATTAACTTCCATGAGGCGAAATTATAAACAAGTCGAGGTCGAGGAAGAAAAGAAAATCACCTTGTATACGAAGAAGCTGACCGATGCCGAGGCCGACAAACTGGAGGCATGGTGCCAAACCCGTGGATGGGGAGAAAACGAAGTGGCCTATGCACGTTTTGCCTTTAAAGGCCCCAAAATCAACCTGGTTTTCTATTCCAGCGGCAAGTTGGTGATTCAGGGGAAAATGACGGAGGATTTTGTCCGGGATGTCCTGGAACCGGAAATCACCTTAAGTGCCGAGCTGGGTTATGAGGAGGTCCACCATCCTGAGTGGTTTGAACCGCACGCCGGCATGGACGAATCTGGCAAGGGAGACCTTTTTGGGCCGGTGATCTGTGCAACCGTCATTGCAGATGGTGATATGGTGCGCCAATGGATGAATGAAGGAATCAAGGACAGTAAAAAAATCTCGGATGGTCAGATTATTCGTTTCGAGAAACTCATTTTGAAAACCAAAGGCGTAGTCGTTGAAAAATCCTGGTGCGGTATGCCCAAGTATAATGAACTGATGTCACGGCCTCGAGCCAATCTTAATAAGCTGATCGCCTGGCTGCATGCCAAGGCCCTGGAGGCTGCTCTCGATAAACGCTTCGTTGACTGGGGTATGCTTGATCAATTCAGCAAAAACCCCTTGGTGCAAAAACAGATTAAGCGAAAGGATTTTGATCTTAAGATGGAAGCGAGGGCTGAAGCCGATCCCGTAGTAGCGGCCGCCTCTGTCATCGCCCGGGCCGAATTTCTCAGGCAGTTGAAAAAGCTATCCACCGAATTTGGCGAAGAACTACTCAAAGGCGCGGGAGCTGCAACCAAAGAACAGGCAACCCGATTGATTGAAGCTGTTGGCCCAGATCGTTTTGGTAATTTTGCAAAATTGCATTTCAAGACAAGTTACGAAGCGTTGGGGCTACCCCCTCCAAAAAAGCCACAATGGTCTAAGTATTAATCCTGTTGTTCAGTTATGGGCAATTGAATCCAATCCTTAGAATTACCCAGAGTATTCAATGGGCCTCGATGAGTTTGATTTGCATTTTTTGGAGACTGTTCCAGCCCTCATTGGAATCGATGAAGCGGGTAGGGGTCCTCTGGCTGGGCCCGTGTCTGCAGCTGCTGTTTATGTAAATCGAGCGTTCTATGACTCATCCTGGCATCGGCAATTTGCTTCTCAGATTAACGATTCGAAGCAACTAAAAGAATCGGATCGCGAAGCTGTTTTTGAGGCCATGTCAGCTATACCTGAAGGGCTGATTCATTATACCTGTTGTATGGTCGAGGTCGAAGAAATTGAGCGTTTGAATATCCTGGGAGCGACCAGGAAAGCGATGGCGCTGTGCCTAGATCAATTAAGAGCAAATGCTACCTGTCCCTTTGAAGTCCCTTTCGAAGGAGAAGGTTGGCTATTCCAAAATCCGCGCAATCCTTCGATCGCCCAGGTCATGGTCGACGGAAAACCTCTAAACCCATTTCCGGATCCACATACGGCAATTGTTAAGGGCGATGGAAAGTCGCTGGTGATTGCCTTGGCCTCAATTATTGCAAAAGTGACTCGTGATCGTTTCATGCAGGAACAGGCCCCAGTGTATCCAAATTACGGGTTCGAAACGAATAAAGGTTACGGCACTTCAAAGCACATTGCGGCTCTGAAGGCCTGTGGTCCATGTAAGATCCACCGCGCAAGTTTTCTTGGGCAAATACTTTCCTCAGATTAACCGGGCCTTGGGTTTGTCGATAATCCAACCATACCCATTGCAAGTTTTTCGGAAAATAGCTTGAAGGCTTTGAACTCTGGGAGAAATCTTCCGTTGAATCTTTTCTTCAGATAACAGAGAATCATCCGATTCGGCAATGAAATACAAAATTAAAGAATTGCATCTGAAAGCTCGATTGGCACGCGATCCAGTTGCGACCGAGGCGTATGGAGCCACCCTCGCTTCGCAGCAGGTAAAGAGCGCCTTATCTTGATAAATCGAATCTACTTTTATGGCTGAACAAGAAATATTGTTAGGGATAAACATCGATCACTTTGTGACAGTGCGTCAGGCGCGTTACAAGGATTATGAATCCACCTACGGGAACCAGGTTGAACCCGACCCTGTAGCATTTGCCCACGAATGTGAGTGTGCTGGTGCCGACAGTATTACCGTTCACCAACGCGAAGATAAACGACATATCCAACCTGAGGATGTCCGTAGATTGCGTGCCTCAATAAAGATTCCGCTGAATCTGGAGATGGCCGCGACTGACTCTATGCTTGAGTTTGCTTTATCGGTGAAGCCGGATTATGCCTGTATTGTTCCTGAAAACAGACAAGAGGTGACCACTGAAGGAGGCTTGAATTTATTAGAAGGTAAGGAAAGTGTCGGCAAGGTTGTTAAAAGCCTTTCAGAGGCAGGCGTTGTCGTGAGCCTGTTTATTGATCCCAAAGCCGATCAAATTGAGATGGCCGCTGAGCTGGGCGTTCCGGTTATCGAACTCCATACTGGGTCCTACGCGAATGCATATTATTCCGATGGTCGCGCACCTGAATATGAACGATTAAAGACGGGCGCATTACTGGGGCATGACCTGGGTTTGGTAATCAATGCGGGTCATGGAATCAATTATGAAAATATCCTGGAGGTGAGAACCTTACCGCACTTGAATGAACTCAACATCGGACACACCATTGTAAGTCGAGCCCTGTTTACAGGTGTACCAGAAGCAGTCCGGGAAATGAGAAGGTTAGCCAATGGCGGATGAAGGTTCCAGTCTTCTGGAATTGGCCGGTCGGTTTCCATCGCCGGCGGCACTTCTGAACGTAGGAGTGGATGTCATCGAGGTCGACCGTGTTCAAAAGGTATATGAACGTCAGAAGGACCGGTTTTTGAAACGCGTCTATACCCAGGAGGAAGTAGATTACTGTTTTGATAAATCGAATCCATTCCCGCACCTTGCTGCTCGCTTTGCTGCGAAGGAAGCTGTTTCCAAAGCCTTTTCTACGGGCATTGGAAAACTCTTCGGTTGGACTTCGGCTTCCGTTTACCATGATCCGCGAATGCAACCCCTGATCCGACTGGACCATCAGGGAAAGAAACTGCTGGAGGTTTTGGGTGGAACGGATGTGCGTATCACGTTATCCCATACGAAGGGAACGGCTGTTGCTGTTGCCATTTTGGTCAAGGTATAGTCAGGTGAATACTTTCTTGTGAGCTTTCCTCTCTTATCTGAATGCGCATACCTCCATCCTGTCCTGACCTCGGAGGAGTCGCAGGTTTTCGAAGGTGAATTGTTCAGAGGAAATGAAGCGTTGGAATGGAAGGCCATGAATCACGCAGGCCGGTCCATTGCGGATCAGGCGCTGTTGGATATTCGAGAAGCCTTAGGCGATGCCCCAATCCATAATTTGCTCTTATTGGTGGGGAAAGGGCATAACGGCGGGGACGCGATCATTGCCGCGAGGCATTTGTTGAACCGCTTTCCAGATGCCAAGGTGAAAATGGTTTTTCCCAGCGGACTGAGCCACTTGAGACTCTTGGCACATAAGAGCTTGGACGCATTTCAAGTCTCTCATGGCGAGCAATTGAAATACCTTTCTTTGCGCCAAGGAAGTAAGGATGGAGTTGAGGCTCAAATTCAGAGTTTTTTAGGCTCTGAATCGATCGATCTTTGCCTGGATGGAATTCTGGGCATGCAATTCAAGCCGCCTCTTCGATCCCCAATCAAGGAGCTCATCGAATGTGTCAATGCATTGGAGTCTATTCAATGCCGGATCGCTGTGGATGTTCCAAGCGGAGTGGGAGATAATTCTGATGAGACTAGGTTTCGGGCAGATTTTAGCTATGCTACCGGCATTGCGAAAAGAGGAATGTTCGAATTGCAGAACCGGCCAGCCGTAGGCCGAATTCGCTACTTGGATTTGGGATTTTTCAGACCGAGTAATTTGTATGCTAAAATATCCGTCCTTAGCGATGGAGCTCTTGGGTTTCGAAAAGCTCTTCGAAAATCGCAGGTGCACAAAAAGAAGTTTGGTCATGTTTTTGTGTTGGGTGGATCTGCAGCGATGCCAGGGGCCATTCTGATGACGGTTCGAGCTGCGGTGAAATCCGGTGTTGGTTTAGTGACAGCTTTTGTTCCCAACTCCATTGTTGCCGAGGCGGCTTCGCAAATTCCCGAAGCCATGTGGTGTGGATTGCCTGAAATTCCCGAAGACGGAGGCCTAGCATTGGAGGGACTGTCTCAAATTCGTGAATTGGCCGACAAAGCCACAGCCTGGGCAATAGGACCGGGGATGGGCCGCAATCCCGAAACCGCTACTTTGATTGAAGAGGTTCTAAGATTGAGCCGCTCACCCGTCTTATTGGATGCCGACGCGCTTCTACCCGAGTTAGTGAAAATGGATTGGTCCAATAGAGCGTGCGCGATTACTCCGCACAACGGCGAATTCAACCGCTTGTTGGATCGCCCACTGAACGATCCCGTTGGAATCCATGATTTGAGAAATTTCAGCCACGAATTTAGCTGTATTGCCCTGCTTAAAGGTTCGCCGACCGCCATTGTTGTCGAAGACAGGGTAGTTTACAGCTGCTTTGGAAGTCCTGTCCTAGCGCGAGGTGGCAGTGGAGATATCCTTGCTGGTTTGATCGGTGGAAGATTAGCCATCCCGGGCGCAAATTCTGTAGAATCAGTTTTGCAGGGAGCTGCTTGGCATGGATGGTCGGCCGATCGGCTAGCGCGCACTCAGGGGCAAACATCGGCAAAAGCAACCGATGTTTTGGACTTCCTTTGATTGAAAAATGTTCCATAGTGAGAGCCCCCGCATGCCACTATGATTTTGGCGCGGTTTGTGGCGGAGCAGCGTATTTGATGTACCGGGCAGAATTGACCAGGCAACTAGTCGGGGCTGCCACCAATTAATCCAGGAGGGAGCTACCTTGCTAAGCAAGCCTGAGGATCTCGTTGAAGAGTTGGGATACTTATTGGTGTATCGCGAAACGGATACGCCTTTGTCGGATTCTTTATCCCCGGTAACCGTCAGTGATGAAGAACAGTTAGTGCTGGATCAATTCAGCGATGGTGAAATCCTTGATATGGATCGACTGATTGAGCGCACGGGCAAATCTTCGCCTGAGCTCCCTTCGATCCTCATGATGTTGGAGCTAAAACACCTCAAAAAGGTTCGATGGTACGTTTGAGCCGTCGGCCAGATCCGAGGGCTTCAACCAATGGGGACAAATCGGATAGTCAAAGAAGGAGGGTAAAATTTAAAGCTAGCGAACAATATATTTTTATACCGACCCTTGACTCCATCGGTGAAATCCTCAGCTCAGGATTATTGGAGAGGCTCTATTATCTTATTTCTCCCAGATGTTCACTCCTTTTGGAAACTCAACCCGGAGGCCATTCCATTTGCCGGCCAGAGAGTAAATGCACGTGCAGGTGGGGAATGGCTTCTCCTCCCATCTTGCCATTGTTAATGACGATTCTGAATCCGTCTTTCAAATTAAGTTTTTTGGCCACGTCGCGCGCTGTTAAAAGGAGGTGCCCCAAGAGTTCCTGATCCTCGTCTTTTGCTAACGAGGTGCGGAAAATATGTTTTTTAGGAATAATCAAAATGTGCGTGGGCGCCTGCGGATTAATATCTCGGATAGCGACACATTGTTCGTCCTCGTGTTCGAAAGTGCCAGGTATTTCCCTGTTGATAATTTTTGTGAATATGGATGGTTCTGACATGAGAAGAATTGAAGAGATAGTTAACTACGAATTGCACGAATTCACACGAAAAAAATCATATAAGCTCATTTGCGGTTGAAGTTATAATAGAACCAAAGTCAGTTCAGAGTTTTTGGTGGTCCAGTACGTGGCCAGGTTGCGGATATACTCAACGGCTTCTTCGTATTCGCGGTCTAATTTGGCCGTCCAGTTCTTTTTGGTGTCTTGCAGGGATAGTCGGAGTCCTGTTCCAAAAAACATGGCTTTAGGGAAACCCGCGATTTCTTTGAGGCCGGCTATTATTTCCTCGCGGGCCCAGAGTGGATCGAAGGACCGGTTTCCGGCATTGGCCTCCCAATGATAAAATCCGAAATTCTGATCCTGAGTCAGGTATTTCTGCAGTAGTCGAACGAGGGCTTCGTTGAACTCATCTTGTTGACCCGGATTTTCTGTATCCCCCGTTGAAGCAAAGTTGATTGTTTGTTCGATTTGCTTGGCCAGATACAGGTCCTCTCCGGTCAGCAGCGGGAAGAGTGTATTGAGAAGGTGCAAACGCGTAATTCTGTTCCTATGGCCGGCCTTCATCAATCTAGGTATTCAAGTTGGAAATATCCTGCATCAGCTCATTGATGTCCCGAAAATCTTTATACACACAGGCGAATCGGACGTAGGCAATCTGGTTAATTTTTTTCAACCGTATCATGACTCCTTCACCTACGGCCCGACTGGGAATCTCGTAGTCGTATTTCTGCATCAGTTCATCGATGACATCGTTGACCAGCAAATTTATTTGCTCTACATCAATCGGTAGCTTGTTGGTAGCCCTTCGGATTCCGTTTATAATTTTTGCACGGTCAAATTCTTCGTTGCGGCCATCCCGTTTGAGAACCATCAAGCCTTCATGCAAGATTTCTTCCACGGTGTTGAAGCGGCGCCCGCAATCGAGGCACTCACGACGCCTCCGAATCGAGGTGCCGTCTTTGGCAACTCGGGAATCGATAACTTTATCGTCGGTGGACGAACATCGTGGACATTTCATTGATTTCTGTGAGGTGTCAGTAGGGGAACAGCAAATCGAACTGTAAACTGAGGAGCTTATGGAAACTGGCTTGATTGGTCAAGCGAGTTGACTGAGTAAATGAAGAGTCAAAATCCGGACATTTGGCTTTTCATGATGCCCTAACTGGCATAGGAATCCTTGTTGATTCCACTTATCTCATGAGTATACGTATTCTTATCACAGGAGGAGCGGGTTTCCTCGGTAGTCACCTGAGCGATCGACTGTTGGCCGACGGCCACGAAGTTATCTGCATGGACAACCTCTTCACGGGGCGCAAAGTGAACATCGAACACCTGTTTCAAAATCCGAAGTTCGAGTTCATTCGGCACGATGTGGTGGATCCGTTCAAAGCCGAGGTAGACCAAATATATAACCTGGCCTGTCCTGCTTCGCCACCGCACTACCAGTATAACGCCATCAAAACGATTAAGACCTCTGTGATGGGTATGATCAATTGCCTGGGATTGGCGAAACGTTTGAATGCGCGTGTTTTCCAAGCTTCGAGCTCTGAGGTTTACGGTGATCCGGAAATACATCCTCAGCAGGAGGGTTATTGGGGCCATGTAAACCCAATTGGCATTCGTTCCTGTTACGATGAAGGTAAGCGGTGCGCAGAGACTCTTTGTTTCGACTACCACCGGCAAAACGGGATCGATGTCCGCATTGTCCGGATCTTTAATACTTACGGTCCCCGTATGCACCCAAATGATGGACGGGTGGTTTCTAATTTTATTGTTCAAGCACTCAAAGGAGAGGACATTACCATTTACGGCGATGGAACGCAGACCCGGTCCTTCTGTTATGTTAGCGATCTGATCGAGGGCTTTTTACGCCTGATGAATCAGGATGAAACAACCGGCCCGATCAACATTGGTAATCCCGGTGAGTTTACCATGCTGGAATTGGCAGAAAACATTATCGATCTGACAGGGACTACTTCGAAGATCGTTCATCAGGATTTGCCTTCCGACGATCCCAGGCAGCGCCAGCCAGATATCACACTCGCCAAAAAGTATCTGGATAATTGGGAGCCGCAAGTACCGCTCAGGGATGGCCTTAAGAAGACTATCGAGCATTTCAGTGAGACCTTGAATCTGGGAAAGGCGATCGGTTTCTAGAAGTCTGTTTTCAATTCATTCTGAGTATGTAATCTAGACTCCATCTGCTCGGTTCATGGTGCCAGAGCAGGATACAGGCCCCGAACAGGCAAATATTTATGGCCAGATTGCTCCTCTGCAGGATATCCCATATCCAATAGTTCGATCTATCGACAAACGTGGGTTAAATAAATAGTGCCGCGAGGTTCACCACTATGGTAACCGTCAACATAAAGGCTCCCAGAATTAGCGATGCGAACCGTAGTCACCATCCCAATACAACACAGATACCTCATGCGACCAAAACGATACCAACCATAATGGACATCAGTCCGGGCATCGGCATCCAGGAAGACATAAGCTTTTGCAACAACTCATCGTTGAAGATATGTTCTCCACCCAGGGCTAAAAATATGAGGTTGGAAAATATTCGAAAAATGAGATCAGCGGTATCTTTACTCATACTTGCGTTCCTTTCCCATGTTTTTGCGCCAGGCAGTGATTTGTAAAGCAGCTAGTGATAAAACCGCTTGGGAAAGTATACGGCGCAAGATTCACAAAAGGAGTGCGCCAGTTGTTCCCGAGCTGCATCCCGCAATGAAGACATTGCGTGTCTCTGCCATTTGGACTCTAAGCTATAGCGGCGGTCAAAATTGGTAGCTCAGAAGCAACTACTCGGCGATCCAATCACGGTATTTTTCAAATAACATTTCTTTTATAATATGCCCTAGACAAGGCTGTCGCTCTTCTTCATTTTTGTTGATCCATTCAAGCAGAATACACCTATGAAATTCGAAACTTTATGCCTCCATGCCGGTCAAGTTCCGGACCCAACCACTAACGCGCGCGCGGTCCCCATTTTCCGCACGTCCTCCTATGTGTTTAACAACACAGAACATGCCGCGAACCTTTTCGCACTGAGAGAATTGGGAAACGTTTACTCACGGATTATGAATCCGACTCACGATGTATTGGAACAACGCGTAGCCCAACTCGAAGGCGGAGCGGCAGGACTTGCAGTTGCATCTGGAACCAGCGGAATTTTTTATTCCATTATCAACCTCGCGCAGGCCGGAGATAACATCGTGTCAGCCAATGATCTTTATGGAGGATCTTACACGCAGTTTAATGATATTTTGCCAACGCTGGGTGTGAATGTGAAGTTTGTCGATCCAACCGATCCTCAGAATTTTGCAGCAGCCATTGATGAGAATACCAAAGCCCTTTTTTGTGAGACCGTAAGCAATCCGGCCAGTCAAATTGCTGATATTGAATCCATTGCCACTATCGCTCACGACAATGGCATCCCGCTCATCGTCGACGCGACTTTTTCCACTCCGGCCCTCTCGAAGCCGATAGAGCACGGTGCCGATATTCTTGTTCATTCCCTAACCAAGTGGTTTGGGGGCCATGGCGCGGGAATTGGAGGGGTCGTGATTGATTCCGGAAAGTTCAATTGGGCCAACGGCAAATTTCCACTTTATGACGAGCCAGATACTTCCTACCACGGTCTTCGTTGGGGTCATGATCTTCCGCCTGAATTGGCACCGATTGCCTACCTACTTCGCATGCGTACTGTTCCCCTCCGGAATCTTGGTGCCTGCCTGACTCCGGACAATGCATGGTTTTTCTTGCAGGGCATCGAAACCTTGCCTCTCAGAATGGAGCGCCATTGTGAAAATGCACTGGCGGTTGCGAAGCACCTCAAAGGCTTGGATCAGGTTGAGTGGGTGCGTTATCCAGGCCTCGAGGATGATCCGGAACATGGCAAAATTGATAAATACCTTTCCGGTAAGGGCGGTGCGATGGTCGTGTTTGGTATTCAAGGTGGGTCTGAAGCCGGCGCAAAATTTATCGATTCGTTAAAAATGTTTAGCCATCTGGCTAACGTCGGAGATGCGAAAAGTTTGGCCATTCACCCGGCTACGACTACTCACAGTCAATTGAACGAGGAGCAACAACGTGCCGGTGGGATCACTCCCGAACTCGTGCGCCTGGCGGTCGGAATCGAACATATCGACGACATTATCGCCGATATCGAACAGGCATTAGCCAAGGTCGTAGGTTGAATCAGGTTTCATTCCCTGCGGTTTCCATGGCTCGCCGTAGCCGAGTGTAGGCGGCTGCAGCAGGGCAGGACATGAAGCGCCTCGATATCCCGTGGTCTAGCCACTGGATAGCGTATTCTGAGTATCGAGATTTCTGCGACCAATACGGTTTCAAGAGTCAGCGAAAAGTTGTCTATTGTGATCTTGTTGATGAGATGACTTCCGAACGAGGGGCGGTAGTCGTCTTTCAATAATCCCTCCGTTTGGAAGGAACCCTGACGCTTAAGTCGGGACTTAGTGGGGCTAAAGCTCTATCAACTCTGCGGTTGCTTCTGTTTAGGTAACTTCCTACATTGCCCCGTTTTTTAGCCCAATGCTGTCCTTAATTTTCAAACGGTTTGCCGATCGGCCCTACAAGAAGTTTATAAAAAAATCCCAGCCGACGGTCGAAAAAATCAATGAATTGGAAGAACAATACCAATCGTTGTCCGACGATCAACTCAGGGCCCATACCCAGCAATTTCGAGAGCGCCTTGAAGCGGGCGAGACTCTGGAAGACATCCTGCCAGAGGCTTTTGCTACTGTAAAAAATGCGGCTCGCCGATTGTGCGGACAAACGCTCTCTGTTTCCGGTCAAAAGCTGGACTGGAACATGGTTCACTACGATGTCCAGCTCATGGGAGGCCTTGCGCTTCACCAGGGCAAGATTGCCGAAATGGCCACTGGCGAAGGGAAAACGCTGGTTGCTACTTTGCCTTTATATCTCAATGCGCTTCCCAGGCGCGGAAGCCATTGTGTGACCGTGAACGACTATTTGGCGCGTCGGGACAGTGAATGGATGGGGTACCTTTTCAAGTTCCTTGGTTTGACCGTTGGTTGTATTCAGAACAGTATGCCGCAGCCCCAGAAAAAGGGAATGTACCAGATGGATATTACCTATGGTACTGCCTCTGAGTTTGGTTTTGATTACCTTCGCGATAACGGGATGGCGATGGGCGATACCGCCCAGGTCCAGGGGGACCATGTGTATTGCATCGTCGATGAAGTGGATTCGATATTGGTCGACGAAGCCCGGACGCCTTTAATTATTTCCGGTCCGGTTCAGATTACGCGCGAACTTCCCTTCAACGAGTTTAAACCAACGGTTCAACGATTGATTAGAGAACAAAGCCGGTTTTGCAACGCACTGGTGGCCGAGGCCAAGGCCGATCTAGAAAAAGAAGAGCTCGAAGACGAATTTGCTACCAGCATGAAGTTGTTGCAGGTTCGAATGGGCATGCCAAAGAACAAACAGCTTATCCGTATGATGGAGGAAGGCCCCACTCGTAAGATGATCGAGAAGGCCGACCTCGAAATGCACAATGATTTTCGGAAACAGGAACTCTTTGAACTGAAGGAAGGTTTATTTTTCGTTATCGACGAAAAGCAGCACCAGGCTGACCTGACTGAAAAAGGTCGGCAGTTACTTAAGCCGGGCAATCCCGATGCATTTGTACTGCCTGATCTTCCCAGTATTTTCAGTGATCTCGATAAGGACGAGTCCAAGGATCCGCGAACCAGGGAAGAAGAAAAAGCGGTCCATCAGGAAGCTTTTGAAAAGGTGAGTGAAGAGATTCACACTATCAGCCAGCTGCTTCGCGCCTATTCCCTCTATGAAAAGGATGTCGAATACGTGGTGCAGGATAATAAGGTACAAATTGTGGATGAAAACACCGGCCGTATCATGCCAGGTCGCCGATGGAGCGAGGGGTTGCACCAGGCGGTTGAGGCCAAGGAAGGTGTAACGATCGAAAAAGAGACCAAGACATACGCCACCATTACGATCCAGAATTATTTTCGCCAGTATGAGAAACTTGCCGGAATGACCGGAACTGCCGAGACTGAAGCTGCTGAGTTTTTCGATATTTATAAAATGGAGGTCATGGTCATTCCAACCAACGAGCCCAACCAGCGTGAAGACCTTAACGATGTGATCTACAAAACGCGGAGGGCAAAATACAATGCAGCCATTGAGGACATTCAGAACGCCCACAACCACGGCCAACCGGTCCTTGTTGGTACGGCATCTGTTGAAGCGTCCGAACTGTTGAGTCGCATGCTCAAACGGCAGAATATTACCCACACTGTCCTCAATGCAAAACAACATGAGCGTGAAGCCGAGATTGTTGCCCGAGCGGGTCAGAGAAGTGCTGTTACAATTGCCACCAATATGGCTGGTCGCGGAACGGATATCAAATTGGGAGAAGGCATTGAAGAGATAGGCGGCTTGCTCGTCCTGGGCACGGAGCGTCACGAATCGCGCCGAATAGACCGGCAACTTCGTGGACGCTGTGCTCGCCAGGGCGATAAAGGTTCTTCAAAGTTCTTTATTTCTTTGGAGGACAATTTGATGCGATTATTCGCCCAGCCCGGGCCCATTGCCAGCATCATGGAAAAGTCTTTCAGTGAGGACGACGAGCTGGCCCATCCTCTTTTGAACCGTTCGATCGAAAGCGCACAGAAAAAAGTGGAGCAGCAAAATTACGCAATTCGGAAGCGGTTGCTGCAGTATGACGATGTGCTGAACCGGCAGCGGGAGGTTATTTACGGTTTGCGCAATGAAGCCCTGCATGACGAGCACCCCAAAGAGATCATTTACGATATGATCAAAGAGGAACTGGAAGTCCGCTTGAAGGATGCAGCATTGTTTGAAGCCATGGATGAAGGAGTTGAAAATGAGGATCAGCTCGGGCTTCTACGTTGGGTCAATACTCATTTCCCAATTGCACTACCGGAAGACGCTGTTGACTGGTCTACTCATGAATCAGCCCTCGATTCCATACTTACAAAAATTCGAGAGGCTTACGATTCAAAAGAAGCTCTTCAGCAACCTGATGCGTTTAAAAAGCTAGAGCGGTGGATTGTGGTTTCGGCCCTGGACCGGCATTGGCAGGACCATTTGACCGAGATGGAAGAGTTACGCCGGAGCGTTGGGTTGAGAGGCTATGGCCAAAAAGATCCGCTCAACGAATACAAAAAAGAGGCGTTTACTTATTTTGAGCAGATGCTTGACAGTGTGCGGACCCAGATTGCCACCTCCCTTTTCAGGTCTGCAGTTATGCTGGAACAGAACATTGTCGAAGCATTGCAGGATCGCATGAAAAAAGCCCAGGCTACCCAACCCAGCTTGGCGGTTGAGGCCCCGGGATCCCAGGGTGCCCAGGCTGTGCAAACCTTGCCTCCGCAGATTCAGGCTTCTGGTGGAGGCCAGCCTGCCATGAATCCCGCCGCCAAGGTGAAGGCCGAACCTATTAGAAGAGAAATGCCCAAAGTCGGGCGCAACGAACCTTGCCCCTGCGGAAGCGGGAAAAAATACAAGCATTGCCACGGAGGGTGACGGGATAGGTGTCCCGGTAGCCCGTTGCCTGCAGCTATGAGCGAGGAAAAGCCTCAGAAATCAAGAGTTCAGATCCTCTGGATGGTTGGTGTTTTCCTTGCGACTTTTTGCTGTCATACCTTTGCATTTGCTCCTTATGACGTCGCGGAACTGGCTTACCTCCTGCCCATACCAGCTACGCTTTGGCTCTTGTACGTCCAGCCGCCAATGGGGGCCTTCATCAGGATTGTGGGCGGTGCATTTTGGTTGTCATGGCTTGTATTGATTTTCTGGTTGCGTCACGTGACTTGGATCGGGTGGTTTGCTCTGGCGACTGTGCTGGCGCTTTTCCCGCTGGCGTGGGTGTATGCGCATTACTTGCTGGTGCCCCAATTCAAGGACCGTGGTACGGTTTTACGAATCCTTGGAATTATTGCCACTTGTTCCGTTTGGGTTATCGTTGAATTTGTTCGGACTTTTTTTCTGAGTGGCTTCCCATGGCTGCCGTTAGCCGCTTCTCAATGGCAACGGCCTGTCATGTTGCAGGTATCTTCGTTGACTGGATTTTATGGAGTATCTTTTTTGCTCCTTATGGTGGGAATGGTGATTGCCTTTTACCTCCGTCATTTATTCCACGGAAAACAAAAGGGCTGGATTCGTTTGTGCCCCGAATTCCTTTTAGGCATGACTGTCTGGTTGTTTGCCACCTTTGGATTGTTTAAAATAAAATTCGAGAGGATCGAACGTCAGCTATTTTTCGATGCTGCCTTGATCCAGCCCTATGTGCCCCAACCCGACAAGTGGGATCCGGCCAAGGCCGAAGAGATTACAGACGAAATTGAACGGCAAATCACCTTCCAAAAACATATCGGAGCCGACATAGCCATTCTTCCTGAGGCCGTTTTACCGTATCCACTAATTGGTGACGATGGTATGCAGGCCTGGGCCGAAAATTTGACCAGCGCCTTTGGAGGCCCGGTTTTGATGGGTGCCTTGACTAACGAAGGGGAAACGCGTTACAGCGACCCTTGGTACAACGGATTTTTAATCATTTATCCTCAGGAAGGTGTGGCTCGGCCCTATTACAAAAAGCGGCGCCTTGTTCCGTACGGTGAATACATTCCTTTCAGGAATATCTTTTTTTTCCTAGAAAAGTTTGTACCCATCTTCAGTGATATTTTTCCGGGGAAAACGGCCGAGCCACTTCGCCTGCAAACATCTCAGGGTTCAATTTCAATCGGGCCACTTATTTGCTACGAGGATATTTTCCCCGGATTGGCGAGAGCATCCGTTCTCGCTGGAGCGCGTATTCTTGCCGTGGTGACCAACGATGCCTGGTATGGAGAAGAGGGCGCTGCGGAGCAGCATGCGGCTCACTCTGTATTGCGGGCGGTTGAAATGCGCCGGCCGGTAGTTCGGGTTGGGAATGGAGGATGGAGCGGCTGGATAGACGAGTACGGGATCATTCGGGAAGTTTTACAAACGATAGAAGGCTCAGTCTATTTTCGCGGCGGCGAAGTAGTCAGCGTCACCTTTGATCCTGTTAACTATCAGAAGCTTACTGTTTTCGCCAAATATGGAAACTGGTTTGTTGGCGTTTGTACCGGGATGATACTACTATTTGTCGTTTTAATGCGTACCATTTCTCGTCGGCTTTCGGAAGACGAGCAGTGGGAGCAAATTAAGGACCTGCAATTAAATGTGCGTGACGACAAGAAATAGTTAAAATGTTTTGGATTTCTTTAATCTTTGAACTGAGCCAGTAGTTCCGTAACGGTGGCTTTTGCATCACCGTAAAGCATGCGGGTATTTTCGCGAAAGAAGAGTTGATTGACCAATCCCGAGAATCCTGCGCCCTGGCCGCGCTTTAGGGCAAAGACAGTTTTGGCTTCGTGTACGTTGATGATCGGCATGCCGTAGATGGGACTATTCGGATCCTCGCCAGCCGCAGGGTTAACAACATCGTTCGCGCCGATGACGATGGCTACGTCGACCGTGGTCATTAGAGGATTCACGTCATCCATTTCGGAAAGTTGTTCATAAGGCACATCGGCTTCGGCTAACAGCACGTTCATGTGTCCCGGCATGCGCCCGGCTACGGGATGAATGGCAAAACGAACTTCAGCGCCATTCTCTTCCAAAATTTCCCCGAGCTCCTTGACGGCATGTTGTGCCTGGGCGACGGCCATACCGTATCCGGGAACGAATACAACACTACTGGCAGCTTCGAGCACATAGTAAGCGTCCTCGCTGCTGAGGGCTTTCATTTCGCCCTCTTGTTTGCCTCCCGCTTTTTGAGCCATCGCTCCAAAGCCACTGAACAAGACATTGGCCAGTGTCCGGTTCATGGCTTTGCACATGATAATGGTCAGTATAAGTCCGCTTGCGCCCACCAAGCAACCCGCAACGATCAGCACGTTGTTCTGAATGACAAAACCTGCGGCACAGGCGGCCAGTCCTGAGCAACTGTTGAGCAAGGAAATGACCACGGGCATATCTCCGCCACCAATAGGCATGACTCCGAAGATTCCGAGCAGCAGGGACAAGATTACGAATGCCAGGAAGAATTGATAGGCGTTTCCCGTATTGGGAGTTGTTGCGTAGAGTACCCCTGTTAAAAGGATTCCCAGCATAATGAGAGCATTGAATGCCTTTTGTCCCGCAAAGACTTTCGCTTGCCCGCTTATCTTTCCGGAAAGCTTTCCCCATGCATACATACTGCCGGTGAAAGTTATGCCGCCAATAAATACTGCGAGGAAGATCACTGATGCTGTGAAGTGGGTCACTCCCGGGTTCAGGAGTTCTCCGATTGCACCAGCGTTGGCGTCGACTACTTTTTGATATTCCGCCCAGCCAATTAACAAGCTGGCCAGTCCTCCGAAACCGTTAAACAGGGCGACCAGTTCCGGCATGGAAGTCATCTTTACAAGCTTGGCGGCAAAAAAGCCGATCAGGCTGCCGGCGCCAATACCCGCCAAAATCCACATCCAGCTATCGAATACTTGCTTGTCGACCAAGGTTACCACTATGGCTATGAGCATCCCGATTGAGGAAACCATGTTTCCTCGCCGGGCCGTATTCGCCGAGCCCAGCATTTTGATTCCAAAAATAAAAAGAGTTGCTGAAGCAATGTAGAAGAAATTGATGAGGCCGCTGAGCTCCATGGTCACTTGCCTCCTTTCTTTTTAAACATGCCCAGCATGCGGTCCGTTACCAGATATCCACCCACGACATTAATGGTTGCGAGCACCAGAGCGGCAAACCCGAGGGTCATAGCCGTTGTGCCCTGAGGATTTTGCATGGTCGCAATCAAAGCCCCGACGATAGTAATTCCCGAAATCGCATTGGAGCCTGACATGAGTGGAGTGTGCAACTGGGAGGGTACTTTGGAAATTAGCTCGAGTCCGAGGAAAGCTGCCAATGTGAAAATAAAGAGTAGTAAGATGATATCCATGGTCAGTTCCCGGCTACTAATTCTTTAAAAGTTGGATGGATGACAGAGCCTTCATGGGTAAGCAGGCAGCCACTCATAATTTCATCCTCAAGGTCAATATTCATAGTTTTGGATTCCTCGTCCCAGAAGTGTTCGAGCAATCCGGCTATGTTGGATGCGTATACCTGGCTCGCGTGGTGGGGAACCTCGCCTTCGAATGAACCGTTGCCCAGAATGATTACCCCGTTTTCAGTAACAACTTCCTCATTCAGAACTGTTCCTTCCACATTACCGCCCCCTGCCGCTGCCAGATCGACGATAACGGATCCGGAGTTCATTCTGGAGATCATGTCCTTTGTCAAAAGTGTAGGAGCTTTTCGTCCGAACAGTTTTGCCGTAGTTATTACAATGTCGCTTTGGGCACAGACCTTCGCCATGCTCTGTCGTTGCAGCTCAATTTGTTCAGCTGTGAGTTCCTTGGCGTATCCCTGGTCGGTTTGACCTGTTTCTCCGAGATCAATTTTCACAAACTTTGCGCCCAAAGATTTTACCTGCTCCTCGACCACGGGTCGTGTGTCGAACGCCTGGACCCGTGCCCCCATTCTTTTCGCTGTTGCGATGGCTTGCAGGCCTGCGACCCCTACACCGATTACAAATACCCGGCTTGGTGAAATGGTGCCTGCCGGAGTCATCATCATGGGCAGGATCTTGTTGAGCCGCTCAGCACCCTTGATGACTGCGAAATAACCGGCCAGATTCATCTGCGAACTAAGAACATCCATCTTTTGAGCCAAAGTGGTGCGGGGAATCATTTCCATGGAGATTGCATTTATTCCTGATGTCGCGAAGCCTTCGATCAGATCCAAATTATAAAAGGGATCCAACTGGCCCACGAATAGGCTACCCGATTTTAACTGGGATATGGTTTCATTACTTGGCACCTCCAAACCGATGACCAGATCAGCCTGGGATAGGCCTGAATCATCCTGTTCAACAATGACACCCTTTTCTTGATAGGATTGATCTGCGTACCCACTTTTTTGGCCCAATCCGGATTCCGCTTTAAGGGTCAATCCCAGTTGAATAAGTTTTTCTGCTGATTCTGGTGTGAGTGCCGTACGAGTTTCTCGCGTATCCTTGGCTTTGGTTATAAAGCATTCCATAGCTAATGTGGCTTTAGCCAGTTTCTTTAAGTAGTGAGTTGTATTTTCGGCAAATTTTTAGTGCAGAGTGACTTTCTTGAGCGGCTGTGGAAAGAAGAAATATTAATCAATCTGTAAAATACATACGCGGTTGATTGGCTTTTCCAATAAATTTTCTGGATACGGGAACCCTTAACCTATTGACTGAAACTAACGTTTGAACAACACCTTGCATAACATGATGAAAAACGTTCAGTTACGAACTCGTGCTCAAAATGAGTGCATATACAAGACCAACCGTAAAAGTGGATTCACCTTGTTGGAGATCCTCTTGGTGATGGCAATTTTGGCAGGGCTCATTGCCTTCGGTGTAGCCAATGTGGATAAAATTTTGGGTGGCAGCCAAGCGGACACTGCTCGGATTTTTGTAAACGAATCCATCAAAGCTCCCCTTTTCAGGTATCGGGTCGATCATGGGACATATCCAACCACTGAGGAAGGGCTACAGGCTCTTATCACCGCACCCGGAAACTCGAATAATTGGAGTGGCCCTTATTTGGAAACCAATGACATTCCCAAAGACCCATGGCAAATGGAGTACCAGTACCGGTATCCAGGTGCCAAAAACAAGGAGGGATTTGACATCTTTTCTTTGGGCCCCGATAAGGTTGAAAGTGGTGATGACATCGGGAACTGGTAGCCCAGTTTATCCATGACAAATGCCTCTACCAGGCGAGGGTTCACTCTTTTGGAAATTCTCCTCGTTCTCGTCATCGCGGGCACGGTCTGGATGGTTTTTGCTGTCAACATGGAAGGCATCCTGGACAAAGATCCCATGCGTGAGATGGAAAGGTCGTTCACGGTGGCCCAGGTCGACGGCCGGATGATTGCCTTTGAAAACAAGCAAAGCCTGGAGTTGGCTTGGGACGAGAATGCCAGTCGGTTTGTCCTGGTTGGGGACTCGGTAATTTCCAGCTATCCTATCGAAGGGCTGGAAGAGCAGGATTTAAAGTTAAAGGCTACCTTTTATTTCCAGGTTCCTACATTCAAGGGAGAATTGTTTGAGAAACCTGAATGGTATGAAGTCGAGAGTGTCGTCTTTTATTCGGATGCCTCTTCGGCTGCTTATAAAGTCCGCCTGGAAGTTGGGGCTCAGAACCGAGAATTGATCATAGAACCATTCACCGGGTTCGTTTCGGAGCGAAGCTCATGACACAGAATTCCAAGGGATTCACCCTGCTTGAAGTGCTTGTTGCTACCGTAATATTTGCGGGAGCGGCTACCGTACTGGTTGCATCGTATGTGAATATTTTGAGTAATTTTGAGCGCAGCCGGGTTAGAGCTAATTTTGAGGAAGAGCTAGCTTATGTCCGGGCCGAGCTTCAAATCATCCAAGATGTTGAGGAGGCGAAGGAGGGTGGAGACTTTGATATGGGTAACGGTGTCTCAGGAATCTGGTTTTCGGAAATTGAAATGACCGAGTTTCCCAATCTTTTCAGCATTTTGATGAACGTTGATTTGATCGACGATGAGGGGGAGCGCCGGCAGTTGAACCAAGAGTTTTACCTACTTCGGCCTACTTGGGGCGAACCGGACGAGGTGGACCGTGCTCGTCAGGAATTGCAGGAGCGCATGACGGAATTTCGAGAGGATCAGCAATTTGGATGGGATTACAAAAGCTCGCTATGAAGAGGCGTAGATCAGATTCGGGATTCACGCTCCTTGAAGTCTTGCTTGCCATTATTCTGGCCGGTTCGATCATGACAGCGGTGATGCTCATGGCAGTCGGATTGACAGATATTTGGCGTGGAACCACCCCAGTTCGCAATCTTGAGGTTCACAGCCGACAGGTTGTTGATTTTCTAAAACGAGGATTCCGCCGAGCCCTTCCGGTTGAAGCAGAAGGCACCGCTTATGTATTTTTGGATTACGCTTCGGGATCATTCGGCCAGATCGGTGCTCCGCTGCTTACCTGGGAAGTTCGGGAAAGCGACGGGTTGCTCCCATGGCAGGCGCAAGCTTTGCCGTACGTAATTTACCAGTTAGAAGTAGTCGATGATGTGGGGCTGGTTTTGTATTGGCAGTCCAGACTCGAAGTGGAATTTGAGGAAACACTTCCCAGGCAAACACTCCTCTCTGCTTTTGTCTCTGAGATAGAGTATCATTATTACGATCCTGATCGTGAAGATTGGGAAATTGAGAGCGAACCACGAACGAATACTGCGAGAACCTACGATATTCCCAATCGAATTCGGATTACTTTTGAGGCCGAGGAGGAGAAGGAGAAGCCTTTGGCTTACATGATAAACTTGCCGACATCGCGGTCCGGCCTGCCGATTTTCTGATGAAGCTCTTAAAAAATGGTTCAGTCAATCAGCTGGAGGAGCCTATGAGATCCAAGGCAGATCTTAGGTACAATCGCAGTTTTGGTATGACTTGTTTCAGGGACAGAAAACTTTCCCGGCGCGGAAGCATCATTATCTTCGTCATGGGAATGATTTTTTTGCTCAGCATGCTGCTCATGCTGTTCCTCGACCAAATCCTTCCTCATATTCAAATGAATACGATGAAGAATTCGGAAAACGATCTTCGCCGTGTGGCCTATTCCAGCCTTGAGGTAACCTTGGCAGTCCTGGCGGAGTATTCTGATTTCGATGGTGCATTATATGCTCCAACCCAGGGCTGGTTTGATCCTCTGGGAACCGCTGGCATCAGCTTTCCGGATGCCGAAGTATCCGTGCGATATTTGGACGAGACTGGTAAATTGCCTTTTTCCACCCTCTACGACAATGACGTTACATTTTCCATGATATTAACCTACCTGGGATTTGACGACTACACGGCAACTGCGTTGGTGGACAAATTTCAGGACTGGGTCGATGAGGATGACCTGGTTCGGCCAGATGGCGCCGAGGATGATTATTACCTCGATGCTCCTATTCCCTACTCGCCCCCTAACCAGCCTTTGAACTCTATGCGAGAGCTCGGCCTTGTAGGAGGGTTTCAGGAAGAATTTTTCGATATTTATGGCCGTCCCAATCAGCTATATTACTCCTTCGAGTCCCTATTCAGCGCAGTCAATGACGGCAATGTGAATATAAACACGGCTGATCCGATCCTGTTTACCATGGGTGAGGAGGGCATGACCTTTGAGCAGCTTCCCTTCTGGGAGTACCTCTCTGGTGAAGATGGGCAACGAGGCACCGAAGATGATCGTTATTTTGCCGATTCAGGCCAGGTGCCTCCGTCCATTGGCTCAGCTATTCCAGGGGTGACAATAGGTAATGATATTCGTTGGTTACGCATCATCATAACCGCGAGGCGGGGTCTGAGTGCTTTTGAGCTAAATGCCCTGGTTTCCCTAGGAGGGGGATTGCCAGGTAACCTTTATACCGGATTTGACCGTTTCAGGAGAGAGGAACAGGTGTTTTCAGTTGCCGATGAGTCCGAGCGGTCTACAGAAATTGGAAACCTGAATTTCCCTTTTGCTGTTGTTGAAATTTTTGAGAATTAAATTGTACTTTAACCTTCTACAAATCCCTTTAACCTACTCGCTTTAACCAAAATTGATGCCAAAACTCCCGCAGTGGATCCAGCAACTCTCGGGTGCCGAGGAATCCATCGAACCAGCCCTGGTTCCTGGAAATTGGTTTGTATCGCGAGCCTTCTCGGTCCCTGAGGAACTGAAAGGAAGAGAGATCGAGGAATTTGCCGAACTTAGTGCGGAAGAAATTTCACCCTTCAATCTCGAACAACTCTTTTGGGGTTATTATTTTAATGAGGAAACTCGCCGTCTTTTCATTTACGCCGCCTACGACCAAAAGCTGAGAGCTTCCATGGTTGATTCGGAAGTATCCGATTTCGTGTTTCCCGATTTTGTACAAACCTTTGGCCTAAAATTTGAGTGCCCAACTCTGATATTTTTACAGCATGAACTAACGCTTACCGGAATCCTGCTTCCTGCTAATGATACGATTCCCCAGACTGTTGTAGGTAAAACTTTGGAGATAGATTTCAACAAAGAAGACCTCGCTGATGCCAAGCAGCAAATAACCAGCCGGATTCGTGAGCACGTGAATAGACTTTCCGAAGCGACCCTCTGTAATCCTGTTGAAAATTTTGCTGAAGTGGCGGTCAGTGACCAGATTTATGCGCGGAATTGGGACTACGAGGAATCCAAATCCAAACCCGCGATTGAGCTGATACCTTATGGTGATAGAACAGGCTCCCCTTGGGTGATTTCTGTTCCGGCTACCAGCGTCTTGTGGGCGTTGGATATTCGAAAGTCTGAGGACAAGGACCAACTGGTCAAAAGGCATGGATGGACGCTCTTTTACTGGCGGGTCTCTGTAATTGTAATCTTGTTGTTCTTTATCCTGGCCTTTTTGGAGATTGGATTGATCGGCTTGAAAAAGCTAAACGAGTCCGAGGCAATGTTCGTTACCGATCTTGCTCCAAAGTCACAGAAGGTGGAGGAAAAAGCAAACATTCTCGCCAAGATCAATCAGGTGATAACCAATCAATTGCTACCTTTTGAAATGCTGGACTGGATTAACCAATTCCGTGACCCCGAAGCGATTCATTTCACCCGATTTACTGCAGAAGGCGGTAATGCCCTCCAAGTCGACGCAATTGGCGTAAATCCGACGGTCGTTAACCAATTCCAGGAGGAACTCAAACAATCGGGCATGCTTAATTCTGTGACCATATCGAATAACCGGGTTCAGAATAACCGCACCACCTTTCGCCTGCGCATCGAATTCAAAGACGAGGCGTTGGATCCACAAACATTTTTCGCCGAGTTATGATCTCCGATATTCGCAGGCTGTATAATAAAACCTCAACTAGAGAAAAGTTCTTGCTTCTTCTGTTTATCGGTGGAATTGCGCTTGTTTGGTTATTGTATTCGGGTACCCGTTGCACAGATGGATTCAAGGTTCTCAGTTTGACCAGAGACACCATTAAGGCTCATCAAGATATTCTGGCTCAGGAAGATTATGTGACGGTTCAATTGCTGGAACGGTCCTCCGAACTGGATGCTTCCAAAACCCTCTCCAGTACCGAGTTGGTTGGTCGCGTTTCGCAGTTAATCGATCCGCTGGGCTTAAGGTACTCAATCAACAGTCCGCAGTCCGAGGAAGGAACTTTATTTACGTTTCATACACTTAGGTTGACCATTAATAAAGCTGAGATGGAATCTGTCCTGAAATTATCGGATAGCTTGAAAACCCTTGTTCCTTATGTAACCGTGGAACGCGTTCAGGTCACGGCCGACCGCTCCAATCAAACCTTACTGGATATCCAATTTTATATATCCTCCATTGAAATGAATGCATCCTGAAATGACTCTTTATCGTTAAAGGATTGTTATAAAATTGCTGTTGTCGGAACTCATCATTCGTTTAGAAGATCCAATAATAGACACCAACTAGATTTCAGACGCTGTTCAGCGCTGCCTATTGAAATATTACCACGATGTATTTTATAGCGAGATTTAAACCATCTGAAAGAGTGCTTCGCCGATGTCGCAATTATTGGATACTGGTTGCATTTCTTGGACTCTGTATATCCATACCCGTTCACGCTCAGGACAATAATTCTCAAGCGCCACTCATTATGCGGGGAGATTCCGTTGATTCAGTATTGGCCCTTCTGGAAAAATTGACAGGGCGTTCTGTGATCCGGCCCCAAGGATTGCCGGCACCGCTATTTAATTTTACGAGTCAGAAACCCCTGACCGTTCAAGAACGTATCATTGCCTTGGAGAGTTTACTGGCTTTGAACGGGATCGCCGTTATCCCACAGGGGGATTTATTTTTAAAGGTTGTGCCTTCCTCAAATGTGACTGGAAGAACTCCGGATTTTTTAGAGGAGAATTTTTCCTCTCGCAGTGAAACCGAAGGGATTTTCACCAGATTTTTTGTCCTGAATCACCTTACTACGGCGGAAATTCAACCTTTGCTTCAGCCTTTTCTCACGCCCGGAACGGGGCAGATATTTTTATATGAAAAGGCGAACGCGATTCTGATCACGGATAGTATGGTGAACCTCAAGCGGATCTCCACGATCCTAGAAGAGATCGACCAGCCCTCTAATCCCAATGTGCTTGTTAAATTTTATTCGATTCAGCATGCGCTGGCTTCGGAGATCGTAGCGCAGGTCGATAGCATCATTCAGGCTGGATACGGGAAATACCTGAATTCCAATTCAACGATTCGTGCTGATGACCGGACCAACCAGGTAATCGTCGTTACCCATCCGAGCAACCTGTCCATCATCGAGCAGTTTATTAAGGAAATCGACAAGAATGAAGCACTTTCCATTTTCAATGAAGCCATTCCTCTGCGCCATGGAGATGCGGTTGAAATTGCCGGAATCTTGAATGAAATTGTTTCCGGTCAGGCAGATCCCAGTGCAACCGGGACATCACCTCGCACGGGGCAACGACCACGGGAAAGCCAGCCTAGTCAGGCACAACAGCCGGCTGGACCAACGCCAACGGTTACGGTACGCGGATCGAATCAGGTTGGAGCGGAAGACGGGATCGGCCTACAATTTAGTGAACAGCTCACAATTGTGGCTGATGAACGGAGCAATGCCCTCATCGTAACTGGAACCCAAAGGGATATTGAGCAGGCCAAACAACTCATTGAAAAAATTGATGTATTACTTCCGCAAGTACGAATTGACGTCGTAATTGCCGAGGTGAGTTTAAACACCAGTGACGGTTCCGGCATCGAAGCATTTGGGTTCGATTACGCAGGCAATTGGGATGGCAGCTCATTTAGGGGACTGCAAAGCAATCGGGTCAACCTGGAACCCTTTGGCGAAAATCCAGGTATTTTCCCTGAGAATCTATCCATGGATATCGTTTTCCAGGTTGCTAAGACCAATAACAATATCCGACTCATCAATGTGCCGACCATTGTGACCACTCACAACCAGGAAGCTAACATCATCGTCGGAGAATCCAGGCCTGTTGTTACCGGATCTCAATCGGATTTCTCCGGAATGGGCTCTGTTCGTAGTACGGTTCAATACCGCGATATCGGGATTGACCTGACTGTTACTCCGCTCATCGGTTCCGATGGATCCATTCAAATGCAAATTGATCAGACGGTGGATAATCTGGGAGGATCGGTAGAAATCGATGGAAACGAGCAACCCATTATTACTCGGCGGCAAGCAACCTCCTTTGTCACGGTCTCTGACGGAGAATTGATTACTCTCGCCGGTTTCCAGGAAGCATTTAATGACAAAAGCAAAAAAACGGTTGGGATCTTGGGTGAAATTCCGATCATCAATCTCCTTTTCCGGCCAAGTTCGGAAACCTATCGCCAGCAGGAACTTATCTTCTTTATTCGGCCAAAAATCCTTAAAACTTCGGCTGAGGCCCACCAGGATGCACTTGAAAGTGCGGCAAGATTCCAGGATAGTCAGTTAGTGAACAAAGCATTCAGTGGAGACATTCAACTTACGGAAGACAAACGCGAGCGGGAGCCATCGAATCGAAGCAAAAGGAAAGGGTTTAACAAATGAGGTACATCTCGGTGATCATTTCATTCTTGTTAGCTTGTAATTTCATGATTGCACAGACCGGTATTTCCTTAATTGACCAATCTCCCTTTCTTCCGCCCAACATCGCCCAATCGGGCGGAACCTCTACCGAGGAAAACAAGAATACTAAATTGGCAAGGCTCCAGTTGCGCGGAATTACCTCCATTGACGGGGAGTTCATTTTCAGCGTTTACAATCCGGATACCCGGGAAAGTAAATGGATATCCGAGGGTATAGAGGAAGACGGGATACTTATCAGGAGTTATGATGCCAATTCGAATTCCGTGATTATTTTTTCCGAGTCCGAAAACCTTTCACGTCAGTTGCAGGTCAATGACTATGCAAAGTCATCGCCGATCCGGACCGCCGCCGCCATGACCACCTCACGGCCCACCCCTCAGGCACCGGGAACACCAGCTGTTCGTTCTACCAGATCCTTAACAAGAGCCCCGCAGGCTATACAAAGGCCTACACGCAGAAATCTCGAGACTCTCAAGCAACGTAGAGCTGAACTGGCCGAAAGATTGCGAGAGAAGTCCCAGCAGACTGATGGAAGTAATCAGAGCCAATCTGCTCCAAAAAAATAGGTGCCTGTTAGTCAAGGAGTTTGAAAAATGGTATCCGCAATTTTTGAGAAGATTCCTTTGCTGGAATCTCTTTCTGAGGAAGAGCAATTTGAGGTGCAGGAATCGCATCCAAAGGAACGGTTGAAATTGTTGTCCGATTACTCGGGTCGGTCCGTTGAGCAACTCCTTGGCCAAGTGGCCAAAGTTGCCTCCATCGAGATTGAAGCAAATCCGGAATTCGACCCGGAATTGGTCCGCGAAATGCCTTCCCGTTTTGTACATGCTTATCATTGCCTCCCACTATCCGGTGACGATAACGGATTATTGCTGGGGACGGTTTGGCCACCCGATGGGCTGATGGATGACTGGATTTTCGCCACGACTGGAAAATCTGTATCCTGGAAACTGGTACATCCTGAATCGGTAAATCGGTTCGTCACCGAATTTTTTGGTGTTGGATCCGAGAGCTTTCAGGATGAGGAGGAAGAGCTCGAAGAATCTTTGATTAATTTGGATGAAGAAGACCAGGATGCCGCGATTATCCGCTTTGTGAATGAAATCATCCACCAGGCGACCGAGGACAAGGCAACTGACATCCATATCGAACCCCAGGCAGAAGAACTACGTATTCGCTATCGTGTTGACGGTGGGTTGGTTTCGATTCCCGTTCCGGATAACCTTAGACGTTATCAAGATGCCGTGATTTCTCGTATGAAGATCATGGCAAAGCTGAACATTTCAGAGCGTAGACGTCCACAGGATGGGAGGATTAATTATAAGGCTGCCGACAGTGAAATCGACATTCGTCTATCAACTGTCCCTACTTTGTACGGAGAAAGTGTCAGTCTTCGGCTGCTCAACAAGAAGTCCAAACCGCTCAGTTTCGTCCAGCTTGGATTGCCCGAGGAAGACCGTGGAACAATCGATGAAGTTCTCGGATTACCCCATGGTATTGTTTTGGTTACCGGCCCAACCGGCGCCGGAAAGTCTACTTCACTCAACGCCTTTATTCGCGAGGTGAATTCCTCCGATAAGCGGGTCATTACTATCGAGGATCCCGTGGAATACGAGGTCGAAGGTGTAAACCAGATTCAGGTGAACAATGAAATCGAATTTGGTTTTTCCCAAGCTTTACGTCATGTGCTGCGGCAGGACCCCGACATCATCATGGTAGGGGAGATGCGGGATGCCGAAACTGCTGAGATTGGCATTCAGGCATCGCTGACCGGTCACCTGGTCTTTAGCACCTTGCACACGAATGATGCACCCGGCGCTCTGACCCGACTGATTGATATGGGAATCGAGCCCTTCCTGATTGCTTCCGCAATTGAAATGGTCATCGCCCAACGACTAGTAAGGCGATTATGTACGGCTTGTGCTGAATCCTATCCATTCCCGCATGAAGAAATGGTGGAAACGCTCCAGAGTTTAAGACTGGATCCTGCTAAAGGAGCCGGCGTTACCACGCTTAAGCGCCCTGCTGGTTGCAGCCAGTGTCGCAATACTGGATATTCAGGTCGAATTGGCATTTACGAAATTTTGCGCGTAGATGACCATTTACACGATTTGATTGTGGAGCGCGTATCTTCCAGAGGCGTTCGTAAGAAGGCATTGGAACACGGTATGCGTCCGCTCGAGGAGTCCGGCTGGATATTGGTAAAAGAAGGTATTACCTCCCTTGAAGAAGTTTTCCGGGTGATCGAAATGGATTCTTCCGCGGAAGACGCCGAAGCCCTTCCTTTAGATGGCTGATTTTGCCTACTCCGCGCGTGATGGGGCCGGCCAATTGGTCAGCAGCAGTTTGCAAGCTTCCGATCGGAAGGAAGCCCTCAGAAAAATTCGCAGCCGCGGATTGACTCCCGTTAAAGTTTCGGCGTCAGGATCCATACAAACGGCTGGCGCGACGAAGCCCCTGAAAAAGGAGGTCAAATCCATCAAGCAGGGCTCATTTAAATCGACTAAGAAAGTCAAAGTCGGCCGCAAGCACGTGTTACCTTTCTTAAAGAATTTCCACGAGTTGCATAAAAGTGGCCTTCCTATCTCCGAAGTGCTTCGAATTTTGAGCGGTCGGGTAAAAGATCCGGCACAGCATTCGATTAACCGTGGCCTCCTGCGCTATGTTCATGAGGGTAAATCCTTTTCCGAATCCTTGGCGGCTCTGGGCAATGTTTTTGACGCCTCATCCATCAATTTAATCGGGGCCGGTGAGATGACCGGCAATCTCCATGTGGTTCTGGACAGGTTGATCGTTTACATGGAAAACCAGCGGGAAATGCGGAACAGGGTACTTACGTCCATGGTGTATCCCTGCATCATCCTGGTTGCAGCAATTGCCGTTGTGGGTGTTTTCCTTTTTGTCCTGATGCCAAAAATGCAGGGCCTTTTTGATTCCTTGGGCGGAGAACTTCCCTGGGCCACTCGGCTCCTCATCGGACTTGCGGATTTTCTTCTCTATTTCGGCCCCTTTATTCTTGGCGGATTGTTGTTTGTTACGACGGTGCTTTGGCGTTGGCACAAGACTGGAGGAGGGGCGCTAGTCATCGACCGGTTTCTGCTTCGCATACCCCTATTGAGAAATATCATCATTTATTCCGAAACCACGCAGATAACTCAAACGTTGGGCCTGTTGTTGGAAAATGGCGTGACCACGGTGGAAGCGTTCAAGCTGACGGAGCGAACAATCGCCAACCGTTACATCGCGGTCATTTTCCAAGAGGTCCGCCAAAAGGTGACCGAGGGGACAGCTGTGTCCAAAGCTTTAGAAAGTATGGGCCTAATGCCGGATATCATGATTGATTTGATTTCGGTTGGGGAAAATACCGGCAACTTGGTTCCTAGTTTTTATGAGGTCACTCGAATTTTCCAGGGGCGGCTTAGCCAGATCTTATCCACATTGACTGGATTCATATCTTTGGGTGCATTGCTCTTTGCTTTTTTGTTTGTGGCCCTGATTGCGTTTGGAATTGTATCTGCCATTTTTGGAGTGAGCCAGAGCTTAAGTCACTAGTCGTAAGAGTATTCACACTTTGCCAGGGCTTCGAATACTGCACTTTTAATCCAGAGCATCCTTTCTGCCATTTTATTCTTTGAAATCCAATTTGGTCTTATCATTGTGAACATGCTTTATGCTACCTTTTACCAAAAAGAATATTAAATTTGTCAGTGCCATTAAAAAACGGATACGCGAGGACGAACTGACCAAACTGCGGGTTAAGCACGATTTGTGGTACAAGGCATTTGAAAAGCAAGAGGGCAACAAGGTTTGGTTAGATGGCAAACAATACCTGATGTTGTCCAGCAACGACTATTTAGGCTTGGGGGTTGATCCGCGCGTCAGAGAAGCTGCAAGAGATGCTTTACATATCTGGGGAACGAGTCCTACTGGCTCTCGCTTTGCCAATGGTAGCCGCTATTACCATCAGGAATTGGAGGAGCAGATTGCCGATTTCCTCGACCAGGAAGCTTGTCATGTTCATTCGGCGGGTTATTTATCCTGTGTAGCTTCAGTCTCATGTTTCTTGGGGAAAGGTGATGTTGCCCTTGTCGACAAGAATGTGCATTCCAGTTTGTGGGAGGGATTGAGGCTTTCGATGGCTACCATTGAGAAGTTCGCCCACAACAGCCTCGCCAGTTTGGAGGAAGAATTGTCATTTGTTTTCCACGATAGAAAGAAATTGATTGTGGTTGAGGGTGTCTACTCCATGGAGGGGCATGTTTGCCCCTTGGACAAAGTGGTTGGTCTGGCGCAAAAGTACGACTGCTTCCTGGTTTTGGACGATGCCCACGGATTTGGAGTCCTGGGCGATCGAGGGCAGGGGACTGCTGATTTTTTTGGAGTTGAGGACTCGGTTGATGTAATTTGTGGCAGTTTTTCAAAATCACTTGCCAGTACAGGAGGCTTTGTAGCCGGGGACAAAGAGCTTATAGACTTTTTGCGGACCTATTCCAAGCAGACGATATTTTCAGCTGCCATTAATCCTACTCAGGCTGCAATTGCTTCCAAGGCCTTGGAAATCCACCAAAACGAACCCGAGCACCTGGAACGATTGTGGCAAAATACTCGCCGGTATCATGCATTGCTCGAAAGTTTAGGATTGGATTTTTGGGAAAGTAAAACGCCCGCTGTTCCAATTGTGGCCGGCAACAAGGAGAGAGCCTATTTCTTCTCCGAGCGGTTAAAAGAAAAGGGTGTTTACGCCAACTTGATTCTCCCCCCCGGTGTCCCACCTGGAAAAGAACTCATTCGCACAGCAATATCTGCCAGTTTTAACGACGAGGATATGGAGCGTATTGAGGAAGCCGTAACATACGCTGCCAAAGCTTTGGTTTAATTTAGCCCGGGGATCCTTCGTTTCCTGAGGTGATATCTGTTAAAGAACGTAGTCCCTATTACCGGAAGGAATAGCCTGTTTGGGCCAATTTCCCTGTGTTCGTTTGGATGAGGATAATAAAGAAGCTTATAGGCCTTCTGAAGATTTGCTATCGAACTATTTTAGTGGATTTGGGCGGGCAGATGATGTGCTTCTGTTCAGACCTACTGCCAACGCCTACAAAGGTTGGGTCGCGATTCAAGAAATGGCACTGTGTCCGATGAAATCCGAGGCCTTATATCTGAGAGGGCCACGGCTCAAAATATAGCAAAGTCGGCACGAAAAGTGGGTTATCGCACCTTGCGGTATAACGCTCTTTTAAAGGCTATTCTCAGCTTGATTTCAATTGAAGAAGTCGACCGGAACACCCAACGGGAGTGGCAGTTCTAGTTTGCTTACGCTTCGTCTGCTATTTTCTGAGCCTGCAGTGATAGTTCGGCAGACTTGAAGGCGTGTTCCTGAGTCATCGCTTTCTCAGTCCGGTTCAAGCTATCTAGAATCAGATTGCCAAAGAATGGAAAATTCTGAGCGCCTTTGAAATCGATGACTCGTTCCTCCTTGTGATTGACCATGTAAATGGCTGGATTTCCTTCAGGATTACCTACATCGAGGTATTTTCTGGTTTCCAGGTAGCCTTCCGTTCCCAGGATAAACAGGCGCCCGTCCCCCCAAGTCCGGGCTGCGTTTGGGGTAAGCCAATCTATACGGCAGTAGCAGGAAGTTCCGGTATCGAGCGTAAAGGATGCCTCGCCAAAATCTTCGAGTCCCGGTTGGTCAGGATTATTAAAGTTTTCAACCCGGGCAAAGTTGACTGTCCCATCTTTTGCCCCGGCCATGTGTAGGAATTGTTCAAACTGATGGCTACCAATGTCTATGAGAATTCCGCCGTATTGCTCCTTGTTAAAGAACCAGTCCGGACGTTGGTCTTTGCTGAGACGGTGCGGGGCCAAAACTATGACCTGCAGAACTTGGCCTATGGTTCCGGAGCAAGCCAGTTCACCGGCTTGGTAGGTTGCAGCATTGTGCAACCGTTCGCTGAAGTAGACCATATATTTTTGATTGGTTTCTGCTACTTTCTGACGTGCTGAGGCCAATTGGTCCAAGGTCGTAAAGGGTGCCTTGTCCGTAAAGTAATCTTTACCTGCATCCATTACCTGCAAACCGATCCCGCATCGTTCGTTTGGTATAGCAGCAGCAGCTACCAACTTGATCTCCCGGTCATCCAGAATTTGGCGAAAGTCTTCCACAGCTTCCGCATGCGGATGCTCCTTTTGGAAATTGGCGACGCGTGCAAAATCAGTGTCGTAGACGTATTTTAGAGTCCCGCCGGCGTTCTCAAGCGCTTTTGTCATCCCATTGATGTGGCCATGGTCGAGATGGGCCACCGCGAATGGAAATTGTCCTTCATCCACAACGGGTTTTGCGGCCCCTTGTGGATCATAATTCATACCGTCTCCTTGTATCATAACTTACAAGTTTATAGGTTTACCATCTGATCGTGCACTTTCATATATTGCGCAAATGAGTTCCATTCCTTTTCGAGCCTCGTGACCGTCGATCGAAAGACTTTCACCCCGGTCAATCGCGTCTACGACATTCTGAAAATTCCTTGAATGCCTGTCTGGGGTGATTGCGGATGGGTCATTGGCTCCAGCTCCGCCCTTTTTAGTGTCAATCATCAGGTTTTCACGGATATTTTTACAATGCTTCCAAGGCTGAATTAAATCTCCTGTTGAAAATTCCGGGAAGGGGGACTCCCGCTTCCTGCGCCACAGTTATCATTTTGTCGATACGATCATTGGAAATTTCAATCGGTTTTTCGAAAATAATATGCTTTCCAGCTTTGGCTGCTTTCACTTTCGGTTCCAGGTGGGCTCCATAAGGAGTTGCGATGGTGACCATCTCAATTTTAGGATCGGCAAAAAACGCTTTCTCATCTGAGTAGGCTTTGCAGCTAAATCGTGTCGCCAGCTCTTTTACTGCGACACTGGAAGTTTCCATGGCTTCGATCGCCTGTGCATGAGAACTGGCAATAATACTTCCTCCAAAAATCCCAAATTTCATTTTTGAGTCAGTGATGTATTTTAGCGAGTTAATCTCCTTAAAAGGAATATCAGCCACAGTTGAATCAGTCAGATCACATAATTCAAGCGTGGATCGCATTTTCTTTTGGTGGGTTTGGAATGTCCAAAAGGTGATTGGCTTGGAGGCGTTATCCGGTTTTATTTGGACTCAATATAATCATTATGGATAACGAGGTCAGACTAGGAATCATTGGCTTGGGAAATATGGGCAACTACTACGCCCGGTCAATTTTAGAGGGTGAGGTGCCGGGCCTCCAATTGAGGGCAGTGTGCGATATGGATGAAAGCCGTGTTGCATCCTTTGAAAAAGAAGGCGTGACTCCTTTCACTGGTACAGATGAATTATTGAAATCCGGCGCCGTTGATGCCGTTCAAATTGCAACTCCTCATTACTTCCACACGACTCTGGGGATTGCGGCCCTGGAAGCTGGGTTGCATGTCTTGGTTGACAAACCGATCTCCGTCCACAAGGCAGATTGCGAGCGCTTAATTGCTGCTCATACGAACAAAGACTTAGTATTCGCCGGAATGTTTAACCTTAGGACTGATCCTCACTTCCTGAAATTGAAAAGCTTAATCGAAAGCGGAGAGTTTGGAAGGATTAACCGGGTTCAATGGACCGTTACGGACTGGTTTCGGTCCGATATCTACTACGTTTCTGGCGGATGGCGAGCCACTTGGAAAGGTGAAGGTGGCGGAGTTCTTATTAATCAATGCCCTCACCAGCTGGACCTTTGGCAATGGCTATTCGGTATGCCTACTGAAATATACGCTCAATGTGATCTAGGTCGCTTCCATGAAATTGAGGTGGAAGATGCAGTGACCGCCCTGATGCGCTATGAGGACGGAATGACTGGAGTTTTTATTTCCACAACGGGTGAGGCTCCCGGGGTCAACCGCCTTGAAATAGCGACTGAACGGGGATTAGTTCTTTACGAGAACAACCTTATTCGGTGGAGACGGAACGAAACTGAATCTTCCGCATTTTGCAAAGAGTCCACGCAAGGATTTGCAAAACCCGATTCCTGGGAAGTGGAAATTCCCATCGAAGGTAACGGAGAACAGCACATCGGCGTGTTTAAAAATTTTGTTGCGGCTATTCGCGGCGAAGCGAATCTCCTTTACCCGGCTCAAGAAGGAGTCGGTTCGGTCGAGCTTGCAAACTTGATTCTATTTTCAGGGATCAAAAAGCAACCCGTTTCCCTACCACTGGATAGCGCTGAATACGAAATCTTACTTAACAAACTTATCAGCGAATCTACCTTCGAAAAGAAAGTCGTCGAAACTAAAGTCGAGACGGACATGAGTGCTTCCTTTCAGAAGTAGCTATCCTATTAACTTGAAAGGCTCATCCTATGCCTGTTCAAAAGGCTTTTTTAGGGTTTAGTGTCTGCCGTTGGTTTTGATGTCTTTATCCCAACTGCCAAACTCGTCTACCGCCCGCATCAGATCGATGCCCATGAATACGTTTACATAAATGGAGACGTTGAGAGCTACCGGGATTAGGATTGTATAACTGAACAGGCAACCTCCACAGAAGAGAATCATGGCGGCGATGGATCCTGGTAATAGAGCGAGCGCGACTTTCCCTTTTGGTTAATCCGGGAGCTATAAAGGATAACACAAAATGGCTGCCCGGGCTGGATTCGAACCAGCGACAAAGTGGTTAACAGCCACCTGCTCTACCACTGAGCTACCGGGCAGTAATAGAAAGAATGGCTGAGATTTAGTTTTTGGTTCTAAATGTCAATCTTTGCGTCGCTACTGCCCGAAAAATCCACCGGCGGCCCCAATTATTTTTTCTATCTTTTGGTTGATTTCTGAATCCCAACTGGTACTCTCACTCGCTTTTTCCTGTATCCGAGTCCACCTAAAAGAACCGTTTTAAACACTTTAAAAACCCATGTCACAATTAAATATTTCCATCAACGCTCGTGAAGAGGTTGGCCGCGGCGCCAGCCGCCGCCTGAGAGGTTCTGGAAAATTGCCCGGGGTGATTTACAGTAAAGGTGAATCGCGCGCCATATTCCTGGATAACAAGGACTTTGAAAATCTCTGGCACGATCTAATCGGCCGGACTCCCCTGGTCACCCTCAACGAGGGCAAAAATGAATCCCAGGCCCTGATTTCCGAGGTCCAGCGGCATCCGCTCAATGACAGTTTTATTCATGTGGATTTTCACGAGGTGACCGCCGGCGAAGAGATTACTGCTCAGGCGGCCCTTCAAGTAACGGGAGAACCTGTTGGAGTGAGGAATGAAGGTGGAACACTGGAAGTGCATTTGCATGAGGTCGAAGTGCGTTCAAGGCCTCGCAATATCCCCGATTTTATCGAAATCGACGTCTCCGAACTCAATCTTGGAGATGCGCTCCATGTCAGTGATTTGCCGAAACTGGAAGGTGTCACTTACCAGCTTCACGAAGATACTTTAATTGCCAGTGTCTCTATCGTTAAGATTGAAGAAGGGCCTGAACTTGAAGTTGAGGAACTTCTGGAAGGCGAAGAAGGTGAAGGCGAATCTGAAGGTGATGGCGAAGTTGCTGCCGAAGCTGAAGGTGAGGAGTTTGAGCCTAAAAAAGATTAATTTGTAACCCGTTCTTTGAAAATGTCTGTCTCGGTAATTGCCGGTCTTGGCAATCCCGGGAAATCTTATCAGGAAACCCGGCACAATTTGGGATTCCGAGTGATGGATGCCTATGCTTCGGCCCAAGGATTGACCTGGAAAGAAGATGGCAAGCTTCTCTGTTCTCTGGCCGCTTTGAAACGCGGCCCAAGAACCTTTCATTTCGTTAAACCCGACACTTTTGTGAACTTGAGCGGCGATTCCCTGCAAAAGGTGAGTCGCTATTATAAAATACCGGCTGAGGAAGTGACGGTTATTTATGATGACGCCAATCTGGAATTCGGACGTCTTAAAATAAATCAAGAAGGGGGTCCTGGTGGGCACAACGGTGTGGAGGATGTGATCCGAAAGCTTGGCTCCAACTTCACCCGCTTTCGGATTGGAATTGGCTCTAAATATCCTCATGAGATTGACCTTGCCGATTTTGTGCTAGGCAAATTTACCAAGACTGAGGCAGACGTAATCAAGAATCAGATGGATACTTACCATCAGGCTATGGAGCTCCTGTTAAGCCGGGGACCGACCATAGCCATGAATCAATTTAATCAACGTAAATCAAAGCATGACGCTGACAAAACGCACTTATAAAACGACCTTAGTTCTCGACACCAGGGACCAGGAAAAATCTCCTTCCGAATTGCTTGAGGACGTGAAGACCGTTCTCGCTACGCTGGATGCGAACGTAACCCGCGAGGAAGACTTGGGGAAGCGGGATTTTGTACGGGTAACCGATCGCAATTTTACCGCTGGTCAATACTTCGAGCTGACAATCGAGGCTCCTACCAATTTTGCACAGGATGTTCAGGAAAAATTCCGCTTGGATAAAGTGGTTTACCGGATCATTGTGCAAAGCTGATCAATTCTAAACCCGATTTGCTTATGGCCTCTTTCAATAAAGTTATCTTGATGGGCAATCTTACCCGTGATCCCGAATTGCGAGTCACGGCCAATGGATTGAGCATCTGTAAATTATCTCTTGCCACCAACCGCGTGTACCAAACGAGGGATGGGGAACGAAAAGAGGAGGTCACTTACGTGGATGTCGATGCATTCGGCCGCCAGGCGGAAACAATTTCCAAATACATGTCCAAGGGCCGTTCAATTCTGATCGAAGGGCGGCTCAAGCTGGACAGCTGGGAAACCCCCCAAGGGGAGAAACGCAGCAAAATGGGTGTGGTTTTGGAAAACTTTCAGTTTACCGGCAGCCGTGGAGATGGCGGCGATGGAAGTTCCCACGTGGAGCGAAACAGTCCTCCCGCTAAGGATACCAGCAACCAGGCGCCCGCCGATGACATCGAAGAAGACGACGTACCTTTTTAATTCATACTTTAATCACTCATGGCTACAGCAGAAGTACTATTGATAAAACCGGTCGATGGCCTCGGCGCCGAAGGTGACGAAGCCAAAGTAAAAGCCGGATTTGCCCGCAATTATCTCGTGCCTCAAAAATTGGCGGTTCCATTGACGGAAGCGAATCGCAAGCAGATCGAGGCACTCAAAAAGGCCCGCGCCAAACGCGAGATCAAGGACCAGCAGATTGCTGAAGAGCTTAAGACCCGACTTGAAGACATCCATATCGCCGTCCAGGTCCGCGTAGGGGAGGAGGGCAAAATGTTTGGGGCGGTGACTGCTCAGGACATATTTGACCATATCGCCAAGCAAGGGGTCGAGGTCGAACGAAAAAAGATTCTGGTACCGGCTCCGATCAAGGCTTTAGGCAGGCACACCATCCAGATCAAACTGCACCCGGAAGTCGTGGTTGATTTTGAATTCGAAGTGGTGCCCCTTCATGAAGATGAGGAATAGGGGCTGACCCAAGCCCAATGTCGCTCATCTGATGGCCACTTCGTCACGTTCTCCCAAAACCTCCGGCAACGTACATGCCGGCCGGCCGGGCAGATCTGAAAACAAGTCCGATCCTGCGGGAGGGCTTATTGGGCGCACAATGCCCCACAACGTTGAGGCAGAACAGGGCTTGCTCGCCTCCTGTATTCTGGACAGCAGCGAAGTATTGCCGTTGTGCATGGAGCGGGCTTTGCCTCCTGAGGCCTTCTACGTCTCCACACACCAAATTATCTATGATGCGCTGGTGGCCCTTTATGAAAAAAAGACCGCGGCGGACGAGATTCTCCTGGCAGAAGAATTGTCCAATCGCAGTCAACTGGATGTGGTCGGCGGAATTCCGGGGATCAACCAGATCACCGACCGGATTGAAACCACAGCTCATGCCAGTTATTTTTTAGATATCGTACGGACGAAATACTTGCTTCGTCGTTTAATTCGTTGTTCCACCCGAACCGTGGAACGCTGTTTTGAGGAACAGGAAAATCTCGAGGAGTTTCTGCAAAATGTTGAGTCCGAGATTTTCGAGATTGGGATGGACAAATCTCAAGATGCCTCACGGCAAATCAGCCAGACAATTGATGCTGCTGTAACGATGGTGCACTCCTTCCTCGAAGGGAAAGGTGCCATGCGGGGGATTGCAACAGGGTTTAAAGACCTCGATGGCCTTACCCTGGGATTGCAAAAAAATAATATGATCGTTTTGGCGGCCCGGCCATCCATGGGTAAAACCAGTTTGGCTCTGAATATTGCGGAGACTGCCGCCTTGCCCAAGGAGGGAGAGGGATCGGCAACGATTATTTTCAGTCTTGAGATGGGGCACCAGGATTTAGGGATGCGTCTTCTATGTGCCAGGTCTCGCGTTTCCATGAGTAGGTTGCAGGATGGATTCTGCTCCCCGGAAGAAAAACAGATGCTCGCATCCGCCGCAATTGAGTTAAAAAAAGCGCCGATCGTCATCGACGATTCCAGCAATTTGACGATCATGGAATTGCGCGCCAAGGCCCGGCGAATAGCCTCCAGAATCCAGCATCAGTTCGGGAGCAAGGTGGGTTTGATTGTCATCGACTACTTGCAGCTACTGGCCGGCACGAACTCTGCAATTGCCCGGGAACAGCAAATATCTGAAATCTCCCGGGGTATTAAAGGATTAGCCAAGGAACTTGACGTTCCCGTGGTTGTCTTGAGTCAGCTGAATCGCGATATGGAAAAGGAAAAACGTAAGCCTCGGTTATCCGATTTACGGGAATCCGGTTCCATTGAGCAAGATGCTGATGTTGTGTTACTTTTATCCAAACCTAAGGACTCGGAAGACGAGTACCAAACCATCCAGAATGTTGCCGATTTAATCGTTGCTAAGCAGCGGAACGGACCAGTAGGAGAACTCAAATTAACCTTTCGCAAAGAATACACCCGCTTTGAGAATCATTCGCCGCAACCTCATCATGAGTCTGCCTATTAGACTCAGCCTGATATTTCTGCCGGCCTTCTGTCTACTTGCGACTTCCTTCTCGTTTGCGCAGACCACGCAAGGAGGGATTACGGTAGGGAAGGTCGAAATTGAGTTTATAGGCGTACAAAACGTCAATGTGGATGTAGTGCGGTCTAATATGCAGGTGCGTCCCGGTATGACTTATTCTGAAGCGGTGGTGGATGATTCATTACGAGCCTTGTACGGTACGCGTTTATTCGAGTATATTGATGTAAAGCGTACGGAAGTTGCGGATGGGAAATTGGACCTCATCTTTCGGCTCAAATCCAAATACCGCGTCCTGGCAATTTATTACGACGGGAATTACCGGATTAACGAAAAACGGCTCAAAAAAGAGATCAGTACAAGAGCCAACGCTTCTCTTAGTGAACGCCAGGTAAAGGAGGATTCGCGAACCCTCTTTGAATTTTACCAGAAGAGGGGGTTCACCCAGGTTACTATTGATTACACTATCGATCGCGATCCAGAAACCGGATTCGGTGAAATCACCTTTCTGATTAACGAGGGCCCCAAGGTGAAAGTCAGCGACATCACCTTTATCGGGAGTCAGGAAATCAAAAATAAACGCTTGGTGAAGCAGATGAAAACCCGGCCTTGGAACTGGTTGTCCTGGATCACCGGAACCGGAAAATTGAATGAAACCCAGCTCGAGGAAGACTTGATAAGTGTTCGCGATTACGCGCGGGAAGAAGGTTATCTTGATATAGAAATTCACGAGGACCAAATTGAATATGACTATAGTCGGAGAGGCCGCCTTCATATCAAGATTCCCATTACCGAGGGTCGCCAGTACCAGATTGGAAATATGACTGTTTCCGGCAACGAGTTATTCCCAGGTGAACTATTGCTCGATGCTATCGAATTGGAAGAAGGCGATATATTTAGCCCGAAACTCGTGGATGAAGACACGACCACGCTGCAGGAATTTTATGGATCGGTCGGTTACCTCGATTGCCGGATTGATGTGCAGCGTATTCCGAATTTGGAAACGGGGGCTATCGATATCAACTTTGCGGTGAACGAGGGAGAGCGCTTCCGGGTGGAATCCATCAATATCGAGGGGAACACCAAGACCAAGAGTATTGTAATTCTGCGCGAACTATCCCTGGCCCCGGGCATGTCCTTCGACATGTTACGCATGAAGGTGAGTCAGCAGCGTCTGGAAAATACGCAATGGTTTGAAAAAGTTGAAGCTACCGATGAGCAAACCAACATACCTCAACGGCGTAATTTCAAAGTATCAGTTGAGGAAGGTCGCACTGGAAATTTCACTTTTGGGGCGGGATATTCATCCATTCAGCGAGCTGTCGGATTTATTGAAATTACCCAGGGTAATTTTGATATGTTCAATTGGCGTTCCTTCTTTCAGGGAGACGGGCAGAAGCTAAGGATCCGGCTCGAGGCGGGGTCGCGATCCTCCCAAGCAGTCCTCTCTTTCGAAGAACCTTATTTTCTCGACAATTATTTCTATCAGCTCGCTTTCGGATTCTCGATCTTCAATCAGGAATCGGATTTCTTGAGTACCCTTTACGAGGAGACTCGAGCGGGATTTGAGATCTATTTTCGAAAACGTCTCATTGAACTTATTGAGGGCCGGATCTCATATAGTTTGGAAGATGTGACCTTGGATTTCTTTAGCCGGATTCCTTTCGGCTTCCGGCAATTCTTTAATCCCAATGAAATCAACGATTTCGGTAATCGAGTAGAGAGTGAGATTTCACGCGTGGGCATCGCCTTTATACGGGATACGCGGGATAAGATACTCTTCACCAATCGGGGGACACGGCTGCAGCTTATCAATACAGTTGCTGGGGGACCGTTGGGGGGAACTCAGGAATTTGTCAGAGTTGAGTTTAAGGGGGCTACCTGGATCCCAATTTTTGAACTCGGCCAAGGATTCCTTTTTGACTATCGGGCCGGAGTGGCCACCGCATTTGGAGACACGCCACGCACACCTTTCGTAGAGCAGTTTTTCCTGGGCGGACCCAATACCATTCGCGGTTACGACTATCGTCTGGTAGGCCCGGTAGATTTGGGTGAACCACTCAAGGATCCTTTTGGAAACGTATTTCTCGACATCAACGGAAATCCGCGAATGGATCCGCGCGCTCCTGCGACATTTGAACCGAAAGGGGGACAAACTTACGGCATGGTGTCCATGGAATACTTTTACAGCATTTCGGAACAAGTAAGATTGTCCGCTTTCTATGATGGGGGTTTTGTAAATCGAGGAGTCGCCGATTTTGGGACCGATTGGTGGAGTGACAATATTGGTGTCGGAATTACGTTGATGGTTATGGGAACTCCATTACGACTTGATTATGCCATCCCAATTAACCCTATTGAGATCAAAGATGGGTTAGGTGACACTATTTACACCAACGACGAAGGTGCACAATTTAATTTCAATTTTGGAACAAGGTTCTAATTTATACTTTTAAATCTACCACAACATAATGAATAAATTGATTTCAGGGGCTATCCTTATTGGATTGCAACCTCTGCTTTTTAACGTCTCTTTCGCGGAATTTAATATTATGACCGTCGACGTGGGAACTTTGTATGATAGTTATTACAAGACCAAAGAGACTGCTGATAAACTCCAGGCCCGCATGGATACGGCCAAGGCGCAGCTGGAGGAAATGATGGTCGCTGGTGAAGTTGAGGTCGAAGCTTACAAGACGATGATGGAGCAAGCCGAGAATCCGGCTCTCTCGGATTCTGCCCGGTCGGAAGCCGAGCAAGATGCTAATGCTCAAATGGAAAAAATCCGGACCATGCAGCAGGAAGTGGCCATGTTTCGTCAAAGCACGAATAATCAGCTTACTCAACAGCAGTCTACCCAACGCCAATTCATGCTCGAGGAGATCAAGACGGTGATACTTGATGTTTCTCAGCAAAAGGGCGTGGATCTTGTCCTGGACACCTCCACAGGAGTCATTGCAGGTTTGCCGCCTGTTCTCTATGCCAATCCTGATTGGGATTATACCGACGAAGTGCTTGAAGTTCTCAACGCGGACGCTCCCGTGGAAACTGCGGAAGCTCCAGCCAACTAACTCCGTATCTCGTGGCCATTTTTCAATTTGAACCCTGTTTCCTTTCGAAGCAGGGTTTTTTCGCCAATGCCTGGCTTTGAATTGAATCTCTCCCGAGTGCTCCAGATTTTGTCGCCGACTTCGGTGAAAGGATCTTGGGATGGGCCGCTCAAGCAAATCGCCTCGTTATCGGATGCTCAGCCCGGTGATTTGTCATTCCTGGCTAATCGCAAATACCGCAAACAAGTTGCCGAATCCCGTGCTTCGGTGATCCTGCTCCCAGAAGATTTCGAAGGTGATCCTCAGCCTGACCAGCTGTATCTCATGCATGGCAACCCCTCCCATGCTCTTGACATGATATGCGGTGACATTGAAAAACAACTGGCACCGCGTCCGGAACCAGGAATTCATCCCAGCGCAGTTATCCATTCCAGCTCAAAAATACCAGATTCAGTTCATGTTGGAGCTCTTGCCATAGTGGAGGAAGGAGCGGTACTCGGCGAATCTTGTATAATAGATTCTCAAGCTTTTGTGGGGCGGTTTGCCCAAATTGGGGATGATTCGGTGCTGAAACCACGCGCGGTGGTTGCCGATTACTGTCTGATCGGTCGAGATTGTTTCATCCATTCTGGGGCAATCATCGGCTCCGATGGTTTTGGCTACGAAACTATCAAAGGGCTGCATGAACGGTCTCCCCAAATTGGAATTGTTGTCTTAGAAGATCAAGTAGATGTGGGAGCCAACAGCACGATTGACCGTGCCCGTTTCAGTGAAACTCGGGTCGGGCAGGGGACAAAAATAGATAACCAAGTCCAGGTAGCCCATAATGTGACCATTGGGAAAGGCTGTTTCCTCGCATCGCAAGTGGGCATCGCCGGGAGCTCAAGCATTGGAGATTTCGTCCTTTTGGGAGGCAAGGCTGGCTTATCCGGCCACCTCACAGTGGGAGATTATTGCCAAATTGGCGGCTCCACCAACGTTTATCAAAATTTACCACCTAAAAGTTTTGTATTTGGTGATCCGGCAATGCCATATTACCAGGCACAAAAGTTTAACGTGCTCCGCAAAAAATTACCCGACTTGTTTCGTCGGGTTGACTCGCTCGAAAATCACCTGCAATCCGATCCATGACCGAAGAGCAAAATCTTATCCATCCCCATCAGTTAAAAATATTCTGTGGAAACTCAAATGTTCCGCTTGCTGAAGAAATTTGTTCAAAAGTTGGAATCCCATTAGGAGACGCCGAAGTTACCAAATTTCCCAATGCGGAGATCTTTGTTAAAATCAATGAGAATATTCGTGGCCGCGATGTGTTCGTCATTCAATCGATTTGCTATCCGCCGAATCAGCATTTGATGGAGTTGCTTATCTTTCTCGATGCGGCCCGTAGAGCATCCGCCAGTCGGATAACTGCGGTCATCCCGTTTTATGGCTACGCCCGGCAAGACAGGAAGGATCAGCCGCGGGTACCCATCACCAGCAAATTGGTTGCCAATTTGCTGGTTGCCGCTGGAGCTAACCGGATTCTGACCATGGACCTCCATGCACAGCAAATTGTAGGGTTTTTCGATATTCCAGTGGATCATCTGTATGCTTCGCCGATATTTTACGATTATTTGGCTACACATACGGATACCGAAAACACCGTGGTAATTTCTCCTGATGTAGGCAGCATGAAAATGGCGGCCGCATATGCCAACATCCTAGGCTGTCCATTTGGAGTGGTAGCGAAAAAGCGGATCGACGCCGCTAATGTTCAGGCGGAAAGTGTAGTGGGCGATGTGAAAGGCAAGGAAGTGCTGATTGTCGATGACATTACCGAAACTGCCGGAACTCTAACCGCGGCGGCTAAAATCGTCAGAGCTCACGGTGCGACTAAGGTCAGAGCTTGTGTGACCCACGGGGTTTTAAACGAATATGCCCATGGCCGTCTTAAGGGAGGGCCTTTGGACGAATTGATAACCACCAATACCACCCCGGTTGATGCCGGGGATAGCGGTGTTCCTATTACGGTTATCAGTGTTGCCAGCCTGCTCGGAGAAGCCATTACGCGAACACATAGTTCCGAAAGTGTTTCCAGCCTCTTCCGGCTTAAGTCTAAAGAGGAAACACCAGCCGAAGCTTGATCTGCAAGGATTTGGCTGTTTGGCGACAAAACGTAGATGTTTTTTTTAAAATCGAGCACGAAACTTATTTGGAAGAACCCTGTCGTTTTACATAGATGAAAATAAGATATTTTGTTTTAGTATATGCTTTGATTATTGCCGCATTGGGAATTGCTCATGCAGTAACCAAGTCTGAATCCCGGGGATTACCTGAAATTAGTTGGGATAGTACACCACTTGATCGATCCAATAAACATCCCGTTTCAAGTTACGCAGATATTCTGGATCAGGTTACTCCGGCGGTTGTCAGCGTTTCGACTTCAAAGATCTTGGAAGCGCAGCGTTACAGCTTGCCTCCACAATTCCGAGATGACCCTTTTTTACGTCGTTTTTTTGGAGTTCCTGAAAAGCAGGAAGATCAGCCACGCGCCGAAGGCCTAGGTTCGGGCGTTATTGTAAGTCGAGACGGCTACATCCTGACTAACAACCACGTGATCGAAAATGTGGACGAAGTAAGTGTTCGCCTGCAAGATGGTCGCCAATTTGATGCCGAGATTATCGGCGCAGATAGTAAAACAGACGTGGCAGTGTTGAAGATTGAAGGCAATGATCTGCCGGCCCTTACGCTTGCCGACAGCGATCAGGCCCGCGTTGGCGACGTGGTTTTTGCGGTTGGAAATCCTTTGCGCGTCGGCCTTACCGTTACCCAGGGAATCGTTTCAGCAACTAACCGGACTGAACTCAGCCTCATCGAAGAGGGTGGCTACGAAAATTTTTTGCAGACCGACGCCTCAATCAACCCCGGCAACTCGGGAGGGCCACTTGTTGATGCCCAAGGTCGTATTCTTGGAATCAATACAGCTATTCTCTCTCAATCGGGTGGCAGCATCGGTATCGGTTTCGCGATTCCTACCAACTTGGCTAAAAATATCATGATGAGTCTCATTGAGACCGGTGAAGTTAGTCGCGGATATCTGGGTGTCAGTATTGGTGCTCTGGATCGGGAGCTTGCCGAGCAATTTGAAGTTGATGATACGAATGGTGCCGTGATCAGTCAGGTGTTCCCCAATACACCGGCACAAACCGCCGGACTGGAGGTCTACGACGTTATCATCGCCATCAATGGGCGGACTGTTTCCTCCAGCTCAGATCTCCGGCTTAAAATTTCTCAGGTCCATCCAGGCTCTGAAGTTGTTATGACGGTTATTCGAAATGGTGATTCCATGGAGATACCCGTGGTCGTTGGCAATTTGAATGATGCCGGAAAGCTTAGTGTCGCGGATGCCGGATCGGAACCCGTTGAGCTTCTCGAAGGAGTAACGCTTGCTGAGATGAGTGAAGCCCTAAGACAGCAATTTCGGGTTGGACAGAGCATTCGTGGTTTGGTCGTCACAGAAGTGAGTGGCGATTCACCTTTCAGCGACAATTTGATGCCCGGCATGGTCATCATGGGAATAAACCGGAAAAAGGTGGAAACGCTAAGTGAAGCCTATGATCTGCTGACTCCCGGCAAGAACCTGCTTTACGTCTATTACGAGGGCAGAAACAACTTCCTGGTTATTCGGAAAGACTAATTTCTTCGAGCTTTCCCAAGGATCTGAGCTTCGGTGTCAGTTTAAGCAATCAATTGATTTTTCCAAATACTGGCACGAGGCACTTCACACCGATTTAGCTGCCGGGTTTGATGGGTGGTATTGCCTGCAACTCTGGCGGTACATTTTCCGGTCCGTAAGTGGGGAAATTAAAATTGGCTAGCGAATATACGGGTACGTCGAATAGAGCTTTTCCGCCACTTCTATCTGCCATCAACGCCAATCCAACCACATCCGCGTCATTGGACCGAGCAATGTCAATGGCTTCCTGAGCCCGGCCTCCCCGTGTGATGACATCTTCTACAATCAGCACCTTTTCGTCGGGATCCATTTTAAAACCACGTCGTAGAACGAGCTGATCATTTTGTTTTTCTGCAAAAATATAACGAGCTCCTGCTTGGCGTGCGACCTCTTGGCCAAAAACCAAACCCCCCATGGCTGGTGAGAGCACCGTTGCGAACTCCAGATCACCTAATTTTTCCAGCATAATTTCCGTCAACCTTTCCACTTTGTCCATGTGCTCCCCAACTCGGGCGCATTGGAAAAAATGACCGCTTCTCAAGCCGGAGCGCAGAATGAAATGACCTTTTAGAAGAGCGTTACTCTTCTCAAAAATTTCCATGATTTCCTGGTCCTTGTTATCCATGCATTCCAATCTGGTAGAACCTATTTCCGATTCCAATGTCTTTTTCAGGTAAGTGTTTAGGCCGGCGATTTGCTGAATATAAATATCGGATTTTATTACGCCATGATTAACTCAACTAAAGATTTGGCTGAACACCTCGGACCTTCACAATGGAGAGTCTACCGGGTGCTCGTGGCCGCCAGAAAAATCGGGGTTTTCCCGAATGCCTAGGCTCATGGCCTGCGAGGAGGTTCCACAGGACTCGTTGGAGTACGCTTTCAAGAGCTGGAATCTCCTGCATCGGCGAAAAAACCGCTTTCCTGTAGCAACTGCTCTGTACTTTTGGTTTTCAAGGCATGATCGAATTGGCCGATGGAGATCCCCATTTGGAAGAGAAAGTGCCCCGTCACTTCTTATCTCTAAAGTCGGATGGCACCATTTTGGCGGGCTCCACGTTGGAATCTGACAATCCGACTGTCGAATACGCCATCGATGCACATATTCCGATTATATTGGTAAGTCCGATACATGAACTGCCTTTCCCTTCAATTCACCTCGATCGTACAAGTATCATGGGATCGATCATCGATCACCTCTGAGGCGAGGGCATAGATGCTTTGCGTTGTTGGGAGTGGAAAGTGATTCCATCCTCGGCCAGATCCTCCTTTAACGACAGTTGATCAGGTAATTCCGAAAATTTTCGGGAAGGCAGTTACACGGCTGGTCAATGCTGTTCAAAAGGGCGAAAATCAAGATCCAGACATCCAATGGATCCTTCCGGAACTCGTCGTTCGCGAAAGGATCTAAGATTGTTGAAGTCGATGGCGATGCCATGCGGAGTTCCGCAATTGCGGGACGAAGTATGTCCGCTTTCGAGTAAACTATGCTGCGAGACACCTCGCCGCAGTTTTGCTTTGCAAAACGGCGGCGGGTGGTCGGGATGACTGGATTCGAACCAGCGACTTCGTCGTCCCGAACGACGCACTCTGCCAGACTGAGCTACATCCCGACGGGAAGGGTTTATGAAACTCGTAGGAGGGCTTATGTCTGTCAAGGCACATTCCGAGAAGGTGGTCTTGATCGGCGGCAAGCTGCTCTAATACCTGCTAATTACTTAGAGCATTTTAACTATTTCTTGTCACATTGGCTGAAGGACAAAAAGCATCCCAGTCCTTTAAGGATAAGGCATAAAAAGAAGGTCGGCGCGTTTCGTCAGCTACACCAGGGCTTTAGCCCAGCAGTAGCTGGACCCTTCCGCTGCTTATTTGTCTGCGCTTACCATTGCCACAATTAATGGTTAAACTGCTCTAAGTCCAAGGTACTTTGTTCAGCGGATGGATCTTCCGGAGGTTGTACTTCATCTTCTTCTTGGCTAGCACGGGCCACACGCTGTACAATTTTTTTCGTTACGATGTTGCCTTGGCTCCCTCGGCTCTTCATGGGGAACACGGCAAAGTTGAACGGAATTTCCAGGTTACGTAATCGAGGAACCGGTTTGTGGTATACTTTTACAAAGGGGCTTTCTGCCTCGGTATTATCCCCAGAGAAAAAGAAGACCCGCGAACCCGGGCTCCCCTTGGTTAGCGTATAAACTTTTTCCCGGGTCACGCCGCCGATTCGAAACCGCTTGGCATAAACGTTTCCTCGTTTTCCGTCACGGTACATCATGGAATAGACGGACTTGTCATCCTTGTTGAATACAGCGACATGGATGATGTCTTTTCCGACAAAGACTTTGTTGGCGACTTTTACAACGCGCATGTTTCCATCCCGGGTGAAAACAATAATGTCATCGAGGCTCGAGCATTTGAAAAGTGATTCATCACGCTTCATGCTAGTGCCGATAAAGCCATCTTTACGGGTTACATAGAGCGTTTCGCTGGCGACTGCCACCTGGGTCGCAACTACCCGGTCGAAGGAGGCTAGCTCCGTTTTACGCTCTCGGCCCTCTCCATACTGATCTTTGAGAGCCTGGTAGAACTTGATTGAGTATTGGGTCAGATTTTTCAGATTGCGTTGAATTTGTTTCCTTCGGTCTTCCAGGCCTTTGATGTATTCGTTGGCCCGGAAGGCATCGTAGCGGGAGATCCGTTTTATTTTAATCTCTGTCAACTTGGCGATGTCCTCATCAGCTACTTTGCGGCGTAGTGACTTGATGAAGGGTTTCAAGCCCTTGCGAATCGTTTCGATGATACTTTCCCAAGTTTCGCATTTCTCGATGTCCCGGTAAATCCGATTCTCAATGAATATCTTCTCCAGGCTACCCATATGCCACTTCTCTTCGAGCTCCGCCTTTTCGATCAGGAGTTCCTGTTTGAGCAGGGCCTTGGTCCGTTTGACCGAGCGCCTGAGCAGCTCCTTGACGGGCAGGAATTCCGGACGGTTATTTTCGATGATACTCGAATTAGGTGCCAATGAAGTTTCGCAATCGGTAAAAGCGTAGAGTGCATTGGTCATAGTGTCCGGCTTTATGCCTGTCGAAAGGCGGATCAGAATTTCCACGTTTTCGGCAGTGTGATCCTCGATGCGATCAAACTTGATTTTCCCTTTATCGCGTGCGCCTACAATGGAATCGATCAGCGACGAGGTCGTTGTGCCGAAGGGAATTTCCCGAATGGCAAGTTGCCGTCTCTTAACAGGTTCGATTTTTGCTCGGACTCGAATTCGGCCTCCTCTCAGGCCTTCGTTATATTCGGATACGTCGGCAATCCCTCCCGTAGGAAAATCCGGATACAGCTCGAAGTCCTGTCTCTTCAAAAATGCGATCGAAACATCAATGAGTTCGATGAAGTTATGGGGAAAGATTTTGCAGGCGAGGCCGACCGCTATCCCTTCGATGCCCAGGGCAAGGGCGAGCGGGAATTTGGCGGGGAGAACCACCGGTTCTTTGGCCCTGCCATCGTACGAATCCTGGAATTCGGTAGTTTTGTGATTGAATAATACCTCGAGTGCAAATTTTGACAGCCGTGCTTCGATATAGCGGCTCGCGGCAGCCCGATCACCCGTTACAGGATCACCGAAGTTCCCCTGCATTTCAATGAGTAGATTCTTTTGTGCCAGTTGTACAAGAGCATCTGTGATCGCAGCGTCTCCATGCGGGTGAAGTTTCATGGTCTCTCCCACGATGCTAGCTACTTTATGAAAACGCCCGTCGTTCATTTTGAACATCGTCGTCAGAATCCGTCGTTGGACCGGCTTCAGCCCATCCAGAATCGAAGGTACGGCACGATCGAGGATAACGTAGGAGGCGTACTCGAGGTAGTATTTTTTATAAAGATCTGAGGCTTTTTCAAGAGTGCCGTTAACCGTTGTGTCTTCGGATGCCATCAATTTTGCGCAATCGTTCAGTTATGCGGGTACCGACAGCTCAAGTGCAGTGCCTTCATTAATCGGCTCTTCCACAACCAGGTTTTTAACGATGAAATCTTTTCGTTCCGGAGTATTTTTGCCCATGTAAAATTCCAGCATTGAATCCAAATGCGATTTTTTGCCAATCAGGACTGGTTCAAGGCGTATATTCTCCGCGATGAATTGTTTGAATTCTGCCGGAGAAATTTCACCTAGGCCCTTAAAGCGAGTGATTTCAACTTTCCCGGTGAGCGTTTCTATGGCCTGTAACTTTTCCTCCTCGGTGTAGCAGTAAATTGTGGCCTTTTTGTTTCTTACTCGAAATAGCGGAGTTTGCAGGATGTAGAGGTGCTCTCGTCGAACAAGCTCCGGAAAAAATTGCAGGAAGTAACACATGAGCAGGATGCGGATATGGAATCCGTCCACGTCTGCGTCGGTGGCGAGAATGATTTTGTTATAGCGTAGGTTATCCAGACCGTCCTCTATATCGAGGGCATCCTGTAAAAGATAAAACTCTTCGTTTTCGTATATGACCCTGCGTTTCAGGCCGTAAGTATTGAGTGGTTTTCCGCGTAAGGAAAAGACGGCCTGGGTCATTGGATCGCGTGACTTGGTTATGGATCCTGAAGCTGAATCACCCTCAGTTATAAAAATGGAACTTTCGCCCGCGTCTTGATGCTTTGAATTAAAGTGAACTTTGCAGTCGCGTAGTTTTTTATTGACTACCTTCGCTTTCTTGGCGCGTTCCTTTGCAATCTTTTGAACGCCTTTCAGCTCGGTGCGTTCGCGTTCACTTTGCAAAATACGCTTTTTGATCTCTTCGGCACACTGCGGGTTCTTGTGCAGGAAGTTATCGAGCTCTGTTCTCAGGAAGTTGGTGATTCCCTGCCGGATACTCGGTCCTTTAGGACCAAAACTGTCGCTGCCCAATCTCACCTTAGTCTGACTTTCAAAGGTCGGTTCCTCTACGCGCACTGCAATCGCGCCAGCCAGTCCGCTACGGATATCTGAGACATGATAATCCTTTTTAAAGAATCCACGGAGTGTTTCGACAATGGCCTGCTTGAAGGCAATCTCGTGTGTCCCTCCCAGTGTGGTGCGCTGTCCGTTTACAAAGGAAAAATATTCTTCCCCGTATTGGTTGGTATGCGTAAAGGCAATTTCAATGTCGTCTTCCTTAAAGTGTATAATCGGGTAGTTGGAATCGGATTCGAGGTTTTCGCTTAGGAGGTCGAAGAGCCCGTTTTTGGAATGGTAACGTTCTCCGTTAAAAACAAGCGTGAGCCCCGTGTTCAGGTAAGCATAGTTCCAGAGTAGTTTCTCAATGTATTCCTTGTGAAAGGTGAATTCTCCAAAGATTTCTTCGTCCGGTTTAAATCTGATCAAGGTCCCCGATTTTTGGTCACTGGGTTTTGCCTTTTTATTCTGCTTGATCAGGTCGCCTCTCTCAAACTTCGCGCCTACCGTTTTGCCATCACGAAAAGAATCCACGGCAAAATGCTCGGAGAGCGCATTGACCACCTTGCATCCTACACCGTTTAGACCGATGGACTTTTGAAAGGCTTCAGTGTCGTATTTCCCTCCTGTATTGATTTTACTGACACACTCAATCACCTTCCCGAGAGGAATACCTCGGCCAAAGTCTCTGACGGTGACCTCGTTGTTTTTGAGTTTAATTTCTATGCGTTTTCCGTAGCCCATCATGTACTCGTCAAGGCAGTTGTCTGCCACCTCCTTGATGAGGACATAGAGACCTTCGTCAGCCGAATTACCTTTACCGGAGACGTTGCCGATGTACATGCCGGGACGGAGTCGAATGTGGTCTCTCCAGTCCAGCGACTTAATGGATTTTTCGTCGTAAACAGGTTCAGCCATCACCTAAATGAAGGTAGAAAAGAGGATAAGAAAAGAATTTGTGAGTTGGGTGGTTTAAGGATCGATTTGAAGGGACGAAATCCGAGGCGACAAGGAAATTTTGTTTTATGCTAGGATTACTGGATCCATGCCAGAATAGGGTCGTGATCGCTGGCCCTTATTCCCGAGCTGAAGTCAGCATTCACGTGGATAGCCTCCGCCTCCGCATTCTCCGCCAGATTTGCCCCCATGAGGGTGTGGTCGAGTGCTTGTGAATCTCCTCGGAAAATATAAGTGTACCCCCTTGGTCAAATTGATAAGCCCATTCTTATCTGCAAGTTGCCAAAGGGTTGGTGAAAATTCGAAATCGTTCATGTTTCCAAGAACGACGATTCCGGTATCCGGATACTGAGATTGGAACTCGTCCACTATGGAAATTGCATCCGAGGTTTCAGGGGATGCATCTGAGACTTTGGACTGGAGGTGGAAACCGTTCCTATAGACTCCGATGACCAAACGTTCGGTAGTCACGGTTTCCCCTATAAATGGAGATTCATGTGTGGTTCCTTTAATACTGCCGACAAGTAACAGTCTGGCACCAAATCTTGGCTGGCAGTCAGGAAAAAAGTATACATGGGGTAAATCGTTTCACAGTATATGGCAGATATCCGGATGAAACTAACCGGGTTCCTTAGAAAGAAAATTTATTGCAGATTCCGCGCCGCGGTAACGACGCTTTCAGCGGTAATGCCAAGCTCGCGAAGAACCAAGCCTCCATCGGCAGAAAGGCCAAATCTATTTATTCCAATTACCGTCCCATCCAGGCCGACATATTTATGCCAAATATCGCTCACTCCTGCCTCGATCGCCACACGTTTCCGGCAAGCGGTAGGTAGGACGGATTCTTTATAGTCATTGGATTGTCTTTCGAAGCGTTCGAAACTAGGTATGGAGACTACTCGAGCCCCAACCCCTAGTTCTTCTGCTGCAGTTAATGTGTGTTGTAGTTCTGCTCCATTAGACAACAAAATCACATTCAGCTCTCCAACTTCCTTCCGTGCGATGTAGGCTCCCTTCAGGATACCCCGCCTCCTGTCTTCAACTGGGATGCTGTTAAGAGGTGGAACTCCTTGCCGTGAAAGTACGATGGAGGTGGGACCATCCTTACGTTCCAGTGCGGCCACAAATGCACCGGCGGTTTCCTCCGGATCGGCTGGACGAACTACATCCATGCCAGGAATCAAGCGTAGGGCACTTACTACCTCCACGGGCTGGTGAGTAGGACCATCCTGACCCACAGCTACAGAGTCATGGGTGAAGATATGAAAGTTAGGAAGCTTGGCCAGTGCAGACAGTCTCAAGGAAGGCCGCATGTAATCCGCGAAGGTCGTAAATGTGGCTCCTGAAGCGGTAAAAATACCATGGTATGCTATACCGTTCACGATCGCTCCCATGGCATGTTCGCGAATACCAAAGCGGAAATTGCGTCCTCCGGCATTATCACGTGTGAAGTCGCCTCCATCGTTGATGTAGTTTTTGGTTGAGCCAAACAGATCGGCGCTTCCTGTAATTAACAACGGTAATTCAGAAGCCAGGGCATTGATGACATGACCACCTGCTACACGAGTAGCAATCGATTTTTCCGTATCTGCCTCTGGAATTGATGCAAGAAGTCGATCGACGTCTTCCGGTTCTTTGTTTTGGGCACTTTCAAGTAACGAAGCTAGATTCGGGTTGGTGGCTTTCCAGGCATTGTAGTTGTCCAGCCATTTGTTATATTTTGAAGCCAACTCTTGCTTTCGCTCCGCGAAAAAGGTTTTCACTTTTTCCGAAACGAAGAAAGTTTCCTCGGGCAGGCCTAGGCCTGCCCGTGCCTTTTCCGCATAGTTTACCCCGGCCTCTCCATGGGCTTTGAACGTACCGGCGACCTCCTCAATCCCCTTTCCAATTAATGTTTTGGCGATGATGAGTTTGGGTTTTCCGTTATCGTTAGCCTTGGCCTCGGTTACCGCCGTGTGAACCGCATCTATGTCGTGGCCGTCAATCGTTGCCGCGTCCCAACCGTAGGATTGATATCGGAGTGCTGTATCCTCACTTTGCGTTGCTTCCGCTGTTGCATCCAAGGTCACATCATTGGAATCAAATATGAGAATGAGGTTATCCAATCCGAAGTGACCCGCGAAGGCGCTGGCTTCTGCGGCTATCCCTTCCTGTATACAGCCATCACCTGCCAAGCAAATGACGTGGTGATCCACTATGGTATGTTCCGCAGTGTTAAATTTTTCGGCTGTCTTTTTTGCGGCAACTGCCATGCCGACGGAGTTGCCAATGCCTTGTCCGAGTGGCCCAGTAGTCGATTCTACACCCGCTGTTTCTCCGAACTCGGGATGTCCGGGGGTTTTGCTGTGAAGGGTTCTAAATTCCTTTACATCCTGTAGGCTGACATCGTACCCGGAGAGATGAAGCCATGCGTAGAGAAACATACTGCCATGACCTGCGGATAGCACAAACCGATCGCGGTTGATCCAATCCGGAATGCGAGGATTCATGGAAAGTGAGTCTCCGAACAAAACGGCTCCTATTTCCGCTGCGCCAAGGGGAAGGCCGAGGTGACCGGATTTGCATGCGGTTATGGCATCAATGGCCAAGCCTCTGGCGATGGTCGCTGCTTTTACTAAAATGTCTTCATTCATGAATGTGGATGCTTTTGTGCTGCTTTCGCTCCTGCAAAAATTTTAAAATTAGCTGGGACCCAAAATGGAAAGAATCGGTCAGCAAAGGGCGAGGATTTTTTATGGGAACTCTAATTCTTGTCAGAAGCTTAATATTGGCCTACCCATTGGATTCTTTTTGATGCCTAACTTCTCCGAACTGCCTTTAGATCAATTCCCTTGGTGGGCTCCCGGCTTGGGGGTATTTGCCTTTGGTCTGATCACCTGTCTACATGGATACAAATTGCTCAAAGTTGTTCTGTTTTTACTAGGGTTCTTAAGTGGGCTCTACGTTGGTCTTCTCTATGCTCCTTTGATTTTCGATGAACAGCCTTTGGCTGTTTTAATAACAGCAGCTATTTTAGGCGTGGCCTTGGGAATTTTTATGAACTCCTTCTACAAGGCTGGAGTGTTTATTTTGGGCGCTTACATGGGCGGAATGGTCTTTCTCCCATTCCTTCAATCCTTCAACGATTTTGTGGCCCTAGGAATTTTTTTGTTGGCCATTGTGTTAGGAGGTTTTGCAGCGTTGAAATTGCAATCCCTGGCTCTCAAGGTCGCCACCGCCGGCGTGGGTGCTTGGCATTTGGTGCAAAGCGTATTTTTCATGCTCAAGATTCCGCCACCGTTCCTCTTCCCATGGGAGCAGACTCTCGATAAGTATGGAGGCGCTTCCTTGCATGACATTTTCGACAGGCCCTGGTATTTTTGGACCAGTGTGCTCGGCCTGTTTATCGCCGGATTCTATACTCAGACGAAGAAAACAAAAAAGTCGGAAAGCTGAAGAGTTCTTTTTCTGCCGCTTCTCGCATGTTGGGGTTGGGCTTTATGCCCTAGCAGGAATAACCGGCCACGAGAAACATTCGGGTCGAGATTCCTTTCCCTGAACCAAGGTCCGCGACCTTTCCTTAGGTTGGGAATGCTTCGTGCCTTTTAAGGCCCTCCACGATTTGTGTAGGATAGTGCGCACGGAAGCGTTCGTAGTTTTTAACGCGATTTGAGAAGCGGGTTTTGGAATCGGGCATCAATTGAGCGGCTGATTTTGGAATCCTTGTTCTGCGATTGCAGCGATAAGGCATTGCTTGTCCTTAAAGTGCTTGTAGGGCGCCACTTCACTGACTCCTGCTTGTTTGGCACTTTTCTTAATGATAACTGGCTGATGCCAACTCGCTTCGGACGAGAGCGTTCTTTGAATCTCCGTGGTGATACTTCTGGCTCGTGCTTCCCAACGGCTTATGTTAACGTTGTTAACAATGTTGATATTTGAAAGGCTTTTCCCCGACACTTCTGCACATGCATGTCATTGATGGCAATTCGGTAGTTGGTATTTCATACGTTCTAAAAGGGGAAGCCGGGGAGGTGCTCGACAAAAGTTCCGGGTCAGATCCCTTTGTTTTCCTCATGGGAGTCGAAGCGATTGTACCTGGATTGGAAAAGGCTCTGCTCGGAAAAACAGTGGGAAACGCCTTTTCAGTATCTCTTAACCCGGAAGAGGCTTACGGCCAACCCCATCAGGATCTCGTTGGCCATGTGCCCCGAAGCCAATTTCCGTCGGACTTGGAAATTACACGTGGAATGCGTTTTCAGTGCGAAGTAGCTGGTGGCATTCGCATGGTTGCGATTAGGGAAATCGAAGGCGATACCATAACCATCGATGCGAATCACGAGCTAGCGGGGAGAAGTCTGCATTTTGATATCAACGTTGAGTCCGTCAGATCAGCCACTGCTCAAGAGATCTCCCACCGACATGTGCATCATGGAGATGAATGCGACCACGGTCACGATCATTGAAGCCGAAAATTCCTTTTAGCATTGGGGAGAGTTTTTTTAACTGCTAATGGACATCGACACACACTGATTGGTATATTCCCAATGGTACTTCTGTCTCACAGAAAAATTTTGAAATAGAGTAGAGAGCATCGGGCGGCAAGAGGCCAATCCCGAAGCTCCCTCTCATCGAACAGTTTCAGGCGGCGCGACCGCTTGTAATTGTTTTTCCGTAGCAAATTCGGAGATCATTAAGGCGTCTATGGGATCGGTCCTGGCGAGTCCGGATTTCCAACTCCGCTTTGGAAATGGATTGATCTCATCCGAAGATTCTGCGGAGTGATTGCCACCGCTTCGCAGAATTTTGGCTCCTTCAACGTATGGTACGAAGGTTTAACTCAGTTATTCCTCCGACGAGTTTTCTGGACCCATTCTCAGAAGGGCTTCAAAGTCGGTAATCCCATGTTGGGTATACCTACAAGGGAACGGAGATTACCATTCCGTGGGCTTTTGAGTTCCGAAACGTTCAGTAATTGTTAGGTTTAATGGAGTTCAGGCGTTGGGCTTCCCAACTGAAAGACGAGTGTGCGCACATCGGTGCCTGATCGAGAATAGAGGGAAGGGAAACCAGCAACTGGATCCAAGGATGAGTGGAAACATATTATCCGATAGGTGGTTTTGGGAGCAGTGTATCCGAGTTAACTCCAGCAGTTCAGAACCAGCGCAGCCGTGCTATGGTAATTGCCAATATACCCACATGGATAAGCAATCCGGCAAATATGACCCAGCGAAATTTCGGATGGTTAGTTTTGTGTTTAAACACTTGCATGCCAAACCAGGCGCCTGGGAAGCCTCCTATCAAAGCCAAGGTGTGAAACCAGCGTTCGGGAATGCGTTTCCATTCCGCCTTCGCCAAAAACTTGTCGATTCCGTATAGCGCAAAAGTTACAATGCTGATGATCAGGTAAACTCTCCAAACAATTCGCCACATTGATCGCCAGGCCTAAGCTGCGGAGTTTAGAAAATGTTCAACCATTTGGCTCCATTCTTCTTCCAGTGTGCCCTGATGGGCAGGTTGTTGGGCTCTACGATACCAGTAGGAAGCATTTCCGCGGTCCCCTTCTTTCCGATGCAGGTAGGCATGCACCCAATCTCCCTCAATGGATTCGGCGCTTTGACAGACCTCATGCGCTTGATGCCAGTTTCCTTTTGCATCCCACCAAAGTGCTTGAAGGGGTTTGGTAAGTTTAGCACTGGGCGAGTTGTTCCCGGAAACTGATTCAAAGAATTCTGATAAAGTCATGGCGCAGGTGTTACGAAATATTCAAACCAATCAGTGAAGCTTCGCCCACTCGTTTCTCGGATTCAAGCTTTCCTATTGGCTTTATTGGAAGCGAGTTTCGAATTTATTGCAGCAATTTTTTTTTGCCTTAGCTGGTTGGCTGTCCTTCCAAGGTAGCGATGTGGGTGTCGGCGAGTGTTCTCAATTCTCCAGAAAGTTCGTCAAGCCCCAGGCGAAAGAAGTAGGCTGCTCGTTGCTCCAATTGTTCACGAAGCTGTGGGCGATGGCCAGGGCCGGCGTGGCGAGGAAGTCGTTCATCAAGGTTTTGTAGAAGACGAGGCTGCCTGCTCCGATAATTGTTACTTTAGTCATAATATTTCCTTTCTACTTCGGCTTCAACCGGGTAAACTGTGACTCCTGAATTGGTATTTACGATTAAAAGGAATGACCACGTCGTTGCTTGAAACGATTCTATGTTAAAATTAAATAATGCGTTCGTTTCCACCATCTACGGTTATTTGAGCGCCGGTTGTTTTTATAAATGATTTTCCAGCCATTGTCACGACCATGTTTGCTACCTCCACCGATTTTACAGGTGTTTTCATGACATTGCGCGACATGTATTCTTCCACACTCAAGCCGTATTTTTCGGCCCGGGCTTCAAGCACGCCGCCCGTCCAGATGGCTGTATCGAACACACTGTCCGGATGCACGATATTAACCCGGACCTTGTGCTCGCCTAACTCAAGGGCGGCCACTCGCATGAGTTGGTTCAGCCCGGCTTTGGCAACGGAGTAAGCGCTCGCTCCCGGACCGGGTGCCGGAATGTTTTTGGTGCCGATGAAAATAAACGTGGCATCTATACCCAGTTTCAAAAACGGGATGGTTTTGCGCATCAGGTTTTTGTGCTGAGTCAAATTTATGGCCAGGCTCATATCCCAAGGCTTATCATCCATTTGGTCGATGAATTGGCCCTGCGGGAAAATGCCTGCATTGCTCACCACAATATCCAGTCCTCCAAAAGTGGATACGGCAGTTTCAACCGAATTTTTCATTGCGGCCAAATCGGTTACGTCACAAACTTGGCCTATAAAGGTGGGTTTGGTAAACAGGTCGGAAATTTCAGGATTCAAATCGGTTGCCAACACGGCGGCTCCCGCTGCATGTAGTTGCTCAGCACAGGCTTTCCCGATTCCGCTGGCAGCGCCAGTCACCAGGGCGACCTTACCCTGTAAGGGCAAGCGCGAGGGTTTATTTTTGAGTTTGGCCTGTTGCAGTTCCCAGTACTCGATGTGGAAAATATCTTCTGCAGGCAGTGGCTTCCACCCACTGAGAGCTTCACTTTGCTGGATCACTTTGGCTGTGTGCGAAGCGATATCAGAAACCTTGTTAGCTTCCTCGTAGGTTGCTCCAAAAGCGACCGTCCCTTGGCCCGGCCAGATGGCCCACCGTGGTGCTGAATCAAGCGGGATCAGATCGTTGGATTTATGTGATTCGAAATAATTTTCGTCGGCGGCGACGAACTCTTGGACCGAAGCCTCCACTTCGTCTCCGAGCAATATAGGGATTCGTTTGGTCAGTAAAGTGTGGTCGGGTGTGACTGGCCCACGTGTACCGAGATCTGCAATATTTTCCAATTCAGAGAAACCGACCTGTTCCGGACTCGAGCCCCATTTGGCCAATACGGGCACACCGCGGACTCCGGAGACAGCTCTGCGGAGCTCGGCAAGTTTTAAGAGGTTCGATGAATTTTCACCAGTCGCGGTTGCCTGTTGATTGGCTCCTTGAGCTTTCAGGTATTCCTCTGCCTTGCTTACTAATTGAATGTGGCTCTCGTAGGAGGTTCTCGCGTCGTCACCGAAAGTGAACAAGCCGTGGTTCATTAGGACAATACCATCGATTGTTTCCCAATCGAGGTTGCGGATCATGTCATGGACATTTTTGGCCAACGTAAAGCCAGCCATCACGTAAGGCACAATCAGTACACGATCTCCGAATACAATTCGAATCGTGTCCTCTCCACTCTCTATATTGGTCAGAGCCAGAATAGCATCTGCATGGCTGTGATCGACAAACTTGTGGGGAATGATTGCGTGGAGTAAGGCCTCGACCGAGGGATTTGGACTTAATGGATCCAGCATGGCAATTCGCTGCTGTTTAACAAGATCGGTATCCGAGAGTGTGTCATGTTCAGCTAACTTTAGTAAGGCATCGAGGCGTAGTGAGGCAAACCCGCTTGCTTCAATATTGTCCAAATTGTGGCCGCTGCCTTTACAAAAAAGTACGTCTACCTTTTCTCCAAAGAAGTTTTCTTCTTTTAGTTTTACTGAGGTATTACCTCCGCCATGCAGAACGAGATTGGAGTTTTGGCCAAGCAATCTGGCGGTGTAAATCCGCATTCCTTTCGGGTCATCTGAGAAAGCTTTGGCTTCCTCCTCATTCCATAAACTGTCCATAAAATCTTAGAATTTTGGGTCTATTCTACACTAAATAGCAAAGGTGGTCTTTATTGAGCCGTGGCGTATTCAAGCGAGAGGTTTTCTTTGAAGGGTGGCCGGATGATGCCACGTTCGGTAATCAGGCCTGCCACCATTTCATTGGGAGTTACATCAAAGGCCGGACTGCAGACTTTGATTTTATTGGGAGCTGTCCTGCGGGCGCCAAAATTGGTTACCTCTTTCGGATCACGTTCTTCAATGGGGATGCCTTCACCTGCCGGCATATCAAAATCAATCGTTGAGTAGGGGAGGGCGACATAGAATGGGACTTCGAAATGTTTGGCCAAAATAGCAACTCCCAAAGTGCCAATTTTGTTGGCCACATCCCCATTTGCTGCAGTCCTGTCAGTTCCGGTAATAACCAAGTCGATCAGGCCTTGGGACATGAGGTGGGCTGCCATATTGTCGGTGATCAGAGTCACATCGATCCCGGCTTGCTGCAGTTCCCAACTGGTAAGGCGAGCACCCTGCAAGAGCGGTCGGGTTTCATCGGCATAAACGCGGAAAGGCACCTCGTTTTGATGAGCCACGTACATCGGTGAAGTTGCTGTGCCAAACTCGGAGGTTGCCAGGGATCCAGCGTTGCAGTGCGTAAGAACGCCTTGGCTAGGCTTTATCAACTCGGCGCCATGGACTCCTATCATGCGACACAATTCACGGTCCTCTTCGTGAATCCGAATCGCTTCCTCCAGCAAAAGGTCGTAAAGCTCTCCGCTGTTGGCTGGAGATTGGCTTTTTGCAAAATCGACCATACGTTTGAGGCCCCATTTCAGATTGACTGCTGTTGGTCTGGCCTCACCCAGCCAAGCTGCCTTTTCTTCAATCTTTCCCATGAAATCATCAACTGATAGATCCCGTAACTCTTTGATTCCTAGGAGTAAGCCGTATGCGCCAGCCACTCCGATAGCGGGAGCCCCGCGAACCTTGAGGGCCTTGATAGATTCGCTGACCTGCTCGATGGTTTCCTGCCGTTCGCCGATAATTTCCAGTGGCAAGACGGTTTGATCCAGTAGAAAGAGCGCACCGTTTTCCCACCAGATGGTTTCGGGAAGGTTGAGTCGATTTTTGGGTATGGTGATTTCTGGCATGTTGATCAATGAACTAGGCTTCGCTTTCGTGTGTGTCAACGGGTTCGGGCGTAGTTTTCTCTTCTTTTGCTTCGAGTGCCTTCATGGCGTCGCGAACTTCGCCGAGATTCGAATCCGGGGGCATGGAAGATCCAAACCGAACAGTCACCGGACAAGGGAACTTTTCGGGCCATTTGGTCTGGATTCTTCCTTTCTTAAAACTGAAGAAGCTGCACCAAGCGCCATTGAGGTTTACAGGTAAGATCGGTTCCTGGAGTCCTTTCATGATGCGTTCCAATACCTTGCGGAAAGGCAGTAACTCACCGGTTTTGGAAATATGGTCCTCTGCGAATATGCAAACCAGCTCTCCTTCCACTATTAATTGTCTCGCAGTTTCTAGTGCGCGGACCGTTTCTTTGGACCGGACAGTGGTTGGAATCGGAATGACTTTCAGAGTATGGGCGAAAGGTTTGATGTGCCAAATATCGTAAACCGTGCGGGCCATGATGAATCGAATGGGTCGGTCAATTGAAGCAAAAAGCAACAATGCGTCCACATAGGAAAGGTGATTGCAGACCAGTAATAGACCACCTTTTTCCGGCAGAAAATCTCGTCTGATAACCTTTATTCGATATATGGTATGGGTTAAAAAAATGAGGAGTAGACGAAGCAGCGAATCCGGGAGCAGCCACAATACGTAAACAGTGCCTAACAACGTCAGAATTCCAATGAAGGCGAAAACTTCACCCGCGGTGAGACCGAGTTTTTTGAGCCCGAAATAGACTCCTGAAGCCAAAACAATGCCCACCCAATTTAGAAGGGCTTGAGTCGCAATGATGGATCCTTTCCGGCTGTTTTCTGCTCGGTGTTGGACAAGAGAATTAATGGGTACAATGTAGAACCCGCCGAAGAATCCAAGGCACCCAAGAAAAATGCCGAAGGTAGTGCTTGAGAGTCCATTGTGGCAGAGACAAAAGCTGAAACCCGAGATACCAATGGCCCCTAGCGGAATCAGTCCCGATTCAATTTTCCGTGCTGAGATGTAACCCGCGGCAAAGCTGCCTATTCCAATACCTGTCGCCATCAGTGCATACAGCAGGCTGGTACTGAAAAAGTTGAGTTGAAGCTCATTTCGCCCATAGATCATCACCGTTTGTTGCACAAGCGCTCCAACAAACCAAAAATAGGAGCTCCCCAAAAAGGACAGGTAGAGCATCCGGTCTTTTGAAGCGTAACAAATTTGTGTCCAGAATTCTCTAAGGAAATTAATGCGATATTTTTTCGATGGATTGGCTGCCGGTTGTTGTTGGATGCCTTGGCTGCTTAAATAGCCAAGGATTGCGAGGCCAATCAAGATCAGTCCGGTTGCCAATTGGTTGTTGAATGCATCGAAAAGAAGGCCGCCTGCGATGGTGCCTAGAATAATTGAAATAAAGGTGCCCAATCCAGTGTACCCATTTCCCCATGACAAACGTTTTTCTTCTAATATTTCCGGGAGCAAACCGTACTTAATCGGGCCAAAAAAGGCACTCTGGATGCTCATCAAAAAGGTGACTCCCATTAAAAGAGTTAAATTCGAAAAATACAGGCCGATGGCCCCGATCGACATAATCACGATTTCGGCCGTTTTAATGGAAATCGCCACCCTTCGTTTACTGAACCGGTCCGCACAGTATCCGCCGGTCATGGTAAACAAAATAAACGGAACTGCGAATAAGACACCAATCAAAGACACCAGGCGATCCTGATCGGCCTCTGATGTAAACTGGCTCATCGCCGTGAAAATGACGACGAACTTGAAGACATTATCCGAAAACGCATTCTGGCATTGGGTACAAAACAGGCTCCAAAAACTTTTTTTCCAGGGTTTTCTTTTAACTGAGCTTTCCGGATGGGTCACAAAGTAAACACAGAGGTGTTATTGTTTCATTCTTGAGGCTTTAAAACTGATTTCCCCTTCCATATTCCTCAGCTCAACCACCAGGTTTTTCATCAATTTGCACGCTGACAAACTCTGATTGAGGTTTTGTGAAGGGGTTTTCTCATTCCTCAAAGGAACGTGCTCATGCCGGTTGTCGTAAGCGCCACCGCTCATACTAACGTACAGAGGTTCACCCGGGACATTTAGCAATTGTTGAAACCGGTCATTGGAACTGAGGGATAAATCCACTCCGAGGCCAATGGCTGTTTCGCGGAGTTCCGTCATGACTCGATTTTTAACATTTTCATGCTCTGCCATACTTCTCATTGGATTGTGCTCAACAATCACCTTCCAAAAAGGATTGCCAGGCGCGGTGAAGCTTTCCCCTTGCTCGTCCTTTTCATTGGCGTCAAATGTTTTAGACCCGGCTTCATTTTGTCCCGCATAGTCAGTATGTCCAGGAAAACTATATGGATGATCACATTGCCCTCATCCGTTTTACCGAAGTCCTTGACGAAATAGCGATGCGGCATCTGCGAGCGCCCACTTCCTTTGCCCGAGTTCGTGTAGTCCACCTGCACTTGTGAGTTACCGTAGTGGTCAATATTTACCTTGAACCGCGTAAAAATACATGCCCCGGAGGTGCGGGCCCTTGTATTGCTTTTCAAACTTCTTTTTCCAGAGCGGATCATTCACCGATTGCACTCCCATGGGATAAAAGTTGTCGCCGGACAAAATGACAAAGTGGGGCGACAGTTCTGCGGCGATTCTTTCCATCGCTTTGGCAATCTGAAGAGTTTCCTTATTGAGGTATCCTTGCCGGCCTATCGCCAAAAATTGAATCGAATCGGCTGATTGAGCGTCGAGTGTAGGAACCGCTGGCTCCAGTTTAAAAATAAAAAGCAACACCGCTACACCGCCGGCCAAAACGATCCTAATTCCAAGCCATTTCATCTTCAAGAAATCGAAGCGCCAGGTGATCTCTACATTAATTCTCCGGTTGGCCGGACGACTACTTCATTCACGTTTACGTGGTTGGGTTGGTTGATCGCAAAAGCAAAGGCACGGGCAATATCGATGGGTTCCAGGAGCTGAAGATCTTCAAATTCTTTCATGAGTTCTTCTTGGGCCTCTGGGTCGCTGTCGGCACCAATTTCAGTCATAACCAATCCTGGTAAAACTTGTGTGACTCGAATGTTGTGAGGACCAGCCTCCTGGCGTAGCCCCTCGCAAATCGCTTTCACCGCAAACTTTGTCCCGCTATATACCGCCATATTGGTGAGTACCGCGTTGGCAGCTATGGAGGTCGTCGTTAAAATATGCCCTTGCTTTCGTGCCATCATTTCTGGCAATACAGCGGCAATGCCGTAGAGAGGACCCTTTATATTCACGTCAATCATAAGATCCCAAATGTCGACGTGAATTTTATCGATAGTTCCCACGTAACCGACGCCAGCATTGTTGATAAGGACATCCACCGGGCCGTAGGTTTCGCGCGCATGATCGACCAGTCCTTGCACGCTATCTCTATCGGTCACATCCGTTACTTTCCAGGTCGCAGAACCACCGGCTTGGGTTATGGCCTCAGTTGTTTCCTTGAGGCGATCCTCCCTGCGGGCACCCAAGACAACTTTAGCTCCCTGTTCTGCCAAATGGAGGGCAGTACCGTGTCCTATGCCGCTGGAAGCGCCTGTTATTACCGTAACTTTACCCGAAATGTTGGATGATTCACTCATGAGTGTTTTTAGGAATAGGTTCGAATCATTTAGGAAACAACCGAAATTCTGTTTAATTCTAAGGAGTCAAGCCTTGAATTGGTTGATTCCCCTCGCCTTTGCCAGACGCATCAAGGTTGCAAGGAATGACCCCAACATTAGATCTTTCCTGTTCTTGCCAAGCTTGGGTTGAAGTTTACCTTAAATTGTTTCTCTTGTTGTTGATACTCGATTCATGAATCCGGCGGCTCAATCCATCATCAACCGCGTGCTCGTGGGGACCCTCCTTCTTTCCCTCGGTGCTGTATTGGGTGTGTATATTGGAATTCGGCGTGATCCTGTTTGGGTGCCTTTGTTCAATGGAGAAAATCTGGAGGGCTGGACTGTTCGTGCTTCTGAGGCCGATTCTGGCAAGGATTTTTGGAGAGTGGCTAACGGCGAAATCATTTGTGACTCCACCAGCAACAAGGCTGAAAGGGCTGTGTGGCTGGAGCACGCACTTGTTATCGATGACTTTGAACTTAGACTAAAATTTAAAACCTACAGCGGTTTACAGGGAAACAGCGGCATTCAAATACGCTCACGTTGGGAAGAAGGTTCCGGAGGCAAAATGCATGGACCTCAAATCGACATCCATCCACCTGCACCCTGGCGAACTGGCTTGATTTATGACGAAACCATCGGTGAAAACCGTTGGATCAGCCCCAGCTTGCCGGATTTGAAAATTGATGAAAATCAAGGTCCCTCACGTTGGGTATTCCATTTTACAGGTGATCCGCAGCCCTGGAACGAATTGATCATTCGTTGCGAAGGCACGAAGATCACAACCTTGGTCAACCGGATGGAAATCTCCGATTTTGATGGAGCGGGGATTTTGGATAATCCCAATCATCAGAAGTATGGCGTAGGTATGCTGGGCAATATTGCGCTGCAACTCCACGCCAACCATGAACTAAAAATTCACTTCAAAGATATTCTGGTCAGGAAACTCTAGTTAGTCCGCCGTACTAATTATATTGCGAAGAGTCTGGAAAATGTCCTTAGCCATTTCTGGCTGAAATTCTCCATTTTGTGAAATGAAAACCGGCCAGTCTGCAGTGTTTTCCGGCAACCGTCCGTGTGATCCCTTTACAAGCGTGGCGTCCAACGGAATGACATCGAGCAAAGCGCGAAATCCCAATTTCTTTTTTATTAGAAACCAGGCGATCTTTGCTGCGGGAAATTTGAGGTTCGGATCAACGAATAATTCTACCGGGTCGTACCCTGGTTTGCGATGGATGTCTACACAGCGAGCGAAGTCTGGAGCGAGTGAATCTTCCATCCAGTAATAATAGGTGAACCAACTCCTCTCATCAGCAATGGCAATTAGGTCTCCGCCGCGATCGTGGTCGATGCCCCATTCCTGTTTACCTGAAAAATCTAAGACCGTTTCGACCCCTTCAATGTGTTCGAGGCTTTCTCGTACCTCTGGTATCCGGTTTCGGTCCTTCACATAAATATGAGCTATCTGGTGGTCTACAACTGCAAATGCTTGACTGGCTCCGCAATCCAACTGTTCGAGTCCCAGTTCTGTCTTTATGGAAATCCAACCCTTTTGTCGGAGTACCCGGTTGAGGTGAACGGGTCGGTCAACGGGTGTAATTCCGTATTCAGAGAGTAACACAACCTGAACTTCTCGCTCCTCAAAAAAGCGAATCAATTCACCAACGACCCGGTCGATTTTTTTGAGATCGGCTGAAATTTCTGGATACTCGGGCCCGAGTTTTTGCAGGTTGTAGTCCAGGTGAGGCAGGTAAATGAGATTCAGGGTGGGGTGGTACTTCCTTTCGATCCATTTGGAAGATTCTGCGATCCATTTAGATGAGTCTATTCCCGCTTTTGGACCCCAAAATGCAGGGAAGGGAAATTCGCCGAGCTCCGCTTTGATCTTTTCTTTCAGGGGCATCGGATAGGAGTAAATATCAAAAATTTTGCGGCCATCCGCCGGGTACATCGGTCTAGGAGTAATGCTGTAGTCTGCTGATGAATACATGTTGTACCACCAGAAAAGCTTGGCACAGGTGAAATCCGGATCGGTGGCTTTTAGGTCTTCCCATAGCTTGGGCCCCTGAATCAATTGATTGGATTGCTTCCAGAAATGGACTTCATTGTAATCACGGTCGTACCAACCGTTTGCCACGGCTCCATGAACGGCGGGAGATTCTCCAGTTAAGTAGGTGCTTTGAGCCGCGCAGGTGACAGCCGGGAAAGTAGGTTTGAAGCTCGTAGTGAATCCGGATTCGGCGAACGCATTAATTTTAGGGGTATCCGCACTCAATAAATTAGAGGTCAGGCCGACGACATTTATGACCGCTGTCCGCTTCATAGCATTTTGAGACGCTTGATAGTTCGGAGCACGATATCGGTGTCGACTTCGTGGACTTCAAAGCGAGACCCAATTCTTTTGAGTAGCGTGATCGTCAACAAGCCACCTAGATGTTCCCTGAATTCCTCCAGGCCTTGTAGGATATAGGGGAATCGACTGCCGTTTTTTTGCTCCAAGAAGTCCGAGTAGGTTTCAAAATGCAATTCATGCAACAGGTTGATGATCCTCTGGGCACTCTGTGAATCGAGGTAGCCTCTTTCTTCCGAATACAATGTGTCAATGGCCATGCCGACTGCGACTGCTTTCCCATGACTCAGTTTAAAGTCGGAAAGTTGCTCCAATTTGTGAGCCGCCCAATGTCCAAAGTCCAGAGGCCGCACCGAACCCATTTCGAATGGATCTCCCGATGTAGCGATAAATGCCACATGGTGTTTGGCGCAGCGGTAAACCAATTCTTCCAGAGTTTCTTTATCGAATCGGTTCAATTCCTTTACTTTAGATTCGATCCAGTTGAAGAAGCCACTGTCCCGGATCAATGCTACCTTGATAGCTTCGATGTAGCCATTCCTCATATGCACTTCGGGCAGTGTTTTTAAAAATTCCAGATCATTAATAACCGCAAATGGGGGAGCAAAAGTGCCTACAAAGTTCTTTTTGTGGTGAAAGTTTACGCCGTTCTTTACTCCGACACCGGCGTCAGCTTGGCCGAGGGTTGTTGTGGGGAAGCGGAAATGGCGGATACCACGGTGAGCGGTTGCCGCCGCGTAACCGACAGTATCCAGAACGGCTCCTCCGCCTATAGCAGCTACGAAGCTGTGGCGGCATATTCGGTTTTTTTCGATATCGGCATAGATCTTTCCGACAACTTCGGCATCGTTTTTTAGTGATTCCCCACCTGGGATTCTATGGATGCCCTGAAATTGTAGGTCGCTTTCATGGTGACCGAAATAGCCGTCGATCTGTTGCTCTAATTGTGGATTGGATTCTGCCACCGCTTCATCGATGTAAAAGAGCGTCTTTCTCCTGTTGCCGCTTTCGCGGGAACAGGCCAGGTCCCGGAATACAGGATTCGAAGTATCAAATACACCTTTGGTGAAGTAAACCCTCAATTGATAGGGTATTTGAAGCGGGTATTCAATCGGCAGAAAATCGGGCATGATTTTTTCGGTCAGGTTGCTGGCACATAGCGCTGGGCAATCCATGCCAGGGCGAATAGAACAAGAAAAATTCCCAATGTAGAAACGGTTACTAGATGCATACTGTTGAGAATTGCCAAATCGATAAGGCAGATTCCAGCCAAAAGCGGCCCGATTGTTTTTCCGATTACGAACGTACCTCCTTTCCGAGCCATGGAAAATGCTATGGAGATCCAGAGTGCCGCCAGGCAGTAGGAAATGGGAAATAATTTTTCAAAGGGTGGCCCGGCAATATAGAATATTCCAATCATGGGTACGACCAAAAAGGTATATCCAACCGCGGAGGCCTTTAATTCAGTTGATTCGGTACGGGCCAGGGCAGTGACTCCCAGGATATAAAAAAACATCAGCACCCCGGCTCCCCAAATTTGAGGGGTGAGGCCGAGTAGTGTGGCCGAGCCAACCGTTACATAAACACCTGTTCTGCACGCGGCCATGAGTGGTACACCCAACACCGTGTATTTATGGACCAGGTTGTATAGGACCACAATCCCAACCAATATCCCGGCAAATAATGCTGAAAAACTATTGATCGAGATTGCCGATCCGATACCTGCTGCGAAAAAAACAAGTGTGACTATCAGGACGGAGTTTCTGCTGACTTTTCCGGTTGGGATGGGACGTTCGGGGCGGAGTTCTTTGTCAAAGCGCACATCGCAATAATCGTTCAGGTACATGCCTCCCACGTATATCAGGCTGAGAGCACCCAGCAGAATCAGAAGGACTGATGCCTCGCCACCGCCACCCAAAATCCAGGCGCATAAGCCATTGGCCCAAACCGTCGACAAATTTGATATACGCCCGAGGGTTAGCCATGAACGAATTTCGGCCATTGCTTCAACTTGCAATATCACAGGGCTAATCTGCGAGCACTAATTTGTTTTAGCATAGGCCACGAAGTTCGAATTCGCGTAATGTCCATTGGTATTCTTTTACCAATTGATCGACCACATCGGTATTGCCGATATGCTCCGGCAATACCTCCCAAGTGTAAGTTTCCATTTCAAAATGGCGACAACTACCTGGAAATTCTTGCAGAAAATCCAAAGTACCCAGTATGTGGTCATTAGTCGGGTAAATTGGAGGTTCCGGATGTGCGTGGACTGGTATGTGAAAATGGATACGCCATTCTTCGGAGGTGTCTTTGCAGGATCGGCGTGCTTCCAGCGCCACATCCAGATCCTCATAACGGTTCAAGGGTTTACCTCGGGATTGAGCGACCACCTGGTGCAAGTAAACTTCCTCACAAAAGCCATCGAGCAATGCCAAGGTAGCTTCCGAAAAGTCGGTAACCTTTACCGCTGAGCTGATGTGAATCTTACTAATCAGGATACCCCATTCGACCAGTCGAGCCAATGACTCTTCCGCTGATTCGTATTCAACCGCAAGATGGCACGTGTCATAGTTAATTCCCAATCGCCGGAGGATGAGTTCTTCTTTATCGGGTGCGCGTTCAATTAATTGATCAAAAAATGTAACGGATTCTTGGCTCGTTTCAAAGTATCCAAGCGGTTCCGGTTCGAGCCCGAGGTGCAGGGTGTGCCCTGTCAATTCACTGAGACGATCGATGTATTCCGCACATTCGATTAGGTTGTTGTTGATGGCCGCACGCTGGTTATCGGAGTCGATAAAGCGCTTGAAAGAACCCGGCAGTGTGCTTACGCTCCCTTCCAAGCCATCCGGCAATATTTTGCATAGCACTTCAAAGAGTAGCTTTGTGTAATCCAACCGCTCCCTTGTTGTCCAATCAGGCCGGTAGACCTGGTCCTTGACGCGAGCCCCATGAAAATTGCCGTAGGGAAAACCGTTAATGGTAAAGACATAACAATTATTTTTCTCCAGCCATTTTTGAAATGCCAAGAGGGTTTTCGGATCACTCAACTCCCTTGCTGCGGATGCTCCCAGGCGAAGGCCGATGGCGTATTCATCTTCCGGGCACGCCTGGTCTCGGACGGCCAAGGTGAACCGGTCCAATGAATCCAGTGTTTCCGGCCAATCGCCGCCTCTATGAATGTTTGTACAATACGCCAAGTGACTGTTGTGAGCTAAATGCATGCCTTAAAACTCTGATGACAATCCCCTAGGCTATAACTTTGAAATTTTCGCACTGGCGCAGGAATTTTACAGGGTTTCTGAAAAACACCTGGTCGATGGTATCATCGTCGTAGCCTCTGCGTCTCATTTCTTGTGCGGCATAGGGAACAGCGAGTGGTACGCTTACTCCCCAGTCACACGCGGAGTTCATCCACAGGCGGTCCGCGCCAAAGTCTTCCAGAATGTCAATGGCTCGCGGTGATGTGCACTTGGATTCTGGGTACAAGGTCAATCCTCCCCACATGCCGGCATCTATGACATACTTCACCGTGTGTTCCTCGATGTGATCGATGAGCACTCTGCTCGGATCAATGCGTGAATCATTTTTAATCAAATCAACTATCAGCCTCGTCCCCTTAAGTTTATCTTCAAGGTGCGGAGTGTGAACCAGGATCAATTGGTTGTTTTCAGCAGCCAAATTTACGTGTTCTTCGAGAATGATGTACTCGTTTCGACTGTTCTTGTTCAACCCTATTTCTCCGATGCCCAAGACGTTTTTGCGACCGAGAAAATCAGGAATCATTGCGATGACCTCGCGGGCCAGGACCAAATCTTCCGCTTCTTTGGGATTGATGCAAAGCCAGGAATAGTGAGGGAGCTTGAACTTGGCCGCCCGGTTGGGTTCGTATTCGGTCAATTGGCAAAAGTAATCATAAAATCCATTAACGGAGCTGCGATCATAGCCGGCCCAAAACGCTGGTTCGCAGACTGCCTTGCAGCCGGCAGTTACCATGGTCAGGTAGTCGTCCGTCGTTCGACTTACCATATGAGCATGCGGTTCTATGTATCTCATCTCGGTTTCTCAGGCCAAGCTCCGCAAGCTGCTTTCGTTGTCGCTGCTTCGATGGGTTCTTCGGTTGGATCACTGAGTGCCAGTAGCACGTTCTTAGCGCGTTCTTCAGTGTCCAACTCCTTCAACGCATCAATAAGAGCCTGATAGCGAAAATCCTCTGTCAAACCGTCTCTTTCCACCCGATCCATGAAAGCCGCAATATCAATCAGCTTCGCTCGAGCTTCCATAAAATACAATTCGACGGAGTCTTGTTTTTTTTTGGGTTTAAGCATGGGGAACTTTTGATAACTATTAGTGTGAGCCCCTGAATAGCGGATGCGAGCCAAATCCTATTCGCATTTCCCTAAACCATCCCTTAGTTCCACTTACCGACCGGTTTTTAGTATTGCAGTCATACGCTTCTCGCGAGCTAGCTTCTTTTGCAAATCTCCCACCTCATCCATGGGGTCGTTGAATCCGTGCAAGATTAAGACGGCTATATTGGGTTCGTTTTTCCGAATTACGAGCCTACCCGGTACATCTTTGTTCACAGCAACTTCTTTTTCATCGAAGCCTGCAGAGACAATATGGCATAGTCCGAAGAGGATGCCAGATAATAGAGTGACTTTTGCTATATGTGCATTTTGAAAGGGGATTGGTTAATCCGAGTTTTACCTCGAATCTTTGCTGGGCAATCCCGAATCGATTGTTTAGACCGTAGGTATGAAATTGTATACTCCGTGTTTGATTTTGGTTGCTCTTACTCCCTGGCTCGCTGCAAAACCCGTTTCAATTTTCGATGGCAAAACCTTCGGCGGTTGGGAGGGCCCACTGGATTCGTTTCGCATTGAGGATGGGGCGATCGTGGGCGGTAACCTAAAAATCCGCATTCCCAAAAATCAGTTTCTCAGTACCAAAAAACGGTATGGAGACTTTGAGTTGCGTTTAAAATTCAAGCTTGTCGGCGAAGGAGCCAATGCCGGCGTGCAGTTCCGTACGGAACGCATTCCGGATCACCACGAGGTGATCGGCTACCAGGCCGATATGGGCGGTCGATACTGGGGAGCGCTCTACGATGAGTCTCGGCGGCGTGCCACCCTGCAAGGTCCGGATCTGGAAAAGCTAAAGCAGTACATTAATTTCGATGGTTGGAATACCTATGTCATCCGCTGCGAAGGCAGGCGTGTGCAGTTGTGGCTCAACGGTCACAAGACAGTGGACTGGAATGAACCTATTGATGAAATTCCCGGAGAAGGTGTCATCGCCGTGCAAATCCATAGCGGTCCACCAACTGAGGCTTGGTATAAAGATATTACGATTGAAGAACTTTAATTAAGCGTTCTTCTAAACTTCTTTTCCCCAAATATGAAACGATTCTTATTTCCCCTGAATATACTCCTGTCGCTTGGCCTAACTGCCTTCGCAGATATACATCCAAATATCGTCTTCATCCTGGCCGACGATATGGGCTATGGAGACGTGCAATCGCTGAATCCAGATTCAACGATTCCGACTCCGCATTTGGATCGATTAGCTGCTGAAGGTATGACTTTTACTGAGGCGCACTCGCCATCGGCGGTTTGCACCCCAACCCGCTATGGATTGCTAACCGGCCGGTATTGCTGGCGCAGTTCCTTAACCCGCGGAGTTCTGAACGGCTATGGACGACCCCTGATTGAGCGAGATCGCCTAACGGTAGCTAGTTTCCTGAAATCGCAAGGTTATGCTACAGGCATTGTGGGCAAATGGCACCTCGGATTGGGCTTTCAAAAAACGAATGGCGAATGGGACTGGTCCAAGCACGTCGATTATTCGCCGATCGATGTGGGCTTCGATTATTCTTACGTTATTCCGGCTTCACTGGATTTCCCGCCTTATGTCTATGTGGAAGGTCACAACATTACCGGGCTTCCCGATGAAATTCATCCTGGCGGCAAATTTCCGGCATTTCTGCGAAAGGGAGAGTTGGGTTCCGATTTTTCGATCGAGGATTGTCTCGATAACCTGACCGAAAAAGCGACTGCCTATATCACCGAGCAGGATAAAACGGACAAGCCCTTCTTTCTCTATTTCCCACTCACCGCTCCTCACAAGCCTGTGCTACCACATCCGCGCTTTGTCGGCAAAACGGACCTCGGGCCTTATGGAGATTTTATTATTCAGGTGGATTGGACGGTGGGTCAGATTCTCAAAGCAATCGACGATGCAGGGATTGTGGATAATACCTTGGTAATTTACACAAGTGACAATGGATCCTTCATGTATCGGGACACAGACGAAAACGAACCAGATCATGTATCCGATGAAACGATACAGGCTTACTTCGAAGGCCATCATACGGCAAATGGTCCTTTGCGCGGAACCAAAGCCGACATCTGGGAAGCAGGTCATCGGGTTCCCTTTTTTGCACGGTGGCCGGCAAAAGTGAGGGCAGGCTCAAAGTCGAATCGCACAATTACCCACACGGATTTTTTCGCCACCGCGGCCGATGTGATCGGTGCGAAACTCCCACCTCCTGCAGAAGCCGCCCAGGACAGCTTCAGTTTTCTGCCGCTCTTGCTCGGTAAGGAGAAACAATTTAAACGTGCCGCGGTTATCCATCACTCGGGTGGTGCCATGTTTGCGATCCGCGATGGGGATTGGAAACTGATTCTCGGCAATGGATCCGGCGGACGCCAAAACCCTCGAGGAAAGCGGTTCGAACGGCCGTGGATGCTGTTTAATTTAAAGCAGGATCTCGGTGAAACGGCGGATCGTTATAAGCATAATCCCGCGATTGCAAAAGAACTGGAGCTGGAAGCGATTAAGTTGATCTCGAATAATCAGAGTAGGTAGATTCAAAGGGCGGAGATCAGAAAACTGCGACGTAGATCAGGGCATGCTTTACGCTTATAAGAGTAAGTGAACGGTTCATGTTATGAGTTATAGTACGATTGATTTGTGACCTTATTTTGAATTTGAGCTTCAATGGCAGTGTCATCGATGCGATGAAAGGTATAAGTTTGTAGGTCAATCTCAGGAAGTCGATGAGTTTGGATTTCCTCGGTTACACCTTCCGCTACGACTGGCACCTAAAAGGGCGCAATTGGAAATACCTTCATGCGGGTCCTTCCAAGAAATCCCAGAAGGTAGCCCCGGGGGTCATCCGCCACAAGACAGGGTCCCGTTACGGCTCCAAACCGGCTTCCAAACTAGTGGAGGACCTAAACGAGTCCCTGCGAGGCTGGAATCAGTGCTCCCACTATGGTTACTCAAGGAGGGACATTAGGGGCTCAGTAACATACGCGCGCGGTCGCGCATGTACATCTGAACCGCCGAAGCCAACTCAAATACCATCGTCCCCCGGGGTAAGTGATTACCACTACCTGCACCAAAACCTCGGTCTGATCCGCTTACGATGAATACTTGCAGGAGAGCCGGATGCGGGAAATCCACACGGCCTGTTCGATTAGGGGGAGCTTCGGGATTGGCCTCTTGCCTCGACGCTCTTTACTCTAATTCAAAACAATCTAATGAATAACATCTCAGAGTAGATATCGGAAGAAACAGAGATTGTGGCCGTAACCTTTTTCTTTTACCCTTTCTCTCTTGAAATTCACAGCGTACAAAGACGCTGTTCAAGTCCTGGAATGTCAATGTCAGCGACAAAAATACCACCGGCTTCGGGCGTAGCCGTCAGCTCTTCCGGGCTATGATGAACACGCAATGTCGTAGCGAACAACTGCTGCAGCGAACTCCCTCCGAACGTGGGACAGGTCGGGCCCTTAGTTGGCAAATCTATCTGAGCCGTTACATTTCCGGATGGGTCGAATCGTACCAAACATCCACCCCAAACCCGAGCGTTCCAATAGTTTCCTTCAGCGTCAACGGTGGCACCGTCCGGAAGGCCGGGAGTGGCCTCTTTGTCGGGAAGAGGTTCAATCTCTTCAAACTCCTCAAAGTCCGTTCCGACCCGGAAGCGACGGATCCGGCCATCAGGAGTGTCGGCAAAATACATGGTGGTGCCGTCAGGAGAAAAGGCCAATCCGTTTGAGATGACGACGTTGCCAAATAATTTCCTCAAGGTGGCATCCGGCGCTAACCGGTAAACGCTTGCGATCGGTTGGCGTTTTTTCATGTCCCGGGTTTCGTCGAAGGTTCCAAACACTATACCGCCGAATGGGTCGACGGTTGCATCATTGATGCGGGTCTGCGGCAGGTCCGTTTCGACGTCGCAAAGTTTGGTAAACTCCGTCAATTTTTGATTGGCCAATGCGACTAGTTTGGGGAATCCGATCACAAAGCCTGGGTCCCGTCTGGGCAGTATAAAGCCCGCGCGGCCTGGCAGGTTGAAGCATGTTGCGTTCTTTTCGGAATCCATCTGCCAGACACAGCTGCGTTCGATATCGGTCCACCACAGACAATGATCTCTTGAATCCCAGAAGCAGCATTCGCCGAGGCTGTTCTGGCAGTCTAGATGCAGGTGCGCGTCCATCAATTTTTTCTTTACACTATTGTTAACCCGAAAACTCACTCAGCTCGGAGGCGAGTGCTGCTTTCAAAAGAATGGCGTCACTCCCCAGAACGACGAAGTCGAATCCCTGATCGGCACGTTTACGAGCCACGGCACCGTTTGGACAGAAAAGGCCGGCATGCTTACTCACTGCCTTCGCTGCTGATAGGCATCGGTCAAAAGCCTTACAAACTTCGGGGTCGTTGGGATCAAGATCTGCCCCTTTACCGAGATTGAGTCCCAGGTCTCCGGGGCCTATAAAAATGCCGTCAAGTCCTTCAACCGCACATATATCTTCGACCGCCGCCAGTCCTTCGAGCGTCTCGATCATCGCCAGCCGGATAAGGGTGTCATTCGCATATGCCGCATAATCGGGTCCTCCGTAAAAAAGTCCCCGAGCGGGTCCAAAACTTCTTGTTCCAAGTGGCGGATACGACGAAGCAGAAACAAAGGCGTGGGCCTCCTCGGCCGAGTTAATCAGGGGACAGATTAATCCGTAGCTGCCAGCGTCGAGGGCTTTCATAATGGTCGCCGGATCATTGCTAGGCACCCTTACGAACGGCGTGGCTGGGGTGGCTGAGATTGCCTGAAGCATCGGGATCATATCCGAAATATCGGACATGGCGTGCTGCAGATCGATCGTGACGCAATCAACGCCACTGTGGCCCACAATCTCGGCACTGTAGCTGTCGCCGATTGACAACCAGCCCGAAACGGCAGGCTGGTTGTCAGCCCAGCAAGTTCTGACATTGTTTGGCCTCATCTTTCTTCTTCCAATACTTCTTTGTTAACGACCAATTCGGGGTCGAGCATACCATCAAAAGCTGCCAACACATTTTCAACGGTCTTCATTCCCATGCCGATCAGCGCGTCTTCGGTCAGAGCTGCAGAGTGGGGGCTGAGGACGATGCGTTTTTCCGCAGCGAGCGGCGATTCAGGCGGTAGTGGTTCCATTTCAAACGTATCTAAGCCTGCCCCGTGTAATTTGCCTGAGCGCATAGCATGGATGAGCGCATTTTCGTCGATCAACCCACCTCTACTGGCATTTACAACAATGGCTCCCTGGGGAAGAAGAGCCAGTTCCCTTTCACCGAGAATGCCTTGTGTTTCATCCGTGAGTGGCACATGCAGGCTGACAGCGTCCGCTTGTTTTAACGCTTCACCCAAAGACCCGATTAAGGTAATCGGCATATCGGTACTGTCGGATAAATAGGGATCAAATACCAAAACGCGCATTCCCAATGCGGTAGCCCGATGGGCCACTTTTGTGCCGATGCGTCCGCAGCCGATAAGCAAAAGTGTCTTACCATTCAACTCCACACTCAGGGTATTAGCCCGGGCCGCAAATCGCCCTTCCCGAACCGCGCTATCCAGTTCGATCCCAACGCGAGCAGCTGCTAACAACAAAAACATTGTGTGCTCGGAAACCGACACCGCATTCACGGGCCCCACAATTGTGACAGGGATGTTCATCTCAGTGCATAAGTCGACCGGAACATTGTCGAAGCCGACACCATGCCGTGAAACGATCCTTGCCGATATTGCCTGCTCAATGACTTTTCGGCTTATCGGTGCGTCACGAACGGTGATGGCATCAGCCGAGCCAACATGCTTAAGCAGGGTTTCCTCTGAAAAATCCGTGAGCACTTCATAGGACACATCATCGCGCGCATCGAGTAGGGCCAGTGCTTTCTCGTGAATTGGCTGAATGATCAATACCTTGTTTTTTGTCATTACCATCGCGTTCCAAAGAGTCGCTTGCCGTTCATAGGCGGTAGAATGCTGTCACGCATTTGAGCCAGCAGACTTTTAAAGGCTCCCCAAACCCCCAGTCGAGGGGTATATCGGGATTTCGGAATGTATCCAATCGCGTCGAGTGCCTCCGATCGTTCCCACCGCATACCTTTATTGTCCGACATGATGTTGAGCACGGCGGCGCCTTCAAACGGATTGAGACAGGCGCATTCGACCGCGTGGGCCCAGTCCTCATTCGACAACCACATCTGTTGACCCCATCGGCCGAAGGCCATGTGTGGGCCGGGTTGATTGTCGCCCGGTTGGCAGTATCCAATCCGCAATGACAGGAACGCCATTCCGGAATGGTGTACCTGTTCGATCCCTACACGTTCGAAAAACAGTTTCGATGCACCATAGGGATTGACGGGCCGGGCCGGTGTGGCAGAGGTAAGTTTTGTATCAGTAAACCGGTAACCACCCAAAACCCAATTGGAACTGGCGAATACAAACCGTTGTACACCGTGCAACTGCGCGGCACGCAGTACATTAAGGCCAAGGTCGATGTTGAGTCCCTGCACGGAGTCCCAAGTGGCCACGGGTTTTGGATCTGCCGCAAGATGCAGCACGGTTTGTACGCCTTCAAAATATTTGGCCCATTTCAAATCGTAAGCCGTCAGGTCGGCAGGGATCACATCCGCAAGATTGTTCGTGTTGCGACCGATTCTTGTCACTCGCACCTCGCTTACTTTGAGTGTATTGACGGCCTTTTCGCCGAGATTCCCGGTCGAGCCGGTAACCAATATATGTGGCTGCTCTGGCATCTTCAAAACCGGAACTGAGTTAAGCTCCGAATAAATGCAAACAATAGGGTAACCTTAATATAGAAAGCGCATAGAAACACGCTTCAAGACACCTCGCGGGAAAATCGATGTCAACGATGAACGCGAATGGTCGCCCGAATGGGTAGTTCTGAAACTATACAAAGAAGATAAAACAGTGGACGAAATCTTAGGCTGATTTGTAGTAGGAGATTTACGCCCCGATCAATCAGGGGATACTCCCTCATTTAATTTCCAGTCCTTTAAACCAAGGCGCTCCGGAGACATTGCAATTGCGCCACATGATGTCCTCGAAGCCTTAACTCGTCGGTAACTTTGATTAACTTAGGATCATTCTCCTCTTTCCCTTGCTATTAAAGGTTCTTTTTTCACCCTTAGCTGAAAGCTATCGTATTAACGGCCTTCCCGGAGCTCAACCAAAGGACATCACTGCAAAAATTTTACACTCAATGAACATGCAAATTTCCACTGGACCGGTCTCCTGGGGGGTGTTGTTGAAAGACACGCCGAATGTCCCGCCCTATTCACTAGTGCTCGACCAAATGAAAGAGGCGGGCTATGGCGGTACTGAACTGGGTCCCTACGGTTATCTTCCCTTTGACATCGAGAAACTTAAAGGGGAAATGGATGGCCGCAGCCTAAAGTTGATATCGGCCTTTGTCATTATTAGTTTTCTTCAAGGAAAAGAGGATGGGACCGTCTACCACGAAGCCCTGGAAACAGTAGAAGTTTTAGCGGCGATGGGTTGTGGTCATGTGGTCCTATCGGACACTTTATTCGTTGATGATAATCGTGCTCGCCGGGCTGGTCGGATTCGGATGGAAGATTCGCTTAGTGAATCTGATTGGGATCGAGCCGCTCAGAACATTAATGATTTCGCCAGGCTCGTGCACGAGCAATATGGCATGAAATCGGTCATGCATCCTCATGTGGGCGGGTTCCTGGAAACCGATTTTGAAATCGATGCGGCCCTTCAGCGAACAAATCCTGAAATTGTCGGCCTCTGTTACGATATGGCTCACATCGCCTACGGCGGGGGTGATCCAGTTGCCGTACTGGACAAGTGGCGTGACCGAACCTGGTACGTTCATATCAAAGAATGTGACAACCTGGTGCGTGATGAGGTGCTGACGCGTGAGGGCGACTATTTTGATGGGGTTGAGTCGGGAGTTTTTCCTGAGTTGGGAAAAGGCACCATCGATTGGCAGGGGATTGCGAAGATATTAACCGCGATCGATTACCAAGGCTGGGGTACGGTCGAACAGGACATTATTGTCGAAAAGGGTGTGGATGCTCTTGCATGCGCCAAAAGCAATCGCGCTTTTTTACGCGAGGAGCTTGGCTGGTAGTTGAAAACACACTCTCTCCAATAAAAAATATCAGGGATTAATGAATACATAAGATCACATGAAAGATTCGGATTTAGCTGGAACGAAAAAAGCACTTAACGAATCCTGTAGCTTGGAGCACGATAAGGTCATACTTAATAAACCGAAAAACTGATTAAAATATGCCGACAACGATTGGAATTGGAGTGATCGGAATGGGGTGGATGGGCCAGGCCCATACCCGGTCCTACCTGCAAATACCTTTAAGGTTTCCCGAGGGAGATATAATGCCCCGACTTATAATCTGTGCGGACAATGTAGAAGAAAGGGCTGACCAGGCCAAAGCGGTTCTGGGATTCGAGAATAGCACAACTAATTGGCAAAAGGTGATCGAACATCCGGACGTGAAAGTCGTCAACATAACCTCTCCCAATAATCTGCACGGGGAACTTGTCAGCGCTGCGGCGGCAGCAGGAAAACATGTCTTTTGTGAAAAGCCCGTAGGCCGAACACCGGAAGAAACCGCGCAGATCGCAAAAACGACCCGAGAGGCTGGTATCAAAAGCGGAACCGGATTCAACTATCGATGGACCCCTCTGGTACAACATACGCGCAACCTCATCCAGGAAGGTAAACTGGGTGACCTGACCCACTATCAGGGGCGCTTTTTCTCCATGTATGGTAGCCACCCAATGGGGCAGTTCTCTTGGAGATTTGACTCGGATCTGGCAGGTTTAGGTGTTTTGGGTGACCTAATGTCCCATGTGGTGGACTTGGCCCACATGATGGCCGGGCCGGTCAAACGCGTTTGCAGCCAGTCACATACTTTTATCACAGAAAGACCCCTGCCAGTTCCAGGTAGAGGGACACACTATTCTTTAGGTCGACTCGGAGATCCGATGGGTGAAGTTGACAATGAAGATTACGTTGGAGCTTTAGTTGAGTTTGCCAATGGTGCGCGTGGGAGCTTTGAAACGTCACGGACTATTTTCGGGCCCAAATGTCAATTTAGCTTTGGAGTCAACGGTACCAAAGGTGCGGCTAGCTGGGACTTCGAGCGCATGAACGAGATGCAACTTTATATGCCCAGCGATGGCGATGCTGACGACGGCTACATGAGGGTTCTCGCTGGTGACAATTATCCGCACCATGGAAATTTTGTACCCGGTTCGGGTAACGGCATTGGATACGAGGATCTTAAGGTGATCGAGGTATACGAATTCCTGCAATCGATCATCAACGACCGGCAACACACTCCCAGTTTAGAAGATGCTTTGCGAGTCGCCGAAGTAAACGCCGCCATGGTCCGTTCTTGGCGAAGTGGCAAGTGGGAGGAAGTTACGCCGTTGGGAAGCCAATAATGATCATCAAGCATGTCACTACTGACCCCGACCTCGTCGTAGACAACCAAATACATTTACCCACTTTTCAGAATAAACTTTTAGATCAACCAAATACATAGACCTATGAATTATTATACCGCTCAAGACACCGTCCGCCTCACACTCGGGCAAGCACTGGTTAAGTTCCTTCAGACGCAATATAGTGAACGGGACGGGACTGAAAGGCGTCTCGTTCAAGGCATGTGGGGGATACTCGGTCACGGCAACGTATCGGGACTGAGTCAGGCCTTGGTGGAATACGGCCAAGACCTTCCGTTTTACCAGCCTTGCAATGAGCAATCGATGGTACACGCATCCAGTGGGTTCGCCCGGGCCAACTTACGATTGGCAACGATGGCTTGCACTTCATCTATTGGACCCGGGGCGACCAATATGCTCACCGGCGCAGCTACGGCTACAGTTAACCGTTTACCCGTGTTGCTTCTTCCTTCAGACTATTACGCAACCCGTTTCCAAGGTCAGGTGCTGCAGGGGCTCGATCACCCCACGTCCATGGACACGAGCGTGACCGACTGTTTTCGGGTGGTAAGTAAATTCTTCGATCGGATCACACGGCCTGAACAGGTCTTGTTTTCTTTGCCTGAAGCCATGCGGGTCCTTACCGACCCTGCCGAAACCGGAGCGGTCACCATAGCACTACCGCAGGATATCCAGGGCTACGCCTTTGATTACCCAGTCAACTTATTTGAGAAACATGTGTGGCGGATTGAACGCCGGCAGCCGGACGCTCAGCGAATTGAAGAGGCTATCGCACTTTTGAAAAAAGCCAAAAGACCTTTCATCATTGCCGGTGGGGGCGTTCACTACTCTGAAGCATGGGAGGAACTGGCAACGTTTGCTGAGAAGTTCGGCATCCCCGTGGCAGAAACTCATGCCGGGAAGGGTGCCATTCGGAACAACTCAGATTTGTTGGTGGGCGGCGTTGGTGTCACCGGTACCCCGACGGCGGCTCATTTCAGTACCCAGGCAGACCTTGTCTTTTGCCTCGGAACCCGGCTTCACGACTTTGTCACCGGCTCGAACAGCGCATTTCAAAATCCGCTGGTTAAGTTCATTGGCATCAACGTATGTAGCCATGACGCATTCAAGCTTGGTTCCTTGCCAATCATGGCTGACGCCAGAGAAGCCTTGCGGGTTTTGACCCAAGCCGGGGAGGCCGCTGGCATACAGCCTGATTCGGAATACGTACAAGAAGTTCCGATACAAAAGCAGAAGTGGCACGATCTTTTGGACAAGGAGGTAATCGTGCAACACCCTGGAGAAGCAATTAACCAGGGCCACCTGGTAACCATCCTAAATGACATGATGGAACCCGGAGACTCACTCGTGGCTGCCGCCGGCACCATTCCGGCAGATCTGACCAAGCTTTTTGACTCCAGCAATGGGCGAACGCTGTATCTAGAGTTTGGAAATTCCTGCATGGGCTTTGATATTCCCGCCGCGATCGGAGTCAAAATGGTCCGAAAGGAAGGGGAAGTCTTTATACTGATGGGGGATGGAAATTATCAGTTACACCCTATGGAGTTGGTTACGGCTATTCAGGAACGAACCAAGATCACGGTTGTACTGGTTAACAATGGTGGCTATCAATCCATCCATGGGCATCAAAAGGCGCTAGTCGGACATAGTCTCGGCAACGAGTTCAAGATACGGGATCCTGAAACAAATCTGCTGGACGATGGGGAATTCATCGACGTTGATTACGTAAAGAATGCAGAAAGCATTGGCTTAAAGGCCTGGCAGGCGACCAACGAAGATGAAATCCGACAGGCCTTGATCGCCGCACGGGCTGAGGAAGGTTCCTGTATGATCGTAGTGCCAACCGAAAAATACCGCTACACTCCCGATGCAGACATCTGGTGGGAAGTGATTGGCGCCGAAGTTACCGAAGATCCAAAGACAAAAGAACTGGTGGAAGCACGTGAGGCAGGCAGAGTCAGCCAACGCTTCTATTTTTGAGCCGGTATCTAATTCGCGCACGACGAAACGCTGGTGACATAATGAAATTAAATGGATTGAGTTTGAAACTGTTGCTGGTCCTCACTGTTTTCACTCTACCTTCATGCCAAAAGATTCAACGGGAACAAATCGGAATATCATCCGTTTCGGTGCACAACCTATCGCTCGATGAGACCT
>DDZZ01000057.1 GCA_002346535.1 Opitutales bacterium UBA2995 | reverse complement strand
ACATGGTTTACGCTTAGAAGAGTAAGTGAACGGTTCATGTTATGAGTTATATTACGATTGATTTGCGATCTTATTTTGAATTTGAGCCTCGATGGCAGGGCCATCGAGGCGATGAAAGGTTTAAGTTTGTAGGTCAATTCACCAAGTTTGAGTCGGGCAAAGCATAGCTCCATACGGTCTTTTTAGACAGGGGGTTAACCCGACACTCCACCCAGTCAAGGCAATGGAGATACGTATAGGTTGACCATCGATTTTAATGCTACCGTTGTTGGTTACACGTCGTGTCATCATTTTTGAATATTCGATATCGCAAGGACTACCTCCCCATGGCTCAGAACTGTCGTGATATACTTCAGCCGGTGTCTTCATCTCCAAGGCCTCATGAGGACGTTGTGAGTTGAACGTTCCCCTCCAGATATCAGCATCTTCAGTTTCGTGTTTCTATACGCCGGCTATTATTAGCATACCTGGTTGAGGAATGTGAGCATTAAGTGTATCTCCAATTGTCCCATTCCCAAAAATAAGGGTCGCTTTCCGCACCGGTTCTTCCAAAGAGGTCTCCGCGCATTTGCGCGAATGCGCAGTCCAAATGGCTATCTCCATTGCAATCAAACCTGCCGGTAACCGGAACACCGCTTGTTCCTTCGCCTTGTTCGCCACAGCCGTAAGCTCTCGTTAGGACATTCGGAGCTGGATTAACTTCCGATAAATTAATAATCAGAGCCGGTTCCGCTGCATCTTCCAAAGACGCTATACAGCAAATCAAAATGGAAAATTTGTAGCACTTAACTTTCACTCAAGGATAATACGTTGCCAAATGATCAAAAGGATTCATTGGTGAGGCACACTAGCAAGAATTAGATATTTACACTGGTTTTATTCCCTGGAACGCTCCGCACGGTTGTAAACAATAATTCCGTTCAGGACCAGGACAACGCCTACTACTTTTAGCATGTTAAACGACTCACCCAGGAGCAGCGCTGAGGCAAAAATTGCTATTGGTAATTCAATCGTTGCGAGCACTCCTCCCAAGCTGCTACCGGTGATTGGAAGGCCTTTCATAAGCGTGATCACTGGCAAGGTTTGACCAACGGCAGACAGAACCAATGCCATGCCAAAGATTGGCCAAAAATTGTCACCAATTGGGAACCAGAGAGTTGGCATGAAGGCAAAAACGATGAGGCTGCCGGCGAGTCCAATAAGCGAAATTGAAAAAGACCTGAATTCAGCGGTTGTGTATTCCGCCACTCTGGGAGTCAGAATAAAGACTATGGCGTAGCACATCGATGCGATAATTGCTGTGTACACTGCTGGCAAGGCGCCCGGTTGATTAAAAGTGGAAAGAATTTCCGTGGAGAAGACCGCACCCAATAACACCAGGCTGATGGAAGCCAGTTTGACTGCCGAAAATTTCTGATACCCAGATAACAGTGTGAACGCATAGACCACTGGTAAGTACATGAACATCAAGGTTGCTCCGATAGCGACGGGCCCGAGACTGAACGAAAGAAATAAAAAATACCCAACTCCAATGGTAACCAATCCGATTGCACCTAGAAGCAGCCAGTGGGTGAACTTCCGAGGTCTAAGTTCCCCAAAGAATCGTTTGTAGAATAGGGCAAAAAATGCTGTTGCGAACAGGACTTCGAAAAGGAATACTTGGAAGAAAGAAATGCCCAGACCAATAGCGTATTTGATCAGGATTCCATGGAATCCCCAACAGCAACCGCTGATTACGACTAAGAAGATTCCTTTACGCCTTGAATTTTGGACTTTGGCAGATGTGCTCAAATCATGCTGTAGTCCCATGGCTTCCGCATCGGGAGCTTAGCCATGGCTTCGGCTTCTTTGTCGCCTTTGTATTTTTCCTTCTTGGGATCCCATTCAACCTTGCGTCCCAAGCGCACTGCAGTCACTCCCAGATGGCACATTGTGGCTGAACGGTGGCCAATCTCGGCATCGCAAATGGCTTTTTTGCGGGAGCGGACACAATCGATAAAATTTTTCATATGGTCATTGCTGGCATAGAGGCGTTCCGCATTGGAAGGAAGGGGTTCGGTCAGGATTTCCGGCACGCTGGATTCGATGGCTCCTCGAGTAACCCAGATCCAACCGGCGGTGCCTTGTAACCTCACGCCGTGTTGTTGCCCAAAAGGATTTACCACATAACCGTTCCAGGCGTTGGCTGTCGTGCTACGGCAGCGGTGAATCACCCCATTGGGGTAAGCATACTCAAGCTCGTATTCGCTAGAAGCCGTGAAACCCCTTGGAATCATGTCTATCAAAGGGCTGCCTTTTGCAGAAACAGGGCCACTTCTTTCAAAGCCGGTGGCCCATAAGGCGATGTCATTATGGTGTGCGCCCCAATCGGTCATTGTTCCGCCGGAATATTCCCACCAATAACGAAAGTATAAGTGGGTTCGTTCTTTGATGTACTCCACGTAAGGAGTCTGCCCTTGCCACATATCCCAATCGATGCCAGTGGGAATCGGTGCGGCCTCAAAAGGACCATCGCGTTGGCCGGCTGGGAGGTAAACATCGATTTCCTTGAGTTTACCAATCCGCCTATTGCGCACCAGTTCACATGCCAACCGGAAATTGGGATCGCTTCGTTGTTGCGTACCCGTTTGGAGGATACGACCTGATCGTTTCTCTTCCTTTACCAAGTGTTTGCCTTCGTCGATATAGAGGGTAAGTGGCTTTTCACAGTAAACGTCTTTGCCCGATTTCATGGCGGCCAGGGAAACCAGCGTATGCCAGTGATCGACCGTTCCGCAAATTACTACGTCGACATCTTTCATTTCCATGACTTTGCGAAAGTCCTTAACACCAGTGGCCTTCGGCCAATATTCTTTTGCACTGTCAATTTGCTGGTCGTCCACATCACAGACCGCCACCATGTCTCCGTAGCTTGATGCCACCCTAGCGACACCCTTACCTCGACCTCCGCAACCGACAAGAGCTAATCCGATCCGATCGTTTTTCATTTTTGGGGTTGGCACAGAAGGTTGAGCCATGAGTTCTTCGGCAAACCACACAGGAAGGTTTGTAGCGGTTGCAGCCAGGCCAGTAGTTTTTAAAAAGTTTCGGCGGTTCATGTTCGAATAGATTTCGGGTTCACGGTTCTACGTTCATGGTTACCCGATTTATGTTCAAGGGTTAAAAGGCTAATACTATACCGAAGGGAGATACTCTGTTGGTTTCCTTGCCTGGGTCGCTTGTTCGAATCCGTAGTTATTGCTGATCAGTTCGCCTTCCGACCATGCTTTCCCGAAAAAGGATAGGCCGACCGGAAATCCATGAACGAATTCGGCTTTTCCGCGATTTGCGATCCCCTTCGCCGACTTCTGGTCACAGCAGAATATTTGCCAACATGTTGGGCGAAATTTTGCAGGTTGGTGGCAGCGTTAGCCAATCCTCTTATTCCATAACGAGGCTTTCGTATTCAACCGATTCTGATATGGTATTCTTCAGTGGAAGTGTTTCTCGGTCCGTCTTTTTAACGCATGCCACCAAAAGTAGCAGGATGAGCGAGATTAGAACTCTAAACTTCATCAAATTATCGTAAACTTGGCCTCAATAATGATAGAAGTCTAAATTACGGATCGATTTTGACTTTTTAGGAACATTCAGGCTCAATGGTGCGTTTGTTTGACAATGCGGAATGAAAGGACACCCCAATAAATACACTTTGGCATTGATCGGACTTTTTGTGGCAGGAAATCTCGTTTCTGCTGAAAAGGCCCATTTCAACCGCGATATTCGGCCCATCCTGTCGGATCGGTGCTTTCAATGCCATGGACCCCATGCCGAAGATCGTAAGGGGGATTTGCGGCTGGATATTCCGGATGGATCGGAGGGTGCCTTGACCCAGCGTGAGGATTACTTTGTCATCAAACCGGGAGATCCCGATGAGAGTGAATTAATCTGGAGGATTTCTGATGACTTTGAAGAGGATCGCATGCCTCCACTCGAGGCGCATAAGCCGGCTTTGAGCGAGGAAGAGATCGCAGTATTCAAACAATGGATATTGGAAGGTGCCGAATATCAGGATTACTGGGCCTACATTCCGCCGGAAATTTCGGAGCCGGCCGAAGTCAAAGACGAATCTTGGACTCACAATACTGTGGATCACTATGTGATGGCATCGCTGGAAAAGGAAGGCTTACAGCCTAAGGCTGAGGCAGACAAGCGGACCTTGATTCGCAGAGTGACTTTCGACCTAACTGGATTGCCACCGGCCGTGGATGAGATTCAGGATTTTATTAAAGATACACGGCCGGATTCCTACACAAAACTGGTCGACCGCTTGCTGGCTGATAATTCTTACGGTGAGCACATGACCCGCTATTGGGCTGACTTGGTGCGCTTGGGCGACACCAATGGAATGCACAAAGATTTCCATCGTGAGTTCTCTCCATTACGCGATTGGATTATCCGTTCATTTAACGACAACCTCCCCTTTGATGAATTTATCAAATACCAGCTGGCCGGAGATCTATTTGAGAACCCCAGTCGGGAGCAGCTAATCGCATCGGGTTTCAACCGCCTGCATATGATTATCGACAAAGGAACCGCACAACCAGCCGAAAGCCTGCACAAGAATGTATCTGACCGGGTTGAAGCGTTTGGCACAGCGTTTCTTGGTTTGACCGTACAATGTGCTCAATGCCACGACCACAAGTACGACCCTATTACTCAGAGGGATTACTACCAACTTTACGCCTTCTTCAATAATTTCGTGGGAGCCCCGGAAACGGTACGGGCACCCGAGCGAGGGCTACAACCACCGTTTATCAACCTTACCACTCCCAGCGAGGATGGAGTACTCGCTACTTTTGGTGCGGAACAGCATGCCTTGGATATTGAACGAGAGGCTGCACAAAGGATTCAGAACCTGGAAGACGACTATCCAAAGGTATTTGACAAAGTACAAGCGTCGTGGATTTGGGATGAAGATGTTTCCGATGTCGCCGACACAGAATTTAAGACGTCTCTTGCTTTGTCCTCGTTACCGGATTCAGTCCTGGCTCGTTTTGCGGGCAAATCCAACACCGAAGTCTGGATCAACGGTACTTCTTTGGGAACGGCCTATTCGGAGGATCAAAGCTTGGTGGCTGACGTTCGCAATTTGCTTCGTTTTGGGAAGAATGAGATTATCGCCGTCTCAACCAGGGCAGAGGCTGAGGAGAAGGAATCCGTGTATATTCGCCCACTCACTCCCGCGCAGCTCGCCAGAAGAGAGCTGGCGAAAGTCGGATTTTCGTTTATTCTCGAATATGATCAAGGTGAATCCGTCGCGGTATTCTCCTCTGATTCGGACTGGTTGGTCCGAAAAAACGAAAGTGCTCCATGGAGGCCGGCGGTTGAGATAACAGGCCCCGATCATACCAGCGCCTGGATGACAAAAGTCCGTACGAATACGATCATACAGTTTGTTAAGCGGCAGGAGGATCTGGAAAATCGGAAAAGGAAATTTCTGAAAGATATTCCAGCTGCTATGATCATGGCTGAAATGAATCATCCCAGGGAAACGCGAATGCTCATAGGTGGAGATTACGAAAATCCGGGGAATCGGGTGGAGCGCAACACGCCTGCGTTTTTACCTTCGCTACCGGACAAGGAGGGCTCTTACACGCGCATGGACCTAGCTGAATGGCTGGTTACGCTTGACCACCCATTGACGGCGCGCATTGCGGTCAATCGATTTTGGCAAAACCTGTTTGGAGTGGGCTTAGTCAAGACATCCGAAGATTTCGGATTACAAGGCGAGTGGCCAAGCCATCCGGAATTGCTGGACTACTTGGCTATCCGATTTCGAGACTCTGGTTGGGATGTTAAACAGCTCATTCGCGAGATCGTTTTGTCCAAGGCTTACAAGCAAATCTCGGATGCCACACTCGAGGAGTTTAAGGCCGACCCTGACAACCGGAAACTGGCTCGGGGTTCGCGTTACCGGATGGATGCCGAGATGATTCGCGATCAGATTCTTGCGGTAAGTGGCCAATTGAACCGGTCCATGTATGGGAAAAGCGTGAAGCCTCCTCAGCCGCCGGGGCTCTGGAGAATGGTAAGCATGGATCACCCGTTTTCATTCGTGGCGGATGAGGGTGAGAAGATCTACCGCAGGAGCTTGTATACATATTGGAGGCGAGGGATGCCTCCACCCCAAATGACCCTCATGAATGCACCGTCCCGTGAATTTTGTGTCGCACGTAGGGAAAGAACGAATACGCCCTTACAGGCCTTGCTTTTGATGAATGAGGAAGAGTATTTTAAGGCCGCAAAAGTGACCTCTATGAATGCCCTTGAAGAAACCAACGGCGCTGATGCAGGCCTGAAACATATCTACGAGATCATTACATCGCATTTACCAGGTGCCGATAGATTAAATTTGATGAAAGAGACATTGGCCGATTTTAAGAAGTATTATGAGGGCAAACCCGAGCTCGCCAAATCCATGACTTCTGGTATGAAAGATTCCAGTATTTCTGAACGCGTTGAAGTGGCTGCCTGGACAATGGTCACTCACGGCCTTTTAAATTTGGAACTCGCAAAAGTAAGGAGATAAACATGAGCCAATTCCAATCATACTGCGATACCTTGAACCGTCGGCAATTTATCAAGCGAGCCAGTATAGGGCTCGGGACGGTCGCTTTAAACGGTGCTTTGAAACCCTTGGTTTCCGGAGCCCAACCCGGCCTTCATTTCCCAGCCAAGGCCAAGCGTATAATTTTCCTCTTCATGGCGGGTGCGCCAAGTCAGTTGGATTTGTTCGACTATAAGCCGGGATTGGAAAAGCTGCACGGACAACCATTGCCCAAGGAAATCAGTAAAGGACAACGGGTCACCGTGATGACTCATGGGAAAGACCAGGTCATTTGCGCTTCTGCATTTAAATTCGCAGCCCAAGGTCAGAGCGGTCTGATATGGAGCGAATTGCTTCCGCATTTGTCCAGGCACGTGGACGACATCTGCCTGATCAAATCGACTCATACCAACGCAATCAACCACGACCCGGCAAAAACCTTTTTCTGCACGGGTGAAGAGATGTCCGGCGGAGCCAGTATGGGCTCCTGGCTCAGTTATGGCTTAGGATCGCTCAACAAGGACCTTCCTGACTTTGTCGTCCTGAGTTCGGCGCTTTGGTCCGGCAAGACGAACGTACAAGCGCTTTACCACCGTTTGTGGGGGACGGGATTTTTGCCGACTAAGCATCAAGGGGTCGCATTTCAGTCTGTCGGAGATCCCGTCCTGTTCTTGTCCAATCCCGATGGTGTTGATCGTCAGGCCCGCCATAAGATGATGGACTTTGTCACCAAGATAAACGCGGAACAGGAGGAGATGACGGGAGATCCAGAAATTCGCACTTCCATGGCCCAACAGGAAATGGCATTTCGCATGCAAATGTCCGTTCCCGAGTTGACCGACTTAGGCAAGGAGAGCGAAGGGACATTGAAGCTGTATGGTCCAGAGGTCCATCAAACCGGATCCTTTGCGCGTAATTGTCTTTTGGCCCGTCGGATGGCCGAGCGCGATGTGCGATTTGTTCAGTTATTCCACCGAGGTTGGGATCACCATCGTCAGTTACCCACACATTTGAAGGGCCAGGCCCGGGATGTCGATCAGCCGATTTCCGGACTTTTGACTGACCTAAAGCGGCGTGGATTGTTTGAAGATACACTGGTTGTATTTGCCGGCGAATTTGGCCGGACCACCTATGCTCAAGACTTCAAGCCCAACGATCGATTTGATTACGGCCGTGATCACCACCCACGTTGTTTCACGACCTGGATGGCCGGTGGAGGCATAAAAGGCGGAATCAGTTATGGTGAGACCGATGATTTCTGCTACAACGTCGCCAACAATCCGGTTCATGTCCGCGACTTACATGCCACGATGTTCCATCAAATGGGTATCGACCACAACAAGCTTATTTTCCCACACCAAGGCCTCGATCAGAAACTGACCGGCGTGGAAGATGCGCACGTGGTGAAAGATATAATCGCCTAATTCAATTTGCGAAACAGTAGAGGCGGGCTGCTGTGCGAATGAGAAGCTTGTTTCCGGCGATGGCCGGGGTTGCCATACACATGTCGTCTTCCGCCAATCGGTTGACATGCAGCAGCTTGAAGGTCCTGCCAGCTTTGAAGACGAAGGTGTCTCCATCTTCACTCAGACAAAACACTTTGCCGTCATAGGCCCAGGGAGAGGATGTGAACCCGCTACGGTCCCGTGGAATGCGTTCTTTCTCTACGTGAATTTCTCCCGTCTTGGGATCCATGATGGAAAGCAGGCCTCTGTCCCACAGCACATATAGATTATCCTGATAAACTAAGGTGCTGGGATTGTAAGGCGCGGCATGCCAGTCGGACCATACGATGAACTCATTGTAATTGTTGGTTTCATCCACGGAGATATCACCACTGGCGCCCGGTCGGATCGCGTAGATGGGTTTGTTCCTGCTTCCGACGTATCCGGAGCTTACATAAAGTAGTCCGTCTGCCTCGTAAGGGGTAGCGATAGTGATGCTGGACATGCCTTCAAAGGACCAGAGTTCTTTGCCTTCTATATCATAGGAGCGCACTTTTTTAGTGGCGGGAATTATGATTTCGGTCCGTAGATTATTTTCCCACACATAAGGAGAGGACCAATTGCTTTCCTGTTCGCGATCGGTTCGCCAGAGTTCCTTACCGGTGTATTTATCTATAGCCATCAGCCATGATTCTTCTTCGTTGTCGTTGATAATGTAGATCTGATCTTTGTAGAGGAAGGGAGATGCGGCGGTTCCCCATCCATGCCTCGTAAAACGAGGTTCGAAATCTTTAGTCCATTTTTGGTTTCCCTCCAGATCATACACAAACAGTCCGACGTTTCCAAAATAGAAGTATACATCCTCTCCGTCGCTCACCGGTGTTTCCGAAGCATAGCTGCTTTTGATGTGAATGCCTTTTTCCGGCTTGGCTTCTTTTACCGTGTGCTGCCAATTGATTTTGCCCGAATTCAGGTCCAAACAGTAGACGATCCAGGTATGGACAGTTTCAGGTGCTTCCAGGCGATTCCCTCCGAAATAGAGTCCCTTTTGGGGTTCTTCAGAAATACCCGAATTGACTACCGTGGTCAGAAATACCTTATCCCCCCAAACGATCGGGGACGACCATCCTCGGCCTGGAAGGTCAGTGGCCCAGGCTACGTTTTCAGTGGACGACCAGATGTCGGGTAAATTTTCTCCCTGGCCAATTCCGCGGGAATCGGAGCCTCTGAATTGTGGCCAATTGGTAGTAGCGGATAGAGACGATCCAAAAATGAGGAAAAGGAGTAGAGTTGAGTTTCTCATTAATTATTTGGGATTAATTTCGATTGAGTTTTTCTATCAAATAAATCTTTCAAATTTCTTTGCGAAGCCGTCCAGCTTTTTTGATTAGTCAATCGGCATCTCCGAGGCTCTGAGCAGTGTTTCGTGTGTGACCAAATCGTGCTGATGGGACCAGCCAAATTCTTTCTTACCGCGAATGACTTTGGTCAAGTTCTCAAATTCTTCATCGTACCGCCCATTTTATCCAAGCTGACATTGTGGACCCCTTTTTCGTAGCCGCCCTGGGCTTCATCCATGGGACGTTTTCGTACGCCTTATATTTTTTGGTTTTTCCCCTTTGTTTGGGATCGGGTTCGAAGATGCCGATTACTTCGTACGATTTCGGTTGCTTCCGCAAGGCTTTCATCTTTCCGGAAGCATGCCCGTGCTTGGTACCGATTTGGCCGATACGGATTTTTTCATGGTGTGATCCGGCTGTGGTGGATATGAACGGAGCCGCAACCACGGCGTCAGTGGAGGAAAGGAGAAAGGAACGGCGGTTCATTGCTGGTGTTGAGTGTTTTTATTTGGTAATAGTTTTGCAAGTAGTTAGGGGATGAAAATCCACTATTCTTCTTCCTTATCTGAAGCTTAATATCGATATCCTGGGATTTGATTTGATACTATTTAATTAATTCCCTTAGGTACCTAGATGTTGTGTTTGCCGATTCGGAAGGAGTCGTACCTTTTGGAGCACACTGATGAACGGTGATTGTCCCTGAGTAGTTGACGGCCTTAAGTCCATTAATGATCGAAGGAAAATCGATTCCAGTGGGTTCATGAATTTCAGTGATATCAAAGGGCACTGGACCACGGCACCAAGTGTTCAGAGTCACGGCTCCATCTGGATTCAGGATCTGGTTTTGCAGGTAAACATTCATAATCCAGGGAGATAGTCGCTCGATGGTTTTTGCACCGTAGTCCTGGCCGCAAATCTCCAGATTGGCAGGTTCATAAATCAATCCGAAATTGGGTCGTTCGATTTTTTTCAGCGTAGATTCAATTCCTTCAATTGTTTCGAACAGGCTTTGAGTATGACATTGGTGTGCCAGCTTTAGCTCGTATTTCTCTGCCTCGTCCGCCGCCTTTTGTGCCCATTGGATATCTTTTTCTTTTTTGACGGCTACCCGCAAAAGCGGAGTGTTTAGTTTTTTTGCTAATTCTAAGTAAGGTCGAATGTTGCGTAGGCAATCGGGCCCATTTTTGTTATTGTAAACGATATCGAAGTCACCTGTTAACATTGTCACTGGCAATTTCTTTGTATCGAGTATACGAATGCCTTCTTGTGTATCCTTGCCAGAAGTTTGAACTCCTAATTGCGAAGCCCGCATGCAAAGTGCATCGTAACTTGCTTCCCTGGCCAGAGAAGCAATGGCTTCCAAGTCTATTATGGGATGCTTCTTGGATTGAAATCCTTCGGCGATGCGAACGGAAAGTGAAAGAGGATTCATTTAATACAATAAAAGCATTATGTATTGTGGCACTTGATTCAAACACATCCATTCATACATTGCTTTTTAAGCTATGAACGACGGGTCCAAATCGGTATAGCAAAAGGAGAAAGGTTCCTTTCTTGAAAAACTCTGGTGCATCATATTCCTCTCTGAGTCCGGATTGGCGAGACGAGACTCCGTTGCCCTATCAATTGCAAATAGTTCACGTTGCATATTTGATGTATAGCAACACTACCTGTGAAGTGAGCGGATGTACAAAATAATGGAATCCACATCAGCTTCGGATAGGATTCCTTTATAGGAAGGCATTCCGGCTTCCTCATCCTGGTAACCGAGTTGGAAAACTTTTTCAGGCTCGTAGATGGAGTCCCTTAAATATTCTTCCGTAGCTCGTATTCTTGATCCATCCGGCAACATACGCCTGGCTTTCCATAAACCTTTCCAGGTCGGTCCGCTTTTCCCTTCTGTGGATCCGTCAATTGAATGGCAAGCGACACAACCATAAAACTTGACGAGATCTTGCCCCCGAGATTCGGATACGATGGTATTTTTCGCAGAAGTATCTCTGGGGGTTGGAGGTGTTGAAAAAAGTTTCGAGAAGTGGACGCTCCTAAATCCGAAGGTTGAAAGTGAAACAGGGGGTAGCTCGTTGGCCGTAAAGTAGACGCCTTTCCAATCATCGAACAGGTTGAACTGCAATTCCAGCTGCATGCTAGTGGTCATTTCGTCGATGGCTACGAAAATGGATTTTTCATCCTCCGAAAGTAGAACGGAGTGGATGAATCGGCTGTCCACTCCTGGGGCTCCATCGGCTTTGTATTGAGCGGAACCGTATTTGGACTGGCGTAAATAGTTCCACGTACTGACCTGGTAATTGGCAGGGTCCAGGGCTTTCTTTGCATCCAACTTTTCGGAGAACTTCAAGAGGAGTCCTTCGTCAAACAGTTTGGCCCGGATCGGATATTCGTCAGTAGGTTTTACCACTCTTAGTCGGGAGAGTCCCTCCAATCTATCGATGGGTGGGCCATCCCAAATCTGAAAACCCGTCATATAAACCATGCCATCGACTGGATTGATCGCTCCTTTCAATAAGGGCATTGAAATTTTCAGATCGATGGGGACTCCGGCGGTTTGGGTTATCGGGCTTTCATCGGGTATGAAGATCTTTGTGATTCCGGGTCTGGTATGGTCGATAAACAGCACGGATTTATATAAGGCTCCTAAACGGGGATCACCTCCCCAGAGGGGGTCGATTGGTGATGGAGAAACCCGGTGCGGCAACCAAAGGGCGGGGGGTTGAACCTCTTTTGAAACGTATGGACCGGCCGGTTCGAATCCCAGGAAACTGTCCTTATTTACGATATGAAAGGGAGTAGTCGGCACCCACTTACCTTGCTGGTCACTGGCTATTAACAGTTTCCTTTCGGGAATGGAATTGAGATAACCGTTCCGCATACCATAGGCCCAGTAACCGACTTCTTTACCGTCCGCGGAAATGAGGAGTGCACGACCGCTGTGAGGTGTTGGATAATCACTTTGCTGGCCTCCTTTACTGATGATCCATTGACCTTTTTCCCAGGGGACGAGGCTATGGGGAAAGTCTCGGGGTTCCGCACTTTGCAAAAAGCGATTGCAGAACATTTTATAGAAGTCCGTTTCGCCGTCGCCGTTCCTATCGACTAACTGAGTGATTCCCAGCCGGCTGAAGACAAAAATCTGCCCATCGCGAATTCTGATGGAGCAGGGTTCATTGAAACCGGCTGCGATTTTGGTCCATTCCGCTTCGCCTCCGACAGTGCCCAAATCAGAAATCAAATAGACATCGCCATCGTAGGTGACGACTGCGGCAGTTCCGTCCTCGAAAAAGTCGATGCCGAAAGGTCGGATGCGTCTCTCCCAGGGATTGGGGTAAGGAATCGTCAATTGGTCGACGGTATAGGAGCCTTGTGCTTCACCCATCTCAAAATTTGTTTTGATCCTATCTGGCCAATGGGTGGTTTCTTTAATCTGGCTTGAAAAATCAAATACCGGGGCTTTGAGTGACTGCGATTGGCCTTCTTTGACTGGGTAAACAATCGCCGTTTCAACAATACCTTTACTTCCGTCCAATTGTTTGAGTGTATATCGATCCGCGGTACCCTCTCCCAAATCGTTTACAATCAAGGTGACCGGTTCATTGACGCCTTCCAGGCGAATCGACCGAACCACGACTTGTTGATTGTCGACCGTTTCCAAGCGATAGTTTTCCTTAACGCTTCCACCGAAGAGTGTGTAGTTGAGGACCGCCGTATCTCCCAAGTCTTCGATCCCCAGCCATTCGCCATATTCCGGTGGGAGAGGCCCGCGGCCTAATTCTTTCTCATTCAGCCAGCGTTGGCGGGGATCACGAAAAAAAATGCCTCCCTTTTTATGCCAGCCGGGATACAACCCTATTGAAGCTACCACAGCTCCAATGGGTTCTGGCAGGACTTTCTGACCTGGGTTCTTTTTATTAAATGGATTACCATAGGACTTGATTGCCACCCCCTCAAGGGTGGTGAAATTGCCCCGCCAGATTCCAGCGATACGAAGCAGTTCTGTATCAAAGCACACAAACACATCTTCTGCCAACGGCATGAAAATGCCTCTAGGAACTAAATTATCCGTATTTCCGGCCGGTGCAATGCCCCTTAAATCGAGCGTCGCTTCCAGAAAGGTAAAATCATAATCAACAAACTCCTGATATAAGGGGGCGTCTCCGCGGAATACGTAGGATTGCCCCAAGAGAAAGTAGGGGAAAATCAGTAGGAGAAATAAAAGTCGCATAAATGGGGTTTTAGGATGCTGAACCGTTTATCCAGATTTTCTGAAAAACAACCAGTTCTTTTGCCTTTTAAATGCGAGTCAGTCCTCAAGCTCGTAAACCGGTACTTGGGCCTCGGTCATTCGGGAGTGGAGTTGGCGCCGCAATTTGTAACGGGTTGACTCGAACGAACGGTTGCGGACCAGGTTGGTAAGCTCGCTGGGGTCGTTGTCATAATCGTAGAGCTCTTCACCGAGAACTCCATCGGGACCCCATTGAGTGTAGCGGAAACGATCGGTTCGTATTGTATAGCCGATAATGTTTCGGTAGTGAAGTTCCGGGTACACTTTTGAAAAAGTAGGAGCCAGCGTGTAGGCACTGTTTCGTATGATATGCTCAGGATTTTTTAAGATAGGAACCAGGCTTTTCCCGGAGAGGTAGTCCGGCTTTTTGAGGCCTGCTAATTCAACGACGGTTGGGTAGAGGTCGACAAATTCGATGAGCGAGGAGGTGGCAGTGCCCGGTTTCGAAACACCGGGTGCTGAAATGATCAGAGGAGTTCGCACCCCGCCTTCAAACAAATCCGATTTTTGCCATAAACCGTGTCGACCCATGTGGTAACCGTGATCTGAAAGTAATAGAATTATAGTGCTATCCGTGAGGCCGAGCCGATCCAGTTCGACCAGTAGTTTGCCCACCTGACCATCTACATAGGTTATGGAAGCGTAGTAGGCTTGAATGATTTCTCTTTGTTCGTCTTCCGAAAGTGTGAGCTGATTGGGTCTGTCTGCGAGGGCTGGCAATGGGATATCGTTCCGGTCCTGGATCTGGTTTTCGATAAGCGTGATTTTATCCTTCGGATAGAGGTCAAAATACTTAGTCGGAGCGATGAACGGAACATGGGGACGGTAGTAGCCGACTCCAAAAAAAAAGGGTTTTCCGGTTTTTTTTGGATTGTTTTCTTTGAGGAGCTTGATCGTTTCAATCGTCGCTATCCCATCGGTGTGTTCTTCATCTTCACTGTCAATATTCATCCAAGTAAGGATGCCTCCAATATTGGGATCGCTGGGATCAATATTGTGCATCTTATCTTCATAGTCCTTGTCAATGCCTCGGGGATTAACCACGTGGTCCCAGGAGACAGGGTCGTCCAGGCCATCGGTCCCAATATCGCTTGGAACACCATAGTGGAAAATTTTGCCGACACGGGCCGAAAAATACCCGTTTTCTTTGAAGAGTTGGGGTAGGGTGGTTACTTTGGGTATCAAATCTCGGAAATGTGCTCCATGGCCAATGACACCGGTTTGTTCGGGGTAGAGACCAGTCAAGAAACTGGATCGGCTCGGAGTACATTGAGGTGCCTGACAGTAGGCACGATCGAATCGCATGGCTTTGCTGGCTAAGGCGTCGATGTGGGGGCTTTGTACCAATGGATGACCGTAAGTACCGAGATCACAGTTCAGATCGTCGATAGTGATAAGCAAGACGTTCTTGTTTGTTTGAGCCTGCAATAAAACGGGCATCAAAATGAGACCCAATAACAAAGCTAATTGTCTGGTTTGATAATTAATTTTCACAATCTTCAGTGGGTTCCGGGAGTTTCAATGCAGTCAGGCCACCATTCATGTAGGGGGTTTTTAAAGGTCCGGATTTCATAGAATGGAATTGTTCGCTGAAAGCACGGTAGGCATCCATGGTTTCGCCACCAAATTCGTCTGGTATTAATTCCACTTTCTCAAGTGGATCTTTCGAAGTGTTGTAGAACCGTCCGTCTCCATAGTATTTCCAGTTCTGGTCAAATATGAAGCGAGCGGCGGGCATAAAGGTATTAAAATAGTCGCTGCCCCATTGGGGATCGTAATGCATGAAAATCCAGTTCCGGGTTCTATTGATATTTCCTCGAGCATAGGGCAGCAGGTCGATGCCATCGAGTTCGATTCTCGGATTCTTTCCGACCGCTGATGCCAGAGTTGGATACACATCCAAGACCTCAACCAAGTCATCCCGTACTACACCTTGTGGTAGCGAGCCTTTCCATTGCAGGATGTATGGAACGTGCGTTCCCGAAGTTTTGGTAATCCATTTTCCACCAATAATGGGTTTTCCATGACGCAGCGAAGTAATCTGAGGGTGGGTGCCGTTATCGCCGATAAACCAGATGATGGTGTTTTCTGTCAAGTCATGCGCCTCCAATTTTGCTAAAACCTCTCCAACCATTTTGTCCAGGTATCCCATCATTCCGGCAAATTTTTCTTTCGGGTTTTTTGCTTCGAGGCTGTCGGGCGTGGTTGTCCAAGGATCATGGGCCAAGACCGAGTTGTAATACACAAAAAACGGTTCGTCTTTTTTGCGGTCGATGAAGTCGAGCACGTAGTCCTTGAAAAGGGTGGGGGCAAAATCGTCTTTGCAGTAGGTTTTAGTCAATCCGTTTTCGGTGAGGGTCGGTTGCCAGTAACGGCTGCCCTTCAAGTTGCGCTTTAACTGCCAGACCAGGTGTTCGTCGAATCCAGCATCCCAGGGAAATGTGCCCTTGCCACCATACTCCATATTGCCCGCCAATTGCCATTTACCCACCACAACCGAAGCATAGCCCGAATCCTTGATAAAGCGGGTGAGCATGTAGAGATCCGGATTGAGATGCCCGAAAGCATCGTAATGTTTGAAATTGTAGGTGCCTGCTAATAGGCGCGTTCTCGTTGTGGTGCAAACCGGTGTGGCATGTCCTTGGTCAAAGCGAACACCATTTTCGGCCAAGGAATTGATGTGCGGGGTGACATATTCCCCGCCATATGCGTTAATGGTTTCGACACCAATGTCATCCGCAAGAATAAGAACAATATTTGGAGGAGATTCTGCCTCAGTGCAGCCAACCGCCAAAATCGTAAATAGAAGCAGCGTAACAATTTGAACTCCGCCCACTTCGAAATTTGGCCGCTTGAAATACCCCCTCATCTTGCTATTCAATCTCCTTCACTTCAACAACGTGGTTTTCATGGTAAGACTTTGTGGCTGCCAAACCAATCTTCAGAGCAGCCAGGCCATCGGCCGCAGTGACGGAGGGTTCACGGTCTTGGATGACATTTTCGAAAAAATCGAACAATTGGTCGATATAAGCTTTTTCAAAACGCTCATAAAATCCGGGCACGGTATCATGAGATATGGCGTTATCTTTCATGACCTGGATGGGAGTTTCCCGAAGGTAACCGCAGCGAAGGCATCCCGCGGTGCCGAGAATCTCGGATTGAATATCGTATCCGTAGAATCCACTTCGGGAAAGATCGATGGCGCCCAAATTGCCATTTTCAAAATACATATTCACGATGGCGTTATCCGGGTCTCTAAAGTCTTCCATTTCTCGATACGCCAGGTATCCGCCGACGGCCTAGACACTCTTAACTTCCCCCATCAACCAACGGGCGAGATCGAAATCGTGAATGCCCATGTCGATGAACAGTCCCCCGCTATGTTTTGGATCGAGGAATTCTAGGGAGGCTTGCTCTTTATCTCTTGAGGTTCCTTTGAATTGGATGGGTTTACCGATTTCGCCGGCCTCCATCTTTTGTTTCGTAGTGAGGTAGGCGCTATCAAAGCGTCGCATAAACCCCAGTTGGAAAAAGGTTCCGGTGTCTTGGATCACTACTGCCATTTCTTTGCATTGGTTCACACTCAGGGAAAGTGGCTTTTCGCAAAAGATTGCCTTACCGGCCTGGGCTGCCGCCACAACGACGTCGCGATGCAAACTCGTTGGAGTTACTACCAGGACGGCCTCAACTGCCGAATCTGCCAGCAGGTCGTTGTAATCGGTGTAATACTTATCGGCCCCGTATTGATTGGCCACGGATTGGGCGACTTCCTCGCGAATATCGGAAACGGCCACCAGATTAGCGGTGGGTAAGCGATTTGTACAGTAATTGGCATACAAGCTTCCAAGCCTGCCTAGCCCAATGACTCCCATATTGAGTTGTTTATTCATAAAAGTGTTTGTAGGTTAGACGCCACTGTAGGCATTAAATCCTCCATCAACAGGAATTATGACCCCGGTGATGAAGGCGGAAAGTTCAGAAAGCAAAAAAAGGGTGGGGCCAATAAGTTCTTTTTGATCCCCGAAGCGGTTCATGGGAGTTAGTTGCAACACGCGACGGTAGCGATCGGTCAGCTCTCCCTTTTCATCAAATGCCAGAAACTTCAGCTGTTCGGTTAAAAAGAATCCCGGCGCGATTGCATTTACACGCACCCCGGTTTGAGCTAGGTGGACTGCCAGCCATTCCGTGAAATTGCTAACTGCACATTTTCCGGCAGAGTAGGCCGGTATCTTGGTGAGTGGACGGTAGGCATTCATCGATGAGATGTTCATGATGGCCCCACTGCCTTGCTTAGCGAGAAGCTGGCCGAGAATCTGACTCGGTAGAACGGTGCCCAAAAGGTTGAGATTTAATGTTTTTCTAAACGCATCCAGAGGAAGGTCGAAAAAGCTGCCCGAAAAGTCTTCTGTATCCTTTTCCAATTGCTCCAATTCGGTTGAGGCATCCGGACTATTGCCCCCGGCTCCGTTAATGAGAAAATCCAGGCTTCCCAGCGTTTTTACAATCGAATCACGAGCCTGTTTAATGGAATCGGGGTCCAGGACGTCGCATCCAATTCCGGCGCTCTTGATTCCATGTTGTTCCTGGAGTTCGCTGGCAAACGTTTCCGCTTTTTCGGCGTCGATATCCAGTATGACAATGTCCATTCCAACCTCAGCCAATCCATGGCCCAAGCCGTGAGCGATCACTCCGGCTCCACCAGTGATCGCGACTGTTTTGCCTTTTAGGTCTTCAAAGTCCATGAGATTTCTGAGGGAGGAGCGGTTTTAACCGCGATACTCTTCGATTGTCGGATAGCAGTCAAAGCAGCTTCTACATTTTGTTTAATACTAATAAGTTTCATTTCAATTTTCCGAAGGTCGACTCCAATGTTTTGCGACAAAGCTTTCATACTTTCTCTGTAGCCAGGTATTAGCCCAACAGCAAAAAGCAATACAGTTTAAAAGAGCGAATCCGAAGGGTAACCAGAAATTGGGTGAAACTACTCCACCTTGGTAGGCGACTCCCACATTCGAGAAGACTACGTATGTCAATGAGGCGAGTGACAGAAGCACGGCACTGATCAGCATGCTGAATCTCCAAGGTGCCATTTCCACCTTTGGATTGTGTCGATGGCTGAAGGATTCGTGATGCGGCCATTTTAAAGACCAGATAATTACGATCGCTGTTTCCACCAAAAACAGAATGCTGAAGGTGTGCATCCAGTGCATGGGAATGACGATACCCATCTTCTCGAATCCCCATACCAAGGTATAATAGTTGACAATATGGAAAATGATTATGAATTGGGCTGCTATATGTGGGATTCGAAGGTTCTGCGCGAAAAGGCCCAACATGATTAGGCACGCAATCGGGATAGCTACAAATCCGGAAAATTTGGCGATGAAAATGAAAATACCTTCGGGTGCATTAATCAAATTGGGGGCTCCCAGGATCGTAAGGATAGCTGCTCCAATGGCAAAGTTTTTTGCGATCGAAATGAGTTTATGATCGTCGGCGTTTTTATTGATAAGGGGCTTATAGATATCGATGGCAAACATCGTAGCCGATGAATTGAGGAGGGAATTGTACGTTGAAAAGACGGCACCTAGCAAAACCGCAATAAACAAGCCAAGTAATGGTGCCGGTAAGGTTTCTGCGACTAGCGCTGGGTAGGCCATATCGGTTGGTGTGATTTCCGGTCCTAACAAGTGGAAGGTGATAAGGCCGGGAGCCATGGCCAGGAATGGGATAATAATCTTAAAGAAACCAGCCAGAAGGAGGCCTTTTTGACCTTCTTTCAGACTCGCGGCTCCCAGGGCTCGTTGAATGATGAACTGATTTGTTCCCCAATAAAAGACCGCCATGACCAAAAGTCCGGTAAAGACTGCTGAAATCGGAATCGCATCGTGTTCATTACCTGTGCCGATTGCATTCAGTTTGTAGGTATGGGTGGTTGTAATTTCATACATGGCAGTCCTTATACCGCCACCGAGTTTGTTTCCAAGAGCCACTAGGCCGAAGATTGGTATCAGGCAGCCCATGACTAGGAGTCCGATACCGTTTAAGGTGTCGGAAATGGCTACAGCCCTAAGGCCTCCAAAGATGGCATAGATCGCCCCAATGATTCCGATAATTACAGTAACCAGCCACAACGATTGGATTTGTGACAATCCTGTCATCTCCTGCACGTTGAGAATCTTCATCAATGCAAGCGAACCACCGTATAAAACGGACGGAGATAATACGAAAAGATAGCCGAATAATAACAAACCTACCACAAGTCGCTGAGTTCCAGATCCGTATCGTGATTGAAGGAAGGATGGCATGGTAGGAAAAGCGCCACCCAGATACATTGGCAGAAACAGGACCGCCAAGAGGATGATTCCTCGCACGGCCCAAATTTCCCATGCCATAGGAGTCATGTTCCCGGCGTAGGTCATGCCGTTCTGGCCAATGAGCTGTTCCGTAGAAATATTGGTCAGTAGCAAGGAACCGCCGATGAAGAGACCCGTTAACCCGTTTCCTGCAAGGAAGTAACCGCTCGAGGTTGAGATTTTTCCTCGTGTTTTGCTCCAGGAATACCAGGCAACAAAACCCATAAAGGCGATGCACGTAAAAAAGGTCACCATTTGCAACTATAGCTCGGGTTATTTAGAATTTTGCTAAAATTGGAGACTACATTTAACTTACGAAGGCGGTGCGTTCGGCGAACACGCCTTACCGTTTCAATTTGAAATCAGGTCCCAGGGTAGGGACCGCTCACCGTAGCGGTCCGTCCAGACGCATTGGAAATTTGCATACGCGAAGGTGCTCGAATAATGATGATTAGGTAATCGGCTTGATTTATTTCCTCCACAAGTCCGCATCGCCAAACCAGCGGGAGGTAACGATCTATTCGCGGGTGCAGAAGCGCACGCCATCGCGGCCCTGGGAGTCTTCATTTTAAAAATTCCTAAATGAGCATTTTGTCTCGTACCGTTTTCAGGAGACCTTCGTAGCCTTCAATGAATTGGTTGATGGTGTGAATCGATGCATCATAGTGCACAAATTCTTCGGGTTGCATTCCGTCTTCGTCATAGGCCTGTTTGAAATCGGGAAATTGATTCAGGTCATTCAGGATAGATTCATCGACCGGTTCATCCAGGCTGAGCCTTGGCTCGATGTCAACGTTGTGGTACCCTTTCCACCAATCGTACGGGATCGATTGCAGCACATCAGTTCCGATGATTTCAGACCAATGTATCTGATTGCGATAAGCCGCTGCCAACAGCGTGCCCTTGTAACAACGTTGGCGAAAAATTTGTGTCGCATGTTTGAATACCGCGATGCCTCCCCATTCCAGCGATTCAGGGTTAATATCGATACCTTGGCTTTGGTGAGTGCGTTTCAATTGATCGTCTACTCGACCGATCATGATGGTCACGTAGGGAAAATTTGCATCGGGAGTTTCAGCCTGCTTCAACCCTCGTTCGATTGCTTCAGCAGCAGCGACGGCCTGTGCGACAGAAAATGAAACGGTCACGTTCACGCGAACTCCGGCTGCGGTCATTTCCTCCACGGCTTCCAACCCTGGTTTGGTTGCCGGAGCCTTGATAGCGATGTTAGGTGCAAGGGAAGCCAGGTGTTTTCCATGTTCGAGCATGCGTTCCGCATTGCGGTATTCTTTGGGGTTCACTTGCAGGCATAGGTGCCCCTTTTGCCCATTTGTTGCTTCGTATGTAGGTAACAACAGTTTTGAGGCATCCGTGCCTACACGTTCTATTAATTTCCAAGCGATGTCCTCCTCTGAGTCAGAAGGATTATCGGCGATTAGTTTCTCCAAAACCGGAATCCATCGATCCGGATCCTGTGCTACGGCTGCGGCCACTATGACTGGGTTTGAAGTTGCCCCGACTGCGCCGGTGGCGACGGCGTCGGAAAGTTCGGTGATGTCACATGAGTCATTCCACCAGTCGGCTCCCAGAGCTTGCATGCGATTCATGTTGTTCTGGCTAACAGTTTGTGTGTCGGACATAATAATAATTGATTAAATTTACAGGCCGGTTATTTCGCGGATGTAGTTGTGCGCAAGGGTTGCATATTCCTTGGGATTAGCCTTGGCAGAGTGAACCATGCATTGTTCGTTCTTACCTTGGTAGAAAGGCAGTTCTGATCTACCATACTCTTCAATTGCTTGGCCTGACATAAAAATGAGTATTGAGTTTAGTTGAGCAGGAAATCGGTATGAGAAAATTGCTTTCAGTAACCCTTGTAGTTATAGCGAATTGTTAAGCTTTGGTCCCCTCGAGGAATCTGTAAATCCATAATAATCAAAAATAGACCCTAAACTGTTTGTTGATTGCTCTTGAGGCGAGTTACCGCCGGTAAGTAGATTTGTTGAAGATCAAAGAAAAATTGAACAGACCAAACATCATTTCGCTGGGCGAAGTCCTTTGGGATTTGTTTCCAACAGGTCCTCGTTTTGGCGGTGCTCCGGCAAACTTTGCCTGCCATGCAGCTGCCTTGGGCGCCCGTGTCTCTATGGTTAGCGCTGTTGGGCAAGATGACTGCGGAAGTATGGGTACAAGCATTCTTGAGAATTATGGGATCGATGTATCCTTGGTTGCTCAAATCCAGGATTCAAAAACAGGCGTGGTGACTGTGGAGATGGATACATCTGGAAAGCCGACATTTACCATTGAGGAGGATGTGGCTTGGGATCAAATTCCATGGTCAACGGAAATGGGAGGACGCATAGATCAGGCCGATGTGGTTTATTTTGGTTCGCTGGCCCAACGTTCTGCTATTTCAAAAGCAACAATTCAGTTCTCCTTGGAACGGGCGAAAACGGCCAATATTCGCCGAGTCCTCGACATCAATTTAAGGCTTCCATTTTTCAACGACGCGGTCATCCAAGAATCCATTGAACTGTGTAACTTTCTCAAATTTAGCGATGACGAGCTGGAATCCGTTTCGAAAGCTTCTGGCCTGAGCATGGCGGATCCGCATCCTTCGCTTTTACAGCAATTAATGAAAAACTTTGATCTGGAACTTGTGGTGATGACTCGGGGTGCGGACGGTGCGCTGCTAGTATCAGCCAATGAGGTGATCGACCAACCCGGTTTTCCTGCCGAAGTCCGAGACACGGTTGGTGCCGGAGACGCATTTACTGCTTCGATCATTAACGGAGTCTGCGAAGGTGCGCCGTTGGCAGAAATAGCCGCCAAGGCTTGTCACTATGCGGCCAGAATTTGTGAGCTGGATGGGGCAGTCCCTGACGTACCGAGCCGATCGGAACCGTAAAATTCTCAATCAATGACCAAAGCCTGATGAAAATTGAAAAGATAGAAACCTACTTGCTGGAAAGCCCGATTGATAAACCTTTCGGTTGGTCTCAAGGATGGGCAGGAAATCGGACTGCATTGATTTGCAAAATTACCACTGACGATGGATTGGTCGGTTGGGGAGAAGGGGGTGCTTCACCCTCGCAGTCGGCCATTCACGACATTTTTGCTCCGTTGTTGATTGGAAAGGATCCTTCCAATATCAACGCTCTTGGCATCAATTGTTTCATAGCCTTCACAACGACGGCCTGACTGGTGGTTTTGGTGGTGGTGCTTTGAGTGCGGTTGACATTGCGCTGTGGGATCTGCTCGGAAAGGCATCAGGAAAAAGTATTGCTCAGATGCTGGGTGGATCGATTCGGGAGCAAGTGGCTGTCTACGCAACCGGTCTCTACTACGAAGCTGAAGGATTTTCCTCGAAGCTGATGGAGGAAGCAAAGTCGTATGTAGAAGCTGGATACAAAGGAATGAAAACCAAAGTCGGTGGGCAGACTGTTCTGGATGATGTAAAACGCGTAACAGCCCTTCGCGAAGCTATTGGGCCGGACTTGTATCTGATGGTGGATGCAAACAAGGCCTACAATGCTTCAACTGCTATCGATATAGGAAATCGCCTGGCTGATTTGGATATTCACTGGTTTGAAGAACCGGTGTTGGCTAATGATGTCGATGGCTACCTTGAAGTGAAGGCCGGACAACCAATTGCCGTGGCTGGTGGTAAGGTTTGGTACAATCGATTTGAAGCCCGTGATTTCTTAGCCAAACGGGCCTTGGATGTTGCCCAGCCGAATGTTCGGTTTGTGGGTGGAATCACTGAGTTCCGTAATGTTGCTTCTCAGGCCAATACTTTGGGAATTCAGGTCAATCCGCACGTTTGGGGATCGGCCATCATGATTTCGGCGAGTATCAGCCTGGCTTCGACTTTTCCTCCCTGTCCGTATGCCAGATTACCGCGCATTTACGAACAAGAACCTGTCATGGAATTTGACCAGACACCCAATCCAATTCGCAATAATCTTGCTTCGATCTGTTTTGAACAAAAGGACGGATTTGTGGAAGTTCCTGATAGACCCGGCCTTGGATTGGATATTGATGTAACAGTGCTTGATCGGCTTTGTGTTCGACACTGTTCAACCTGAAAGGCCCCTTGTCTCGTTTTGCCGACAAGCCGACCTCGGGTTTTGTGATGATTGGGCCTCCGGTGACCCAGGTAAAGTCTCCGGATCGATTCAATATTTAGACAAACTGAGCCAACGGTCAGAAGCGCTTCAATCCGCCAATGTGATTCGTAAAGAAGGAGATTTTTTACTTGGAGACATGATGGACGGCCTTGGTTTTATAGCCGCTTTGGAAGACCACAAATTTGAAATCAAAAGCAGTCGAGTCGCTTTAATGGGAGTTGGTCCCGCGGATTCAGCATCATCTTAAGTCCCAACGAAACCATTCCTGGAGCAGCCAGGGGGACGATGTGACTCGGCACTACAAATCCGGCGTTGCTCAATGAATGAGAGTCATGATCGGGGCTTCCACGTTCAATGATTGTAACCTAATGTCCGCGTTTCAGCGAATAAAAGGCCGTGCATAACCCTATGACACCACCCCCGACGATTACGATGTGTTTGGAGTTAGGCATGTATTTGCCTTTCCACTACATATTTACTTGGCTGTCAATGCCCCAGCAAAGCGGATCCGCGGGATTTAGGATCAACGTTGATTCACCATTCACAAAAGCGCTACCTTTGATGCTGGGAATGACCTTCCCATCCTCAACTCTGTAGCTCCCTTCAAACACGCTTCCTGTTATGCTTTCCTGCCGCCATACTTCGCCCCGTTGCAATAGACCATCCTCGGCCATACAGGCAACCTTGGCACTGGTCCCCGTTCCACAGGGAGATCGATCGTAGGCTTTTCCGGGGCAAAGGACGAAATTACGACTATTGTTTTCTGGATTTTCTGGCGCGGCGAACATCTCAATGTGGTCCACTTCCTGATAGCCATTTGCGTTGACTGCTTTTCGCACGTTCCAGGTGAACTGGGTGAGCTCGTCTACGTTTTCAAAATCGATCTCCAAGTTGTGGTCTTTGATCAGAAAAAACCAATTTCCTCCCCACGCCACATCTCCCGTAACTTCACCATAGCCCTCAACTTCGAGTTTTATAGACTTGGCTTTTCGGTAGCTGGGTACGTTTTCGAAGGACACTTGCCCATCGTCATGGAGTTGAGTCGATACCAGGCCGACGGAGGTTTCAATGGAGTGTTTCCCCGGCTGGATGCGGCCAAGATGTGAGAGGGTTGCCACGAACCCGATCAAGCCATGGCCACACATATTTAGCATACCCACGTTGTTAAAAAATATGACTCCGGCTTCGCAGGTTTGGTCTTTAGGTTCTACGAGAAGCCCGCCAACCAGAATATCCGATCCGCGCGGTTCATTCACCACGGCGGAACGAAAGGAATCATGATCATTTTTGAACCGTTCGCGAAGATCCGCGGCCGAACCCGATCCAATGTCTGGACCCCCGTCGATCACTACTCTTGTGGGTTCTCCTCCGGTGTGGGAATCGATGACTTTGATCAGGTTCATGTTAGACGATCACTTTTGGCCAGATCGCAATGAAAGGCAATAAAGCACTATAATAGCCAAAGCGATAATTCCGGAACCAACATCAGGAGAATCACCACAAATAGCATGGCGATGACAAAGGGTACTGCGAATCTGGAAATCGCCAAAACGGGTGTGCCGGCAACCCCGGAAACAACAAATAAATTCAGCCCGAGTGGTGGAGTAATGAATCCAATTCCCAATGCGGTAACCATAAATATACAAAAGTGGATTTCGTTCATTCCTATTTTCAGACTTAGGGGCAGAAGCAGAGGAGCCAAGATCACAATATTGGGCGTCGTTTCCATCACGCAACCAGCTATTATCAGGATGAGGAGCATGAGCAGCATGATCAGAAAGTTATTATTGGTCAGCGATATCATGTTGTGAACGAAGTATTGGGGTACATCCAAAGATGCCAGGGTTTGGGCAAGCGGGAGCGACATCGCTATAATTGGCACGATGACCCCGTTAACCTTGGTCGAGGATTCAAGCATCTTCGGAATGTCCTTGAGGGAGATCGTTTTTTGGGCGAATCCGATTCCGAATGTTACGACTACTGCTACGGCTGCCGATTCGGTGGGCGTAAAAATTCCGGAATAAATGCCTCCCAGAATGACGAAAGGTATCAACAAAGCATAACGGCCCTCGTAAACGGTTTTCCACCAGTAGCCCAATCTAAAACCTGCTCGTGAATTTTCATAATCATACATGCGGTTCGTTATGAAATTTGCCGCCATTACCGATAGGAGTATCAATACTCCGGGAATTATAGCTGCTAGAAAGAGGGTGGATGCTGAAATACCTAGAATCAGACCTATGATAATGTAGGCGATTGAAGGGGGAATCAGAATTCCAGTGCAGGAACCGGCTGCAACCAGCGCGCAGGCGTATGCTTTTGGATAACCTTGCTTTACGAGTCTTTCGATGGTGATGCGACTTATGGCTGCGGCGTCTGCAGCATCGGAACCTGAAATGCAGGCAAAGAAACCGCATCCGAGGACGGTAGAGGTTCCCAATCCTGATCGTTGCCAGCCCATGGTTGCTTCAGCGATATCGAGTAATTTATTCGAAAGGCCGGTTCGCACCATAATATCGCCAGTGAGGATAAAAAGCGGCACGGCGATCAGGGCAAAGGAATCCACACCATCAAATAAGGCTTCCCCCAACAGCGAAGGAGGCATAACGTCTGTCGAGAGGAGCATGGCCAAAGAACCCAGGCCAAGAACCACCCATATTCTTACACCGAGCAAAATGAAAACCACCATGCCGATCAAAGGCAGATAAAAATCCCAACCCAGGAAGATTTCGGGAGATTGCAACAGATGAGGGTACATCGTCGGGTCAGTCGAAAAGTTTGTTTCCATCAAATACCGGTCTTCCTGCTCGAAGATCGGCAATGTCACGTTTCATGGATTGAAGCAGACGCAGGATGATCAGCGTAAACCCCAACGGAACTGCCATCAGAAACCAGGCCTGACTGACCCGCAGGCCATGAGTGACAGATCCAAATTCAATGGACGTGATTACCGGTTCAATGGACCAATTTAGAGCGAGAACTGCTAGAACCAGAGTTGCAATGTCTCCAAAAACGCAAACGACGGTCCTCCACCTCATCGACAACAGGGGCAATAGAAAATCAATGCGAATATGTGCCCGCTCTTTTATGGCTGCTGCCGCTCCGATCCAGGCAATATATATGAAAGCGTAACGTGCCACTTCCTCTGCCCAGATCGACGAATAGGAAAGAAAAAAACGGCGAAAGATTTCTAGAAAGACGGTTAAAACGACCAGTGTGTATAAAGGCAGCGCCAACCAGCGTTCTCCATCCTGATCGAATTTTTTGAATATCGATTTTACACACATTGAATTTCAGCTCTATCAATGAAGAAGCCCTACCTCTTTTTGGCCTTCACAATTCTTACACCAGCTTGCCCATTCCTCTGAACGTCATGTACAAAATAACCTGAAGGTGTATTGGCTGCATCCACGAGTTTTTCAAAGGTGGCGAGCGATCCTACCAATTTCTTTTTTATCTCGTCCCAGGCGGGAAGCTGGGCTCCGGATACAGATTTCCATTCGGCTAGTTCATCGTCGCTCAGGCTGTAAAAGGAAATACCAGCTTTTTTCATTTCGGCCATAGCATAAGCTCTTGATGCCGGGACCTTGGCGTGGTTTTGCCGCATGGTAATTTCGCTGGCAAACTCGATTCCTTCCCGAACGTCGAATGGTAGGCTGTTGAACCATTCAAGGTTGCAGGAATAGACTTGCGCATCAGGAACCGCGTTGATGAAGGAGATACTCGATAAAACGTCTTTGAATCCGAATACCAAGAGAGCCTCCACACAGGGATCCAGGGCGTCAGCCACACCCTGTTTGATAGCGGAGGCAGTTTCTCCCCAAGCTACTGGAGTGGGATTGGCGCCAACCGATTGATAAAATTGCAGCAATATCCTTGAGCCACCCACCCTAAGTTTCATGCCACGCATTTGGGCAGGTGTTTTGACAGGACCACCGGTAACACCTTTCCGCAATGCGACCGTGCGGGGATCTATGGTGACATACCAAAGTGGTTTGAATCCCTTAGCTTCGACCTTGGGATTCACTTCGTTTTTCCACACGTTTGAGTTTACTAAATTGGCGAACTTCTGGCTTTCGCCACACCAGTAGGGAATATTTATGACATCGGCCGCCGGAGCGAACGGTGCAAAATTTGCGATTGAATGTTGGGCTGCCTGAATGGTTCCTGTTTGGACTTTTTGGACCAGAGCACTTCCGACCCCAAGTTGCCCCCCGGGTGCAATTTTCACATAGACCTTCCCGTTGGTGCAGTTTTGCACATTTTCTTTCATGTCCAGTTGCATGATCGGGTAGGAGCGGGATGCACCCAAAATGTAACCGGAGGCCAAGTTCATTGTGAATTCGGCTGCTGCCCTTCGCTCGAGTTCTTCGTTGTTCACTCGCTGTGCGGTTTCCCTGCTGCAACCTGCACCGGCGGTGGTCATGGCAATCGCTGCTGTTGTGAACCCGAACTTGGCGGACAGCTCCAAGAATCGCCTACGGTCCATGGCATTCAACTTCTTAAACGGATCAATCGATTGCTTCATATACTTCAGGTTGATTTTTTGTGAGGTGTGCTGAATTTCCATGGATCGCTTCGCGATGGAGGGCGACAACGATGATCGAAATGGAAGCAGTTAAAAGCAGAAGAAATTCACCTAGGTCTCCAAAATTGAAGATGTTCCAGTTCCAGAGTTGAGAACCTTTCCCAACCAGAATATTGATTAGCAGTAGCGACGAGGACGCCCAAAATACAATCAGGCTGATTCGGTCTCCTCTGTTTGAGTTCTTTTTTTCCTTAACCATGGGACTAGGTGAAACCGATAAAACAATGAAATCAGCTTATGATCTTATAAACTGCATTACAGTCCTCTTTGCCGAGTCCGTTAGCGCTGGCCCGTTTATAATAATCCAAAGCTACCTTCATTGTCTTTGCATCATTGCCCCACTGTTCCGCCATCTCGCATCCCAAGCGTAAATCCTTTACGGTAAGGTCGAGTCCGAAACGGCTTTCAAAGTCTCCTTCGGAAATCCAGGGGCCGCGTAAGTTCAGTTGGGCGCTTTTTGCTCCGGTGTCATTCATCATTTTAAGGAAATCCTTGTGATTGATGCCAGCTTTTTCCCCGATTCGCATGGCCTCAGCTATAACCACAACATTGGTCATTCCTACAAGGTTGCTGATCAATTTAATTGCACAGGCTGCTTCGATATTCCCCACATAATAGACGGGTGATCCAATAATTTCTAATATTGGTTTTACCGATTCGAAGGTATTTTTATTGCCTCCGGCAAAGATCGGTTCTTCCGCTTTTTCTGCGTGCATGGGAGTCTTGCCAAGTGGACATTCAAGGAAGTGTAACCCTAAGACCTCGCAAGCATCCGAAAGCTTTCGCGATGTATTTGGATCGATTGTGCTTACGTCAATATAAGTGGCACCTGATTTCATTTTGGACAGCATTCCGTCATTGCCCAACATGACCTTTTCCAGGTCTTGAGGCATGGGAAGACTCGTAAAGACAATATCGACTGTGGAGAGTGCATCCAATGATTCTACCGCTCGACCAGAGTTACCTGCCACCAAAGTTTTTTCAACCACTTCCGGATTCAAGTCAAAGACCAAGACTGTTTTATCCGCGCGAATTAGATTTCGGGCCAAACCGCCACCCATCGCGCCAACGCCAATAAAACCAATTTCCATATCGAATTCCTTTGATTGAGATTAACCGACCAGTTTCGACTGGCCGAGAAGTAAGGCATTTGTGGGTGACACTCCGCAACAAGTCAAGGATCACGCAGTGCAACGAGAATCAATCTTGAAAAATTAAATTTCGTTGGAATTAAATGAACCTCAAACTTACCTGATGAAAAAACCAAACATTCTTCTCATTTTGGCCGATGACATGGGCTATTCGGATATCGGATGCTATGGCGGTGAAGCTGATACGCCGAATCTGGATCGTCTGGCTATGAACGGCCTTCGTTACACTCAGTTTTATAATACCGCAAGGTGTTGCCCGACCCGTGCGAGTTTATTGACGGGTATGAATCCTCATCAGGTGGAGATGGGGCACATGGCGCATTTCAATGACGATATCGATGGCTACCGGGGTGACCTTTCCAAACGCTGCGTGACCATTGCGGAGGTTCTCAAGGAAGGTGGCTATGGTACTTATCTCTCCGGTAAATGGCATGTTTGTAAACAGCAGCTTTCAACTCAGGGCGATTGTTCCAACTGGCCTTTGGCCCGAGGGTTCGACCGTTTTTATGGCATCATTGGTGGAGCAGCCAGTTTTTTTAATCCACCAACCCTGGCGCGAGATAACGAATCAATCGATCCTCCCCAGGACAATGATTACTATTTTACAGATGCGGTTGCTGAAAATGCCTGTTCTTTTATTCAAGACCATTGTCAATCAAAGGAAGACAATCCGTTCTTTTTGTTCACATCCTTCACTGCTCCTCACTGGCCTTTGCATGCGCGGCAGGAAACGATCGACAAGTACCGCGGACGATTTAACGGAGGTTGGGATAAGTTGCGCGAACAACGGTTGGAGCGAATGATTGATTTCGGTATAGTAAAATCGGATACGAAACTGACCAAACGAGATTCGACACAGCCAGCCTGGGAGGATGCGCCCGACAAGGAATGGCAGGAAAAAAGAATGGAGGTTTATGCGGCCCAAATTGATTCCATGGATCAGGGCATCGGAAGGATTCTGAATACGTTGGAGGCTGAAGGACAACTCGATGACACCTTGATCTTTTGCCTATCCGATAATGGGGCTTGTGCAGAAGAGATTTTCGAAACGTTTTACCCGTACGATAAACCAGCCGGGAAGGGCAGAGCTAAACCGCTGACATGTCACCCGCATACCAAAAGCGGTGAGCTTATGATGCACGGCAATGATCCCGCCGTCATGCCAGGAGACGAAACCACTTTTCAAAGCTACGGTGTTGCCTGGGCAAACTTGTCGAACGCCCCTTTTCGCGAATACAAACACTTCGTACATGAGGGTGGAATCGCAACCCCGTTGATTGCCCATTGGCCAGCTGAGATTGCTGATCAAGGGGAATTGCGGTTCAGCACCGGGCAGCTGATGGATATCATGGCCACGGTAGTGGATGTAACTGGAGTGCCTTGGCCAAGCGAAAGGCGGGGGCGATCCATTTCCCAAATGGAAGGCGAAAGTTTGCGAGCTTCTTTTGAGGATGATTCCGTGGACCGGCCCTCCTTAGCCTGGGAGCATGAAGGAAATTGTGCTTTTCGCGAAGGCATATGGAAATTGGTCAAGCGGTGGGACCGGGAGAATTGGGAACTGTACGATATGGAAGTGGATCGGTCAGAGTTGAATGACCTTTCAGCTATGTATTCCGATGTTCTCAAAGATTTGTTGGAAAAATATACTCGATGGGCTGACCGGGTAGGGGTAGTTGATTGGAACCAGTTGGAAGCAAACCGAAATGCCAGAGGTATCTCCACAGATTGGATGCCTCATCCTCATGACTGAAAAATCTGCGAGTTAGGCAAAAATTTTGGATTTCCTGAGAATGGCCTCCAGCAAATAAGAGCAATACCGATCCAATGATTAGTGGAACGCACTATTCCAAGTAGTTTCGAATCTTTTCAGACTGGTATAATCTCCAATCTTCTTTGTAGTATGAAATGCGATAGGGCACCAGATCCAGACTTTCAGGAAGACTGTGCAAGTGATTTTTTAGCTCACTTAAGGATTACCGTTTTATGAAGTGGTCTGCTGTATTGAACGACATGGAGATTAGATGTTTGAAAATCCACCAATCGCGATCCGTTGCCGTTCCATGGGTCCCGTTCATGATCACCTCATTGAGGCAATCCCAGATCCTGTTATGATATTTGAGAAACCTCTAACGGCCAGGGAATGTCAAATTTTGGATCGTCATATCGAATTCCTGTTGCAAATCCATAATGTGCCCATCATGTAAAGAACCTCGGTGTTGTCCTCGAGGGACTGAAATCCATGGGCGAAAACTTCCGGAATAAACAAAGATTTCAGATTTGCTGCGGTTAATTAGACTGCTTAGTTCTGACCTTCTGTTGGAGAGCCTTTCCTGATATCGATTACCACATCATACATCCTTCCGGCAATGCAGCGCATAATCTTGATCTCGGCCGCTACGGCTTTTTGGAAATGCAATCCTTTAAGAGTGCCCTCATGCCTATTGAATGAAAGGTTTTGTTGGACAAATTCAGAATGCAGATCGAGCTCTTCAAATTCTTGTATGCAAAAAGGATCTGGCAAAAATCCTCCGATTGTTCTCATGAGGTTCAATTTCGATTAAATAGGCTCCTTTTAGGTTTGTTGGGATAAATTTTATGAGGGATCTTTATGCCATTGAGGTCTGAAAGTCAGCGAACGACCCGGCCCGATCCACCTGACTTCAACAATGCTTCCACTTCTTTGCGGGTGGAGAAATTATAATCGCCATAAATGGAGTGTGCCAGGCAGGATGCCGCGACCGCAAAGTCGAGTGCGATGGCTGGCTCGGAAAGTTCGGGTGTGTTTAACGCAAAAATCAACCCTGCACCGAATGAATCACCTCCGCCTACCCGATCGACGATATTTCGTATTTCAAAGGATTGATATTCGCCGTCATGGTCGGGAGAAAAGACAGTTTGTTTGGAAGATGCATCGTAAAACATGGCTCCCCAATTATTGTGGGATGCCGAAATGCTTTCTCGTAGTGTGATGGCAACTTTTCCGACATTGGGAAACTGGCTCACGATTTCTTCAGCGACCTGGGTGTATTTTGCGGCGTCGATTTTGCCTGCCTGAACGTCGGTATTCTCGGCGTGGATGCCTAGGACATCGGATGCATCTTCCTCATTGGCAATGACTACATCCACAAAGGGAACAATTTGGCGCATCGTATTCTGTGCCAGGTGGTTGGCCGAAGTACCCGGGTCCCAGCACCACAGCTTCTTTCGAAAATTCAGGTCACAGGAGACGGTCAGTCCTGCCTCTTTGGCCTTCTGAACTGCCTCGAGTGTGGACTCGGCCGACATGGCCGAAAGTGCTGGAGTGATTCCCGTGATATGTAACCATCCTGCGCCTTCGTATATCGAATCCCAATCGTAGGCATTTGGTGGCGTCATGCTTACCGAAGAGTGATCTCGGTCATAAATGACCCGGCTTGGCCTTTGATTTGCGCCAGCTTCTACCCAGTATAGTCCCAAGCGTCCTGTATCCGTAGATACAATACAGCTTGTATCAACACCTAATCCCCGTAGATTGTTGATGCAGGCTTCCGTAACGTCGTGTTTCGGCAGCGCGGTCACAAATTTTGCATTGCCACCCAGCATGCTGATTGATGAAGCCACATTGGCTTCCGCGCCGGCAAAGGTGATATTGATGTCTCCCGGCAGAGTCTGTTTAAAGCGCTTGAATCCAAATGGGCATAGACGGCCCATGATTTCTCCAAAGGTTACGATGGTTTTCATATTAAATTGAGTCAGCTATTTCTCGGGCTTCTCGAGCATTTTTTTCGATTGTATCCCAATCTTCGGCGTTGATCACATCCTGTTTTGCGATCCAGGAGCCGCCAATTGCCGAAATAAGAGGTGAGCGGAGGTAGTCGGTCATGTTGTTGGCATTCAAACCGCCAAGTGGTATGAAGTCTAATCCGAGGTGTATGTAAGGTGCGGCAATTCCCGTCAGGTGTTTGATGCCGCCTGAGGTTTCTGCTGGAAAATATTTAATAGTGCGGCAACCCAATTCAATGGCGGTTTCGATGTCGCTCGGCGTCATGATGCCTGGCCCGAAAGGTAGCCCTCGGTCCTGAGCGTGTTTGATAATTATGGGATTCATTCCAGGGGCTACTCCGAAAGCCGCCCCTGCTTCGACTACCTGATCGACTTGTTCGGTTGTCAATATCGTGCCGATCCCCGCCAGCATTTCAGGAACCCCCTCCCTTATCGCTTTCAAAGCTGGAAGCGCCGCAGGTGTTCGCAGGGTCAATTCCATGGTGGCTAAACCTCCGCGAATGAGTGCTTGGGCAACCGGGACAGCGTGCTCGGCCTTATCGATTACCAAAACGGCCACCACTTTCGAGGCTTTGATTTTTTGATGCAGGTTTTTGGGAAACATAGAGCAAATAAGAGATCAAAATTCGGAGTTTGTTGACGAAGTCGTACTCGGCAAGCCCTCTATCTCTTTTTCTGCTCAATCGTTGAATCAATCGCTAATTCTTGGTGGAGAATTTGACAGGAGATTCATTGATTTATAAGATTAAGCCCAATAGCCGATGCCGTATCCTTTTTGAAATTAGTCTCAGGCTCCGGGTTCTTTGGTGACGATGGTGCTCGTGGAAAAATCAGCAGTATCGGGTTCAGGGAAGGTTACCTTTCCGGTGGCTGCCCATTCAGTCCCGCGGACCAAAAGGTGTTGGAACCCTGCGCCGGTAAATGCCTCTGTTGTGTGACCGAGCATGTTGTGAAAGACTCGGCCTTGCCCATAGTTCAGGGTAATCACGATGGGTTGATTTTTACCACTTCCTCCTGTATCAGGATCTGAATACGCGCTGGCCACCACATTAATCCCCTTTGCTGGTCCACACATATTGTAGTAGATCTCATCGGTAGGATGTTTCCAGGTAGATGGAAAACCTTTAATGATGGGGTGGTCTTGATTGCGATTGTCTATGTAAACCGGTTGTCGTTTCCCGTGCGCTCCACATTTACCCGGACTATTGTCCAATACCATTTTTCCGTCTTGCCATATGATTTTGGAGCCGTGTTTTTCGGTCCAACGTCCATACCATCCACCTACGCCGATGATTTTTTGATATTCTTCCCAATTGGTAAATGCGTTGTTCGCAGCATGGATGGGGACAAATCCTCCTCCATTGTTTACGAACTCAACAAAATCGAGCTGAACCTCCTCCGGCCAGAAGACACCGTTATAGTTTGAAATAACTACGTCGTAAGGAGTAAAATCGGGACGCCAGGTTGCCCATTGCTGCTGGAGGTCTTCCGGCATGTCGGCAATCAATGGCTGGGAAGCACTGAAATCTTGTTTCCTTCCATCACTGGGAGGCGTGCGTGTAATTGTAACCTCAAACCTGCCCGTTTTCTCTAGCGTGGATTTCATCAATGGGGAGGTTTCGGGCCAGTTTCGGTGGTTGTTTTGGCCTTCAATAAGGAGGACCTTGATGGAGGGACCTGCTGTTTTTTGAGAAGGTTGGCAACCCCATAAAAGTAAAAGGGGGGCAAGTAGTATGTGAAAATATTTCATGAGGAGATGAATTATGAAACGAAACGGTGTTTAGTGCAATTTTTAACCAAAATGCATATAGGGCAAGACCATTCCTGCTCTGCCATTCCGAATAACCTAATACGGCGCTACGAGGAGGCAGTCGCCCTGCCTATTTTGCCCGCGCTATCGCGGTATGTTTATCGATGTGGGCCGAAACTTCTTTCAAGATTTTTTTTGATGGGTTTCAGGGTGGCTCCGGTGTTTGCCCAATAGAATCCATGATTCAGTCCGGGGTAGACCGAATAAATGGCGTTCTTGCCGAGTTTCTCGAGTTCCGGCACGATCAATTCGGAATTAATTTTCTTTAGTGCGTGGATATCGCCGTGTAGAATCAGGATGCGACTGTCGATTGCTTTGAACATGGCACGTGTCCGTTTCTTGAAATCTCCCATATAAAATTTTAGGATCCTTCATGATAGATTCGTAGTCCGACCGGTTGCGTGCTGAGTCCAGTTCTGAAAATAGGAGGACTGTTGCAAGTTCACCTAGGATCACACTCGCCACATGGGTTTTTGAAGCAGTTCCGATTGCAAGCATGGATCCACCGATACCTCCCTATAGGACGATTTTATCTGCATCAAAATCATCCATGGCTTTTGTGCTGTTCACGATTATTAAAGCTGCGTCGTTCGTTTACTGCCTCGAAAAATCCGATGGTCTCAAGGTTGTGTTCACTTTTCCAATACGGATGCATGGTTGCGGTTTAAAAAGTTGGCGAGTTGTTGTTCCGACTTAGCGAATAGTGTGTCTGCGAAAAATAAAAGTGCGAGGATTCGGAGATTTTTCATGGTTCGTGGTATTAGATTTGGATTGCTATAATCTTAGATCATAAATTACTTGAGCTCAAGATTAAGACCTTTAGCATTCTTATTACTTATTTAATTATAGTTGAATGTTATGAGAGAATCTCTTGATAGGATTGAATTCCAATAGGGATTGATTTACCTGTCTTTTCACATTTTACCCGTCAACGTGGTATATTTAATAAGAAACCGCCTTCTAAGTTTAGTCCAATTTGGCCTTATATTTGTGCTGGATGGATCGCTTTTTGGCGAAATCGAATTCAATCGCCAGGTCTTGCCGATTTTATCGGAAAATTGCTTTAAATGCCATGGACCGGATGAAAGAGCTCGTGAGGCCGATATGCGGCTGGATACTCCTGAAGGTGCTTTTGCCGATTTGGGTGGCGGTTATTACCCCATAGTTCCAGGAAATCCTGAAAAAAGTGAGATTATCTGGCGAATTTACGCTGATGACGAAGATGACCTAATGCCACACCCTGATTCCGGGCTCAGCTTGAAACAAAGCGAAAAAGACACCATCCGCCGTTGGATTGAAGAAGGAGCAAAATGGGAGGAGCACTGGTCCTTTGAGCCAGTTGTCCGGCCAGCCTTGCCAAAAATCAATTATATCAAGTGGCCCAGAAACGAGATCGATCATTTCGTAATGGCCAAGCTCGAGGAGAACGGTTTGTCCCCTTCCCCAGAAGCTGAAAAAACGACCTTAATTCGAAGAGTTACCCTCGATCTGACGGGATTGCCGCCTACGCTCACAGAAGTCGATACATTTCTGGCTGATGATGCCCCCGGTGCCTATGAACGCGTCGTTGATCGACTGTTGGCTTCGTCTAACTACGGTGAAGCGATGGCGCTTCCTTGGCTTGACGCCGCCCGTTATGCCGATACGGATGGCTATCAAAACGACGGTCCGCGCGATATGTGGCGGTGGCGTGATTGGGTGATCGAAGCCTACAATCAGAACATGCCTTTTGATCAATTCACGATCGAACAACTTGCCGGCGACCTTTTGCCGAACCCAACCTTGGAGCAAATCATCGCTACTGGATTCAACCGCAATCACCGTTATAATTCCGAATCCGGAATAGTATTTGAGGAGTATCTTCTAGAGAATGCAGTCGACCGCGTGGACACAACGTCGACGGTCTGGATGGGGCTGACCATGGGCTGTGCCCGTTGCCATGATCACAAATACGATCCATTTTTAACGAAAGAGTATTATCAACTGATATCCTTTTTTAACAGTATTCGGGAATCGGGCCGTGCCGTAAAATATGGGAATTCCGAGCCATGGATCACGGCGCCCACAAAGGATGAGTTCGAGGTTGTTTTTGGAAAGGATGAAGTCATAGCCAAATCCCTTATAGCGCTTGAGCAAGCTGAAGTGGAAATTGCCAGTGACCAAAAATCATGGGAATCCGCTGGAGTGTCTCACGCTTCTGAGGAGAATTTCATGAAGGACGGTTTGGTATATTACTACTCTTTTGATGGAAAAGACAAAGGATTATCGGTGACCAAGGGTCAGCCGTATTTAAGTAGTGGTGTATCGGGTACAGCCGCCAGGCTTGACGGTGAAAGCCATTTTCAAGTGGAAAGTGAACCTATATTTGTTAGCGAGTATCGATACAGTCTCTCATTTTGGTTGAATCCGGATGACGTTAGCCAGGGCGTTATTGTATCACGGCAAAATCCCAATATGGGCCGGCCCGGTGTGGCGGTTGAACTTCGGGATGGTAAATTGCAGTTCTACATCATTTCGGGCTGGATTTCCGGAGTAGGGGCTGTTGAAACAATTGAATCCCTGATACCTGGTGAATGGCGACACGTTGTACTAACCAACGACGGATCCAAGCGAGCCCTTGGTCAGAAAATTTACCTTGATGGAAAAGAAGTTCCGACGGACCAAATTCAAAGCTCCAATAGCAACCACAACGCCTTTTCAAAAAATGGAGTATTCAAAGTAGGTGGTGGCGTTCATGGGCCTGATTTTAAAGGCATGGTGGATGAGCTACGGATATATAATCGCACACTTTGGGATGATGAAATTGAAATGCTCGCTGTGCCGGAGCAAATCCGTGAAATTGCGGCCACAAAGGTTAAGCGAAGAACAGAAACGGCCTCCAAAAAATTACGTTCTTATTTCTTGAGTAATGCGGCATCGAAACGTCACCAAGCATTGGCCAGCACGTACTATGAGGCACGGTTGGACCGTCTGAAATATCAAGACTCGCTTCCGTCCACCATGGTTATGCAAGAAATGGAGGAACCAAGGGAGACACACATCCGCGTGCGTGGCGTATACCACGAACTTGGAGCCATAGTGGAGCGCAAACTACCGGATTTACTGTCTGATTCTAATTCCCCATATGCTCCTAACCGATTGGGTTTGGCCGAGTGGTTGGTAAGCGGAAAACATCCGTTGACCAGTCGAGTAGCGGCTAATCGCTATTGGCTAAAATATTTCGGCCATGGCTTGGTAAAGACCGCTGAAGACTTTGGGATTCAGGGATCTCGTCCCACGCATCCGGATCTCCTCGATTGGCTGGCTGATGAATTTGTTCGTCTCAATTGGGACGTCAAGGCAATGCAAAGGTTGATCGTATCCAGCGCTACCTACCGGCAATCATCCCGTGTAACTGCCAATTTGTTGGAAAAAGATCCGGATAACCAGCTGTATGCACGGGGTACCAGGCAGCGCTTATCCGCTCATGCCTCACGGGACCAGGCGCTGGCCGTGAGCGGGTTGCTGGTGGATAATATCGGAGGACCTTCAGTCAGCCCTTACCAGCCGGATAATTTCTGGGAATATTTGAGCAATATGACTTATGAACAGTCGGAGGGTGATGATCTCTACCGCCGCAGTTTGTACACCTTTTGGAAACGTACGATTCCTCCTCCATCCATGACGATGATGGATGCAGCCGATCGGGAATCCTGTATCGTTTTACCAAAACGGACCAACACCCCGCTTCAGGCACTTACGATGTTGAATGAAAAAGCCTTCGTGGAGGCGGCACGCAATTTGGGGCAAAGGATATTGCTTGAGGGCGGAGAAACGGTTACGGATCAGGTTGAATTTGCATTCCGCATGGTGGCTGCCCGGTATCCCAATTCCAGAGAACAATTTTTATTGGAAAATGCTTACAAGGATTATCAATGGCTTTATTCGGGTGATATCGAATCTTCTGAGAAACTTGTCGCAGTCGGTGAGTCCAAAGCACTAGAAAATCTAGACCCGAAGAAACTTGCAGCCGCAACGACATTTGCTAATATGCTGCTTAATATTGATGAGGTAGTCACTAAGGAGTGATAGATGAAGAACCAAATGCATAGTAGCGAATGCCACAATTACGCAAAGTTATCGTGCAATCCATTGACCATGACTCGTCGCTATTTTCTGGGCAAAGCAGCCAAGGGGCTGGGTGGTGTAGCTTTGGCATCCTTGTTGAATGAGAATCTCTTGGCTCAACCTTCTAAAGGCAACGGACTTCCCGGTTTTCCGAATTTTGCTCCGAAGGCCAAACGGGTTATTTACCTCTTTCAATCAGGCGGTCCGTCCCAAATGGAATTGTTCGATCACAAGCCTTACTTGAACAAGGTCCATGGGCTGGAGACACCGGATTCGGTATTCAATGGCCAACGGCTCACCGGTATGACAGCCGGGCAATCTTCGTTTCCCATTGCCAGGTCGATTTACGACCTAAAGCAAGTAGGTGAAAGTGGTCTATGGATGAACCCAGAGCTGATGCCAAATTTGTCGAAGGTGGTGGATGAGTTGTGCGTCGTTAAGTCGATGCATACCGAGGCAATCAACCACGATCCGGCAATTACATTTTTTCAAACCGGTTTCCAGATTGCGGGTCGACCCAGTATCGGGGCTTGGCTTTCCTATGGCCTTGGTAGTGAAAATGAAAATCTCCCAACTTTTGTGGCGATGACCTCGGTTGGTACTGGTCGAGAGGGACAACCGCTTTACGACCGATTATGGGGTTCTGGCTTTTTGCCTTCGAGACACCAAGGCGTTAAATTTTCCGGCGGGAAAGATCCAGTTCTTTATTTGAATAATCCCGACGGAATGAGTTCCGAGGTTCGACGCAAAACACTCGATTACATCGCCGCCATGAACCAGATGAAGTTCGATGACTATGGCGACCCGGAGATCGAAACCCGTATCTCCCAGTACGAGATGGCCTTTCGCATGCAGACTTCAGTTCCGGAGCTGGCGGATGTATCGACTGAGCCAGACAGTACCTTCGAACTCTATGGTGAAGATGCCAAACAACCCGGCAGTTATGCCAATAATTGTTTGTTGGCTAGACGATTGGCTGAGCGCGGGGTGCGATTTGTCCAGTTATTCCACCGAGGTTGGGATGCGCATGGCCTGTTACCTCATGTTATGACAAAGCAGTGTGGGGATACCGATCAAGCTACCGCCGGACTCATTCAGGATTTGAAGCAGAGGGGTATGTTGGAAGACACATTGATTGTGTGGGGTGGAGAGTTTGGGCGCACCGTTTACTGTCAGGGCGAGTTAACTCCGAAACAATATGGTCGGGATCATCATCCGCGGTGCTTTAGCATGTTCATGGCCGGTGGCGGTGTAAAACCCGGTTTCAGTTTTGGTGAAACGGATGACTTTAGTTATAACATCGTCTCTGATCCCGTAAGCGTACATGACCTCCATGCTACTCTTTTACATCTACTTGGGGTGGACCACAAAAAGCTGACCTACAAGTTTCAGGGTCGCCATTATCGTTTGACCGATGTGCACGGGCACGTGGTGAAGCCGATCATCGCGTGATTAAATTTCGGATACATGCTTTTCCGACAGCACCGTAGACTTATCTGAGTTTTAAAGCTAACCTGTTTCTAAAAAGTCGCAATTGGGTTTAACGGAGATCCTGTACCACCTTCAACTGGGATAGGTGCGACAGTTAATAGAAAATCGTAGCGATTGAGTTCATCGCATTTTTCAGCCAAGCGCTCAAGTTCCAGGCAGTCTAGAATGGGAACTCCCATCACGTAGAGCATCATCATGTGAATTGGTGAGCTGACTCCTTCAACACCGGAGGGGCTGACATCACTACCGGCATCACTTCCTATCACGGCGATATCCCTTTCCTTCAACCAGCGTGCGCAGGATGCGTAGAGTCCTCCCGCTCCCCCAGGCCACGGGCCCAAATCATCGCGACGTGCCCAACGGCCTGTGTAGAGGATAACAGCATCACCTGATTTGATTTTAACGCCTACCATTTCTTCCCAACTGTCCAAATCTTCTGGGAAAAGGGCTGTTCCCGGCTCCAGATATTTAACTCCCTTAAACTTGGTTGCATCAATCAGCACCCCTCGAGTAAAGATGCCTTCTTTCATGTTCCTCACATCTAGCTTAGCAGCGCCTTCTTTGCTGACAAAATCACTCGAGAATCCGTTGTACATCCTGCCTTGATGAATGTAATGACAAAGCGCATCAATGTGGGAGTGGGCAAAGCCATGGTAGGAAACTGAGAAATTGTCTGAATTCCACTGGGGCCCCATACCGACCATGGTGTGCATGAAGGGTCTAGGGTTATCTGGAGCGATTGTTTTTAATACATCCCGAGCCAGGGAAATTGAAATGCCTTCCTTTACCAGCGCGGCTGCTTCGATCCTTTTTTGCGGAGTGATCAGATTGAGCGCCCCTTTTTCGTCGTCGTCGCCCCAGCGTCCCCAATTGGATAGCTCATCGGCCATTGCCTTGATGTCTTCGGCAGTAAGGTTTTTGTGACCATCTGCGTAGGATATTGAAAAAGGTAGCGTGAGAAGTAAGAAAAGAGAGAGTGTTTTCAAATCAAGCATGGATTGCTTCGCTTAGTTTTTCAAGCCAGTGTGGAATTTCACCGAAAGGATCTTCTTCTTCGTATTCCAGGACAACATATCCCTGATAATTAGCACGTTTGAGAATATCCATAACTTTATTAAGGTTGGCAGGATATTTTTTTCGCTCCGGGGTTTGCATATTGATTTTAACCTGAACGTTGACGGCGTGGAGGGCGCATTGTTCGATATCATCGTAGGGTTTATCCGAAAAGAAATTACCCGTATCAAGATTGATGCCTATCCAAGGGCTGTCTACTTTGCTTATTATTTCAAGTAGCTGTCCAACAGAGATAGCGCCGTGATTTTCGACGCCGACAAAAATGCCTCGATCGCCCGCGTAATCGCTGCAGATCTGGAGGGCTTCTATACAGTTTTGAATTCGTTCCGATCCTGCTGAAAAGCCCTTTGCGGTTCCCGCGAAAAATCGCACGTGCGGAGCACCCATCATGGCTGCCTGATCGATTCCATGTCTGGCCGCTTCGACCTCGTAGTCACGTTTGATTCCCTTGGCTAAAGAAAAGTCATTGCCGATTGCTGTGCCGCAGATGCTTATTCCACGAAGGTGTGCGTGGCGTCGAATATCCAGAAAATACTTATTTCCAGCATCGGGCGGAATATAGTACCCAGTGAGTTCTGCGCCTTCGCATCCGTGGTCCGCACAGTAATCGATAAATTTAAAGAAATCCATCGGTCTTGATTTGTTTCTGGGTGCTTGAGGTTTCCCCTTGTTCCAAAGGAATTGCTTGCGGAAGGAATATCCCGCCAGTGCCAGGCGTAACCGCGGTTTTCCAGGGCGGAGAAAGGGCTCCCCAGCCGAGAGTTTTATAGAGCTTGCAGCACTGTTTGCCAACAGGGCAGTTCCTATGCCGCTTTTTTGAAGAAAGGAGCGTCGCGAAAGATACATGGAGTTTGTTTTGCGGATTCGAAATTATCTGATTTCAGGGTGTAGAATTTGGCAATCAAATTAGAAGTGGCCTCCTATTCTCCTAATGCCCGTTTCCCTTCTTTGGAATCAATCATGATGGTATAGGTATAAGCTCGTGTTTCCTCGGGTTCTAAGCGAATCAAGTAGTCCTTCTTTTCAATTGCCAGCGGGCTTTCGGCGAGGTCGTGATGAGCGACCATAGGCTCAATTGCCAAGTAAGGTCGGCCTGGCGGTGACCAGAGGTTTACGTTCGGAAAGTCACGTAGGTCCAAAGTTACATAAGGGTTTCTCCTTTTAAGGGCCAAGCCAATTACACGTGCCTCAGGATCCATAAGCAGCATACCTCCAATTGGAATGCGGTCGTCACTCAAGCTCAACCGGTCTTCCTTATTTAGAAAATCCACTTGTTCATCCTGAATCAGGCTATCGCTGATTACATTACGGCGCACGTGCAGTTTTTCTGAAAATGTATACTGGTAATCGGAGCGGTATCTTCGTTTGATGAAGGGTGCTCGGAATCCGGGATGTCCACCTAAGGCAAAGGGCATTGTTTCATTGCCGGTATTGGTGACACGGTATTTTTGATGGAGTTTAAGGCCTTTCAGTTGGGAAATGACGCGCAGCTCAAACGGAAACGGATAGTACTTCAGTGTTTCTTTTGAAGATTTCAGGCTAAGAACCAATTTGGCATCATCTCTCTTTTTACCGGTTTGTTCATGAACCTCAAAAGCGCCATTAACGGCGAGCCCCATGCGCGGCATTTCGTATTCTTTACCCTTGTAAGAAAAGCGATTGTCTTTGAAGCGTACGTTAACTGGAAACATGTTTGGTGAGCGTTTCTCCCAGTACTCCGGGTCTCCCTGCCACAAGTATTCGATATCCGTTTTAATGTGCTTGATGCTTTGCAGCTCGGCTCCGTGTTTTGCGACCGTTACGGACAACTCATTATTTTGAATGGTGACCATGTGGTCGTGGGAAGCGAGAGTGAGCGCAAATTGACTCAGCAAAAGGCTAAGGAGATATTTCATTGGCTGAATTAAATGATTTGAGGCAGTTATGGGTCAATGGGGATTAGTCATCTCAGGATACATTAACTGAATGGTTCTCTGTCCGACTCTTGTTTTTGCTTTGAGTCTTTGTGCCTCTGTGCGATGCTCTTTTCTTCATATAATTGATTTGTATTGGAAAAGCGTGACAGGAGATTCTATGTTAATGGTTTTTAAATGAGCAAGTTGCTTGTTGTTGCTTTTCAAATTGGATTGAGTTTTTGTATCTTAGAGATGCGTGCTTCCTTAAGCGGTTGTAGAAGACTTCGATGTAGTCGAAGAAATTTCTTCTGAGAGCTGTTCAGAAGCGTTGCCCTCTGGCTGAAGAGCTCTTATAGCGCCCGTAGAAGGACTCCATGGTGGTGTTGTCGTAGTAGTTGCCTTTGCCGCTCATGCTCTATCGCATATCATAAGCTGTGAGCAGCTATTGGTAACGGTAGCTGGAGTAGGTGCTGCCTCGGTCACTGTGATGTATGATACCGGGAGGCACTTGTCCTCTAGTATGTACGGCGTTTTTCAGAGCTTTGCTGACGAGGCCTGCATCGTTGCATCAGGACAGACTCCAGCCGAGGATACGTCGGCAGTAAAGACCCATGATGGTAGCCAGGTAAATCCAGCCTTCTTCTGTTGAGAGGTATATGGTGTCCGCTACCCGGATCTGGTTACAGACTGTTGGTTTGCCCAACTGCTTGAAGAGATCGGGTCGATAGCCAAACTCAGCACTTGTGCCTCCCAGGGACTTGAAGCGTTTCTTCTGGATGCCTTCGATCCACCACCCAGCCCTCAATTATTCATAACGCCATTTTATGATCCACGGATCATTCATCTTCTCCTGATACTCTTTCAGCTTGCCTTGGAGCCTTTCCAGGACGCTTGCGTAGTATGGGTCGTAGGCCAGATTTTTGTCTTCATGGCCTGTATCTGCCAGGTGATAAAGCTCCCAAGTGGGACGATTCACATATTCGTTGACGGTCATCAACCCGTAGGGGGTATCGTCGCCTTTGGCTAGCTGGGCTTGCCAGGTGGATGCGGCCCAGAGGTCTGATGCAAATGGATATGGTAAGCCTGCGGCAATATTCCAAATAAGTTTATATTGGCCATCGTTTACCGAACGCATGGGGTAGTACATCTGTATTTCATGAAAGGTGTGCGATCCGAATATTACATCCCAATGGCGAGCACGAGGGTTCCCAAGAATTCCGATCCACGATTTTCCGTGGTAGGTATCCATTTTTCCGGTACCCATGTTTTCCATGAATACGTAATTCTTGCCTTTGTAAAAGGTAGATGCAGGTATAATTTTCTTGGGTTGGTTCTTTTTCTTATCCAGTCCAAATGCGAAATCGAGGAGAGAGGGTGTAATGTCGATATGGCTGATCATGGCGTTGGATTGGACGCCCCGGTTTTTCTGATAGGGATCGCGCACAATAAATGGGACGCGCAAACCACCTTCGTAAATAGTCGTTTTGGCACCGGGAAAGGCCATGCCATGGTCGGAGGTAAACACCATGAGGGTTTTATCGTATAGGTCGTTTTCTTTAAGTATTTCAATGAGACGTCCAACACCTTGGTCAATGCGTGCGCAACTCTGGTAATACTGAGCGAGCTCAGTTCTGGATTCGTGCGTATCGGGCAGAAATGCGGGTACTATCACATCTTTTGGTCCGTAGAATTTTTCTTCAACTCCTTCGAATGAACCATCGTGTGGTCGGTTGCCAAACAGGTCCGGTGGAAACTCTCCTTCATAATCCTTATCTTTGCCTCCGCCTCGGTGTGGATCGCTGGTAGCAAAGTATAGAAAAAAGGGACGATCATCGTTGACCGTAATAAAGGCTTCGGATGCATTGGCCATCTGTACGGCATTGCGTGCATTACCTTTTAAATAGGTTTGGTAATGAAAGACCTCCTCCGGTGCCACATGGTATTTACCAATTTGGGCTGTTCGGTAGCCTTCGTTGGCCAACACCCGGGGTAAGGATAGCGAAATGACATTTCTGAACGACTCAAATTTGTGGTAATTGTGCGTATGCCCGTATTGCCCGTTATAGTGGTTGTGAAGCCCCGACATCACCACTGAGCGGCTGGCAGAACAACTGGCCGTTGTGGCATAGGCCCGTTGGAACAAGGTGCCATCCGTAGCTAGGCTATCGACTGCGGGGGAGTAAGCGACCGGATCACCGTAACAACCCAAAGTGGGGCTCTGATCGTCCGTGATAATGAAAATGATGTTTCTCTCTGCGGCAAAGCTTGGCAGAGAGAAACATAAGGTCAGGGCCAAGAAGAGGTATCTCATAGTTTCCATAACAAATAACAAAATTCTGGAAAGTAATAAGCAATAAGGAAGTTTCTGAACGGTGTTGTAATATGTGTAAAATTCGATAATCGATTCAGGATAAGCTGGTGTCTTATCATCCACTGATTACTTTTATTAATACAGATAAATTTGAATTGTTTAATCTTCTTTCAATCAGTGTTCATTGGTGTCATATGTGGTTGTTTTTTATTAGGTCTTTTGCGGCTAATAAACTATTGCTAACGAAATTGTTCCTTAGGAGTTTGGTTCTATGAAATTCGAGCACTACGCCATCAATGTTGCGGATTCAGTCGCGGTTGCTAACTGGTATGTTGAAAATTGTGGCCTTGAGGCGGTTGTCGCATTGACGGATCCACCTTACACACGGTTTTTGGCCGACGAAACAGGTCGCGTGTTTATCGAAATTTACGCCAATGAAAACGCTCCAGTACCGAATTACACTGAAATGAGCCACCTCACCTACCACCTTGCTTTTCAAGTGAGTGACGTAGAGGCTGAAAAAGAGCGATTAATGACTGCTGGTTGTTCGTATGTGGAGGAGTTAAATCCCAATGAGGGTACCCGGTTGATTATGCTGCGCGATCCTTTTGGAATTGCGCTTCAGTTGTGCCAGCGATCAACTCAGTTTGAAATTTAGTTTTCTCGATTTTCCAAATCCCATGTCCCTATTAAAGCAATTGATGGTTTGGCTTTTTGGCACTCTGTATATCGCCGGCTCACCGATGTACATGGCCATGTGATCAAGGACGTGTTGGCCTAAAGATCCATTTGGAATTCCCAGTGCAGGGAAAAGTAGATCTGATTTGCGTTGAACAAGGAATTAATACTTCTGAGACTCAGAATCTATGTTTACACGCAATCGACTTCTTGTTTTCTTCTCGATTCTTGGTATCTCGCAACTCTTCGGTCAAGAGCGCCCCAACATTGTTTTCATTTTTTCGGATGACCATGCTTATCAGGCGGTCAGCGCTTATGGTTCAGTGCTCAACGAAACACCGAATATTGATCGGTTGGCAACAGAAGGAATGCTCTTTGATCGCTGCTATGTAACTAATTCGATTTGCGGACCCCAGCGTGCAACCATTCAGACTGGAAAATACTCCCACAAAAACGGATTTTTGAGAAACGGAAATCACTTTGATGGCAACCAAAAGACCTTTCCCAAGTTACTTCAGAAAGCTGGGTATCAGACCGCGGTGATCGGGAAATGGCATCTTGGTGAGCACATGCCACCGAAGGGCTACGATTACTCTGAAGTGCTTATAGGACAAGGACCGTATTACAACCCGCCCATGCTGAAAGATGAGAACGGCGATGGTAAACAGGAGCGTATTCAGCACACGGGTTATACGTCGGATATCATCAGCGATTTGACTTTAGCGTGGTTGAAAAATGGACGAGAGCCCAACAAGCCCTTCATGCTAATGACCCAACACAAAGCGCCGCACCGAAATTGGCAACCTGGGCCCAAGTACCTCACCAAGTACGACGACCAAGTCATGCCCGAGCCGGCAACCTTGTTTGAAGACTACAACATCCGCCTGAAAGCTCACCGCGATCAGGCCATGCAGATTGATCGCGATTTGAATGCCAACGATCTGAAACTGGTTTCCCCGACCAATTTGACTCCTGAACAACTTAAAACCTGGACCAATGCCTACCGCTACAAGAATAACCGTTTTCTGGATTCACCACTAACCGGAGTCCCGGAGATTCGTTGGAAATACCAACGCTACATCAAGGACTACCTGCGTTCTATCGATTCAGTGGACGAGGCGGTTGGCGAAATCCTAGATTACCTTGACGAGTCTGGTTTGGCGGACAACACAATCGTCATTTACACTTCCGACCAAGGATTCTACCTGGGCGAACACGGTTGGTTCGACAAACGTTGGATTTATGAGGAATCCCTCAAAACTCCATTCATTGTGCGTTGGCCGGGAACGGTAAAAACGGGAAGTAAGAATGAAGACATCGTCTCACCCATCGATTTCGCCGCGACCTTTCTCGAGATAGCCGGACATTCGGTTCCAGAAGATTGGGATGGGCGAAGCATTTTGCCAATCCTCAAAGGAGACACCCCTAATGATTGGCGTAAATTTCTATACTATCACTATTACGAATATCCGGGATGGCACCTTGTGCGTCGTCACTACGGCATTGTTGATGGTCGCTATAAACTCATTCACTTTTATGAAGACGATGTGGACGAGTGGGAGCTCATTGACCTAGTAGCCGATCCGCTCGAACAAAAGAATTTTTTCCATGACCCGAAATACGAGCTCATTGTACATAGCCTTGGTAGGGAATTGGAGCGACTGCGCATGCAATTGGATGTTCCCGATGAAGATCCAAAGGCCTCCTTTATGCAGGGGGATACTCCGGAACGCTATCTGGGATTATTGCGCTAAATCTATATTCATTTTTTGGTGGTTTAGGGATCGTATGATCCTATTCTTATTTGTTGTCTGAAATTCTGAGGAAACAGATGTTTTCCAATAATCCCTTTATGACCAAGGACCACAAGGCCCAGAAACTTGTCGTACTAATTTTGATTCCAATTATAGGAATCGTTGTCTTCCAGGCTTTGAATTTTAATGAGAAATCAAATTTCTTGGAAAAGGAATCGCATGACCTCCATGACCATGAGGGGCACCGAGAAGCTCACTTCCACCAAGACGTCGAAATCGCTGGTTCTGACCTCATTTTTCCGGAAATTCCAAGGGTCATGGAAGCTTTTGAAGATTGGATGGAAATTTACGTTCTAGCGGAACCGAATGAGAAGGATCGATTGTTGAATGAGGGAGTACATTTGGCGAGAAACCGCCGTCTGGAACTGAAACAGCTGATTCAATCTGATCCCGAAGCTGCCTTGGCCTGGTCGATTCCTTACAAAATTAGACAATCCTTGCCGATTGATGTGGTAGACCAACTAGAAAAACCAGTCAGTGAGTTTGCGCGGTTCGAGTTACTGGTCTATTGTCCCGAACCCGGTCAGTCCGGTGGAGGTTTTGAGCGTCTGGCTGAAATTGATGATAAAACGTACCAGGTTTTTACACACGGACACAGAGTTGAAGTTAGCAGCAAGGATGCCCTTTCATTTCACGGTATAGCTATCGATGATGTTTTGGCGATGGGCGACGATCCGGTCCGTGTTCTTTCCGACTTGGAGAAATCCGACCGGTCTATTAATGCCGATCAGGTTGCAGCCGTTGGGACTACTCTATTTGAATTTGAAGACCAGGCAGCTTTAGGCCGCTTAAGAGCAATGGTTCAGGAGGATGAAAGAACTCTCGGACCACGGCCAAAAGTGAATTACAGTGCGTTGAGCTCCAGTGATTTGGAAGGAATAAGCGTTCTTTATTCCGAGGATACCAATTTCGGTGGCGGTGACTTTTCCGAAATGCAATCGGAGCATACGGAGGGTCCTAAAAGAATGCTTTATATGCGGGCCCGATTCTCAAACCAGGATTCAGATTTTGAACCTAACGATTTGGCTACACTCATGCAACGACAAGCCGGCTGCGAAGCATACTGGTTCGAAAATTCATATGGTAAGTCCTCACTCACCACTGTATTTGCAGACACTGTGTCCTTACCTGAATCAGCTAGTTTTTATGCGGATCAAACTTCCGGCCGCCTAAACACTCTCTACAATGCCGTAATACCCTTGGTGATAGCTGCTGGTCAAGCAAAGGGCGAAGACTGGGATCCGGATAATTATGACTTCTTTACCTTGCTTTCCACTGGAGGGTCCTGGGGATATGCGGGGGTTGCCAGTGTTGGAGGAAGGCGTTCTCACCTCAACGGCGCCGGGTCTTCCAACATCCGGACGGCCTCCCATGAGTTTGGCCACAATCTGGGTCTCCGCCATGCCAATTACTGGCGCACGGATTCCACTTCGCCGATTGGTCGGGATTCGATCCCCGGTGGCTATTCTCCTGACGGTGTAGGTGATGAACGGATTGAATACGGACATAAATTCTCGGTTATGGGCGGGCAAAATGGTGGTGGTGATTTCAACGAAGGCAGGGGCCACTACACAACTGGAGAAAAGGTCCGTATGGATTGGCTGGTAGCGGGAGACGGGGACTGGGTGAGTGTCAGCGTATCGACCCCTAATCCCATCCGGTTATATCGGCACGATGTTGAATCGGAAAACTTTGGCTCAATGACGACAGGGGTTGCTCGGGCTATAAAAATAAATCGGGATTCCGGAGACTATGCTTTGACAAACAAACGACGTTATTGGCTGAGTTACCGACGTTTACCGAAGAACGGAATATCCGAAGATTGGCTGCCTTACGGCCTTCTGGTCGATTGGCAGAGGGAGAATTATGGAAACGATGGATCGATTTTGCTCGATATGACTCCTTACTCCAGGGATGACGAAAATCCCAATCAAGCTTCCAGGAGAGATAATAACGATAAGGAGGATGCTGTCGTGGTGGTTGGAAGAACTTACAGTGACATCACGGCTGATATTCATTTTACCCCCATTTCCCAAGGTGGTGAGAATCCAAATGAGTGGATTGATGTAATAGTCAACATTGGTACTCAACGGGAAAACAAGAGACCTCAAATTGAGTCCTTTACGGCCAGTACCGTTGTGATTGGAACCAATGATCCGATCAATTTTGAGGTAGCTGCGACCGATCCCGATGGGGATCCTCTTTTCCATTCTTGGACCTTTGGCGATAATGCTATGGTGCTTGAAAGTCTGAATGCAACCACTGCTACTAAAAGTTGGATTCAAACTGGCCTCTATCCTGTTCGAGTAACCGTGTCGGATGGCAAGGGGGGCAGTGATACACGGGAAATTCTTATTAACGTTGGTGGTGCATTGGCCGATAATACGATTTCTGGCCGCGTCATACAGGGCGGTTTACCGGTTGAAGGGGTCCGAGTTATTGTCGATGCTGTTGGTGCTTCGGCATGGACGGACGGCAACGGTATTTATGTGTTACCCGGTCTGAGCAATGGGCTCAATTTGGTAGAAGTTGCCAAGGGCGATCTTAGATTTAATCCGTTATTTTCGAATCCGGTATCTTTGTTTGGCGACGATTTGACGGGTCTGGATTGGTTGGCGCAAGAGGACGGATTTGGAAATGGATCTTTAAGGATCGTGATTACTCCGTTTAGTTCCAACGTGCCGGTTGGTGCTGAGCTCGCCTTTAAGGCTTGGGGTTGGGATGAATCCGGAAAACTTATTCCTGTTTCTCCTGCCTGGTCTGTTTCCGGTGGTGGAACAATCTCCAAAGATGGTATTTATTTGGCAACTGAAGAAGGAGGACCGTACGCGATCACCGCAACTCAGGGATCATCGGTTGCCCAGGCCGAAGTCATTGTATCAGATATCGAAGCAGTTGGTATTGTTGCACTGACTCCGGAAGTTAGTGAACCTGGATTGGAGGATGGTAGATTTCAAGTGAGGCGCTATGGCGATTCAACTGAGGAGATGATAGTCAATATTGTCAGCCAAGGATCAGCAACTGAGGTAAAAGACTATGCTAGCTACCCAACTCAGGTAAATTTTGAAAACGGCCAGGAAATTGCGGATGTTGTGATCGATATATTGGATGATTTTGAGGTCGAATCAAAGGAAACCATAATTCTCACTTTGGTGTCGGATGACGACTACGACATTTACTCAATAGAAGCATCGGCAACTATTGAGTTATTGGATGATTCAGATAAGGCACCTGAAATCACAATCATCTCTCCTAAGCAACCTCTTTCTGTCATTCCGATAATACCAGGCTCAGACCTCACCAGCCTACTTATAGAAGTGGAGGTTACGGATGACGGATTACCCAACCCGCCTGGTAATGTGTCAGTTAATTATACGGTTGCTGAGGCTCCTGATGGTGGAGCGGCAATATTTTCGCCTCCCCAAGCGTTTTCGACATCAGCTTCCTTCAGTAAGTTCGGCTTGTATAAAGTTTTGATTTCCGTGCATGACGGAGTAAACACCAGCACGGAGGAATTGGATGTCAGCGTAGTTGTTGATAGAGATGAGGATCCATATCGGTCTGGTAGATTCATTTACTACAGTTTTGATCAAGCGGAAGGAATGGAGGTGACCAATTCGATCGACAATAGACTGGATGGCTCTTTGGTCGGTGATGCCGCTTGGACCCTACCAGATGGCGGTGTTAAAAATTCTGGTGTGATGCTGAATGGAATTGATGGCCAAGTTAGGATTCCCAATTCACCAAACATCAATCTGCAAGATCATAGCCAGAGAACCATTGCGTTTTGGTTCCAGGCCGATGATCCGTTTAAGCCTGGGAAACAGGTTTTGTACGAGGAAGGAGGCGGAACCCGCGGTCTAAACATCTTTTTAGAGGGAGGTATGCTTTTCGTGGGCGGCTGGAATAATGGGGCGAACAGTTGGGAGAAAACCTATCTAAAAACTCCATTGATCGATGGTGATTGGCATCATGTCGGACTTGTCTTGAATGCGCAGGTATCCACCGATTTACAGCCGGATGCTCTCAAGGGCTATTTAGATGGTTTGGAATTTGGTAGTGGAGGCGCGGCAACCCTGGATCCACACAGCGGGGGAATTGGGATTGGATCCGTTAATGGAGCCACCCAATTTCATGACGGCAATTCAGGTGGCGAGAGCTTTCCCTTCTCAGGTAAAATTGATGAGTTTTATTTATGGAATGTGAGCCTCCTTCCGGGACAAATGGCGCACCTTTCATACGATTTCTATTTCGGTCCCTTGTTGTTTGTGGCTTCTAATGTCAGTGGTGCGGTTTTGCCCAATGGGATGGGGGCTTACTTGCGCGCTGCTGCCCTTCCGGATCCAAACCTTGTTACGCATTGGGAAATTATTGAATCTCCTGACGACGCAAATGTTTCCATTTTTGATGCCGAGGCGTTGTCCACCTTAGTTAGATTTCCTGATCCAGGATTTTACAAACTGCGACTTACTGGCGACGACGGGATTCAGGTATCTGCAATCGATGTAAATATCCATGCTGGGATAGATGAAGGAACCAATTTCTTTCACCCCAGCGAATCTATTTATTATTCTTTCGATGAAGGCCAAAGCACCACCGTAGGAAATTCTATCAGCGCCAACTATGATGCTGAATTGGTAAGTGGCGCATCGTGGAGAAATGCCGATAATTCAATTTCAGGTTCGTCCATTTACCTTGACGGGATTGACGACCTCATTCGTTTTCCTGAAGGATCTCCTCTCGAAGAGAGCGCTACCCAAAAATCGATATCCTTTTGGTTTAAATCCGATTTTATTGAGCCTGGCGAATTAGAAGTACTTTTTGAGCTCGGAGATGAAGGGACCGGAATGATTGTCTACCTGGAAAGTGGTGTGATTCATTTTGGCGCTTGGGATAATTTGATTGAAAACCCTTGGTCGACCCGTATCGCTGTGCCCAATAACCTACGAGAATGGCGTCATGTAGTAATTGTCCTGAACGTAAAGAATTCAGAAAGCATTGAACCGGGAGCTCTTAAAATTTATTTGGATGGTGTCTTGGTCGGGGTTGGTTCAGCAGGGGAATTCCGAGGGGCGGGTGGTGAATCCGGACTTGGAGGAATCAATGGTGGAACATTTTTGGAAGAGGGTGAAATCGATTCGGACGGCAATATGTACTTTATGGGGCAAATAGACGAGTTCCACTTTTACCAGGGCCATTCGTTGACTATCGGTCAAATTGGGATGCTGTACGCCTTTGGTAATATAGCACCCATAGTGGATGCGGGTCCGGATCAATTAGATCTCACCTCACTCAACGTTTCTTTGGACGGTAGCTCAACGGATGACGGCAGATGGATTCCGTTATACTATGAGTGGGGATTTGTGGATAGACCTGGAGCTGGCGTCTTCAGTGTTCCGAATCAGCAGGGGATGGATACGTTACTTCAATTACACCTGGGCGGGACCTACCGTATTTTTTTAGCCACCGAGGATGGGCGAATTGGGACCTACGATGAGTTTACGGTAAAAATAGATAAGCCGGGATACTTCGATCTCTGGTTAGATGGCTATCCGTCCATTACAGGTGAAGATCGAAATCCTGATGCCAATCCAGACAACGATAATCGTAATAATTTGGCCGAGTATGGCTTCGGTGGGATTCCAGATACCATTGAGGGATCTTTTGCCTTTGATTTAGAAACAGAATTGATCGAATTGGGTGGAGAACTTTTTGCTGAATTTCGATTTCCTAGGCGCATTGATCGGGCTTTACGCGGGCTCTATTATCATTTCCAGGTTTCAGATAACCTCAGCTCTGAATCTTGGACAGAGCCCGCTTATTCGATTGTTTCCGTTGAATCAATCGATGAGGACTTTGAGGAGGTTCGGTTGCAGCTAGTTGAGTCATTGAGCTCAGAGGACCTTAAAATCTTCGGCCGAGTGCTTCTTGAGACGAGCGACTAACTATGGATTGCCGTTCTCAGGGCCTTGATTCTCTCAGGATTATTCTTACCAGGCACTATACTGATTGATGAATTCAACTCTTTCACCGTTAGGTCCTTCGACAAATCCGATGGTAGCCTCAAAACCGTCCTCTAACTTCAGGTGAGTTGCCTCCTTAATAATTGGGTAGCCTGCCTGGCGACAGTGGTCGATCGATCCTGCTACGTCTTCAATTGCGATCGCAAAATGATACAAGACGAGCTTGCTATTTTCGTAATCGGGTAAATCAGCATCACCTTCAAAGGGCGGAGAAAACAATTCAATCAAGGAACCATTTCCCATATCGATAAAGACTCCTTTTTTAGTAGATAAGGTGATCTCTCCGACTTTTTTCATGCCGAGCACATCGATATAAAAGTGCAGAGACTCTTCAAGATTCCTGGATTGAATAGCCAGGTGGTGAAATTTTCCTTGGGTAGGATTCATATAAATTAAACGCGATTATGTTAACTAACCACAGATGAACACAAATAAACGCTGATACTTTTTCAAGCGCTTGGTCGTTAATAAATTAGTTTTTCCAAAAATAGCAGGTTCTAATGCAGCCTACGGATCGATTGAGGCCCATGTTTTATGAAGAGCCCCTGCTGCCGGAGCACTTAGACTTTTTACCAGAACTTGCCCGGCACACGACAGTTCCGTTGGCCACCGGAGAACGTCTGTATGGTCGATGGGGTTTTAAAGAGCTGATTTCTCAGGGAGCTGTTGACCTGATCCAACCCGACTTGTCTCATTGTGGTGGAATTTTTGAGGGACGAAAGATTGCAGCTATGGCAGAGGCCTACGACATTGGTATCGCCCCGCACTGCCCTTTGGGTCCGCTGACGTTGGCGAGCTCCATGCAACTGGATGCCTGGACTCCCAACTTCGTTATCCAGGAGATGTCCTTGCAAATGCAATACAATACTAACGGTGACTTGCAGGACTATATCAAAAACAAGGATGTCTTTGACGTGACTGATGGTTACCTCAAACTGCCAACACTTCCAGGTTTGGGCATCGAGATCGACGGGGCGGCCGTTATCGAAGCCAATAAGGAAGGACTCACCAGGTATGACCGTGATTGGCATCACGAAGATGGCTCGATTGCGGAGTGGTGAGGGTTCCCAAGTGTCCTTTGGGGCAAATTTAAATGAATCGCAATATTTAAGCTGCTCGACTGATTAAGAAATTATTATGGAAATAGATAACCTTAGAGAAGATATGATTTATGCCGCATTTGCGGCCGAGAGTGCAAGTTTGGCGAGTCATTGGATATATGACCGCTCTGAAATTGCGAAACACCATCCGAGAGGGATATCCGGATTGTCTATGCCGCTTTCTCACTACCACGAAGGCAAAACGGCTGGCGATTTAACTCATTATGGGGACCAGGCTTTGGTTTTATTGGAATCACTCACTCAACGGAAAAGTTGGTCAGCAAAAGCGTGGTTGGAAGACTGGTTTGACTTTTGGAACCACGATCCTGTGTCATACAGGGACGGAGCTACGTCCGGAACCTTTACAAATTTAAATAACGGCAATCCAGGTCCGTCATCAAGCGATGATATATCAGCCGTTTCGCGAATGGCTCCTCTATTGTTTTTTCTGAAAGAAAAGTCTTTGGAGGACCAGATAGTTGCTGTGCGAGAAATGGTTGAAACAACGCACGGCGATTCAATCGTGGGCGATGCGGCAGAATTTTTTGTGCGGTCCATAGTCGCTGTAGAAGAGGGAAAAGATTTTACAGCCGCCTTTGATTGGGCCTCTTCGAGCGGAGACTACCATTCAGAGCTTTTAGATGGCTATCAGGCTGCGACCCAAACTTTAAACGAGGACTTTGAAAATTCTGAGTCCTCGTTCGGTCAGTCCTGTCATACACCTGATTCTTTTCCCTTAGTTGTTTACCTGTCACTTAAATATGAGGACAATCCAGTCCAGATCTTGGAGCACAATGCCATGGTTGGCGGGGATACCGTTGCACGTGCCGCTATCCTGGCAATACTGATAGCCGCCCAAGGAAAATATCCCAGATTGCCGGCTGAATGGACCGACGAATTACGGGCTAAGGGTCGTATCGATCGTGCCTTGGACTCTATGGAAGCAAATTAAATTTACACCAGCTGTTCTTGACCCGGTATGGGTCTAGGTGTGATGGGGTTTGGTCCTATTTCCCACTTGGCCGGAGTAAGGTCGAGTTGAGACTTATTTAAGGCCCAGTCAAAGCGGATCATGCGGCCTGTGTAGGCAGACATGCGTCCGATGATTGCGGTCAGGGTCGACTCGGCAATACGTTTACCGTGGTTGAGGTAGGGTCCGTCACCGCGGATGCTTGCGATAAAGTCGCGGTGTTCCTGCTCCAGCTCGTTAACAACCGGACCGGTATACTTCCAATTCTTTTTTCCGGAGAGACTCTGCCCATCGGACGTACCCTTTGCCCCCACAATATTTTGGCCGATGCGTTCTGTAGAACCTGGTATCTGGCTGGCCATGGCTAAAACGCGAGCCCCATTGGGATACTCGTACATGATGGCGAAGTGATCGTAGATGTTTCCGAAATTGTGTTCAATTTCCAAGCCACCCATGCCGAGTGCGGAAACAGGAGGTCCGCCAAAGGCCCAATTCATGACGTCGATCTGGTGGATAGCCTGCTCAACTAGACAATCGCCGGATCCCCAGCAGTGGAAATACCAGTTGCGGATTTGGAACTCCATTTCCGACCAGGACGGATTTTGGGCATTCTGGCCAATCTTTCGGCCCCAGTTCCAGTAGCAGTCTCCGCCGCGAAGTTCACCGATCTCACCGTTGTGGATGCGATCGAGTGTTTCGATATAGCTGGGCGCATGACGTCGCTGTGTCCCGGCCACCACGGAGAGCCCCTTTTCCTTTGCCAGCTTTGACATGGCAATGACCTTGCGTACACCTGGAGGGTCGACAGCAACCGGTTTTTCCATGAATACGTGCTTGCCGGCGTTGATGGCCGCCTCGTAATGGATGGGGCGGAATCCTGGTTGAGTAGCGATAACCACCACATCGATGTCCGTTTTGAGAAGATTCTTGTAGGCGTTAAAGCCGGCAAATTCGTGTTCTGCCTCGATTTTTAATTTATCAGCGATAGATTCGAAGCTTCCCCAACCTTCAGTGAACTTCGTCTTGGCGACTTCTATTTTGTCAGGAAAGAAATCAGCCAGGGCATGAACTTCGATATTGGGAGCTGCGCTTACACATTGATGAAGTGCTGCTGTGCCGCGACCCCCGCAGCCAATCAAACCGACTTTGAGTTTGTCACTCGCGCCTGGATTGGACGCAAAGACTTTGGATTGTGTACCCAGAGCGGCTAGTGTGGAAACAGCTGCGCCAGCTTTCAAAAAGGTTCTGCGAGATGGATTTTGTTGATTTGTATTCATGATGGGGAGATTTGGTGACTTGTATGGATTTAAGAACGTGCATTATTTGTGCGGTCAGGTAAACTTCTTTTAAATGCTCAAAAGAGAATCGTAATTAACTGAAGAATAGGCTCAACCTTTTCTCAAACGGTCTATTTCTTTTGTGGTATGATTTTAGATCAATTTAAGTTAAACAATCGTTCAGCCCTAGTCATTGGGGGTAATAGAGGCCTGGGTATAGAAATGGCTAAAGCTCTGGCCGAGGCTGAAGCATCAGTCGCGGTGGCGGCCCGGGATTCCTCCCGCATTGAGGAAGCGGTGTCTATTTTGGAGCCACTGGGTGAGGGTAAATCCTTGGGAGTGGTGTGTGATGTGACCGATGAGTCTTCCGTAAATCAGACCGTCAATTCAGTGAAGGAAGAATTTGGATCATTGGATATTCTAATCAACAGCGCGGGTATCAATTTTCGCGGTGGGATCGATGAAGTGCCAACTGAGGATTTTCAAAAAGTACAGGATGTGAATGTGACCGGCACCTGGCTTGGATGTAAGGCGGTGACCCCAATCATGAAGGCCCAAGAGTACGGGCGCATCATAAACATAGCCTCTATCTTTAGCATTGTTGGCTTTGCCGATCGAACTCCTTACACGGCTAGCAAGGGAGCTGTTTTAAACATGACCAAGGCTTTGGCAGTCGAGCTGGCCCCGTGGAAGATCACTGTAAACGCCATCTTACCTGGACCATTTGCTACGGAGATGAATATTCCTCTATTAGAGGATAATGAAAAATATAAAGCATTTGTTGCCAACATACCGCTTGGTCGTTGGGGCGAGTTAACTGAAATCGGAGGACTGGCTTTATTTCTGGCGTCCGATGCTTCTTCTTTTTGCACGGGAGGTGCGTTTTCGATCGATGGTGGTTGGACTGCGAAGTAAAAAGTGACAGCAGCCACTCTTTAAGGATTCCTATCTCGATGCACTTGCGGTAAAGTAGTCTTTGTGCCTTTCACCCGCGAACTTTTTAAGGACCTGACCCGGTCTCGCCGGAAGAATCCATTCTTTGGCGAAATCCGGATTATTATGGTTGTAGTTCTAGCTGTGATCTTGGCTCTTATATACGCGGCTCCAAACCCAATATACGTGAATTGATGTCCTCGGCAATTTCCAAGAGTAAGCAAGGCATAATTCTTAACTATTTTTATATGTTACAAAAGCTTACGGTTGAAGTGCTGGGGAAGCCGGAAAGCGCCGAACCCTACTTGGAGGACGACCAACTTATTTGCTGGAAGTTTGATCCGGTTACCCTCGAGCTATACTATCATGGTGGTGCCCTTGCCACAGTCGCTTATGACTCCACGGAAAAATTAATTCGGGACAATATCGAAGGCCGGGCGCTTAAAGTTTATGGCGAGGAAAATACCTGGAAACATAGGCGCCGGTAAATCGATGGGTGAGGAAGAGCTCGTTTACTTAAATGAGCTGACTGAAATGACCGTGGTAAAATACGAGAAGGCGGTGATGGTCTGCAATTACCTGTTTCCGGAAAGCCTGTAGTTCCGATCCGACTATTCTTAATCCTAGTTCGCATCTAAAGCCCTTCGACAAACTCAGGATTAGCAGGACTTACATTTTGGATTTTTATCTTTTTGCTTTGAGGGCAAATAGCACGACCAACCCAGCCATAATAAATCCGGCCAGGTACCCTGGGAAAGCAGATAGTAACAGCCAATTCATTAACCCGAATTTCGAAGCTATCAGGATGGCCAATCCGGTCACACTACTGGCGCCGGCCCACTTCGCTCCGATGTGGGGACAATAGATGCCTGCAATCATGGCAGGTGCCAGTTGCAGCATCCCGGCAAAGGCGTTGAAGGCTAGTTCCGATACTAGCTCCGGTTTTACACTGGCGATGAATGCAAATATGGCAATCGACAGGGTGAACCATCGATTAAGCTTTAGTATACCCTTTTTGGATACATCACTTTTAGCACGGTACCAGTGTTCGCTGACAATAAATCCGATACTCAGCAAAATGGAGTCGGCCGTGGACATGGTAGCGCAAATGACACCGACCAGCGCCAAGGCACCAAGTATTGCAGGGACCGTTCCCATAATTTCTCCGATAATTTGGTCACCACTCTCGAGTCCTGGAAAAACTACAGCCCCTCCAAGTCCCAGGATACCGGCAAGTGCGGTGAGCATGAAGCCCATGAATGGAAATACCCACATCATGATTGTCAGGTAGCGCTCATCCTTCACGATCATGAAGCGTTGGGCGTTATGGGCCATGGGAGTTGCGCCTAAAGATATCAGCAATGCCAGACCGATGATCGTTGCCGAAGAATACAATCCCTCAGGTCCGGGTAAGTTGAGCAGGGAAGGGGACTTGGCGGCATCGATCTGTGCCATAAATATTCCCAGATCGAAGGACCAATAAATACTTAAAAATACAATCGCAACTGCCAAGCAGCCGCCGATTGTTAGGCATGCCTGAATTACATCGGTTTTGATGATATTACTCAGGCCACCCGACTCAGAATAAACATAGATGACGACCAGCGCCACTGCCGCCGTTAGCAGATAGGGCAAACCGATCGAGCTTTCCAGCATCCTGGCAAATCCGGTTATTTGAGCTGCCAGGTAGGGTACCATGCAAATCAGGGAAACGACTATAAAAAGAAGTTCCAAAAGGGGTGACTTAAAGTGTTTTAAATAGAGTTGGATCGGTGACCGTGTTTCAGGAAATTCGCGGGACATGCGCCACAGCCGTTTTCCCAAAGTTCCTGTGGTAACGGCCAGAATTATATATCCCAAGGAGGCAAATAAGAAGTTACCAACTCCATGGATATAGTAGTAACCAGCTCCGCCAATCAGAGCTGCAGCGCTAAAGTATGTCGCCCAAAAGGTTAGCATCGATGGAAGGAATTTTACTGACTTATTAGCCAGAAAAAACGCGCTTGGTTCCATGCCCCCTCTTCTAAAAGACCTGAAAGACAAAAACAGGAGGTAGCCTAAGTATATTAGCAAAAAAGCGGCTGCCCAAAATTGAAACGATGTCATTTGCTATGATTAAGTGCAGGAGCTGATATAGCTGCGAACTTTTTGTTTGTTAAGCATTAGGATTGTTAATTGACCGAACACTATGGGTCAGCATGCTTGTTCATATCCATGGCCACCCAAACTGAAAAAGAAACCTCCACAATTCCTTACCCAAGGGAATGTACTTTCAGTGAAAATGACTGGGAGGTTCTTTCCAGTATGTGGTATCCTCTGGCTTTGGAGACTGAGTTGACTGATAAACCACTTAAAAAGAAACTATTGGACGTAGACTTGGTTCTGGCGCGGTTGGGTGGCGATCTTATTGTTGCAAAAGACCTGTGTATTCATCGAGGAGCACCGCTAACGAATGGTTGGATCAAGGACGATTCCATCGTGTGTCCATATCATGGATACAGGTATGATTCCGCTGGCCATTGTGTCTTCGTTCCGAGTCATCCTGAATGGAAAATTCCTACCAAACTTAAATTGCAGACAATACTTCATGAAGTGCGCTACGGTATAATCTGGGGCTGCCTTAATGGAAATCCCTCGAATCAATTACCTTTATGGGAACCTGAAGTAAGCGATACCAAATACAGGCGCTTTACCTTGGAGCCAGAAATTTGGAATTGTTCCGCTGGTCGATTGATTGAAAATTTCATGGATAACGCGCATTTTTCATTTGTCCACCAAAGCAGTTTTGGAAAAGAGGATAGCGCCACCATGGGGGCTGACTACGATTTTACACAGGATGAATATACCTTGACTATGGAATTCGATTATAAAGCTACGAATCCCGATGACTCGCCAATTGGAAATGCGGCTGAATTGGACAGGCACATGCATCGAACCATAATTTTGCCGTTTTGCACGCGTACGTCTATTAGGTATCCGGGGGATCGAGAGCACTTAATTCATTTCAATATTGCGCCTGTGTCAGCCCGAAAAGCTCAAATTATCGCCGTCTTTCATCGAAACTTTGATCATGATGTGCCCGTGGAAGATTTGCTGGCATGGGAGAAAAAGATAATATATGAAGATCGGGCTATTGTTGAGCTTCAGAGACCTGAAGAAATACCTTTAAACATCGCGGAGGAGGTTCATGCCAAAGCTGACAAGGCATCCATGGCTTTGCGGCGATGGATGGTCAAAATTGGTCTAAAGGGTGAAATAACAGCGTGAGGTATTGGGTCCAAACTATTCGGGGGTAGCCTCGTTTCGGCTAAAAATCTTACGCTACTTGAGTGGTGTTAAATCCAACTACATAAAGTTTTCCGTCTAGAATTGATGCGCCCACTTCGAGTAGGGCTAATGGCATTTCTGGCCCCTGTCCCCAACCTTCGTTATGGGTTGCCATTCCTTGTGATGCTGTCAGTGCGAACATACAGCAGATGCAGAGCTTCAGTTTTTTCGCGGGGGCTTTTATGCGATTGAATTAATCTTCCTTGAGGTGCAATAGATATTCTCTCTGGTTGGGCTTGGGTATCAAAGAATTGAAAGATTGTAATTATAAGACAGGTTCTAACTAACTTTTATTTCCAGATATGCTAAGCTTCAAAACAAACGTTCTATTTGCCAAGCTGGCACTTGTGTTCTTTTTCCTTATCTCTTTTTCGTATCTTGGAGCAACCAATAAGCCGAATGTGCTGCTAATTCTCGTGGATGACCTGAAGCCATCTTTGAAATCTTTCGGAGATTCTGTAGCCTTAAGTCCCGGTATCGATCGATTGGCAGCTCAGGGAATGCGATTTGAGCGTGCTTATTGCAATCAGGCGGTTTGCATGGCGTCCCGTTATAATCTGTTACTGGGCAGCCGTTCCACCTCCACGGGATTCTATTCTTTTGGTACACAGTTTCGCGAAGTCTATCCGGATGCGGTAACCCTGCCGCAGCATTTCATAAACAATGGTTATGTTGCTCACTCCATGGGTAAAGTGTTTCATATTGGCCACGGCAATACCAACGACGATGCTTCCTGGAGCGTTCCTCACTTGGCTGAAAAAGTGATCGAATATGTGGATCCTGAAAGTAACTTTCGGGAGATTACTCGGGAAGAAGGATTGTTTACCAATCAGGGGGCGAGAGATGAGAACGGCGTCCTGCGTCCTCGTGGTGCAGCTTGGGAGTCTCCCGATGTTTTGGATTATGCTTACGCGGATGGTCGGGTCGCGGAGTTTGCTGTCAACCGCTTGCGGTGGTTGAAAGATAACGAAGAAAAACCATTTTTCATGGCCGTTGGTTTCGTACGGCCCCATTTGCCCTTCTCCGCACCCAAAAAGTATTGGGACATGTATGACCGCTCCAAACTGCCTATGCCGGAGTTTGTCGATGCGCCTAAAGATGCTCCTGATTTCGCTGTCAAGCGCGGCGGGGAAATTTTGGCCTTTAAACCGGTTCCCACCAAGGAGCCTTTTCCGGAGGATATCACTCGCCAGCTCATCCATGGCTATTATGCCAGTGTTTCCTATATGGATGCACAGGTCGGCAAACTATTGGATGGATTGGAAGGCCTTGGTTTGGCTGACAACACCATCGTGGTGTTCTGGGGCGACCACGGATGGCATCTGGGTGACCATGGCTCCTGGACAAAACACAGCAACTATGAGCAAGCGACGATCATACCTATCATTATCAAGGCACCCGGTGTGACGAAGCTGGGATCAGTGACACATCAGATTGCGGAGACAGTGGACATTTACCCGACTCTTTCATCTCTTGCCGGACTTCCCTTACCCGAGACTCCACAGCCAATTGATGGTTTGGATATGACCCCGGTCCTAAAGGATGGCGACAAACGTATCCGGGACTACGCATACCATGCCTTTCCGAAAAGAGGTTATTTAGGACGGGCCATTCGAAATGATCGCTATCGTTTGGTGGAGTGGTCGCATCTGACCTCGGACGAAATTGTGTATGAGTTATATGACTACAATGATGATCCATTGGAAACAGTGAATATTGCTGGATCCAATACGAAGGCGCTCAACAAAATGGAGGCCTTGCTCGCACAAGAGCCTCCTGCCAAAAGACAAGTCCGAAGAAACCGCAGATAGGGACGATCAAGCTCGGCCGTAATCCTTCGGGATTTTTTGTAGTGCTTGTTTGTAGTATATGATGTCTGCACTATGAACGAGCATGCGAGCTCCCATATCTTGCATCATTTTGGAATGGTCCATGTCGAAGATCATGGTGCCAAATACTTTGCCTGCCGCCAGTGTGTCATCGGCAATTTGTTTAGCTGCTTTTAAAACTTCTTCGCTCTTTATTTGGCCCGGATTGCCTGACATTAACGCAAAATCTCCCGGACCCATAAAGACGCAATCGACGCCTTCCACTTCTGCTATCTCTCGCACTTGAGGTAGTGCCGCAGGGGATTCAATTTGAATGGTTATCCAAGTTTCCTCGTTGGTCTTAGCGGTGTAGTCATCTGCCTTGTACTGTCCAAAATTATTATCGGCATTACCTCCATCGAATCCGCGTTCACCGAGTGGGAAAAATTTTGAGAAGCGTATTACTTCCCTAGCTTCGTCCACAGATTCACACCGTGGATACATTATCCCGTTTGCGCCCGCCTCCATGATTCGTCCCATGCGCATGTATTCCCAACGTGCTGGTCGCGCCAATACGTCCATACTACCTACTCGGGTTGCGCGACAAAGATTGGCAAAAGATTGTACGGACTTTTCACTATGCTCCAAGTCGTACCAGAGAAAATCGAAATCCATTTGCCCGGCAATTTCAGAATGCACCGGGTCATTAGATTTTATCAATGTGCCTAGTGCAAGCCCGCCTTCTTTCCAGATTTTTTTAACTTTGCTTTTGCGCATGGGTTGGTGGTGATTGCTAGCTTAGATGTTGATCGATTCTTCAGAACTCGAAAGTTCAGCTCCGCTGGGATAGGGCCGGGATTTTAGGATGGAAAATTCGGTTCTTAGTGCATCTATGGCGGCAATGATGTCCGCGCTATGGAGAATAAAATTCGCACCCGCCTTGATCCACTCGAGTTCCAGATCGATTTTTCCGGCGCCCATGGCGAAATGTATGCCTGCCCCTTTTCCTTTATCTCTAGCTTTTTGAATGATTTCTCTTACGGCTTGATCAAAGCTTCCATTGTAGTAGTTTTCAGGTTGCTCCAAACTGCAACTCAAGTCGTGGGGTCCTATTAAAACACCGTCTACGCCGTCTATGGCTAATATTTCGTCCAGATTCTTGATCGCTTCTACGCTCTCAATGTTCAAAATTAGTGTCCGGTTTGCCGATTTTTTTTCCAGGTAGCCTGTTAATTCCTCGGATGGCGTTTCTGCTCCCCCTAGTATACTTTGTAGTTTTTTTCCTTTAACCGGGTGAAGCTTTACAGCGCCGACCAAGTCGAGCGCTTCTTCGACAGATTCAACGTAGGGCGCAATGATGCCACAAGCACCTCCATCAAGTGTTCGGCTGGCCAGAAAGGGATCAGGGCGAAGGATCCTGACAATAGGATTTAGATTCAGTGCCCGGTATGTCTGGCACATCCAGGAAAGCGTGTTCCGACCAATGGCAATGTGTTCTGTGTCAATGAATACAAAATCGAGCCCCAATTTGGAAAAGTTTTCTGCCCATTGTGGTGCTGTGGATACAATGAGGGTTCCGTATAGTTTTTCACCATTTCTGAGTCGTTCGTTAAAGGTTTTAGGCATAAGTTCGAAACGAAGGGATCTTTAGACCCGCATTGAATGGAAGAATGAGTAGTGGGGTTCGCGGTAGAAAGCAGGCTTATCCGGATCGCTAAGTTTGAAGTTACTAATAATTAGAGAGTTGTGAAGCAGATATTTAGGGAAATTCTAAATTTCTTGTGTCTTATGGCCATTGAAAGAAAATTGATTTTGCTTGATAAAATCTAAACTTAAGTAATTTAATAAGTCTTTGAAAAAGTGTTAGTTACCCTATACAATTTCATTTTAAAATGAATTCTGACGCTAGAGGCGCTCTTAACCGGCGTAAATTCCTCCGAAACGTGGGTGGTGGTATTGGGGCCATTGCGCTAGCAAAAATCCTGAGCGAGGAAAACCTTCTTACGGCTGCATCCAATGTATCTGCTGAAGCCGATACTTTAGCTCGATTGGCGCCGCATTATGAACCCAAGGTTAAGCGGGTTGTTTATTTGTTCATGCATGGCGGTCCCAGCCATGTGGATCTTTGGGATCCAAAACCCGATTTGGTTAAATATGGAGGTATGCCGCTTCCCGACAGTTTCGGCTCAGTCATGACCCGCCGTAAGGTAGTACATAATCCTCTCATGCCGCCAGCAAGAGAATTCCGTCCTAGGGGCGAATCCAGTATCGAGATCAGCGACTTTCTTCCCCATATTTCAACCGTAGCGGACGAGCTCTGTGTTATGAGAGGGTGTCACGGTGACAGTGTGAATCATCCACAGTCTGTGTACCAGATGAACACCGGTTCCATTTTAATGGGTAAGCCGAGTTTGGGAAGCTGGGTTTCTTACGGTCTTGGTTCTGAGAATCAGGATATGCCGGCCTTTGTAGTTATGCCTGATCCCGGTGGTGGTCTAAAAGGCGGGCCACCTGCTTGGGGTAGTGGTTTCCTGCCAGCTTCTTATCAAGGTACGACTATGCGTCCAGGCGCGAATCCGATACTCAATTTAAAACCTCCGGCACAAGTTACAGGACGGCAACAACAGTCTACCCTGGATATGATTTACAAGTTGAATGCTAAGCATTTGGAGGATCGTGATTTTGATGACTCCTTGGCAGCTCGGGTTCGTTCCTATGAATTGGCTTATCGAATGCAGACCGCCGCACCGGATATTGTGGATATCTCTGGCGAGTCGAAAGCCACCCGTGATTTGTATGGGATTGGTGAAGAACCTACTGATGAATTTGGAACGCGTTGTTTGCTGGCCCGCCGCATGATTGAGCGCGGTGTGCGGTTCGTGCAGCTTTACTCCGGGGACACCTTGGGTTGGGACGCTCACAATAATCTGGAAGATAACCATTCCACCCATTGTGCAAAAACTGACAAACCTATTGCTGGTCTCATAAAGGACCTGAAAAAGCGCGGTTTGCTTGAAGACACCTTAGTCATTTGGGGTGGTGAGTTTGGCCGTATGCCCATGAGCGAAAAAGGTACCGGGCGGGATCACAATCCGTGGGGTTACTCCGTGGTTTTTGCCGGTGGCGGTGTTAAAGGCGGTATGACCTACGGTGAAACCGATGCGATTGGTTTGCGTGCCGAGCACAATAAGGTTCACGTCCATGATCTACATGCTACTATTTTACATCTACTTGGCCTGGACCACGAGAAGTTGACTTATTTTCACAACGGTCGGGAGGAACGATTGACCGACGTGGCCGGCAATGTGGTAACAGAAATATTGAGCTGATGCGATTTGTTCGAAATTGCCTGATTGGCTGCATGGTAATTTTTGCATCCGTCACGATAGTAATCGCTGAGACTTACAACAAGGGACCATCGATTGAACAGGAGCTGACCGAGGAAGAATTAAGCCATTGGGCCTTTCAGCCGATTCAGCATCCCAGGCCTCCGGAAGTCCAAAATGAATCAGAAGTGGCCAATGCCCTTGACCGGTTTATTTTGGCTCGTCTTGAAGAAAAGGGATTAAGCCTCATGCCATCGGCTGATCGCCGGACCTTGATACGCCGCTTGTCCTTTGGTTTAAGAGGCCTTCCGCCAACTCAAGAGGAAATTCAAGAATTCCTAAACGATGATTCAGAAATAGCTTACGAAGTGCTGGTAGATCGGTTTTTGGGTGAAACCGCTTTTGGTGAGCGATGGGGGCAACATTGGTTGGATGTCGTGCGTTTTGCCGAAACGGAAGGTTTCGAACATGACTATGTACGGCCGGATGCGTGGCGCTATCGGGATTGGGTTATTCATGCCTTCAATAAAGATATTCCTTACGATGAATTTGTGAGTTTGCAAATAGCCGGCGATGAACTGTATCCAGATGTTCCTGACATGGCTATTGGAACCGGATTTTTGGTCGCAGGCCCTGACATGTCCGACATCAATATCGCCGAAGAAAGGTCTCACACTATTTTGAATGAAATGACTTCGGCAACCGGGGCGGCTTTCCTTGGTTTGACCATGGCCTGTGCACAATGCCACGACCACAAATTCGATGCCATTAGTCAGGCGGATTTTTATCGCATGCGGGCCGTGTTCGCCAACATGTATTTTCCTGAGAAACAAAAGCGGTTAAATCAGGTATTTTTTGAGCCGGATGCCGAAGCGCCAGCTACGCACTTGATGCTTCGAGGAATGTTTAATTCACCGGGTCCGGTATTAGCTCCAGGATTCGTTCGTGCTGCTAATCCTATGGGCTTGACGGTTCCAGAAACTGAAGAGGATGCGACGACCACCGGCAGACGAAAAGCGCTTGCTAAATGGATAACCGACCCGGAACACCCACTGGCGACCCGGGTCATAATGAATCGTGTCTGGCATTATTTGATAGGCATACCGATTGTCGGAACGCCCAATGATTTTGGAGTGAAAGGGGATAGGCCCACACATCCGCAGCTTTTGGATTGGTTATCAAAAGAGCTGATGGTTCGGAATTGGAGCCTCAAGGAAATGATCCGTCTTGTAGTCATGTCTGCAACCTATCGGCAGGTGAGTCGACCTGTAGATGACACTTGGGTGGATGCGGTAGCTGCCGATCCGGATAATCGACTGCTTTCTCGCATGCCTCGAAAACGCCTCGAAGGTGAAGCTATACGAGATGCGATGTTATTCGTTAGTGGTCGCCTTAATCGCAAACAAGGCGGACCAGGAGTGCATCCGCCATTGCCGCGTGAGGTGGCGATAACTTTGCTCAAAAAACAATGGGAAGTCAGTAAGGACGAATCCGATCATTACCGTCGAAGTATTTATTTGTTTGTTCGTCGCAATCTTCGATTCCCTATGTTCGATGTGTTTGACCGACCGGATACGCTTGCCAGTTGTGGTCGGCGAAATGTTTCTACGACCGCACCGCAATCCCTTACCTTGTTAAACTCTGACTTTTCCCTTAATTCGGCACGTCATTTGGCCGGTGAAGTTTTAGATAGCGGCGCAATTGATTATTCCGCTTGGGTGGATCAATGTTATGAGCGCTTATTCTCCCGATTGCCTTCAGACAGCGAACGGGAAATCGCGATCGAGTTTTTAGAAGGTCAAACGACTATGCTAAAGGACGCAGAACGGGAGGTCTCTGAGCTCGCCGTTCCTTTGGGTACAGAAAATACCATGGATCGCTTTCAGGGAAGTGCTCTTACCGACCTTTGTCTGGCTTTGTTCAACCTGAACGAAATGATCTATATAGACTGAGGTGGCATAAACCTTAGTTCTAATCGAGGCCGTGTTTCGCTTCCTCAATAAAATTGGTCGCTGTCCAATCGACAATTAGGGGTTCCAATTCCGGCCAAAACGCTTCGGGTATTTCCATCTGAACAGCTTCAATATTTTGCACACCTTCTGAAGGTAAGCTTATTCCCGGGATCACGGTTGAAACGAGTGGATGCCGTAAACACCATTGTAGAGAGACGGAAAGGAGTGATATGCCGAATTCACGGCAGAGTTCCTGAATCTTTGACACGTTATCGATGATTTCTGGCTTAAAATGCCTGGCCTGGTAATGGATGTCAGGATTTGGACCCGTCGCTAACAATCCGCGTTCCAAGGGCGTCGCCAGGAAGATGCCGATATTGTGTTTCTCTGCTGCAGGAAAGATGTGCCGGTTTGCTTGTTGGGTGAGTAAGCTCCACGAATCCGGGACCATCGCAACATCGAACTCCCCCGTTTCCATATAAGGACCATTGGTATCGGGATCGTTGGCTGCCGTTCCTACAAAATTGACAATTCCTTCATCTTGCAATTTTCGCAGGGCCTCCAATGCACCTCCAGGACCCATCACGTCTTCCATGGGTCGATTCATGGCATCATGAACAAAGAGTATTTCAAACTGATTGATTCCGAGTCGTTGCTGGCTGGCTTCTACACTCCGCATAACCGCGTCATAACTATAATCGCGGTGGCCTTTCACCTGGCCAACCTTGGTGGAGATAATAAGTCCTTTTTTCAACTCAGGGCGCAGTTTTAGAGCTTTCCCGATGATGGTCTCACTTTTAAGGCTCCCATAAAGCGGAGCGGTATCGAGAAGTTTACAGCCAGCTTCCAGCGATTCTATAATGGCCTGAATGCCAAATTCTTCGTTGGGTTCAAAATTAATGGCTGCGTATTCTCGACCTAGGAAAGCAGTCCCTAAACCGAGGACAGGTACTTCCAGTTCCGTTCTTCCCAGTAATTTGGTTTTCATGAATGAATACGAAGCCTTTTAATAATTTACTCGGGTGGCAATCCTGTCTTTCCGCTTCTACTGGTAATGTGTTTGGTGTTGTCACCGTAGATACCTTGGATCTAAACGGTCCGTTCAATATGATTTAGGAACCCCATTTGGCTAAATGGACGGACGACCACTACGTTGCCTGTTACGATCTACAAGTGGCCGGCAAGACAGATATGGAAGACATTGTTTGTTCCATCAGTTTGGATAAGGGAAAAACTAGAGCCCTCGGATCATGGTTTTTGATCATAAGTAACGCAATGGCAGTATTCAGTATGCCTATAACAATTCTATTTTGTTTCGTCCTGAAGGGCAGGATATTATATGGCTATTTTGTATGCGGGAGCCCATGCATTACCGCGATAGTGAAAATGCGGATCTTGCCGCAGCCTATACGGTAGATGGTGGCCGCTCCTGGATTCCTGTTGAGTTGGCGCTGGGTTACCGGGGTCTCTCATAGTTGTGGCCGCGATCGAAATGATTGAGAGAAATGGAATGCCTTATTATTTACTTCCTGCTCATCGCAATTCTTACAGGCACGACCGGACATGGGACCGTCGTCAATTTGTTCTGGAGAGCCCCAATCTTCTTCACTGGGAATTGGCTGGCTATATTCCATCTGAAGATCCGGTATTTCTCCACGAAGGCAAAATTGCCGAAACAATTACACCTGGACAGTTGAAGATAGTAATGCGAACTGCTCGATATGACAACGAGAGACCTTTTGATCCCCCTCTGGCATATTCCTCAATCAGTAATGATGGAGGCCAGACCTGGTCCACGGCCCGACAGGAACTAGAGTTGCCCAACTTTCGCTCCAAGGCCTTTTTCGGTAAGGATGCGAATGGAACGCACATTTATGTATACACCGATAGAGAGGATCGGCGCGGTCTCTTTTATAAGACACGAAAAGCGGGTGGTGATAGGTCCTCTGCCAAAAAGTTTTGCTGGAACGATGACCGAAACAGTTATCCAAGCTTGGTTGAGGATGATCCAGGTACCTGACTAGCTATGTGGGACAGTTCTGGTACTCCGGATAGGCGGCGCACCGCTATTCGATTTGGGCGCCTGAAAATAGATTAAAATTTATTGCAACGTTCTTAATCATCCCTCGGATATACAATACAAGTAATTTCCAGTTCGGATAAACAGTTGGTTTCCAGAGACCGCCGGTGTGGATAAGGTGAAGCTGCCATCCAACTCACTTTTCCCCAGCAGTTTGAATTTTGATCCGGCTTGAACGACCGCTGTTTCGGTATCCTCCGCTGTAATATAAATCTTTCCATTTGCTAAGACTGGTGAGGAACTGACTCGGCCCAAACCTGTGCTTTCCGGACCCCAAACAGTTTCACCACTTTTCGCATCGAGGCAGGTGACTTGTCCGAAGTCCTCCACCATGTAAAAATACTTCCCATCAGTGATGGGGGTAGGTACGTCGGGGCTGCCAGCTGGTTTATCGTATTTCCAAACCAGGTGACTATCGGTCACATCGCCCTTGCCGCCTGCACGTAAAGCAAGCAGCGGTTTTTTGCGCGTCGGTGCGTAAATCATGCCATCGAATGCAACTGGTGATGGGATAATTCGGTAATTGCGGGCTTTTTTCGGATTAAGGCCTCCAGCACGCCAAATCTCCATGCCGGTGCCAAGATCATGACCCGTCACATAATCGCCGCCCAAAATTATCAGTTGAATTCCATCCTTCGTATTAGAGAGCGCGGGCGTGGCATAGGAATCGGGTGACTCATGGACTGCATCCGTTTCCCTTTCATGATACCAGAGTTGCCGACCGGTCTTCTTATCCAGAGCTAAGAGATAGGATGGATCATCCGTGTGCATTCCATGAAGTACTTGTATGATCAATTTGTCCTCAAAAAGGATGGGTGAGGATGCATAGCCAGCTAGCAGGCCCAGCTTCCAATGCGATTTTTGCAGTTTATATTGCCAGACGATCTTTCCGTCCATAGTGACGGCAGTAACCACTCCATTTCCGGTCACGGTCCAGATGTGGCCACCATCCGAAACTGGCGAAGGTGAGCTCATATTTTGCTTAAATTGAATTTGGTTTCCTTCGTCCAATTTGGTTTGCCATTGGATAGCTCCATTCTTTGTGGATAAACATATCAACAAAATGTCCTGTCCGCCTGGACCCATGCCAGGAGGTGGTGCAGGTCTTCTTCGTCGTCCTGTAGGAGCAGGTTCCGATGGGGGAGGAGCGTCCTGTTTTGAGGGAGAGAGTACATATATTTTATCTCCGATCACGATGGGCGAGGATCCGCTCCAGGCCGGCATAGCTACTTTCCAGGAAATATTGGCATCAGTAGTCCATTCCACTGGCAGGTTTTCGGCAGATCCTATCCCGTTTCCTGTCGGTCCACGCCACGCAGGCCAATCCGCAAATAGAATTGAGTGAAGAAACGTGAGTGCAAAAATCACGGGAAATTTTTTCAGGAGATTCATTGCGGATCAAACAGATGAATTTATTTCTTAAACGATAGCGGTATCTTCTGCTTAGGAAATAAATAAAACTTTCAACTGGCGATGAGAAAATCAGATTGAAAAGAATTGTTTGGCCATGTATGGAAAATGACATTTGCTAATGGGGATTAGCTTTTCAAAAACAACATAACTCTATGGCCCTTTCACACTCTACTCTTCTTCAACTCAAGCGCTGGAATACCCCAACTATTTATAACGGTTGGGAAGCGATGACAAACATGGAGCGCACAGAAGGCGCTTTTAACAGGGAACCGGTGACCGATTACATGCCCGGCATGGGCCCGATGGTCGGCTACGCGGTGACCGTCAAAATTGAACCATCCAATAAAGCACATGCTGAAAATAAAGGGGCTGCCTGGGGCGAATACCGAAAATACGTTGCCAGTGCACCAGGACCAAAAATCGTCGTTGTTCAAGATTTAGATCAACCTCAATTAATTGGATCCTTTTGGGGAGAGGTAAACAGCAATATCCACAGAGCCTTTGGGTGTGTTGGTGCAATCGTTGATGGGGCTATTCGGGATGTAGACGAAATGACCAATGCCGGTTTCAAGGCTCTGGCCCGTGGACTTTGTGTCGGGCATGCCTACAGCGCACCTGTTGAGTGGAACTGTGAAGTAGAAGTATTCGGTGGAAAAATTAAGCCAGGCCAGTTGGTGCATGCCGATAAACATGGATTCCTAGCAATACCGCCTGAGGATGAAGAATTACTTTTAGAGGCAGCAGTCTTTATGGATCAAAATGAATGTAATACCTTGATCCCAGCCGCACGTTCAGCACATGGCAAATCCATGGAAAAAATTTTAGACAGTATCGGTGCTGCCGGAAAAGCTTTTGGCGAAGCAGCCAAAAAAAAATTTAAGGGATAAATGAAAATCGTAATAATAGATGGGTATACGCTCAACCCGGGAGATCTGAGCTGGGAAGGATTTGAAGCGTTAGGTGATCTAACGGTCTACGATCGTTCTTCCGATGAGGAAGTCGCCGAAAGATCCCAAGGGGCGGAAGCTTTGATCACTAATAAGGCGATCGTATCACGAGAGCTCATCGAATCCCTCGAATCCTTAAAATATATCGGAGTTCTTGCTACCGGCGTAAATATTGTCGATCTTGATGCCGCTACTGTGCGCAATATTCCGGTGTGCAACATTGCAGGTTATGGGCCCTATTCGGTCGCGCAGATGGCCTTCGCTCATATTTTGAATCACACACATCACTTGGCTGAGCATGTGGCCGATGTAAAAGATGGGGGATGGTCTAGGTGTCCTGATTTCTGTTATTGGTTGCATCCATTGATTGAGCTGAAAGACCTTACTCTGGGTATTGTTGGTTTGGGTATGATTGGTCGGGCTTCGGCCGGCATTGCAAAAGGATTTGGGATGAAGGTGTTGGCCCACGATCCCTTTGTGTCCGGTGATCCGCCAGAAGGGATCGAATTTACAGATCTGGATGAGCTCTTTTCTCAAAGTGATTTTTTGACTCTTCATTGTCCTCTGACGGACGATAACGAGAAATTTGTTAATGCCGATCGGTTGGCACAAATGAAGTCGACTGCCTTTCTGGTGAATACCGCACGGGGGCCTCTTGTTGACGAGGATGCTTTGGCCAGCGTCTTGAATGAAGGCCGAATCGCCGGGGCCGGCGTGGATGTACTCTTCGAAGAACCACCTGGAATGGATAATCCATTAATGACCGCCAAAAATTGTAGTATCACGCCACATATATCTTGGGCTACAAAAATGGCTCGCAGTCGCCTGATGGGCATGGCAGTTGACAACCTGGTTGCTTATAAAAAAGGCGAAATCACAAACTGCGTAAATCTTTAGTTTTTAAAACTACCCGGGTCTATTGGTTTAGTGCAGTCTATTTTCAACCAATGTATGGCCGTGATAATATAGAGTGCGGCTACCAAAACAAACACCGGGGTGAAATTGGTAACTGTTTCGGACGCGCCATTAACAATTTCAATGTTTTCAAATTTGTCCAACAGGGGTCCGACCAAAAATAAGGATACGACGATACCACCCACATTGCCCGCTGTATTTACCACACTGAATACGGTTGCAGAATTTCGGCCTCCGAGGTCGGTGCAAGTACCCCAAACGGTAGGTTGTGACCAGTCACTGAAAAACTTTACCACAAATAATCCGGCTCCTATAGCGTAGACGTGGGATTGAGAGATAGCGATAAATACCAGAGCTGCCGCAATGGTTTTTCCGGAAAACCCGACGATCCTGCGCCCCCATTTCCGGCTTCCTGTTTTGCGGATCACCCAGTCATTTAAAAACCCGCCGAAAAACCCGCCAAATGCTCCTCCGAACATGGGTAGTGCTACCAGGTAACCTAATTCCGCGAAGTTAATTCCTTGTTCGTAAAAGTAGCTACCGATAATGGACGTGTATACGATGTCCGCTCCAGCATTAAACACCTGTGCAGAAAGTACCAATTGGTAGCTTCTATGTTTTGCAGCCTTTCCGAAATTCAGTACTTTTTTCTTGGTCTTTTCAGATAGCTTATCCTCATTGAATAGTTCCTTTTCCGCCTCATTGACGCGTGTATCTTGATAGGGAGAGTTTCTGAAAAGAACGAAAAAGGCTGCGGCCAAAAAGAGGCCCAGTGTTGCCATGATTATAAGAGCGGTTCTCCAATCGTATCCCATATGGTGCATCAAAACCGTTGCCAAAATGATCGGAGCGACTGCACCTCCCATGCGTCCCGCGAAGCTGGCCACAAACCCTTGCATTGTAGTGCGATTCCCCAGTGGAAACCAGTTTCGGGAAACGTTACTTAAACCGGGATACGTCCCCGCCTGCATGGCTCCGAATAATACCCGGTAGCCGAAAAAAGTTAAAAAAGTGCCGGCGGTTGCAAATAGTACCAGGCTCAGAGACCAGCCTGCAGTTAATACGCTCAAAAAGACCCTGGCTCCAAACATATCACAGACGATTCCTCCCGGAATTTGGCCAACCATGTAACTGAAATTGAATGCCGTAAAAATGGCTTCCAGTTCCTTATTTGAGAAATCGTATTCTTCAGCGAGGAAGGGGCGAACGATGTTCCAGGTATACCTATGAAGATAGAGCATCCAGGAAGTTACAGCGGCCAAGATGAGGACGATCCACCGAATTTTGGATGGTTTTGTTTGTGAACTCATGAAGCGGGGTGGGGCTGAAAGAAGAAATAAACATATTCTTTGCTACCTCCGTGCTTAGCAACACCGATTCCCATTACTTAAAGCTTTTAAAAACATACGGTTCGAATAGGAAATTCTTTTTCCACTGCGCCAGACCTTTTGAAGCATGTTCGATCGAACCATATTGAAGGTATTGAGTGCCTTGAACGGCTGGCTCCTCGCTCTCTATCAACCAGGACACCGTTTCCAGAAACAAACATTTGAGAGCACCGGTTCTCAAATGTTTCGCATGTCCCATGATTCCGGGAATGTGGACGATATTGCCCACACGGTTGAGTTTTATATAGCCAGCCAGCGTTTTGTTTTGTTCGGAATCCCCTTTAGCCAAAAATACACCCCAATACAGATACCAGTGATTGGGGCAGCTGGGATCAGTTACTTCATGAGGAACTTCGGTTCGTGCTTTCGACGATGGTTTCTTTTTGAAAAGAGCGGCCATGACCGGACCTCCGCTGCGAAAATTCTTAGATTGTTTAATGGTAAGGATCTCATCGGAGTAATCCTCAAAATTAAACCGACCGCACGTGTAACCATATGACTTTGCTTTTTTTATCTGACGTAAGTGGGCACCCTTCGACTGTCGCTTTAGCCCTTGCTGGTAGTCGTCGGCACTCTTGTATGTCGTGAGGTTTATGATGGCGGGAAATCCTCGACCCCAGAGATCCATTGATTTCGCCTCTGGTTGTTTTTCAAAGACATAATAGTCGGACAGGTACCTCTGATGCCGGCCCGTGTCACCAATACACAAATGATTGCAGGTAGTCTGATCCCTTTGAAAATCAATGGCAGCCTTGGGCATGTCGATTGAATCCTCAATTCCGAAAGTGGTTTTTCGGAATTTTCTCCGCATAAGGAACTGCCACGGTTGAACATAGAGAAAGTAAAACCGCATGAACTTCTTTCCGGAATCCTTCATTCAGTATCCACGGTTTTGATACGATTAGATTGAAATAGCAATGTCACGATCGGTTTTCAGGTTCTAGAGTGGCTTTATTTGAGCAAAGTCTTTCACTAGTGTGCAATGAACATTTCCTGGTTCGATTTCTCAATCATCGCCTGCTACTTCGCTTTTATCTTTGCCATCACCATACGCATAGGGAACCGCCTCTTTCAAATTTTCACTTTAAGAGCGTGTTTCATTCAATTCCAGGCATTCACGCTAACATTAGTATGTTTTGGCGTTAATTCATTGTTTGATCCCACAGTAGAAAGGGATCGTTTAGGCGTTGCATTTCCGCTAGAAGAAGGGCCTCCATTTCTGCGAGCTTGTCTGCATATTGAGGGAGCGCCGCCAGGTTTTTTTGATGCGTTTCGGGGGTGATTCCTGTCTTGGCGATCACTGAAGGTACATGATGCATGGCTATAAATTCATGAGGGTTTTCAGCCAGGTTAAACAATTGAGTCTCCCGAACGGAACCGTCCATCATGTCATATTTTATGAGCTTCCAGTCCCCCATTCTGACGCTTCGCATGCCTGGTTTTGTTCCTCCACAATAGACGCCATAGAGGGCGTCCCGAACGGTATTTTTAGTGCCTTCCAAGACGGGCTTAAAGCTTTTTCCCTCGAATGTATCCGGCCTTTTGATACCGGCTAAATCGCACAGCGTAGGAAGAGAATCCAATAAGTAAATATTACCATCCGCTCGTGATCCCGCCTGAATTCCCGGACCTTTAACAATGTAGGGTACCCGCCAGGTGTGTTCGTAGAGATTTTGTTTACCCATCAAACCATGTCGGCCAATCGACATACCGTGGTCTGAAGTATAAACAACGTAGGTGTTGTCGAGCTCGCCCATCTTCTCCAATTTATCCAGAACCTTGCCGATCTGGATATCGATGTTTTCACTGCAGGCGAATTGCCTGCCAATCTCATTGCGAACGGTCTGCTCGTCTCGATTGAACCATACTCCACTGACCCGTTCTTCATCCCGCAGGTTCGGATGACCGTGATGAAAAGGATGGGACGGTAAATAGTTCTCCGGAAGCTTGGGTTGCTTCGAGTGAATGGGGGGGAGTGAATTCTGGTCCGTGTGATTGGTGGAGCCGTAATTTGCCAATAGTTTAGGGGTTCCCGTTCGGGGATCGTGTGGGTGCGTAAATCCGAAATAGATGAGGAAAGGGTCGTTGTCTTTAGATGCTTCTCTCTTGTCCAGATAATTCAGAACTTGTTCCCCGTGCCAGGCACTGCCCGTTTCCTCAGTTCCTCCGTTTTTTAAGGCATCACGGCGGACGTCGAATAATGCGTTCGCAGCTTGATAGGTGTTGCCGTATTTACAGGTTCGCATGGTGTCGTAACCGGCGCGGTTAAATACCGCAGCCATCGTATTTTTAGCCAAGTCAGGTGGAACGCGATCCGAGTGCGCAATGTTGGGATTAAAGGTAGCCCCCCGATTGGGTTTGTCTGGTATGTGCCAGACAGTCCTGCCTGACATTATCATATGGCGTGAAGGTGTGCAGACACCGCCGACCCAGGCGCCCATATGGTAGGCTTGATCAAAAACCATTCCCTCCTTTGCAATACGATCAATATGAGGCGTTTCAAGGGGACTCGCTGAGTTGTAAGATTTCAAATCAAAGGGCGACTGGTCATCGACAACGATGAATAAAAAGTTGGGCCTGCTTTCAGCAGACAGCGGTAATGCGGTAATTATCAGCAATAGTGGTATGAGCAATTTTGAAACAGCTTTCATAAGTACTTGTTATGCGGAATGGTTCTAGAGTCGGAAGGGGTCATCGGACCCATTACCTTAGTTTAATGAAATTACAAACAATTGCCTTGTTGGTTCATCATCCCCTACTATTCCCGGAACGAGGACCTGATTTCCGCTCCGGTTCCAAGAAGGAGAAGGGTCTTGGCGGAGATCTCCCGAGAACCATTTTCCAACATTAAAGCCTCGGGATCTAAACCACTTACCTGTGGATCTTTGATAGAAGGTGTAATAGTTCATAGCCGTTGCACCGTCTTTGTGACCGTTGACAAACCAATCCCCTTTTGGGGAAAGGGCGATATCGCCTTGTGGTTTGGGAAATATGTCCTCGTTGCCGATGTGGCCAATCACCTGATCCCGGTTTACGTCATAAAGGATCTGTTGTTCATTGAGTGAACCTATCATGCGATTGCCATAATCCCATTCTGGGTGGCCTCCAAAAAAAGTTTTCAATCGTTTGAGTCCGGTCCCGTCGGCGTTTACGACAAAGGGTGCATTTATTCTGGTGTGATCCCGGTTGCCTCGCCAGCCTGCCCTAGCAAAGAAAAACAAGCGATTGCCTTCCTGGTTCCAGAGCGTGTGATTTATAAATAGGGCCAGGTGGTCGATGTGAGGATCCTTTCCGCGAATGATATCTGCCATTTGGTTGAAGGATACCAGTAGCTCGTGGGCGCTTGTATCTGTATTCACCTTAAAAATACCATCGTCCTTTGGATGAAGCACGTCTTCGGTCCAATCCCAAGCACCTTTATATCCGGTAACGGGCCTTAGCCGGGCCATGCGTGCGTAGTTGATGCCGGCGAAATAGCCACCGCCTTGCATGACCCCGCCGTTTCCAATTGGATGGTCCTCAAAGCGGTACTCCTGAATTCGTTTCTTCAGATGTTTGTCATATAAAACCGTAAACACCTTCCCTGTCTCCGGATCGCGGTCATTAAAAAAGAACTGATGTTCCTGTCTCTTCGGATTCCAGTAAAACATTGTGCCCTGTTGTGGATTCCAACCCCGTGATTCTTCAACCTTGGTGATTTTGAAATCGTTCTTGGTGTCAATTAATACTACGTCGGCCGGCTCGTGCCCTTCAGGAAGATGGTCCTGAAAAGTAGTCCTCAGTGCCAGTATGTACCGCTCCGATTGATTCCATGCGATGTTTTGAACATGGCCGATGTAACCGAAGAAGTGATGGTGTTCATCGCTGTTCGTGATTTGCTGAACGGACAAATCAGTTTTGCCCTCTAGCCCCAGGGCGAGAATTGCTAGAATTGAGGTGACAGCCAGCAATCGGCTCATTCGAATTTGGTTAGAACTTTTCTTTCTGTTACCGGATACCAATCTCCAATCATTTTAGCCATTCGCTCCACGATCTTTGGATTTAGAGCAGCCATGTTTGTCTTTTCGTGTGGGTCATTCTGAAGATTAAAAAGCTGAGGTCGTTTTTCATCGCGTGGATGGACTTGAGCATGGCGGTTGACCTCCCCGTTATAGGTGAGCAAGAGCTTCCAATCGTCCTCGATGACCCAGCGGAAGAGCAGGGAAGCTTCAGGATTCTCTATGTCGGCAATATCGTGGGCGAAGGACTCACCGAAGATGGCATTTCTCGGAATGGCTGTACCTTTCTCCATATTGGGTAATAGATTGAGGCCTGGTACTTCTATCTTAGGATTTCGTGTGCCGGCCGCCGCTAGCATCGTAGGGAAAATATCGATACTACTCACCAGGTCGGTGCGGTGAGCTGGTTTTAGCTTCGCCGGCCAAGAATAAAGAGTGGGTTGGCGAATGCCGCCTTCGTAAGGGGTCTGTTTCGACCGCAAAGCGAATCCGTTTCTCTCCGGATTTTGAATCCAGCCATTGTCACCTACGTAAACGATGAGGGTGTTGTCCCGGATCGATTTCCCTTCCAGGTAAGCGATCAGTTCGCCGCAGGTTTCATCCCACCATTCGATCATGGCATAATATTTGGCGATCGAAATTGGATGATGATTTCTGTATTTTTTCAGCAGACGTTCCGGTGGATTGTGGGGTGTGTGAGGTAGAAAAGCTGCATACCAAATATAGAATGGCTTGTCTTGTTTTACGGCCATATCGACAAAATCGTAAATTTCCTTGAGACCCTCACGTCCGATTTTGAGACCGTCATCTCCGTGTCGTCCCCCTGGCTGAGGATAGCCACGTGTCATGCCATGCGTAAAACCACCCAAAGAATAATTGCCTTCCCACCATTTGCCGCTCTGGTGGCTCAGGTAGCCTGCTTCACCGAGTAATTCGGGCAAGGTATCAAATCGGTCGATGTAGGAGATGAGCTTGGTTCGCCTTCGATTATAAATGGGTGAATCTCTTTCTGCATACTTTGGCGAAGGATCATTTCCGGTAATGCCGTGCTGGTGCGCGTAATGTCCAGTAGCCAGGGTCATTAAGGATGGCCGGCACAAGGCGGTAGGCACATATCCGCGTGGAAATGCGACCGATTCTTGGGCTAATTGGTCGATATTCGAGGTTCTTACATTCGGGTGACCCATGAACCCGTAATCTGTCCAAGCTTGGTCGTCACTGAGAAGCAGAACGATGTTCGGTTTGTCGGCCGCTGAAACTGCGACTGCAGTCAGAATAATGGGGAGAAATGTCAGTAGTTTAGATTCCATGAGCACATCTGGAGTGTAGAATAGGTAGCATTGGTATATTGGAAATGCAGGTCAATAGTGGGTGTGTGAAGGATTGAAATTAGCTTTCTTATTCCCGGTTTTTTTGCTCAAATGGTCTCTTGTTTAGATTTCTACTTTTAAATTTTTCCTTTGTATTTCTCTCAATATCTTGGGTCGATGCTAAACCCTTGAATGTGGTCTTCTACCTGATTGACGATATGGGGTGGAAAGATATCGGGGCTAACGGAAGCGATTATTATCAAACTCCCAATATCGATAAGTTAGCGGCCGATGGTATGCGATTCACCAATGGTTATGCGGTTTGCTCGGTATGCTCACCGACGCGCGCTTCCGTGATGACCGGCAAGTACCCGGCACGGCTAATGCTGACCCAGTGGTTACCTTCGGGCCGTTGGGATGCAAAAAAACACAAGTTAAAAGAAGCCCGCTACCTGGCTCACCTTCCTCTCGAGGAATTCACCATTGCGGAGGCATTGCGGGATGCAGGTTACAAGACTGCTTTCATGGGCAAATGGCACTTGGGATCCGAGCCCTATTATTTCCCTCGGCATCAGGGCTTTGATATCAACGTGGGAGGTCGCGATTATGGTGCTCCGGGAAGTTACTGGTATCCTTACCAGGGAAGATGGCTCATCCCGACAACTCCAAAACTATACTCAAAGCGGGATACCGTCGTTGAGGGTAAGGAAGGTGACTACCTGATCGATCGTATTGCCGAAGAGGGGGACAAGTTTATCCGGGCCCATGCTGATCAACCGTTTTTTCTGATGATGTCCCATTATGGAGTTCATACTCCTCTTCAGGGTAAACCTGACAAAGTGGCGCGGTACGAAAAAATACCAGAGGATCAACGACAGGGCTCGCTCCAATACGCGGCCATGGTCGAGAGCATTGATGACAGTGTGGGTCGCATCGTTAAAGCAGTGGAAGAGATGGGCGTGTTAGACAATACGATGATCATTTTTACCAGTGACAACGGAGGTTATTGGAGGGCCACCAAGAACAAACCCTTACGTGCTAACAAAGGATCCAACTATGAGGGAGGATTGCGTGTGCCTGTTATCTTTAAATGGCCGGGTGCAATAAAGCCGGGTTCTGTTTCCGAAGTGCTCATGAGCAGTATCGATTACTATCCGACGATTTTGGCCGCAGCTGGACTGGACCTGATTCCTACTCAGCACATGGATGGTGTCGATTTGACACCCGTATTAAAAGGCGAGGGTAATATCGATAGGGAATCACTTTTCTGGCATTATCCGCATTACAACCAACACCCGCAAAGTTTTCCAGGGGGTATCATTCGCAAAGGCGACTGGAAACTCATTGAACGATTCGAAGACGGTGGCCTGGAACTTTACAATTTGGGCGAAGATGTCCGTGAAAAGAGAAACCTGGCTTCCCAACGCCCTGAGCTTGCTCAGAGAATGCTTTCAGAAATGCGTGTCTGGCGGCATATCGTGAGAGCCGATCCTATGAAGCCTAACCCTTTGTATGAGGGTAAATGATAGTTGCAGGAGCGGCTTTATGTCGCGATTGAATATATTTCCAATGATGTTTTTCGCGGCGTAAACCTGCTCCTACTGTTTCTTAAAATTGGATATGTTAATAGATAATAAATGAGTTCCTTGGACAAGTTTCCAGGAATCAAGGCTCTGACCTTTGACGTTTTTGGAACCGTAGTCGATTGGCGGTCATCCATCATCGCTGAAGGAAAGGCTTTGGAGGCGAAGACTGGCATTGGGGCTGATTGGGCTGTGGTGGCTGACCATTGGAGAGCATGCTATACACCTTACATGGATAAAGTCCGAAACGGTGAATTGCCGTGGACCAATCTTGATACATTACACCGAATGATCCTCGACGAAATTGTGATCAAATTTGATCTGCAGGGACTTTCGGAAGAGGAGATAGCTGAGTTTAATTTGGCCTGGCACCGATTGAATCCATGGCCGGATGCTATTCAGGGATTGGAGCGTATTCGAAAATCCTCTACAATCGCTGCACTTTCAAACGGAAATGTGTCTTTGCTTGTCGACATGGCCAAGCATGTTGGATTACCCTGGGATTCCATTATATCAGCAGAGGTTGCCCGGCACTATAAACCTGATGCCATCGTATATGAAAAGGCTGCGCAATTGCTGCGATTGAAGCCAGCACAGGTAATGATGGTTGCAACCCACGTAATCGATTTGGAAGCTGCCGCAGGAGTAGGCTTTAAAACCGCTTTTGTTCACCGTCCTTTCGAATATGGAAAAGAAAGACGTGTTTCTGAATTTAAATTGGAGAGATTCGATCTGGTGGCCGAGAATTTTCCGGAATTGGCTTCCTTAATCGGCGCTTAGATTATTAGGCGATGGATCGCTTTAGGCCAGGATAGAGCATGCCCAGACTGACTGCCCTTAAAATTATAAAACCAATAAATGTAATCCATAACCCTTGGTTCCCAAATTGAATTGTCATCGGGGTTCCGGCTGCTAGGTAAATGATTAGGGAGGCGATTGCCGCATTTCGCATATCTTTTGTCCGTGTGACGCCGATAAAGATGCCATCGAGTTGAAAAGCTACAAAAGACACTAGGATATAAATAGCTGCGAACGGTAAAAATTGAGGGGTCGTTTGACGAACTGTCTCCAGGTCTGTAAGTACATGGATGATTGTTGGACCGACTATAAAAAAAGTGGTGGCCAAAAAGATTGCTGTTATCCCTGAAAGAATTCCAGTCCTTCGTGCCAGAATACTAAATACGGTGATCTTTTTTGCTCCGGATGCAGATCCTACAAGGGCTTCAGTGGCATAGGCGATTCCATCCAGAAAAAAGGCGCTGAAGGAAATGAACTGAAGTAATATGTGATTGGCCGCTAGAATGACATCTCCAAGTTTGGCTCCCTGCTGGATGAACCAGCCGGATCCCACAAGCAGGCTCAACGTTCGAATCATAATATTCAGCTGAACAACAATGGTCCTTACAAAGAGTTTTCCATCCGAAATAAAGGACCAAGTCCAAAATGACGTTTTACCGTCATGTCTTCTCTTCAGTATGTTTATTATCAATACAGCCGCAACCAATCCGGCTATCCATTCTGCCACCATCGTTCCCAATCCGATACCTGCAACGCCCATACCGAAGCAGCCTGCCAAAAGTACATCCAGGCCAATGTTAAGAATATTTAAGAGGGCCTGCACAGCCAGCAAAGTTTTGGATTTTCCAAGACCAATGAGTCCGCCCATGATGGCGTAAGAAGCGAGCGTTGCAGGTGCTCCCCAAATTCTCAGCTTCAGGTATGTCAATGCCAGGGCTTCAACCTCGTCACTGCCTTTGAGTAATTGCAATGTGAGCTTGAAAATCGGTATTTGAGCGAGGACCAAGACCAAACCAATCACGATTCCAATAAGTGCAGATCGCAGAATCGAGACGCGGACTTCAAATTCGTCTTTGGCTCCACTGGCTTGGGCGACAAACCCGGTCGTTCCCATCCGTAAAAAACCGAAGGTCCAAAAGATAAAACTGAAAATTAAAGATCCGAGGGCTATCGCTCCTAAGGAGGCGACAGAACCGGTTCGCCCAATGACAGCGGTATCTACCAATCCCAATAGTGGCGCGGTTGAATTTGCCACGATGATCGGCCAAGAACGGCTAATGATTGTTCGATAGGAGGTACTATGACTTGTGAAATTCGACGTCACTTAAAT
>DDZZ01000011.1 GCA_002346535.1 Opitutales bacterium UBA2995 | reverse complement strand
AATGATTACTGACACCCGACACCTTGAAGGTATTCAAACGTTAGTCTTCAAACTTAATCCTTTGCGAGAGGCGATCCCCAGCGTTCAGTCTGAATGACATCAACGGTAACCTTGGTGTCATTGGCTTGATCGGGACCGTCTCGGCTGGTTCCACGAGCCACGATGTCTTTTAATTTCTTTTCCAAGTACCTTACAATTTCCGGTTCTTTTTCAGCCAGATTGTTTGATTCGGCGATATCGGCATACAGGTTATAGAGCTCTCGGATGCGCGGCTCTCCCCGATTTTTATCCAATCCGGCTTGAGGATTGCGGAATACAATTTTCCAAGGACCTTCGGCCAGAGAGAATTCGCCCGGCGTGGAATGAGCGATTACGTGGTCACGATGCGGCCCCGATGAGCTTCCTTGAAGGGTTTCTAAAAAGCTAAAGCTGTCTTCGGCAAATTCGAAAGAAACTTCTGTATCCAAAAGGTCGGCACAAGTTGCAAAAATATCAACCAGGCTTAGTCCATGATCTATTGCGCTGCCCGCTTCAACATGGCCAGGCCATCGCACAAGAAATGGCACACGGTGGCCCCCTTCCCAAATGTTGCTTTTGTGGCCCCGATACGGACCACTGGCATAATGACCGGCTTCCAACAACGTTTCCCAACCGGTGTAATGAGAATGCCCGTTATCGGCGGTAAAAATGACGATGGTATTGTCGGTAATTCCAGCCTCGTCGATTGCTTTAATTACCTGGCCGGCCGACCAATCGGTTTCCATGACAAAGTCGACAATGGGAGCAATGCCACTTTTATCCTTAAAGTCCTTGGAGGGTACCACCGGCTCGTGCGGAGATGTTTGGGAGAAGAACAAAAAGAAAGGTTCTTTTTTCTGCGACTGATCATGGATGTATTGAACTGCGCGATTGGTGATCTCAGGAAGGATTTGGTCCCATTGCCAGCCAGGTGCGATGGGATTACCATCGAAGCCACGCGGCATGACAGTACCTTCATTGGGATCCCAGTTATAGGTTGCAGTCGGTTGGGTAACGACCCGGTCATTTTCAATAAAAGTAAAAGGCGGAAAATTCGGGACATGGGTCCCAAAGTAATAATCAAACCCCCGAGTAATCGGTCCATCCTCGATCGGCTTTGTGTAATCCCATTCGTATTTGGCCAAAACATTACGCTCTTCTTCGCGGGTGCTGGGCCGTTCGCCTGCCCAATTCCAGCCCAAGTGCCATTTGCCAATCAATGCGGTTTCATAGCCATGGTTTTGCAGGAAGCCGGGGAGTGTCAGCCGATCCTCATCTATCAAGGGTGGTTCATAAGCCGCAATCACCCATTCCTGCATGGCAGTTCGCCAGGCATATCGACCGGTTAACAATCCATAACGGGTAGGTGTGCAACAAGCAGATCCACTATGCGCGTTGGTAAAACGCATAGATTCAGCGGAAAACTGATCGAGAAACGGCGTGGCGATTTTGTTATCCGGATAATGGGCTTGAATGTCCCCCACACCAAAATCATCAGCCAAGATGATGACAATGTTAGGTTGCTCAATAGACCTGTCCTCAGCACAACTGATGAAAATCAGACCCGACAAAGCGAAGGTAACCAGAAGAGATTTTTTCATAAAAGAAAGGATAGAAATTAAAGGAACAAACACCAGCTTTAGAAAACTAGCGCTAGTGAGTCAGGAAATCCCTCTCCTTAAGGTCAAATTTTGAGGATTGGATCATCGTGAAGTTGGCAATTCGGAACTTGAAAATATCAAATAAGTTTGTTTAATTTCCTTTCCCTTCTCAAGGGAAGGTGATGGATTTTTTTGTTGACGATAATCGAGTCTACCTTTACGCAAATATAGAGAAGTTTCGTAAAAAGAACCTATGGTTCAGCAGAGGAGAATGTCAGTCAACTTTTAGGCAGTAAAAACCGAGTAATCTCTAAAAGTTTTCCAGGGATGTAGAGATTCAAATTCCTTTCATCCAGCCTATGACAGCAGAAAACGTCTTCATCGATCCCACGGAAAATCCATACGAGGCTGGAGGGCATAACGTTTATTGGCTATAACCAGCCGTTGGCCACAGCCAGGAGCCAACTTTATCCTGACTGTAGGATCTCCAACTTCGGCTACTTCGTCGCCGGTATCAATTGAATCAATACGATGCTCAGCGTAGGCGCCAGTTTGCAAAATTAATTCCCTTGCATGGGTCTGACTAACATTCACCAAGGTTAGCCTTAATTCGTCATCGGACACTTTATCGATCAAGGCGGCAACATCCTTGGGAATACCGGCCCGGCGATTCTCCGGATCAAAATAGCGCACCCGACAATGCAAGGGCGCAGCCCCGCGACCCGGATCCAAGCCCGCCATCATAAGTTTGTTGAGCGTTTGCACGGTTGCCGGATTATATTTCATCGGATCATCCGACAATCGTGTATCGGGAGTCGTGGTATCGGCACGCATCTCAGCTACCCGATCCCGAATAACGGAAAAATCTTTACCCAATTCCCGTACCGGATAATCGGGATCTTTTCCATCCAGAAATCGAACCCAAGGATCCGATGAAACACGTTTTTTGTCCTTTTCATCCATGGTCCAAAACCAAGAATTGAGAGTCCCCCATGGAACGGGTTCAGGTTTGAAATCATACCACCCCTCATCGCCATACATATAAGGATAGTGTTTGACGCCATCCATGACCCTTGCGTTGGAATTTACGATATCGATCATCGCAGTCCATGTGTCGATGTACTTGCGATCTCCAGTTAGTAAGTATGCATTCCCAAATCCATCCACAGCCCGGTATACACGGGTGCGATGAGCCAGCTCTCCATTTTGAGGAACAACTACTGTAAATCCCCAACCGTAAACACTTCCCCACCATTTTCCATCGGTTTCTCCTCCGATGGTACCATCCAGTCCAATGCTCGAGGGAATGATTCCGTTGTTTGCTTCCATTCTGTCCAGCCAAGCATCCACGTAATCAAGCATCCATTTTCTATACTTTTCCTCACCGGTTAATATATAAGCATTTAGTGCCAATGTCGTTGCGGACAAATTTTGAGGATGGTCGCCGAGTATGTCATTGTAGTCTTTGAAGTGAGCCAACATTTCGTCATAGTTGCGCTCCCCATGCACCAAGTGAAAACGGTTTTCAACTTCAATGGGATCACCCGCCCAATCAAGCCCGGTTGTTTTGCGCATCAATGGCCCCCGGCTTCCGTTGAACATACTTTTTATGATTTTGTGCTCATAATCATAGTTAAGAGCTCCGGGGTCCTCGTTCATATAAAATCCCGCAAAACGACGAACGCGTTTTTGATAATCGAGATTGTAGGGATCCGATAGTCCCTGAAGGTTGAATACGCGCAATCCCTCCCCATTGTGCATCCAGTCCATCATGACCGGAAATTCCTTGTAATACATGCCATCCCGGGCGAAAGGAACATCCACTGTCTTGGCTTCGGTATATTGCTTCAGGTGTCCTTCCCAGGCTTTCCGGTACATCCGTAGTATGGAATCGTCACCTCCAAGGGCATGCAAGATCGGCCAATCAGCCACATTCTCGATCGCATCATCCGGCCCGTCATCGCCTCCCCACCGCTCAATACAGAGCAGGTATCCGCGCTCATCAAAATACTTGGAAAAAAATTCTTCGCAAGCTGTGGCATTGGTCCGGAGCAATTCGCGCTCCATCAAGGCCCAGGAAGGTGGCGCCATGGGAGAAGTGATCTCAAGGGTAATAGCTCCAGAAAGATGCCATAAGCTAGCAAGTATGGAGCATATGAATACAATTTTTCTGGGAAATGCTGAGCTATTCATGGATGCGTGTTTGCTGTGGTTGCTTATGAGATTTAGATTATTCTCTTTCTATTTGGGTTACCAAATCAGTGTAATCGACTAGAAGGTTGACGTGCTTAATGAACATCTTGCTGCTAATGCAATCTTGTCGCTCGCAATCGCCAGCCAATCGCTGACCTGGAACTCGTTTTTTAAACTTGTCATTTTCGATAACACAGCGACCTTTCATTATCCTGTTTGGAGAGAATGGATTTTACTTCGGGAACAAGCTGTTTCACTTGGACAATTAGAGACTCTTCGGATTCGTTCGATCGCCCGTTCCACATCGCGTTTAAGATCGGTCTGCAACGATGTGGTTGTTAAAAATAAACCGAGTAATAGACGACAAGCAGATTGGAACATGGCAGAAAACCTACAGCTATCCGGAAGAATGCCAACCAGAATAACAGTATACCTGCTTTGCTGAAGGCATCTTAAAACCTTTTCGGTATTTTTCTTTGAGAAGCCTGTTCGCAGCCTGGTATGATCTCCAGTATATTTTTCCTTTGTAAGACTAAATGTCAGCCAAGAGCCTACCGTGTAATTCGCTCCATCCTGAGGGACCCCAACACCGTCATGCATAATATCGTGCAGGCGATCAAAATGTTCGTAAGCATCCATGTTGTCGCCAAACCGAGCGGCTTTGCGGTAAAACGGGACATGCTCCCCAATCCGATAGGGGTTGTTAATCAAATGACCCATCACGCAACCACAGTGAGCATCTTCAGCATTGCCGTTGACCATCTCTCCTGCTTTTACCAACTCGGCAGGCCGCTACAAAACTAGCCCAGGGTCCACCCAGCGTAACATCACTCTAAGGAATTGGGCCAAGGAGTATTATGAGTCATCCAGGTAATTTCGTGGCCACTGCTGGGAAAAATTCCGCTCCTATCAGTAGTGGCCAAAAACTTATCATTGGCATGGGTAAGGTGGTTGATATGGTTGGGTGTAGAAAGCAGACTTATTATCTCCAAACCTTCGTAAACCGAGTGGCCAGAAAGGCTCGATGAAAAGGAGGGACCGACAAAAGCCATACAAGCAATTAAGAGAGAATTCCATTTGGTCATATTTCCCAATCCATCAACCGCTTATCAAGTTTCTACCTGGAAGATTTACCCCGACAGGGGTATAAAGGATTTAATGATAAGGTGTCAAAAGTTTCCATTCTAAAATGAAAATCGCTCTCGACCTTGAATCTAAAATCAGTTGACAGTAGATTTGGCTAATCGCTGGATCGTCACCGCATGTTTATAAAAAAGCTCATACACCTTGCAGGAGTATTGCTCTTAATCCTGACAGCATGCACGGAAAAAAAGTCCGAAGAATCCCAGGTTCTGAAAGTGTTCCGGGTGAAAGGCGTAGTACAGAATATTCAGGACGAAGGCAGGACCCTGATCATCGACCACGAGGAAATACCTGGATACATGGGAGCAATGATCATGCCCTTCCGAGTGAAAGATCCCGGAGAATCAAAAGGCCTGAGCGCAGGAGACGAAATCCTTTTCACTTATACGGTGGAGGAACTTTCATCCTGGGTTGAAGCCATTGAAAAGACCGGCATCCAAAAAGAGCTTCCCAAAGGCCCACAGCAAATGGACCAGTCATCCAACCTTTTGAAAATCGGCGATCCCTTTCCAGACTTTGAACTAATTGACGAATACGGGAAAAAGCTACAACTAGAGGACTATCGAGGGCATGTTCTGGCATTCACCTTTATTTTCACTCGGTGCCCAGTCCCGGAATACTGTCCAGCGATGATGGGCAATTTTAGGGAAGTGGATGAAATGCTGAAATCGGATTCATCGTCGCCCGATAATTACCGGTTGCTCACAGTTTCCTTCGATTCGGAATTTGATACGCCGGACGTTTTGAGTGCTTACGGCAGTCAGTTTAAAAAGGATTCCATCAACTGGAATCTGGCGGGAGCTTCTGACACTCAATCCATCCGTTCCATCGGAGAGGCCGTAGGCTTAAAATTCAGCACATCCCAAACATCAATCTATTCTCACAATCTGAGAACGGTAGTGCTGGATCAGGAAGGCTACATCACTAAAATCTTTACGGATGAAACCTGGAAAGCGAAGGAGCTGGTTGAAGAAATAAAACGAGTGGCGGCTGCATCAAAGAACTGAAGTAAAGAAACGATCAGTAAATTCCAGACTCCTGAAGGAGCACTTGAACCACATCAGTCAGCGATTCAACCGTTCGTGAGTTCAGGCCGCTGCAGAAATAACGAACTACTCCCTTACCGTCGATCACCAGCATTTTGTCACTGTGCTCAATAACGGTTTGTTTGGTCGGGGAAGAGCCATCCGTTCCATGGCTCATCGGTAACAAAAACTTACGTGTGATCAACTCAGTCATGGAAACAATTTCGCCAGTCAAAAGACTCCAGCGTGGATCCTCTCCATAAGGCTTTGAGTAATTGGCCAATCGTTCCGGGGTATCGGATTGAGGATCAACACTAAAGGATACAAAGGCTATATCGTCTCTCTGCCCCAGTTTCCGGCGAACGAGGGACAGTTGATGAGTCAATATGGGGCATTCCACGGCACAGGATGTAAACACAAAATTGGCCAACCAAATCTTGCCCTCCAATGCATCCGATGAAAACGGTTCCCCGTGTTGATCAACCAGTTCGAAGTCACCAACCTCCCAGTATGTGTCGATTTTGTTTTGGCTACTCCATTCCTCATCAGCCCTTTTTCTAGGCAGAAGGACGAGACCCAGCAACAACGCAACGGCCCCAAATACTCCTAATACGATTCCTATTCTTTTCATGCTCAATAAAACAAAAGCTCGGCAAGCTATGATGAACCTTTCGAAAAAGTCAAAGGCTGGAAACAAGAATTAAGGTTTCCTTGAGGAGGCGGATTTGTTTGTATCTGATAATGAAAAAAGGTTTTGGAACCACTCCCCTGAGATACTCACTCTCAAGACGCGAAATTTTAAAATTCGGGGCTCTCGCCACTGCCGGATTCTTAGCCCAGAAGGCGGTGGGGCACAGCCATGCATCCTCCTCCCCTTTTCGATCAGTCGCTGATGGGAAAATTAAACAATCCGTCATGGGTTGGTGTTTCAGAGATCACATGGACGTACCCACTTTGGCCAGACATTGCAAAGAAATCGGTTTGGTGGCGATGGAAGGCATTTCGTCCAACGATTACCCCGCTGTGAAAGGCCTAGGCCTGGACATTTCACTAGTATCTGGCGGTCATGGATTTGCCAAAGGCCCTTGCAATCCAGAATTTCATGACCTGGTGGTCACCGGACTGGCTGAAGCGATTGATTTGGCCAAAGCAGTCGGCTGCAAGTCGGTTATTACATTTACGGGCATGCGATTCGAGGGAATGGACGACCAAAAAGCAGCCCAACGGTGCATCTATACCTGGAAGGAAGTACTTTCGCACGCCGAAAAAAATGGTATTACCCTCGTCCTCGAACACCTGAACTCCCGAGACGACAGCCATCCTATGAAAGGGCATCCCGATTACTTTGGTGACGACGTGGATTTTTGTATCGATCTAATTCAACGGATTGGGTCGGAAAACTTTAAACTCCTTTTCGATGTCTATCATGTGTCAGTGATGAACGGTGACATCATCCGTCGAATCAAACTCTACAAAGATTACATTGGTCATTACCACACCGCAGGAAATCCCGGACGTGGCGAACTAGATGAAACCCAGGAAATCAATTACACAGCCATTTTTGATACCATAGCCGAGACAGGATATAGCGGCTATATGGCTCATGAATTTATTCCGACCTGGGACGATCCGATGGCCGGTCTGCGCCATGCAGCCCAATTGAGCTACCGTCAGTAAACCTCGGCTGAATTCAAACGCATTCAAAAATAAATCAGGCCAGAGTAAATTAGCGTCATGAAAAAGTGGGTAATTCGAATCATCGTATTACTGTTCATTATCTGTACCACCTTAGCAATCCTGGTCAATCTTGGATAATTGACCCTACCCGTTGAAAGATGATTTCAGTCACCTTCTTTCTCAAACAAAACCATACCGCGGATATTCTCTCCTACTTCCATATCGGAAAATGCCTGGTTGATTTCTTCCAGTTCGTAATATTTGGAGATGAGCTCATCGAGCATCAGCTTCTTTTGCTTATATAGGCTCAACAAATAGGGCATGTCCTCACTGGGAAGACAGGATCCAAAAAAAGATCCGGTAATCTTTTTCTCCCATATAGGCAGAAACGCGGCAGGGATGGTAATGGTATCGCGAAAGCCAGTAATTCCAATGATGACTGCATTCCCACCTACACTTAACATGTTGTAAGCCAATTCAATCGTGAGTGGTAATCCGATGGCTTCAAAAGCAAATTGAACCCCGTTGCCTTGAGTTAATTCCTTCACCGCCTCCACGGCATCCCTATCCTTAGAATTGACACAATGGGTCGCGCCAAACTGTTTGGCCTGGTCCAATTTGGAAGGCATTTGATCCACAGCGATTATTGTGGAAGCAGCGGCCAAGCGTGCTCCTTGAATCACATTGAGCCCTACTCCACCACAACCAATTATGGCTACCGTGGATCCGGCTGGAACCTGGGCGGTTCGGGTAACTGCTCCGACTCCGGTGGTGACCCCGCAACCCAATAAGGCTCCGTGTTCGAAGGTATAGCCATCGGGCAAAGGTACGACAGAATTTGTATGAACCACTGTGTATTCGGAAAGAGCCCCGATCCGTGAAAATTGATAAATATCTTGATCGCCCTTGTGAAACCGGAAGGTCCCGTCAATAAGCATCCCACGTTTTCCTGCAAAATGAACTTCACAAAGGGTGGGATGACCCGAGGTACAACGGCTACACTTTCCGCAGGAGGATACAAAGGGTAACATCACACGGTCTCCCACCTGATAACCCTCAGTATTGGGCCCGACTTCCACCACCGTCCCGGCTCCCTCATGCCCCAGAACCTCAGGCAGGTCATGGGGAATCGTTCCTGTCATAACAGAGTAGTCACTGTGGCAGATACCGCTCGCGGCTATCTTGATCATTAGCTCCGATTCACGAGGAGGCCGCAGATCGATTTCCTCAACAATAACCGGTTTATTGAATTCGTAGACAATGGCTGCTTTGGTTTTCATAGTTATCTCCAAACAAATGCATCTTGCTCCTTACGAATTTTAAGAAGGTAGGAATCTTCTAAATTGTCGATCATATCCCATGTAATTAGATTTCCTATACAAATATCCGCTTTCAAGGTCACGCAGTTTGCGAAAGCCAGAGGTAGCAAGTTTCCCTTCTTGACGATATCCGCTTTTTCAAAAATCCCATTTACCATGTAACCTCCTCCATCATCAAGGCTCTCACCTAACTTAAGATCCCTTTTGGCAACTGTGATAAGCTCTGCGGTTGGAACGGGGCGTTAGACCCGGTTGTAGTACCGAACAGTACGGCTTGAGCAACCGAAACCGGAGCTTCAACTGCCACCACGTGATAGGGACGTTGCAGGAGGGAATTCCCCTTCCTCCGGAATGTAGAAAATACATTTCCAGATCTTCGGCCAGCCTTTAAGCGTTTTCCTCGGACAGAAAACTATATCGATATCGAGTTGAGGCATACCGACTGTATAAAAAGCAATGTGCCGACCGGTTCCAGAACGAAGTGATAATCAGGAACTAATTTAACTCCTAAATTCGATGAGGCCGACTGATTGATATATCAAACGCCCCAAGGAAAGCATAGCTTCAAATATACTCTGACTCAGTAATCCATGCAAAATCTTTGTAGAGAAGTTAAGTGTTAATCCAATCAACATCCAGTTCAACTAATTCCCATGGCTCATGATGAATTCGAAATTCGCACATACGCGAACCCCATGTAGTAAAGGCTGTATCGTTCGCTTAGAAATTCTAATTCAGTTCCCGGGTCACAGGTTCGCAATGAGGTCCCTGGCGCTTTGGACGCACGATAGTTCAAGACTACGTCCGAAAGCGTGTGGACCACCACGAGACTGTTTTTTGAGGAGGTCGTGAAATTCTAAAGGGGATATCGTTGAAGGTGACATGCAACAGGAGTTATTCAATATTAGCAGCTGAGACAATCGAATTAGCGTATGATGAGAGAAATCTCCATCCAAACTGTATTCAAAATGGCTGATTGAATTTGTCGGAGTTCCAATAGATAGTTGATCCAGAATGCCATGCTCTAAATCCAAAAAATCGCTTCTCAAATCCCTGATCAGGCCAGTATTGGTAAGAAAACTTAAGAAAATCCCATTCATGGTTTTGGGTGGCCTTCTTTTGATTTCCTGCGGCAAACCCCAATCGATCCCGGCTGAGTGGCCCGAAAAACCTATCAAACTCATTCTACCAACGAATGCAGGAGGTGAAACCGATGGACTGGCCCGCCTCCTGCAAAGAGCCATTGCAGATAAACAATTGTTACCTGAAAAAATTGTGGTGGTTAACCTTCCTGGCGCAGGCGGAACGATTGGAACACGACGGCTCAAAGAGTCTGAGCCCGATGGTTACACAATAGGCATTTGGCATTCCGGCATCGTTACGTCGAAGGCTATGGGAATTGTTGACTTCGATCACAACGACTTCGAATTGATCTGCATGTCCGGCTATACAGAGCTGTTGCTGGGTGTCGCCGAAGGTTCAAAATTTCAAACCATTGAAGCACTCGTGGAATTTGCCCGAAACAATCCACGATCAGTCAATGTATCTACTAATGTGGGTCTGCCAGTGCATCTTGTTCCATTGCTACTTGCCGAAAAAGCGGGGATTGAATTTCGATTCATTCAAACAGGCGGAGGAGCACCGAGGCTGGCGTCGTTGCTGGGCGGCCACAGCGATATGACCATGCTCTCCACGATGGCCTTCGTGAATTTTAAGGATTCCGGGCTAAAACCGCTGGTTACTTTTTCGGCCAAGCGAAATCCTTTATTTCCAAATGTGCCAACTGCCAAGGAAATCGGAATCGATATAGAACTGGTTGAAATCCGTGCCTGGTTGGCGCCCAAAGAAACACCGGAATCCATTTTAGAAAAAATACGCAATGCTGTTAAAACCGCGATGCAGGATCCGGAATTAGCTGAGGAAATGAACTCCCTGGGAGTCATTCCGGTATATGGAGGGAAGGAAGAAGCTCAACCCAGGCTGGACAAACTGCTGAACGCAGTCATGCCTCTCGTCGACAAGGTAAGAAGTGTTGATCAGTAAATAAAGCAATCCGTTATAATTTGAAGTTATCGTACCAACATATCCAAGATTACGTCATCGGCGCATCCACAATAGTACTGGCTGGCCTTATTTTGTGGGCAGTACGGGAAATTCCCCCGCCCTTCTTTGATCCACTTGGTTCAGCCGCGGTTCCAAAAACAGTCGCATTTATCCTGATCCTGCTAGCAGCCAGACTTACAGCTCGCCGTTATTTCGAGAACAAAGCTGAGGCTGAAAAGGCCGTACATCAGGAGCCTTACAATCTAGAGCCTTGGCTGACTACAGCCGTAGTTGTATTTTCAATACTTTACACTCTGGCGTTGGGAACTGGGTTGCTTGGCTTTCGCTGGGGAACCGTTGTCTATGTTTTCTTGACAGGGGTCGTTCTGGCCAAAAAGGACCGCAAGGTGATGGGCTTCAGTCTGGGCCTGGCTCTTGTCATCGGGATCGGCGGGGACTATCTGTTTACAAATTTTTTCTTTATCGACCTACCGTAGCCAGGAGGCCTCAACGAATGGTAACAAAAATGTAAAAAGATAAGAATAAGAACCGTATCGATAAGGAAATGAGGAATTTTCAAAATAAAATTGCACTCATTCTCGCGCTGACATGCCGCCTATTCCTCATTCTGTGTTTCAGTGACGCACCCACGTGCGGTTCCTCACACACCATTCGTCAACCAAGACATCCTAACTCCGTGAGACAGCCAGACTAAAACGAAATAACATCGTACCCATGGAACTCTTACAGGCATTCCAATACTTGCTATCCCCGACACCGCTCATGTGGTTGACGGTGGGCGTGGCCAGCGGAATTTTTGTTGGGGCAATCCCTGGGCTGGGTGGAGGAATGCTGATGGCATTAACCGTTCCCCTCACCTTCTCGATGGACTCTACACATGCGGTCCTCCTGCTCATGGGCATGCACGTTGGTTCCGTAACGGGCGGACTAATTAGTGCGACTCTATTCAAAATGCCCGGAACTCCATCGGCCATGATGACTACATTTGATGGTTACCCGATGGCACAATCAGGCAAACCAGGTCTCGCATTGAGCCTGGGGATTGGGGCATCCTTTTTAGGAGGGTTGGTATCCGCAGGTTTCCTGATCATCCTTGCGCCACCGCTGGCAAAGCTAGCCCTCAAATTTGGACCTTGGGAATACTTCGCTATGGTCCTGATGGCCCTCGTTCTCATATCCTCAATTTCACAGGGTACCATGTTGAAAGGCCTGTTATCTGCCATGCTGGGTATAACTGCGGCTCTACCGGGGCTGAACGCTTCGGATGGACAACTCAGGCTCACCTTCGGCTTCGACTCAATGACTGATGGTTTCAATTTGCTTCCAGTATTGCTGGGTATCTTTGTCATGAGTCAGCTCATCAAGGACACCGTCGAGCTGAACAAAACTGCCTCCATCATTTCGTTAAAGAATACTCAACTGTTTCCGAAGCTGAGCACATGGAAGAAACAAAGCCTGAACTTAATGAGATCTTCTATCGTTGGTACTTGGATAGGCATCCTTCCGGGTATTGGTGCCAGTATCTCCTCGATGGTCTCCTACGGCATGGCAAAAGCTTTTAGCAAAACACCAGAGAAATTTGGCACAGGTCATAAAGAAGGAGTGGTTGCATCAGAGGCAGCCAACAACGCAAACGCAGGGGGTGCCCTCATACCATTGATAACTCTAGGGATTCCTGGTGCGCCGGTAGATGCCATTCTGTTGGGTGCCATGATTATGCACCGCATCCAACCGGGGCCACTCCTGTTTCAAACCAATGGTGACCTCGTTTGGGCTCTGATGGGCGGTTACCTGGTGGCAAATATTCTGATGTTTCTGGTCATGTTATTTTCAACCAGGCTGGTGGCTCGAATCATCAATATTAACCGCGCGTATATGATTCCCATCATTTTTGTCTTCTGCCTGATCGGTGCATTCGCGCTCAGTAACCGTATTTTTGATGTCTGGCTGGTGATTGTCTTTGGTATCGTCGGATTTGTTCTCGATAAAGCGAAGTTTCCCTTAGGCCCATTTGTGATTGGCTACGTCTTGACAGGATTCCTCGAAGAAAACCTTCGCTCCGGCCTTCAGGCTTCGGACGGATCTTACTTCCCCCTGCTAACCCGGCCATTATCCCTGATTTTCGTTTTGGTAGCAGTGTTCTTCCTGGTTTTTCCCTTTTATACCGAATGGCGGCGAAACCGGAAAAAGGATTAAGCCCGGTTTGCTGGCATTGACCCTAACTAGGTAGAAATGGGAAGAACCACGGCCAACCATGTAATTGATCAAATGAATCGAAACGAGTTTGGAATTCCGAACCATTCGACAACTACACTGGTCCAAGGCGAACGGGTCGACGGAAAGGCATTGCCAATACATTCGCCCACGGGCTCGTCATAAAAAAATCGTCTCAGGAGTTCTGAGGCGCTCAATGCGAATTTTAAATATTCATTCAGTGCTAATTTAGAATCCAGCCCTTCGGATATTCCTTGGAAAGGAACTTATTGGCCTCAGGAATATTGGTTACTTTCATCTTCTTGGCATCGTATTCAACTTTTGCTTTCGCACGAATAGCAACATTTCCGAGCAGTCCCAATTCACTTAAAGGAGCAGCATAATCAAAATGCGAGCAGGCATGGTCGCCTTCCTTGATCGCTCTGGCCCATTCATTTTGGTGGCTGCCCTTCACACGGCGGATGGTTTTGGAAGGAGGATTCTTTTTGATGTCGGCAAAGCGTTCCTCAGGAAGAATACGCACCGATTTTGTGTAAGTATCGGTCAGCATATAACCGTCATCACCAATAAACATCGTGCCGCTTTTGTCTCGACCTAGAATATCGTCGTGAGTCAGCCCTTCGGGAGCTGGAGGCAAAAGACCTCCGTCGAGCCAGTGGTAGGTCACCGGAGCAAATTTTCCTCGTTTCGGAAATTTATAAGTAATCGCCGAAGCGTTGGGTGCACTTTGGTTATTTACGTTGGTGGCCAAGGCGGAAATGGATTCCGGAAGATCCAAGTCAAGGCTGTAGAATGCAGCATCCATGACGTGACAGGCCATGTCACCTACCGCACCACAACCGTAGTCCCACCAATTGCGCCAACTAAATGGCAGATAGGCTGGATCATAAGCTCGTTTGGGAGCCACTCCCAACCAAAGATCCCAATCCAAGCCTTTGGGGACGACCGGGATAAATTCCTTGTGACTGGGTTTGGGTATGCCTTGCGGCCAAATCGGCCGGTTGGTCCAGGAATATACTTCACGGACTTGACCAATAGCACCTGCGGCAATCCATTCCTTGGCCAAGCGAACACCTTCATTGGAGTGACCCTGGTTACCCATCTGTGTTACAACGCCCTTCTTGCGAGCAGCATCGGCTAAGCTCCGGGCTTCCTCAACGGTATGCGTGAGAGGCTTCTCACAATAAACATTGATTCCCAGGTTTACGGCCGACAGGGCAACGGGATAGTGCATATGATCCGGAATAGAGACGACTACTCCGTCGATCTTGTCTCCAATGTCTTCAAACATTTTTCGGTAGTCCTTAAACCACTTGCCTCCCTGGGAAACCGACTTTTCCAAAACTTCAGAAAACGCCGGACCTCCACGTTTATCACGAGCTTCAGCCACCCTACGTTTATCGACATCGCACAACCCGATAATGTTGTGATCTGCCAGTGGCATGATCGAGCTAACTCCCTTTCCGCCGACACCGACAAAAGCCAAATTGAGCTTTTCACTGGGAGCGAGCGAGTTGGAGGATGCCGAGGAAACATGGGGAAACGCAATCATGCTGGCAGCAGTGGCGGACGCGGCGGTTTTTATAAAAGAACGTCGATCTATATCTGAATTATTTGTTTTCATAATATGGTAGTGGACTGAATTTTTCTAAAAATTTAGTGTATTTTCGATGGCAAGCGTCTGGCATAAACATCTTTAGAAAGCCAAACGCTGAGTATTTACATTTGATAACGCACTACTATCAAGAAACTTCTGGCAGGAAACCATCTGATCGGAGAACAAACGGTTTTTGGCAAGGACTTTGGCTTGTTTCCTGCAAAGGATCTGGTTTACAGAAACCGGATGAGCGTGGACCACGAAATTAACGTTGGGCAAGGTAAGCAACCAGGCATGGATTGCAGCATCAGTCGAAGGCTTGATTCCAGTGGAATTCGCACGCAAATCCATCAGCAGCACGTCTGAATCGAGGATCAATCCTGAACCTTCATCAACCGCGCCAGAAGGTTGAAGCTGCAGAAGGCTAATGCGTCGGATTTTAGCGTTTGCATGTAACGACCACTGACCTTGATCGCAAATGTTTGCTCATCCAATCGAACTTACGCGCTGCCCTCGCCCGGAAGGGCCATTTTCCATTTGGGACTACCAAGTATTGACACAACTATAAAAACAGAGTCGAGAGATTGTGGGTCCATATTGGGACTCGATGACGCGGAAGGCCGGAGAAAAAGTCAAACTAAGAAACCGCGATAAATGCGTTGCGCAATTTGAGGAATCCGAAAGAAACTGATTGCCAATGAAGATACAAGGAAAAGCAGCCGTCGTAACCGGCGCGAGCCGCGGGGTCGGCGCTGAAACAGCACTGGCACTCGCAAAGAACGGTTGTTCCGTTCTAATTAATTATGGCAAGTCTACAGAAGCTGCCGAAAATGTTCGGGAAGAGGTTGAAGCCTTCGGTGTAAAAGCGGTTACATTCCAGGGCGACGTAGCCGACGACTCGGTTTGCAGAGCAATGATGCAATCAGCCATGGATGCATTTGGCCGGCTTAATATTCTGGTAAACAACGCTGGCACTACTGCCTTCATTCCACATCACGATATGGAAGCCGTCACAGACGAGATATGGACACGTATCATTGACGTGAACGTTAAGGGTCCCTTTCAATGTGTTCGCGCCGCAAAACCATTTTTAAAAGCTTCCGGCAATGGAGAAATTGTCAGCGTATCGAGCTTGGCCGGAATCCGTGCATCCGGCAGTAGTATCCCTTACTCTTGTTCGAAAGCAGCAGTCATCAACATGACGATTTCTTTAGCCCGAATCATGGGACCTGAAGTACGTGTTAACTCAATCGCACCAGGCTTTATCAAAGGTGAATGGCTAAAAGAGGGATTGGGCGAAAAATACGATGGGTTCTTGGAAAAGAAGATAGGACAATCGGCGCTGAACAAACTCTGCGAACCTCAGGACGTTGCGGAATCAATTCTAGGGATTATTACCGGCTCTGATTTGATAACCGGGCAAACGCTGTTAATCGATGGAGGATCGGACGTGGCTCTGTACGTCTAATTCTCTTGCCCTGTTTAATTGGATCAAGTCCAAGTAAACCGGCCTACTTCCTAAAATGCTTTCCAGGAGCTTCTTGTTCAAGGATTGCACGAAGCTCACGCACTTTTTCGGGATAATGTGAGGCCAAATTGCGCTGTTCTCCTGGATCTTCGGTTAGATTAAACAGGAAGCCTCCTTTCGGAATCGGTGTATTTTCGTTTTTATCAATTCCCAGGCGATAACGAATCGTTCCGGATTTACCACGAGGAATATACTTCCAATTGCCTTGGCGGATAGCTAGTTCCCCCAGGGCCTCCTCCACAAGGTAATCCCTACCGTTGGGCGACGCACCCAAAAGAGCGGGCAACATGTTCTGGCTATCCTCAGCCACACCGGCCGGTACCGGCTTGTCGATCAGTGCTGCGATTGAAGCGAACAAATCAACCTGGCTTACTATTGCTTCAGAAATGCCAGGCTGAAGTGTTCGTCCCTGAGGAATTCCCTAACAATTAAATCCGCCCTATCGAGAAACTGTTTGTCCACTTGACGAATTTCATTTTTCGAAAGCATCAAACCATCTACAGCCGTTACCAGTTCCCCACTACCATGAATCTTGACCGAATGAGAATAGAGTTCCTGCCAAGAATCATTTTCATACCGGTAGACGTCAGTTCTTCCTAACATATAAATGGAATTGTTTACCCCAAATGCTAATCGCATGGGTCTGGCAGATATCCTGCGCGGGTGTGCCAGTTGCTTCGCAAAAAATCCATCAAAATAAAGGATACGTTCGTCTCCCACACTCTTCAAAGCCAAAGCCATACCCTGATCACTGACAACAAGCTGCCGATTCTCTCCTCCCAAAGCATCCAATCTATTCCAGCGCCACCGGTCCTGGAGCGAATCTTAAAATTGAGGAGTGTATGCAACTTGACCCTGAATCGGGCTCAATACCAAGACCCCTAAGAAATAGAACAAAAAGGCTCGCATCGAACTGACTGGAAGGGTCTTCATAGGGGATTCTAATCCTTAATTTAGGTTATTCGAAATATTGAAGTCAACGATTCTGGAAATCGAAGAGAATTATCCACTAATTTCGGGCCTTCCGAAAGCGCTTCCAATTTCCTGGAAGCTTCTAATCAAATCACCGTAAAAAATTGCCTATGCTTGACTAACTGTTAAGCTTACTGTTTCACCCTAATTTCATCCCTAAACCCGCTGCATTCCATGGTCCAACAATCCGTCAGTTCTAAGTTCCACGTTGAGCTGATTAAACCGTCCCACTACGATCAGGACGGATATGTGATTCAGTGGTGGAAATCGTGGATTCCTTCAAACTCGCTTGCAGTTCTCTACGGATTAATCCAAGACGCGGCCCAAAGAAATGTACTGGGGCAAGATGTAGAAATTAAAATTTCAGCCTACGACGAAACCAACACCCGGATACCGATAAAGCGCATTCTCAAGCGCTTTCGCAAAAACAACAATCGTGGTCTCATTTGCATGGTCGGAGTTCAGAGCAACCAATACCCGCGAGCCATGGCCATTAGCCGAGAATTCAGGGATGCGGACATTCAGGTTGCGATTGGCGGATTCCATACCGGGGGATGCATCTCCATGCTGCCAGAACTTCCGCCGGAGCTTCAGGAAGCAATAGACCAAGGAATCACACTGTTCGCTGGCGAATTGGAAGGGCGCGTAGAAAACCTGCTACAAGATGCAGACAATGGCCGATTGAAGCCCATATACAATTGCCTTAATGACCTGCCGGATTTGCAGGATGTCCCAGTCCCGTATCTGCCAGAGAAACACATCCGAAGATACGTCAAGGCGCTCGGTTCCTTTGATGCGGGCCGTGGTTGTCCTTTCTCCTGCAGCTTCTGCACCATTATCAATGTTCAGGGACATAAATCCCGCTTCAGGGACGCGGACGAAGTAGAAGACATCGTAAGGACCCACCACGCTATGGGTATCGATAGCTACTTTATTACCGACGACAACTTTGCAAGAAATAAGAAATGGGAGGAAATATTCGATAGGCTCGCCTACCTGCGCGAAGAACAAGGGATCGATGTCTACTTCGTTATGCAGGTTGACACGCTTTGCCACACAATTCCCAATTTCCTGCTTAAGGCGCAACGCGCTGGCTGCAGATTCGTATACATTGGTTTGGAAAACATAAATCCCGACAGCCTGAAAGGCGTTTCAAAACGGCAAAATAAAATATCCGAATACAGGAAAATGCTCCAGGCATGGCATGACGTTAGGATCACTTCGTACTGCGGGTACATCCTGGGCTTTCCAAATGACAGCCCCGAAAGCATGGAGCGGGAAATCCGCATTGTACAAAAGGAGCTTCCCGTCGATATTTTGGAATTTTTCATTCTCACACCATTACCCGGATCCGCGGATCATCGTGAAAAGTATTTGAAGGGAGAATGGATGGATCCCGACCTCAATAAATACGACCTCGAATACGTGGTTTCCGACCACCCGACAATGACTCGGGAGGAATGGCAGGACATGTATTACCGAGCCTGGCACATTTACTACTCCTGGGAACACATCGAGACCATCATCAAACGCGCTTTTGCCGCCAATATATTTCTTCCCAGGCTGGTATCGCTGATTTTTGAATATTACGGCAGTTACCGATTTGAAAACCTACACCCTCTGCAAGCCGGAATATTCCGTCGCAAAAGCCGCCACACCAGGCGACCTGAGCAGCCACGTGAATCCATATTTGTTTATTATCCGAAAAGAATCTGGGATGCTGTAACCACCGTTGTCCCCGCCACTTTCTTCCTGGCAAGACTACTTTTTATTTGGTGGAAGGTAATTCGAAAACCTGAAAACAAGAATTACAGGGATATCGCGAACACACCAGTGGACGAAGGCCATGAGGACGTACTGGAAATGTTCGAAGCCTCCGAAGCAGCACGCAATTTTGTCGAAAAAGAAAAATCTAAGAAAGAGGCCATCGCCGCAGCTCGGGAAAAAGCTCTTCCGAAACATTAGAAATCGAATCACTTTTTCGAGGCATCTCTTTCGCGATTGTGGCAGATTCTAAATTTACACGTTCGGCAAAAGGTTGTTAACTGGTAGAAATTTCAGTACGAACGTAAATCAAGACTATGCCCATCAATAAATTCTCTCGCCGTAACTGGCTCCGGTCCATGGCCCTGGCACCCACTGCCCTAGTCGGCCTAACCGCTTCGAGTTCAATCGCTAAAGCAGCTCCCATCAGTCCCAAGGATAAAATCAAAGTTACCAAGCTGGAAACTTTTGTCCTCAAAAACTCTTGGGTATTCGTAAAAATTTACACCGATGCCGGAATTACCGGATGGGGCGAAATGCTCAAGGACGATGCCAAAGCCTGTGCGGCTGGCGCCTTGGAAGTGGGCGATTACCTGATTGGGAAAGATCCTCGCTTGGTTACTCATCACTGGCAAGCAATTCATCGGGGTGCATTCTACCGTGGCGGTCCGATTAAATCGGCCATCTCATCGGGGATCGATCAGGCCCTGTGGGACATCACGGGAAAATGCTACGGCGTACCGGCCTTCAAGTTGCTCGGAGGACCTACCCGCGATAAGGCTTTTGTTTATGGAGTGCCCGATAAAAAAACCGGCGTCCGAGCCATGAAAGTAGGCCCTTTCGCTGGCCGCAAAGCCCATAAATACGCGGAAAGCCAATATTTCGTTGAGGAAGTAGCAGAACGGTTTGGCGCCCTGAAGGCTCAACATCCCGGAGTCGATATTGGAATCGATTTTCACGGAGCCGTTCAACCAACCACCGCCAGTTTGCTCATTAAAGCCCTCGAACCGCATCACCCTTGGTTCTTTGAAGAAGTCGTTCAGGCCTTGAACGTCGATGTCATGGCCGAGCTGGCCAAAAAAACCCACATCCCCTTGGCGACCGGTGAACGCATCTTCCTCAAATGGGGCTTCCGTGAAATCTTGGAGAAAGGCGCAGCCATGATTCTTCAGCCCGACGTCAATTACGCAGGAGGTATCAGCGAACTAAGATTAATCGCCGGAATGGCTGAAGCATACTATGCTCCTTTGGCTCCGCACAATCCAAACGGACCTTGTTCTTTGGCCGCCAGCTTACAAGTTGCTGCCTGCATTCCGAACTTTATGGTTCAGGAACGCGGGGACCGCGAGCACGATCTCTTGGCAGAACCACTCCCGCCGGTAAAGGATGGCTATCGCCCAATTCCGCAAGGCCCAGGCTTAGGAATCACCATTGACCAAAATCTTATTGATGATGAAATCGGAGAGCCTAGAGAATACCTGCCTCAATACGATGAGGATGATGGCTCAGTAGTGGACTGGTAGGATTCAGCTATTCCTTATCCAAATTATTGCCGGGCACCTCAATATTTAATATTCTTTGGCACTCTGCCAAAGCAGAATTAAGTTCGAACTGTACCATCTTCAGATGCTCAATCTCTTTGCGATAGACCTCGTTTGCATGAATAAGACGCTGAATTGTTTCATCTTTGGTTTCAGGAGCAGGGATAGGCCCATCAGACGATACGGGTTTTAGGCCGCTGGATGTCGTTTCACCAATATCAGATTCTGAAGCGGAGTTAGCACCAAAATAATAGCCTAACCAAAGGCCGATGATGAGGCAGGCAACAAAAGGAAATGATTTCATTGGACGAGATTTTACTAATATGGCCTAAAACGAGAAATCAAAAAGCTACCCGCAGCTTTGATGGCCCCCCAAATAATCTCTCCGACAACAACTCCTGTTGAAGTACTGAGAAATCCTCTTTTCCCATTGGAGGTTCGTTGCTCGGTGAGATCCATGCCTGCAAAATAAAAAAGCTCACTCCTACCTACAGGAACACCGCCCGCAATGAGCATATTGTATAGCTGTTCCGTTCGAACATCATCATTCCTCTGACCCCCTCCTAAAACATGGACAACTAAAACGGATTTTTCATACTTCAATTGCAGCTGATTCGACCGGTTGACATCCGCCAAGTAAAGGAAAGCACCTTTTATATCACGTATATCCATAAACAATTCGGAGCTATTTTTTGAGGAGCCTTCCATAATACGGCTCAATCCTAATTGCGACCGTGTCAGTTCCACGCGCCCGCTGGTAAAGTGCACGGTCTTGTCCTTAGGTCTAATTTCACTGAAACTGCACTGGTCAATGAACTGAAGGGAAGTGTTAGGACCTGAGGTAAATTCAGCCGACGTTTGCTGATCCGAAAATGAACGGCAACCCGAGGCGCTAAAAAGAGTAATTAAACAAGCCAGGAACCATGCCAGATGAGGGAACCCTATTTTCGTCATAGTTCAAATACAGGAAATTAATTTGCCTCAGGAGTCAAAATAATCGAATCACCTAAATTTACTTCGACTCTCTCTTTCGATCTGGCCTTGCAGGCCCATAATTTGCTCCTCTAATTGACGGATCAAAGGCTCATTGGTGAGATTATCCTTAAGCTCATCCGCTCCTTACTGACTCACCTTTGACTCCCACAAGTAAACGGACTTCAAGTTGGGAAAATGGGACAGGGCAGATAATCCCGCAACCGTAACGGCCGTCGAAAACAGGGTGATTTATCGAAGGTTTTCCAAATTCTTAGAATGTTCCAATCCTGCATCCTTAATCTGGGTACGGGCCAGTTTTAGAATCTCAAGGTTTTCAAAAATGTTAAGTGCCTAAAGCCCATCATCTGTGATTGCTGTTTCCCCTAATTCCAGTCGCTGGATTATTCTGACAGGGATGCCAGTGCAACCAATTCTGGTTCTTTTTGGGACACAGAAGCATCGTGAGTTCAGTACTTTTTATGGTGGCCGGATGCCACCAACTTAGGCCCCATTGGCAATTGATCTTCCTGGCCTATTTCTCACTTCTGGCTTACGGGATAACCGTCGCGATCTTCAATCAGCTCTTCATCACCAATTGTGGTTACGTATGCTATAAACCGGAATTGGGACCCCTATTTTACCTTTTCCATGGTACATCATCTCCGCAGCAGTATTTGGTTTTTTAAGCTTTTGGATCCTCTATGCTCCATGGCATTTTATCGACCGTCGCAAAGGCCATAAAATTTAGAAGGTTGCTTGCTGCCGATTCTAATTTCTCTCTATGTTGACGTCACTTTGAACAAATACCTTATCACCCTAATATTCCTCTTCGGAACAATAACTTCTATAGCTAACTACAACGTCCTCTTCATAATTTCGGATGATCTGACCTATACGGCACTGTCCTGTTATGGTAACACCGTCTGTGAAACGCCGAACATTGATCGGCTGGCCGAGAAAGGTGTTCGTTTTACCCGGGCCTATTGCCAGGGAACCTATTGTGGGCCTTCGCGGGCTTCATTCATGTCAGGTTACTACCCGCACGCCACGGGAGCCTTGGGCTATAAAAATCCACGCCCACAAATTGGCCACCGCCAAACTTGGTCTCAATTGTTTAAAGATAACGGCTACTGGACTGGCCGTGTCAGCAAAATTTATCATATGGGCGTTCCGGGTGGAATCGAAGAAGGTGGGCACGGCGCAGATGACGAACTCAGTTGGATCGAGCGCTACAATAGCCCAGGTCCCGAGTGGGCCGCTCTCGGTGATTTTGAAACATTAGAGAATAATCCCGAAGGCAAAAAGCCGGCCGTTGGCGGAAACACTTTCGTCGTCGTTGAAGCGGATGGCGACGATTACGTTCACTCTGATGGCAAAACCGCTCGAAAAGCCGTCGAGCTGATCCAACAATTCGACAAAATAAATGGACCGAGAAAAGGTGAACGATTCTGGTTGGGCGTTGGATTCGTTCGGCCTCACGTACCCCTGGTGGCACCGGCTACGTACTTCCTCCCCTTCAAACCTTACCAAAAAATGGTATTGCCTCCCAAAATACCGGGAGACTGGGATGATATTCCCACCCCCGGCATCAATTACAAAACCAGCCAGGGAATGGAGATGGACATACGCCGGCAAAAGAAATTACTAGGGGGATACTATGCCTCAGTCGCTTACTTGGATGCTCAGGTTAGGAAAGTTTTAGACGCGCTCGAAGAAGCTGGCCTAGAAGACGAGACCATTATCATATTCACCAGCGACCATGGCTACCACCTTGGTGAGCATGACTTCTGGTCCAAGGTCAGCTTGCGCGATCCTTCGGCAGGCGTACCGCTCATAATAAAAGTTCCCGGTAAAAACCCCGCTGTTTGTAACTCGCTCACTGAACTCATCGACCTCTATCCTACAACGGCCAAGCTATGCGGACTGGATGTTCCAACCGGAAACCAAGGCAAAGATATTTCCACCATGCTTGACGACCCAACCATCGAAGTACGCAATGCTGCTTTCTCCGTTGCACCGATGCGCAAAGGATTCCTCCTTCGCACTCATCAGTATTCATATATTCAATATGGAGAAGACGCATCAGGAGGAGTCGAACTCTTCGACATCCAAGGCGATCCCAAGCAGTACTACAATCTGGCCAAGCGCCCAGAGTACAAGTTTCTAGCCGACACGTTCAAAAAACGTATGGCCGTTAACTTGACCCATGTCCGAACGAACGATCTAGAATTGAGCTACGATTAAAGTTATGTTCACTTATTTCTGAAAATTGAGCGGGGAAGAATTGGAGCTGCCAGGGACATTATCAGGTCTGACCTTTTTGGAGTCTTGCCAAGGTCACACCATTCGGACCCGTTAAAATAACCCTAGCAAACGAATAAGATGAAAAAAATATTAGCCTCGATTACTCTTTATTTCTTAAAGGACATCTCTAGGGTCAAGTGGATGAGTGGGTTGGAATACTCCGTTTTGTTCCGAATAAGGTCATCAAATTTTAAAAATTATTTTTGGAGCCTGAATTGAGGCTCCAAAACCAATGACCCAGAACCGTTCCTGGGATAATTTACTAAGTTTGTAGATGGCTTAGGCCTGAAGAAAAGCAATAAGCAACTCCGCAGTCTTTTCCGGTTGCTCCTGCTGAACCCAGTGACCGGCTCCATCCACAAAGTGTACACCCACCATGTTGGTGCAGGCCTCGTTTTGCATACGTTCCAAAGCCCCGGGATTTTGGTAGTTCCCCCAATCGCTGGCCCCGGAAATGAAAACACTTGGCTGTTCTATCTTGAGGCCGGCAAACAACTCTTGCTCAGGACTGGCTAAAACAGATCCCCGGTACCAGTTTAAACCACCCTGGAATCCATTACGTTGATACTCTTCAGTGTAAACCCAAAGCTCCTCATCGGGCAACCAGGTGTTGGCGGCAATGGCTTCATCGGAGGGCATATATTTCGCAACGGTTTCAGCCATTCCTTCAGCCATGTCCATGATGTAGTATGTTGGCATCTTGGCCATCTCTTTCGCAGTGCAAGAAGCCAGGCGAAAAGGTTTGTTACCTTCCCAGTCGGCACTTTTGTGATGGTAATAAGCGCGGAGAAAAGCATGCAGCCCTTGAGAAGCATGCCACATGTTTTCATTGGCTTCACGAGTTCGGTAATATTGCTGGTAGTGCTTGCGGGGCCGAGGCAGTTTGGCGAGCTCCTCGTAAAGGACGGGTTTAGTTGAGGGCTTACCGGATGGCTTATTCACTGTATCGAAAGGAATCTTTCCGGTTCCGCCAAAAGGTGCACTCATCAAAGTGACCGAAGTGAAGACATCGGGGCGTGTCACGGCACACCAGGCCGCCACGGGTGATCCGAAATCATGGCCCACCACATCAACCGTAAGGTGCCCCATCGCGTAAATCAGCCCGAGCACATCGCGCACCGAGTTCAACCGTCTGTAAGGAGATATGTCTATATCGTAGCCAGGCTCCCATCCGGTCGTACGACCATATCCCCGCTGGTCGGGCGCCATGACATGGTAGCCTTTCTTAGCCAAAGGGATCATTATCTTGCGCCAGCTGAAAGCTAATTCTGGAAATCCGTGGAGCAACAATAAACCAGGCCGGTTAGCGCCCTCAAAACCAGCTTCAAGGACATGCATGCGAAGTCCGTTAATGTTTTCCACAAAGCGGGAACGCACACCATCAGGAAGTGTGCTGTCAGGATAAGGACCTATTGAAGAGTTTGGGTTCATAGAAGCTGGAAAGTTGCTAACCTTAGCCGATGCTTCACAAGCCAAGGCATGGTTTAAAATCGTGGAAGGGGCCAACATAGCCAAAGATCGAAGCATCTGGCGACGGCTGATTGTTATATTCATACTGGCGAAGGTTATGAGTAACCCGGCAATTGACCCTGGCTCAACGATTAAAATGGTGATACACGGTTACTATGCTATTCATTAACATTGAAAACCACAAACCCCTCGAGCTGTACTCAAACCCCCTATGGAGAACATCATGTTGTCCATAGTAGAGATTAAAGAAGAATCCGACGTTCCGGTGCATCAGCATCCTCATAAACAAGCGGGCATACTCTTGATAGGACAGATGGAGTTGACCATCGGAGAGGATAAGCGACTCCTCCAGCCCGGTGAAATGTACATTATTCCACCGAATACACCTCACGCGGTAACAACGACCGGTGGACCCGTTACCGCACTAAATATATTCAGTCCTATTATGGAAGACTACGTCGCTTCGCGAAATCAGTATATACGTGAGTAACAACCACGCAGTCTCAATAACTCAATGGAGTGCATCCCGACTGTCGGAGGCCATCCGGGAGCGACAAGTTAGTTGTGTCGAAGTAATGTATGCCTACCTGGACCACATTCATCGTTATAACCCCATTTATAATGCAATTGTCAGTATGCGAGGTGACGAGGAGCTTATCGATCAAGCCCAACTTGCCGATACGGCTCTGGACAAAAATGATTATTGGGGCTGGATGCATGGTATGCCCCATGCAGTCAAAGATCTAGCCGACGCTAAGGGATTGGAGACGAGCAAGGGATCGCAAATCCTGGAAGGGACAATCGCGAAGGAGGATAGCCTGCACATTGCTCGAATTCGGGAACAAGGGGCCATTTTTATTGGGAAAACCAACACCTCGGAATTTGGTCTGGGCTCGCAGAGTTACAACGGGGTTCATGGAACGACCAAGAATGCTTACAATCCAGAACTAACCGCCGGAGGAAGCAGCGGGGGTGCCGCGGTTGGCATGGCAACGCAGATGCTGCCAATCGCGGATGGCAGCGACATGATGGGTTCATTGCGCAATCCCGCGGCCTTTAATAACGTGATTGGCTTTCGTCCGAGCCAAGGCCGGGTCCCAAGGGTTCCTAGCAACGATCTTTATTACCAAGAACTGGGAACGGACGGACCGATGGGTAGGAACGTCGAAGATACCATTCGATTGTTTGGGACCATCGCCGGATACGGCTCTCAGGATCCTTTGAGCTTGAGGGATGAAGTCCCAGCTTTTGAGGCTTTTCGCAAAACGGACCTTAAGGATGTCCGAATCGGCTGGTTGGGGAACTACGATGGATATCTGACGACAGAACCAGGAGTGCTTGATCTTTGTGAGCAAAGCCTGAAGAAACTATCCAAGCACGGAGTGATTGTTGAGAATTGCATGACGGGTTACGACATGTATCGGCTGTGGCGGACCTGGTTAACTTTAAGGCACTGGGCCCTACGCGAAAAACAAGAATACTATGAGGATCCGAAGCAGAAGGAGTTTCTGAAACCGGAGATCATTTGGGAAATAGAAGGGAGTTTCAACTTAACGACTTCTCAAATTTCGGAGGCTGGAGCTGCCAGAGCTGATTGGTCCCAGGCTATTAATAAATTATTTGATCTCTATGACTTTTTGGTATTACCAAGCGCGCAAGTATTCCCCTTTTCGGCTGATGTTCACTGGCCCGATTCAATAAATGGCCAAACGATGGATACCTACCACCGATGGATGGAAGTCACCACCGGGGCAACACTGGCTGGATTACCAGCTGTCAATCTTCCTGTGGGATTTGACAATCAAAGCCGATCCATGGGAATTCAAGTCCTTGGACCAATGGGACAAGACCAAAAGGTACTTGAATTTGCCATGGCTTACGAGGCGGCAACCGATTTTCTAGACCACCGACCCCTACTGAAAGAAAGCATCAAGGTATTATCAATATAGATTCAATTCTTTCGACCGAGGAACTAACAGTTTTCCAAAGGAAAACAAGGCGTGAGACAAGTGTAAGTACCGATGGATATGACTTACACTATTGTTCAATAACTTGTCATAATCGCCACTTTGATCTGCGCTGCAACTTCCTTGGCGATGGAGTTTTGAATTATGAAAGTATCGGGCAATTACCGCTCGATGGATCCGTACCAATGTTGTAAGCTCGGGGCAGCTTCGCTGCACAGTTGTCAGCAGGTAGAGTATTATTGACATTGAATTAGAGCCGTAATAGACATTGGATGGGTCTTCCGACCACCCTACTGCATGAAAAAACTATCTCCGGTATTACGCTCCATACTCTATTTCTTAATTCCGGCCTTTCTCCTTTTTGCTGGGTGCGCGAATCGATCGAATGAACCTACGGGACCTACCAATTTTATTGTCATCTTCATTGATGACTTAGGTTACGCAGACATCGGTCCCTTTGGATCCAGACTGATCCGCACACCCAACCTCGACAAAATGGCGGCAGAAGGGATGAAGCTGTATTCATTTTATGTTGCTTCGTCCGTATGCACACCATCGCGCGCAGCCTTGTTAACCGGAAGCTATCCACAACGCGTGGACATGAGTACCAATGCCCTGCCCGGAACCGCAAACAGCCTGGTACTTTTTCCGGGTGATCCTAAAGGGTTGAACCCGAATGAAATCACCATCGCAAAGATGTTGAAAGAAAAAGGCTATGCGACCACCTGCATCGGCAAATGGCACTTGGGAGATCAGAAACAATGGCTTCCAACAAACTACGGATTCGATTCGTACTTTGGAGTGCCTTATTCCAATAATATGGGTATCGAACACGAAACCTGGAATTATCCTCCACTACCCCTTATGCGCGGTAATGAGGTCATCGAATCGGAGCCCGACCAGGGATTGCTTACTAAGCGATACACTGAAGAAGCTTTGGTCTTCCTGGATGACAATAAGGACAATCCTTTTTTTATCTACCTTCCGCACACCATGGTACACCTGCCTCGTTACGCCAGTCCGGATTTTGAAGGAAAATCCAACAATGGTCTGTATGGTGACATTATTGAGGAACTGGATTGGTCCGTTGGCAAAATCCTCGACAAGTTGGTGGAGCTAGACATCGACAAAAAGACCATGGTTCTCTTTTTCTCCGACAATGGAGGTACCCGTAACACGGATACTTACCAAGTCCAATTGGGGCCTCTACGCGGAAGAAAAGGAACTCAGTTCGAGGGCGGATATCGCGTTTGTTCCCTGGCTTGGGCACCCGGTTACATACCGGCCGGAAGTGAATGCAATGAAATAACGACTTCCATGGACCTGATGCCGACTTTTGCAAAACTCAGCAGAGCCAATGTACCGGATGACCGGATCATCGACGGCAAAGACATCAATGCTCTACTAAGAGCAGAGTCAGATGCTAAATCACCCCATGAAGCATTTTTTTATCGTGAGCAAAAAGAACTGTATGCAGTCCGCAGTGGTCCATGGAAACTATTTTTAAGGGAATACCGCTACGGCAATGAAACGGTATCTGCTGGTAGTTTATTTAATTTAGAGGAAGAGATGGAAGAAGTCACCGATGTCAGCTCGGTCAATCCCCAAGTAGTCTCCCGACTTCAGACTCTCGCCGAAGCCTCAAGAAACGACCTTGGCGATGGTGAAGAACGCCCCGGAAAAAATATTCGTAAGGCGGCCTATATACCACTTGAAGAAGCCGTGACTTTGACGCCGAGGGCGGAGCCCTGGTCAAAAGTGAAAAGGCGAATTCAATAAAAAGCCTCAGGGAAATTAACTACAGAGGTTGCGGAAACCGTGCAGAAAGAAAAACTAAATTAATTTCAAAAATATCTTAGAGTTTTCTGTGCACGCTAGTGTAAGCGCATGATTCTGATTGGTTATCCTCATCGCAGCTAAAGCAGCTCCTACAAAATTTTGGAGCGTACCCCAATTTGGTCATCAAGAATCAAAGTCTAATTCTCAGAACCTACCTAAGCAGCTAGGGAACTAAGCCTCCTCCCGTTATCGACTTGCCAGTTACGGCTTGTCTAACGAGTCTCCTCGGTTTACTATGAACTCTCAATCAGACCGCCCATACCTCATTATCGCCGGAAGTATCGTTTCGATGCTCATCATGGTGTTCGTCGGCGAAGCACTTCCAATTGTTGTTCGAACAATCGTTTTTGGACTTGGAATCGTCGGAATCATTGCTCCTTTGCACCTAGAGAACCTTCTCAAAACTCCGGAAGCTGCTAGAACACGAAAGGCCTTTGTGATCACGTTTGTGACCATGGCGGTTGTGATTGTCGCCATCATCTTATTGGACAATTCTTTTGTATCCGGAGATTCTCTACTCTTAGGGATGGAGCCAGCCACTACCTTTCTTGTGTTCGGTATAACTTTTGTGCCTTTTGCACTAGTCATATATTGGCTACTCGATTTTGAAAAGGCCATCGTACCTCCCGAAAAAGAAAAGCGGATCAAGAGTCTTGTAACCGAAGGAAAGGAAGATTCCAATGGATAACCGGACACTAATTTTGACGATTATTGCCGGCTACATGCTGATTTGTCTGGCAATTGGAGTTTGGGCGGCGAAGAAGACAAAATCGTCAGCGGATTTTTTCATAGCTGGGAAAAATTCGGGTATCCTGGTCATAGGGTTTGCTGCGTTCTCAACAGTCATGAGCGGCTTCGGATTCATCGGCGGGCCCGGCCTCGTTTATAAGTTCGGTACCTCTTCATTTTGGATGTGCCTTGCCGCAGTATTGGGCTTTATGACCACCGCGGTTTTATTGGGGAAACGGTTTAAAGTATTTGCCACTCTATTCGATATTCTTACCCTCCCGGACGCGGTAGCAACTCGTTACAAAAGCGAAAGTTGCCGACTCACTGCCGGACTGGTCATATTGCTGGGCGTAATCGCTTATCTGGGCACACAGATACTCGCACTTGGAGCAGTAGCATCTACCTTCTTCGATATCGATTTCACTTTGGCTGCAATTATAGGGATGACAGTGGTCATCGGATACGCGGTATTTGGAGGAATTATCGCCGGTCTTTATACAGATGTGTTTCAGGGCGCGATCATGATGTTTGCCGGAGTAATTCTATTCTGGATTGCTCTTTCGACCGTCGGTGATGGCAATTTCTTCGCTGGACCCCGAAATATCACGGAAGCATTTACTGCCGCTGGTCAAAGAGATACCGTTGGACCCTGGGGAGTATTGGGTCCTATGGCATGCCTAAGTTTTTTATTCTTGTTTGGCCTGGGTGGAAGTGGTCAGCCACACACAAATACCAAGCTCTTCATGCCCAAAGATTTTGTCACCGTGAAATGGAGCATGGCCTTGGCAGTTACCGCTTATCTCCTTTGTGCATTGCTCTGGATTGGTGTTGGTTTTGCAATGAAATACCTGGTAGTGGTCGGAGCAGCTGAAGCACTCCCTCCAGGACAGGAAGACAACGCGGCACCCATCTTTCTATTGAATCATACTCCTGCCTGGTTGGCCGGTATCGTGTTCTCAGGATTGTTTGCTGCAATCATGTCTACGGCCGACTCTTTTCTTAATATCGGAGCTGGTGTATTCGTCAGAGATTTTCCACAAGCAATTCTCAAACGACCGGTTAAAAATGAACTGACCTGGGCCAGGACGGCTACCTTCCTGATCGCAATAGCGTCCACAGCATTTGCGTTATGGGCAAAAAATCACGGGGATTTAATAGCTATCCTCGGTATGTTTGGATGGGGTCTTTTCGCGGCCGCATTTGTTCCGATGGTGGCAATTGGTTTTAATTGGAAACGTGCCACCTGGCAAGGAGCCGTAGCCGCTGCTTTAACAGGCATCGTCGTGAATCTAGGCATTGACCTGGCCTCTAAATACCCGCGAGAAGATCCGTTCTATACAATTCCGAACGGAGTAAGTGTGGGAGCGGTCGCCTTGTTGGCATCCATTCTAGCTTTGATTGTTGTTTCACTAGCGACAAAGCCACAAGAGTTGGATTCCAGAGTGGAAGCCGCCGTAAATTTTTAAGTTTCCCGCAAAACCCGCTTCAGCAATTTTCCAGTAGGCCCTTTGGGCAATGAATCCATGATGTCCACGTGCCGTGGATACTTGTAGGCGGCCAGATGCTCCTTGCAGTAGGCAATGATCTCCTCGGAATTTGTATTCTGATCCGGTTTTAATGAAATGACCGCCTTCACTTCTTCTCCGTAGCGATCATCAGGAATTCCAATTACCACCGCCTCCATAACGGCTGAATGCTGGTATAGAACCTCTTCCACCTCCCGTGGATAAACATTAAAACCACCACGCAAGATCATATCCTTTTTGCGATCTACAATATGTACATCTCCATCCTCATCAATAAAGCCAAGATCGCCTGAGTGAAACCAACCGTTACGCATCGCTTCTTTGGTAGCTTTCGAATTTCGAAAATATCCATTCATAATGTTGTGCCCGCGCATGACGATTTCACCCCGTTCTCCCTGGGGGACTTCCTGATCATTATCATCGACAATTTTTAGGTCAATTCCATCGATAGGTTTACCAGCAGTTCCACATTTCTCCGCATCGCCATATTCTTGAGAAACTGCCAAAGGGGATGTCTCCGTTAGACCGTAGCATTCCTGAATCTCTACTCTAAATTTTTCACTGAAACTGCGCTTCACATCCATCGGCATGGGTGCACCTCCAGTAATACAATGTTTGAGACTGCTCATTTCAGCAGGGTCACTCCCCACATCATGCAGGATTGCAAAGTACATCGTAGGCACACCGGCAAAGAGTACCACCTTTTCATTCTTTATAGCTGCAACCGCAGCCTCAGCCGTAAATCGTTTCAAGCAGACAAAGGAACCACCACCAAACAGCATGGCGTTCTGAATGGCGACCTGCCCGAAGATATGGTACATCGGCAGGCCTCCGAATCCTACGAACCCAGGTTTTACAATATTGAATTCGTCCGGCCAACGGCTGAATAACCGTTCGGCGACGTACTGGGTATTGTAATAAAGGTTAAAATGACTTAATTCCGCACCTTTGGGCTTTCCAGTGGTGCCACTGGTGTAAAGTATGACTGCAGTGTCATCCGACATTGTTTGGTAAAGATCAGCTTGATCGGTGCGATTTAAAGTTGCCTCGAAGGATTTCATTCCTGACGGAGCCTCTCCACATACTTCGTCAACCACGTACAGGAGATCACAGTTATCACAACGACCAAAAGCTTCCAAACCGGCTGCCTCACAATTCGCATGCATCACAAATCCTTTAGCCTCGCTATGGGTCAATTGATACTCGAGCTCATCCGCGGACAATAGAATGTTTAGTGAAACAACTACCGCTCCGGTGTAAAGAGTCCCAAAATAGGCGATGGTGAACTCAGGGACATTGGGAGACATGAGCCCGACCTTATCTCCTGGTTGAATACCAGCTTCTTTCAATTCAGCGGCAAACTTTCGAACAAGAGTATCAAGTTGTTTATAAGTGTACCGCTCAGAACCGTAAATCAAAGCCGTTTCCGATGGGTACTTGTAGGTTGAATTTGCAAGCAAGCTACCAAGGTTGAGAGACATAAGGTATCAAAAAGAATGGATTCGAAAAAGGAAAGAGATGTTGAAAATCAAAACATCCTTTGGCGAGAGAAATTCGATAAATGACTCAGGCCTTATCCGCAACGTAAAGCATGTAGGCGGGGCGCTTGGCACCTTCATGGACCTTGGCTGGGGTAGGTATTACCCGGAATCCGTTTCGCCGGAGCCGTTCTACAAACAACGGATCGGTACCAGCAGACCAAAATACAGCGCGTCCATTACTTTTCAAGGCGGCTCGTATCGCACGGATCCCATTGTTCGAATACAATGAGAAATTTCCTTTGGTGACCATCGAAACGGGACCGTTATCCACATCTAAAAGAATGGCGTTGTAAGTGCCAGGTTTTGATTTACGAATAACACAGGTTACATCTTTGATCACGACCTCGACCCGTTGGTCATCCAACAATGTTCCGTTTAGAGGCTTTAAATACTCGCGATTCCAATCGACCACTTCCGCTGTGAATTCGACCACTTCTATAGTCGTTTTTGGGCCAGAAGCTTTAAAAGTTTTAGCCAAGGTAAATCCAAGTCCTAAGCCACCGATCAATACGCGGCATTCTGCGGTTGTATCCAGGCGAGCCACTCCTACTTCACCAAGAAGTTTTTCCGAGGCACTCAACTTGGATCTCATAAACACCTGACCATCCATGCTCAGGGAGTAATCACCATCGTGCTCAAAGAGTGCCATCTTCGCTCCATCGGATGTAATTGTTTCGGCGAGTTTGATATGAGGCTTCATCCTATACAAAAGGCTTCAGTAAACGACTTCCTCCACGATCTTTAGAGTCTGACCGGACCCCAATCTTCGTGCCAAGTCAAATGAGACTCTTGCCGGGCTATGTTCAAATGGGGTCTATGGTTGGTTCTGGTAAGAGTCCTTGGTATAGGGAAGGCGTAACCTGACCGCAACCAAGGACTTTTTGTTTAGCTTTCTGCCAGTATCTGACAATCATATTGGTCGAGCACATTGGACCGTCTCTCTGGTGCTCAAAGGTCATCCAGAAATTAAGAAAGAAACGCGACAACTAAAATAGCGAGGGATTGATCGGCAAAGTTTTGGAGTAACGGTTTATGGCATAAAAGCTGCACTTTTTAAGCATAATTGGCTCAAAAAATCCTGGTAATTGTGAAGCTCATCTATTCAAGTCCACCGCTAATTTATAAGGAATGTGAATAAGGCCTGAGAGCCGCCTAGTTTGAGGTGTCCTTTCGCCAGAATCTTGACTTATCCTATAACTCAAAGCACAATTGTGTGTCTAAAAAATAACCAAACCTGTCACCCAATTAGAGTGAGTCCCAAATCGAATGAGACTGAAAATTGTAACATTATTATATATTATAAGCAGTAATTTTTGCTTTCCTGATTTGTTTTCAGACATCGGTTCTCCAGATGATAATCTTACTATTTTTGGAGCACGCCCTATTTATACAAACGGAGGAAAAACTAATGTCATTGTGGATGATTTTTCTTGGATTGACGATACGAGACCAGCAGAAGAGCTGAATCAGATTGCTGCCGCAATTGAGGAATGGAAAGCTGCCGGCATTCAATATGCCGCATATTATGGTTTAGGAGGAGTAGAATCTGCAGCAGGTGCTGCATCCATGGGCGATGCCGGAAAAGTACGTAACTTAGATGGTAATTATGGTGGTTATAACTTTACCCGAAGTGCTTTTAGAGACTACTTGATAAATGCCGGTAAAACAGCGGTGGACTTGGGTGCAACATACTTCTTGCTAGATGGTGCTGCGCCAGGCCTGAAAGCCCTAAGTTTTGATGATGAAATCCTAGCGGAGTTCCGCTATTATTTGCAGGCAAATTTCAATGACCTAGAACTAGAGGCTATAGGTGTAACGGATGTAGCAACTTTCAATTACCGTGACTACCTTGTTTCTTCGGAAGGTGGTAATTATACAAACAATGATTCTATAATTAACAATAATCCTTCCGGGACACTATGGGAAGCTTGGTTGTCAAATATTCGAGATTTAGAAAGAGCATTTTTCGAAGAGTGGACCAGCAGCATAAGAAATTACGCAAAAAACGAATACAGTACAACGGTATATTTTGGAGGTAACCGTTATGAGGGTGCTCGACAATGGGACAATATCGACAAATTCGACTTTGGAATTGCAGAAACCTTTTTAGACTCACGAGGTTATCCCTACCACAATTTAGAGCATATTTACAAAAATATACGAAATTTTAATAAGCGATTTTGGTCTTGGAATTTTCCTGCGAACACAGGAATCTTTAACGGGTCAAATGACCCTTGGGGTAAGTATAAGATAACTGAGCTAAGTAAGGTTTTTATGGCGGAGGCTATAGCTGCAGGAGGCTTATACCAAAGCCCAATAGATTGGGTTTCTTATTACCATGTGGACAATCGGCTAACCTCTTTGGCACCCTACTACCGATTTGTACGCAGTCATCCAGGATTATTTAACCTTATGGAGGCCGGGGAATTCGCTGTCGTTTACAACGAAGCTTACGAGATTTCCAATCCAGAAGATTTCACCAAAGGTTATCGTGGCATAATGATGCTTTTAGGCGATGTCCACCGCCCATTCGATGTTTTATTTGCTGGGCATCCTGACAAGCGTGGTGGCTCAGACCCTTTTGCCTCTGCGGACTTAACTGCATACAAAGCCATTGTCCTTCCCAATACGCGCCGCATGACCAATTCTCAAGTGGGTATACTTGATGACTACCTCAGTAATGGAGGGACTATTATAGGTCTTGGTAAAATAGCAGACCTTGACGAAGATGGGAATAACGTCAGTAGCAGTAGAACATTTGACGACCATTTCGGCTCTAACGCTACCACTATAGTAAACTCTGGGAAAGCAATCGCCTTTGACAGCAACTTAGGGAACCTCTACCATGAAAATGCTGCAACTAGTAATAGCGAAACTAATTGGGAAGTTACTGCTGGTAATTTATCTAGCCTCTCAAGCTACCAATCAACTTGGGCATCGGCAGTAGATGGCGTTGTGGCAAGGAGCTTTACTACAACTTTATCCCGTCTGGTAAATATACACCGATACCGATCCAGCTCAGATGGATCTGAAATTTACCATTTGGTCAATCGTGACATTAATCTCTCCGAAGACGTAAATAATCAGTCAATAAATGTTACTAGTGAAGCGGTAACTTCTGTAAGTATCCCTTCAGGTTTTAACAGCTCCTCGGTCAAGCTTTCATGGATGACAATAGAATCGCCAAATCCGATTGAGCTACCCTTTTCCGTTAATAACGGAATGCTTGAGTTTGAAATTCCTTCTTTTGTGGTATGGGGAGTCCTAAAAGTAGGGACAATAGCGGATACGCCCTTATCGATCGATGAAGAACCAGAGTCTAATTTTGATATGATTACTCTTGGCAATCGCCCTGACAGGGTCGACGAAAACGGAGACATTTCCTTAAATTATATGTACTGGCGAGGTGGAAATCATGGAGGTATACCTTGGAGCTTTCCTTACTTTGCTACCGACGATAATGAGGTCGATTCAGTCAGGCTTTATTACAGGTTTTCAAACGACAAAAGTACATGGGGCGAATGGCTTCTGCATTCAACAACTGATGTCAGTGGCAGCAATGTATCTGGGCAACTTTCATTTGACGCACCGGATGGAGAGGGCCACTATCAATTGCGAATACAAGCAGTAGATGATATAGGACAATATGAAGTAGTTATCTCTAGCCGAGATGAAACTGGCTATGGGGTAGACTGGACTCCCCCCCAGCCTCCAAAAAATGTTTCTGAAGCTACCTATTCATCAGGGACTTGGATTGAAGGCCCTCTTCAAAGCTTGGCTTTTACTTGGGACCCGCCCATCGATAACCTCAGTGGCTATTGGAATGCTAATGTGTATATCAGTAACGGGCACATTAATATAGCAGATGGGTCGCTCACAAACATTGATTACGAATGGTCTCCAACCTTAAGCGATCTTAACATAGGTGAGAGTTACAAATTATTGTATCGACAGGAAGATGCGGCAGGCAATTGGGGCGACACCGTTGAACTCTTTTCTTTTAGGTATGGGACTCTGCCAGTGGCAGATCTTAAAGATATAGAAGTAGTTGAAAAAGACAGTATGCTAACCTTATCTTGGAAAAGGCCAATTAGCAATGAATATAGCCACGCAAGTTTCTATTTTAGACCAGCGTCTGACTTGTATGGAAATTGGATATCAGCAGGATTATCCCCAGATTCAAATACAATAAACCATGATATCGAGAATCTTATTAATGGAACGGAATATCAAGTCAAAGTAGTTTCCGTTGCTAAGGATGGTAGATTTGGAAACGAATTAGTTTTAGAAAATGTATATACACCTCTTGATACCCCATCTCCTCCTTCAG
>DDZZ01000065.1:10521-23705 GCA_002346535.1 Opitutales bacterium UBA2995 | reverse complement strand
TGCTACCAAAAGTAAAAATCGATGTCGCAGTGTCTGGAGACATTGTCGAAAAAGCGGTTGAGACAATTGTTAAAGCCGCCAAGACCGGAAAAATCGGGGATGGAAAAATCTTCGTTACATCGATTGATGAAGCTGTTCGTATTCGTACGAATGAGCGTGGTGAAGACGCCATCTAATCGGCCGCATTACTAAGAGTAATTTGAGAGACCCTGCCTTTTAAGGCGGGGTCTTTTGTTTTACCCGCCGTAATTCAGAATTTTCTCTTTAAAAAACGATTTCGTCCCTGTGATGCCTTAGAGCATGGACCTCATTGAAGCTATACAAGAACGTGCCTCGACGCGCGGATTTCTCGATAAACCAGTTGATGTGCGTTGCTCGGAATTATTGATTCTTCGCCCTGATTAAACCGCCAACCTTTGATATCCTGGTTATACATCGGCTGATCCGCTTCATCAATTTTGGGAGTAGCCTATGACGGTATCATCACGGTGACCGTTAGGCCCAATAGAAGATTTATAAATAGAAGAGATCGCATTCGGTTGATGATCAATTGAGGGAAGTCATGATTGAGAATTTTCATGCTATCGGATGCCAAACCCTTTTGGGTTTCGGATTACAAATTGCGCTATTCGAAAAATTGATATGTCTCATCGGCACTACGAGGACGCATTAGCTCTACCTCATCAATCCGAACGGTTAGGATAAGAGCATTCCTGCTTTGCCGAAAGTTGTTTTAGAAAAATGACGACGGTTCTTCAATATTGCTCTAGTATCATTTTGTCTGAATCATTCAATCCGAAAGTACTATGGTTTACGCATTGAATGTTTTTAACTTTTTAGAAGGCAAAGAAGATCAATATCGCGATTACAGCGTTAAAGCTGGAAAAATAATTTATGGCTATGGAGGAAAGGTGGTTGCCTCGGGTTGGAAGCCGCGGCGGAGGTTGCACGAAGACCGCGGGCGGGATTATTTTATTGTTGTGGAGTTTCCCAGTGAGGAGGTCTTTGAGGATTTTGTAGACGAAGCCGAGCAGCAAGATATCCACGATTTGCGGGAGACTGCTTGTACAGACTATATATGGACGCTATACGAACCTTGGGATATTCGGGACTGGGTTCAAAATCCTTAGGACTCTTAGCCTTACTGGGCTGGTAGTGCCACCTCCCTACTTTCATTTTTCCTGGTTGGCAGAAATCTCATCTTTGGCCTCAAAATAAGTGCAGTCAAATTCGGAAATACGATCCTTCAAGTTACCTACCCATAGATTTTTTCCACAAGAGGGAAAATTATTTTCAAAACTTACCTTTCGAGCAATTTGTATTCCGAGCTTTTATATAAATAAATCAGGTGTGAGATCAGCTCCTGGGACCACTGAATAGCTCTCAAAATCGGTAACTCCTGATTTCGCTAACATCTCTTCATTGATGAAGAGGTTGCCGGTACATTCTTTACTTGATCGTGTGAAGATGACATGGGCGGCATGGCTCATCATGCTCGGCTTGGCAGGCCAATCCACGACCAACCGCTACATTGATTTCTTCCACAGCTGTATTAATGGTACCTTCAAGTTTCGGCTGTGGTTCCGCTGTTTTTGAGACAACCGCGATATTGGCAACATCCTGTGCCGTTCTTAATGCAATCGCTTTTCCAATTCCTCGACTGGCTCCACTGATAACCAGGGTTTGATCTTCAAGTGTCATGGATCAATTTATGCTCGAGTTCAGAAATCTACAGGAAGAGATATTACTCACTCTCCATAAATGCCATTTCCCAACCGGGTAGTTCGGGATTTCGAATTGAGCGCCTCAGAAATTATGAGAGTTGAATTATTCTGCTACCATGAGCTGGGCTAGTTTTTCTCTATGATGGGTTGGGTCCCCAAATATGAGTTCGTTGGACTTCGCTCTTTTGTAGTAGATGTGCAGATCATGCTCCCATGTGAAGCCGATGCCTCCATGAATTTGTATTCCACAATTGCCGATCACTCTTGCCGCTTCTGAACAGTAGGCTTTTGCAATGTTGATTGCCTGATTTGCCTCATCATCTCCCTCATTCAACGCCCAAGCCGCATAGTAAGCGGCAGAGCGCGAACTTTCACTCAAAAGCAACATGTCAGCACACTGATGTTGTACGGCCTGATAAGATCCGATCGGTTTTCCGAATTGTTGTCGTGACTGGGCGTATTCAACCGTTGTTTTAAGAACCCAGTCCATACCTCCAAGCAAATCCGCACAAGCAATGATAATACCGGTTTGAATGGACTGTTTCAGAGCATTTTCGGCGGCTTCACCACTCGCCAAAATCTCGCCTGCTACATTGCTGAAAACCAGCTGGTAGAATCGGCGAGTCAGGTCCATTCCTTCGGTAGGAGTGATTTCCAGGCCTTCGGCCGATGGATCTACGACAGCTACGATGAGGTCGTCACCTTTACGGGCCACAACTAGGATGGCGTTGGCTACGGCCGCATCCATAACCAATCGTTTGGTGCCGGTAAGCGTAACGCCAGAATCTGCGGATTCAGCTTTCATTTGGATAGAGAAGGAGTCCCAATTCGAGCCATCTTCCTGAAGGGCGACTGTGGCGATTGATTCTCCCAGAGCCAAGTCGGGCAGTAATTTGGATTTCAGATCCGCGTTGCCCGAAGCGGCGATCAACGCGGAAGCCCACGAGGTGGCTAAAAATGCTGATGGTGCACAGGCACGACCCATTTCTTCGGATACGGCGGCGAGATCGACGTAACTCAGACCCAGACCGTCGAATTCCTCTGGTAAGGTCAGCCCAGTCCAGCCTTGTTCGGCAATGCCATTCCAAAGCGCACTGTCGTGTCCGTTCTCGGACTCCATAATTTCACGCACTTTGGTGATCGGACATTCCCGTGTGAAAAATGTCTGTGCAGATTCCTGCAGCAACTGTTGCGTTTTATTTAGATCGAAATTCATTTTGTTTGTTGAGTTTGAAAATTAATAACTGCGAGGAAGACCCAATACCCGCATGGCAACGATGTTGCGTTGGATTTCACTGGTCCCAGCTTCAACGGTATTGCCGCGTGAGCGGAGATAGCGGTAGGCCCAAGCTCCATTTTCAAATTCCTGGAGCTGTGCTTCGTCACCCAGTATCTCCATCGCCGCCTGCACCAGTCGTTGGTTTAGTTCGCTCCAAAATATTTTGAGGATCGATCCCTCAGGTCCTGGAACAGCATTATTGGTAATTTTTGATAAGGCACGGTTGCTGGTCAGCTTAAAGATTTCCAACTCCATTTGGATCTGGGCGATCTTTTGGCGATTGATGGGGTCATCAATCAGACGTTTACCTCCCGAGGATTTATGCTTCATCGTCTCGATCAATTCAGCCAGGGCTTTCTTGAATTGAATGTAAGTGGCTGGACCCAGGTTTGTGCGTTCATTCATTAACATGGTGATGGTGATCCTCCAACCATCGTTAAGTGCACCAATCAGGTTTTTGGCTGGCACCTTTACGTTCGTAAAAAACATTTCGTTAAATGCAGAATCGCCTGACATTTGTTTAAGTGGTCTGACTGAGACTCCCTCGCTCTTCATGTCGACCAGCAAGGCACTAATACCTTTATGTTTGGGCGCGTCTTTGTCGGTTCGAACTAGAAGCAAGCACCAGTCGGAAACCGCTGCAAAACTGGTCCAGATCTTTTGCCCGTTTACGACAAAATCATCCCCTTCGCGGACGGCTTTGGTGGCCAGCGAAGCGACATCGCTTCCCGAGTTGGGCTCTGAAAACCCCTGGCACCAGATATGCGACCCATCTAATATTTTTGGGAGGAAGTACTCTTTTTGCTCATCATTGCCCTCAGCCATAATGGTGGGACCTACCAAACCTTCACCGATAACACCAACGCGTTCTGGTGCGTCGAATGCAGCCATTTCTTCGATAAAGATGGCCGCTTCGATAGGGGTGGTGCCGCGTCCTCCAAATTCCTTAGGCCAGGTGATTCCTGCCCAGCCGCCTTCATATAGGCTATTTTGCCAGTCTCGCAGTTTGTTCCAGTAATCGGCGTCACTTCTGCCCATGGATACGATCGGCTCCTTCGGTAGACTCTCTTTCAGCCATGCGCGAAGTTCACCGCGAAACTGCAGTTCGCTTTCGGTGAGATTTAGGTCCATAATGTTTTGGTGTAATTGGTTGTTAAAGGTGCAATTAATTGAGCCCTAAAGGTTATTCATCGGGTATGGCTTCGTTGAGCAGTTCCGCCAGTTCTTTGACCTCGATCTTCCGGTCTCCTTTGTTGGCGTTGATCCCGTCCTCCATCATGGTCGTACAGAACGGGCAGCCTACAGCAACCGTATCCGCTTCGGTCGCAAGAATTTCCTTGGCCCTCTCGTGATTGACCCGTTTGTCCGAGGGTTCATCCACAAAACTCATCCCACCTCCGCCGCCACAGCAAAAGCTGTTTTTGCGATTGCGTGGCAATTCCGTAATAGGGCTTTTGCTCACATTGTTCAATAGTTCCCTGGGCTCATCCGTCATACCGTTGTGGCGGCTGAGGTAGCAAGGATCATGAAGTGCTATTCGGCGCTCGGATGCCTCGGTGATTTTCAGACGGCCTTCTTTTAATAATCCGCCCAGGAATTCGCTGTGGTGATAGGTTTCAAAGTCCGCTCCAAATTCCGGGTATTCATTGCGAAATGTGTTAAAACAATGCGGGCAAGCCGTTACGATCTTTTTGACTTTGTGCTTCTTGAATGTATTGATGTTTTCTTTGGCCAGAGATTCGAATAAAAACTCATTTCCAATGCGCCGAGCTACATCACCGGTGCATTTTTCTTCGCGCCCGAGCACGGAAAATTTGACGCCCGCTTTTTTAAGGAGCTTTGCCAAGGATCGTATTGAGTTTTGGTTTCTTTCAACGAGTGATGCGCCGCAGCCAGCCCAAACTAAGACCTCTGCACCCTCGGCTTCACTGGCGTGAGGGATATCCAGTTCCTTTACCCAGTCGGCTCTGGAAAATTGTGATCCCGAGTAAGGATGCTGCCGCTCCTCTATGGAATTAACGGCTCCTTGCATGGTTTCGGGAAACTCGGCTTCTTCCATGACCTGGAAACGACGCATGTCTACGATCTTCGGTAATTGTTCTATGGATACAGGGCAGGCTTCCACGCAGGCAGCGCAGCTCGTGCACTCAAAGAGACGGTCCGATTGCAAAGCGTCCGTAGATCCAATAAGACCCACTTCCCCATTCGATCCTTTATGGAGCCAACCTCTCAGGTCGAGAATGATATCCCTCGGCGATAAATCCTTTCCCACCGTGTTTGCCGGGCAAGCATCGGTACAACGGCCGCATTCCGTGCAGGCGTCCAAGTCAAGGAGATCTTTCCAGGTAAACTGTTTCAGGTCGTTGACGCCGAAAATTTCAGCCGTGTCGAAATCGATGGATTTAAGTGATCCACCGACAGGTTCGAGATTGGACGCATAAATGTTCAGAGCCGAGGTCAACGGATGTAACATCTTTGTGAACGGTGCCCAGGCTATAAATCCGAAAGCGAGAATCAGATGGAACCACCAAAACAGGACATGGAAGACCTCTAACGTTTCTATGTTGAAGAAGGGTGCAAAGAGTGCGCCGGTTGTGTACCCGACGGGTGACCAGGCACCCCAGGGATCGTTGGTGGCAACAATTCGCCAACCTTCCAAAAGATAACCGGTTACCATGAGTACGGCGAAGATAATGATAATCCAAGAGGCTTCGTCTGTGTAGACCAGTTTCTCGGGTTTGCTTTTCCAGCGGCGATATCCGGCCATTACTACCCCAATTAAGGCGATCAATCCAAGCAGATCTACGAACAGTGACTGAAAGTAGAGATAAAATGCCCCGCGCATGATCGGGACTCCAAAATCGTGGTCGATCATAACGACGATGGTGGCGATGGTCAGGGCAATAAAACCCCAGAAAATCATCGCATGGAAAATACCCGCATACTTCTGCCTCAGATTGCGTCGCTGCAGCAAGGCATGGTTCCAGAGGTATTTCAGGCGCCTCATCGGTTGGTCTAGCCGCCCATCAGCCGGTAGCCCCTGCTTCCAGGACTTATAGCGAATCCAGACACCGTAACTAGCAATGGCCATGGTTGGCACCAGTAACACATACATAATCCATCCATTGGAGATATTCCATAGGACTTCGCGTGTTGCTTCGGATGGATTCATTAGAGGATCTCAGTCAGCTTGTCCTTGAGAGGTCTAATAACGTTCTTGTAGTCCTCGACGAGACCAAATTGGCAGTGCTTAAAAATGGGTGCATCAGGATCGGTATTGATGGCTGCCACGTTCTTGGAATCCGCCATACCCATGATGTGTTGACTGGCACCGGAGATTGCCACTGCCAAATAGAGTTGGGGCGCCACTTTTTTTCCGGTTTGCCCGACCTGCCAGGAGTGGGGTACCCAGCCGAGATCGCAAGCAGCGCGTGAAGCTCCATTTTGTGCCTTTATAACTTTGGCCAAGGCTGCCAGATCTTCAAAAGGTTCGGGGCCGCCTAGTCCGCGTCCACCTGAAATAATAATCTGCGCATCTTCAAGTTTCTCGCCTTCCGATTCTTCGGCGTGCGTATCTTTTAACTGAGTACGGATTTCGGAAGATTCACCGTTGCTTATCGCTTCGATACTTCCGGACGGTTCCTGGACACTGGCCGGATCCATGGATTGAGCGCGGACCCAGACTACTGCCGGATTGCTTGTTAGTTCTATTTCGGCGACTGCCTTGCCTCCATATACGGACCGGGTTACCACCAAATGTCCTTCTGACGGTTTAATAGCATGCGCATCTCCGATTGAAGATCCATCTAAACGGTGGGCAAGCCGTGGAGTAATTTCCTGACTTAAAGTGTCGTTCGCCAGCAGGATTGCGGCCGGGTCTTCTGCCTTGCTCGTAGCAGCGACAAAGTTTAACCAGCCTTCGGAAGGGCTGGATCCCAAGTCGGCGGAGTCATTTGTAACTACTCGGCCGGCAAACTGGCTGACATAGTTGGCAAATTCGCTGTCGGTTGCTCCGGCTACTAATACGACATGTTGACCCCCCACTTCGTTGGCAAGTCTCTGACCAGTGCCAAGTAAACCGGCACTTGCGCTATTTTGTTCCGCAACCACTGCTACGGTTAGGACAGTTGATTTTCCTTCACTCATGGCGGTTATACGGACCTCGCGATTGCGACAATTCTTTCGGCTAGGTTATCAATCTTGTCCTCAAGGCTATCGCCTTCGATAAATTCGCAGTCGCTTTTTCCCTCGGGAATTGAAAGCAGTTTTATGCGAGCCTTCTGTTGTTCGGCTGCCAATTCATCTTCCGAAATTCCGACCTCTTCCAATGACCAACTCGTCAAAGGCTTCCTGTTGGCAAGTATAATGTCACGTGTTTTGGGGATTCGCGGAAGGTTGTGATCGCTGTTCGTTATAGACGCCACAACTGGTTTGGGAGCCGAAATCTTATTCCAACCAGAATCTGTTTGTTGCCGCAAGATAAGGCGATCTTCCCCCTCCGGTTCGATTTCATCTACAAATGCAGAGTACGGTAGGCCGAGCTCTTCGGCGAGAAGTCCACCCGTTTGTCCAGCTCCCCAATCACCAGCCTCTCTGCCTGTGAGGACTAGGTCAAAAGGTTCCATTTTGCCTATTGCTTTGGCGAGCACCTTTGCAGTGGCTGCCGAATCGGGTTGATGGCCGGTGTTGTTTAGCACCATGAAGGCTTCGTTGGCTTTCATGGCTAGGCCTTTTCGTAAGGAATCTTTCACCGAATCGGGTCCAAAGGACAACACGGTTATTTTTCCGCCATGTGCATCCTTTAGCTGCAAGGCCGTCTCCAATGCGTTCTCACAAAAGATGTTAGTCATCTGGTTCGCACAGTTCGGGTCGGCTTGTAAGCCGGAACCGTCAATGGCAAAATCACGCACCGGCACCTCGGGGTCTAATATCTGTTTTAAGCAAACGAGGATGTTCATTTTTCTAATTCAGTTAAAATGGCTCCCTTAATGAATTTAGAGACTTCGCGGGCGATCCTTTGACTGGACCAACCCTTCTTCGAATTATACCAGCGGGCTACTCCCAAAATAACGGCGAAGAAATTCATTGCGGCAATATTCAGGTTGAGATTCCGCATTTTCTTCTGGGCTTTCAGTTCGTTTAGGCTCTTTCGGACGAAATCGAGGTAGCTTCGTTTCAATTCAACAATTTTTTTCCGTTTTGCAGGGGGAAGCTTATGCTCCTCATCGGTCAAAATACTGATGGCCCCTCCAAGTTCAAGGAGTGAAACCGTGTGTCTTTGGATTATTTGCTCAAGGCGTTTCTCTGGATCTGTAATTTTGCCGCAGGGTTGTATGACTTGTTCATCGAGCACCTGCATGCCGAATTTGATTATGGAATAGAGAAGATCATTTTTGCCGTCGATATAGTAGTAAAGTCCCGCTTTGGTGAGTTTCAGCTTTTTCGCGATGTCGTTCATGGACGTTGCATCGTATCCTTTTTGTTGGATGAGCTCCGCAGCTACCCGATAAATTTGAGCTTCTCGCATTTCGGAATTGCTGGGCGTAGACTCTTTAGAGACGGACAAGGCGTCAGGCATTGGTGTGTTCGTTTTTGTCTATTAGTATTTAGTGAGGAGAACTAATACTTAGGCGGCTCATTTTTATTCCAGCTGGTAATTTTTCAAGCTTGAATTCTACCGAACGGTCGGTAAAACGCTTCGTTACTATGAAAGAAGCTGTTTTAGTTGCAACTGCACGTACCCCACTGGCGAAATCTTTTCGAGGTTCGCTTAATATGACTCGTCCCGATGACATGGTAGCCCATTGTCTGAACGCCTGTTTGGAAAAGACTCCCGACCTGGATCCTGTGGACATAGAGGATGTTATCATAGGGTGTGCAACTCCTGAAGGCCAACAAGGCTCCAATGTGGCACGAATTGCCACCGTTCGTGCTGGCTTACCGCATAGCATCGCAGCCACGACGGTGAATCGATTTTGTTCCTCGGGACTTCAATCCGTTGCCATGGCTGCCCACCATATCATGGCCCAAGGTGCGGATGTTGCTATCGGTGGTGGCGTGGAAAGTATTACCGCCATTCGAAATTCAAAAAGAGACCCGAATCCATGGGTTGAGGAAAATGTCCCCGGTGTATATATGGTAATGGGAGATACCGCTGAAGTGGTTGCCAAACGGTACCAAATTTCTCGAGAGGAGCAAGATGAATATTCATTGGCCAGTCAGCAACGCACTGCCAAAGCTCAAGCGGATGGGCTTCTAGATGAGGAGTTGGCACCGATGCACGTGACCCGAGCCATCCTGGACAAAAAAACCGGCGAGGTTGTTGATACCGAGGAGCATGATCTTGTGCGTGATGAGTGCAATCGTCCTGATACTACTTTAGAAGGATTGCTGGGATTAAATCCGTATTTCGATCGTGAGAGCGGGGAAGGAAGTGTGACCCCCGGTAATGCTTCCCAAATGTCGGATGGCGCCTCGATCAATTTATTGATGTCCCGAGAGAAAGCGGAGTCGCTTGGACTGAAGCCAAAAATTGCTTTTCGAGGGTTTGCCGTCGCGGGATGTGAGCCCGATGAAATGGGAATTGGTCCTGTATATGCCGTGCCCAAACTGCTCAAGCGCAATGGGCTGACCATCAATGACATCGGTCTTTGGGAGTTGAACGAAGCTTTTGCTGTTCAGGTGGTTTACTGTCGTGATCAATTGGGTATTCCCGTGGATCGTTTGAATGTAAATGGTGGATCCATATCGATTGGACATCCCTTCGGTATGACAGGTGCTCGACTGGTCGGGACTATCAGCAATGAGATGCAAAGGCGCCGAGTTAAGTACGGTGTCGTTACCATGTGTATCGGTGGTGGCCAAGGGGCAGCCGGTCTCTTTGAACTTTGCTAGTAGTTCTCTATGACGATCGTTAATCGAAAACTAGTTTTGGCCTCACGGCCGGAAGGCATGGTGACAGAAGATAACTTCCGTCTCGAGGAGGAAACTGTTCGCGACATTGAAGATGGAGAAGTGCTTCTTAAGACACTCTATCTATCCGTAGATCCTTACATGCGGGGACGAATGAATGACCGAAAATCTTATGCCGATCCGGTGCAAATCGGTGAGGTAATGACCGGTGAAATTCTTACGCAGGTTGAGCAATCCAACAATGAAAGCTACCAAGTAGGTGAAATTGTGGCCGCCCGACTTGGTTGGCAGGCCTACGCGATTTCAGATGGAAGAGATCTTCGGCGTATTGATCCATCACCTGCGCCCATATCTACGGCTTTACATGTTTTAGGCATGCCCGGTGAGACTGCTTATTTTGGTCTTCTCGATGTTTGCAAAGCTAAGAAAGGCGATACCGTCGTTGTATCTGGAGCCGCTGGAGCTGTTGGTTCGGTTGTTGGCCAGATTGCCAAAATCAAAGACTGTCGCGTTGTCGGGATTGTAGGAAGTGACGAGAAGGTGAGGTGGATTACCGAAGACCTGGGCTTTGATGCAGGTATCAATTACAAAACCTCAGATCATATGGTCAAAGACTTGGCCAAACATTGTCCTGATGGAATTAATTGCTACTTTGATAATGTTGGTGGGCCAATAACCGACGCCGTATTTCCTCTTTTGGCCCTCAATTCCCACATCGCCATATGCGGTCAAATTTCCATGTATAATTCAGCGAAGGCTGAGCAAGGTCCTCGGTTCCTGTGGAACTTGATTCCCACACGAGCCACCATCCAAGGCTTTCTGGTTTTCGATTTTTTTGACCGCTTTCCAGAGGCCATCAAAGACCTTACGGAATGGGTCGTTTCTGGACAAATAAAGTACAAGGAAAATGTGATCGAAGGGTTGGAGAATGCCCCCCGCGCCTTCATCGGGCTTTTCTCTGGGGAAAATACGGGCAAGCAACTCGTTCACGTCGCGGATTGACTTTTTAGATGGCCGCATTTCCCGATGTTGACCTGACCCAGCTTCCCAAGACCTTCGAAGCTAAAGTTCCAGAAAAGTACCGGGATGTGATGGGGCATATGAACATTGGATGGTTTACCCATTACAATAGTGATGCTATGATAGGTTTGTTCGCGCAATTGGGCTACAGAGTGCAAGACATCAAAGAAAATCAGGTTGGTCGCTTTGCTCTGGAAACGCATATGCGTTGCATGCGCGAGGTTCGCATCGGAGATGAGATTGAAATTTACAGCCGCTTCCTCGCTCGAAACGAAAAGCGCTTTCATGTGATCAATTTTCTTCTCAACAAGACAACGGGTGAAATTGCTTCGACCTACGAAATTGTCGGAATGAGCGTGGATTTGCGCTTGCGGAAGTCTACGGCGCTACCACCTGATTTATGTGTCAACATCGACAAGATCATCGAGGAGCACAAACAGCTGGATTGGGATCCCCCTCTGTGCGGGGTGATGGGGCCGCGGTGATGCTTTTCGCAGTTGAAGCAGCTTCTGCGAGTTGACAGGTAAATTGTAGCTTATTAATTCTTCTTTTTTCCGAGCGAGATTTTCAACCGCCCATATCGGTGAACACCTGAACCTATCTTGAGCAGATCTTTTTGTTTAAGATCTTCGAATCCCGCGATGGCTTCATCCAGAAGATTGTTGTCAATATCCAGACGGCCATGGCCTGGTAGCAGTTTTTTTAATTTGGGGAGTGCGCGTAGTCGCAGAAGAGATTGGTGATAGTCATCAGGATCGGACGATTGTAATCCCGCTAGCAAAACCCCTTGATAGAGTAAGTCGGCTGTAACCACTAATCCCTTTCCCTCGTCGAAAACTGAAATATGGCCCATTGAATGACCGGGCGTGTGGATGATTTCCAGCCTCCGACCGCCAAGGTCAAAGACATCCCCGTCCTCATGGAGGTGCTCGACTATTGCTTGGAACGGGGGCAGACGTTTTTTATCGAAGCATGGAGGTAGTTCTTTGGTTAATGGCTCTTTTAGTAGCCAATCTGAAATATTTTTTTTGTAACGTTTTTCGCTTTGTTCGATCCAGTCTCTTTCCAAGACATGGGCGGAAAAACTGTCGAATAAGTGGTGGCCTCCGGTATGGTCCCAATGTGCATGGGTTGTGATTACATGCACAGGTAGGTCGGTTAATGCCTCAACGATAGTTCGGATATTACCAACGCCCAACCCAGAATCCACGAGGGCCGCTTTTTCATTTCCAATAAATAAATAGGAATGGATTTTCATCCAGTGCCCGTACTCGCCGATCGAATAGGTGGTTTCGTCCAGTGTCTCGACAGAAAACCAACCGTTTTCCAGTTCTGAGGCGGGATGAATCATCGAGAATCGCGGCAAGTCCGATATACTCGGCCTAGACCTCCGGCAATCTTTTGCTCGCAATCTCCTCAAGTATCAATTCTAAGTATTCGGATACTGGGTACGTGCCTTCTTTGCTTTTGGCGACGCGTGAGCGAATGCTGACAGTTCCTTTTGTGGCTTCTTTACCCCCAATGACTCCAGAAAATGGTATCTTGTCCAATTCCGCGCGTCGAATTTTCGCGCCCAATTTTTCAGATGCACGATCGATGGTTACGCGGACTTTTGCCGCTTTCAGTTTGGCTTCGACTTCTTCGCTAAAGGGTAGGGCCATATCGTTGATTGGTAGAAGCCTCACTTGCTCAGGAGCCAGCCAAGTTGGAAAGTTTCCGGCAAAGTGTTCAATTAATACGGCGCAAAAACGTTCCATCGAACCAAAGGGTGCTCGATGAACCATTACTGGTCGGTGTGGTTTGTTATCCGGACCAATGTAACTTAGATCAAAGCGCTCGGGTAAGTTATAATCCACCTGCACTGTGCCCAGTTGCCATTCCCTGCCGATGACATCTTTGACCACAAAATCGATCTTTGGCCCGTAAAAAGCCGCTTCACCCGGTTCTTCCGAGAAAGGTACTCCCAGGTCTTCTGCAGCTTCGCGCAGCGCCACTTCTGCCTTTTGCCAGTTTTCGGCCTTGCCGACATATTTTGAGGATTCCTGATCTCGAAGACTTACGCGAACACGGTAATCCGTCATTCCAAGCACGTCGAAAATGATCTTTACCAAGTCCAAACAGCTTTGGATTTCGCCTTTGAGTTGGTCATCAGTGCAGAATAAGTGTGCATCGTCCTGAGTGAATCCTCGGACCCTGGTCATGCCACTGAGTTCCCCCGATTGTTCCCAGCGATAGACCGTTCCAAACTC
>DDZZ01000065.1:0-10121 GCA_002346535.1 Opitutales bacterium UBA2995 | reverse complement strand
AGATAACCTTCGATGTTTCCCTCCTCAAGAAGGTTTGCCAGGTCCGAGCAGGATTTATCCCCCTCCACCAGATCGGCCAGGGATTGGCGATCAATTACCGGCGGAAATTGGGAGTCCTGGTAGTAGGGGAAATGGCCGGAGGTCTTGTAGAGATCCAGCTTGCCAATGTGGGGAGTGTATACCTGATCGTACCCTTGTTTTCCGAGCTCTTCAGATATAAAATCCTGCAACTCATTGCGGATAATTGATCCTTTTGCAGTCCAGAGAATGAGTCCTTGTCCCACATCGTTATCGATGTGGAAGAGGTGCATATCTTTTCCGATTTTCCGGTGGTCGCGCTTTCGGGCTTCCTCCAGCTGATCGAGGTATTGCTGCAGTTCGTCTTTGGTTGGAAAAGCCGTGCCGTAAATCCTTTGCAGCTGTTTGTTTTTTTCGTCCCCCCGATGGTAGGCCCCAGCAACGTTCAAAAGCTTAAAGGCCTTTATCTTTTTGGAATAATTGACATGAGTGCCGGCACATAAATCAACAAACTCACCATTGCGGTAAAAACTGATGGTATCTCCTTCGGGAATATCGTCCAGGCGACCTAGCTTGTACTTCACCTGCCCCATTTCTTTGATCAGATCGATTGCCTCATTCCGGGTGGTTTCAAATTGCTCAAAGCGCTGATTCTCTTTAATAACCTTTTTCATCTCCGCCTCGATGGCTTCCAGATCCTCGGTGGTAATTTTGTGATCGAGGTCGAAGTCATAATAAAAACCGGCATCGGTAGGCGGGCCAATGTCCAGTTTAGTGTCCGGAAATAAGCGCAGAACCGCCGTCGCGAGTATGTGGGCCGACGAATGACGGAGTTCTTGGAGTGGAGACATTTTTTTCATAAATAAGTAACCTGTGGAAATGCCGGTCCACTCAAATGTCAAGGGAGCAATCGTCAATCGTTGATTCCGCTCCACTTTACCACCTGTTCGATCCATGCTTTCCTTGGTTCGAAAAGCAATCCATGATCCCAATCGTTGTCCGTAGTTATGATCTTGTATGCGGTCAGGATTTTATTCGATTTGCTAATGAAATACCTGGGCTTTAATGCCATTGGTATCCCTCTTGTCATGGATGTGCAGCATCCGACCGGAAACCAGCATTTTCGGGTCCTGTTTCAGGCGATCAAAATACCCTGCAAGGATAACATAGTTGATATCCGGATCCTGTTGTTTGTTGGAAACGTAGGCCGCGATCATCCCACCCTTGCTTGCTCTAACCAGTGTGATATTGGAGGACGGAACTTCTTCTTGTTTCAATTGATCTACGTAGAATGAAATAATTTGGGCGTAGTTTCCCACATTGGTGTGCTTTCTCCAAATCTCGGTGATAACTCATAAGCCTTGTTTTTCCAAGGTCTCAACAATCTGTTGGTATTGGTACGTCTTGCGTGCCGGACTTATTGGAGATCCGTCAGAGCCTTCTACAATTTGTTCATGCAAGTAAAAGAGGTAATGCCTACCCGGATCGATATTATCGGGAAGGGTTGAAAATACTTCACCAAAGGTTATAGACGCGCTAAATGCATTAATTAGCGATATGGCGATGATGGGAAATTTCTTGGGGATCCAAAACGAGTGATTTCAACAGTTTTTTAGGGTATGAATTTGGAATCGAGTAATTTAAAGCGACTTTAAATCAAACCCATCCTTTCGGTCGAGGATTTGCCAGCCTTGTTCCGAAAGTTCCCTTCGTAATCCGTCAGCCTTTTCCCAATCGCGAGCTTGCTTGGCCTGCCAGCGTTCTTCCGCAATCGCTGATATCGATTCCGGAATTTCAACGGGTTCTGATTCTCCAGCTTTAAAAAGTTGGATCCCCAGAGCATATAGAATCCCGGCTAAAGCGCTCAATTCGTTCTTAATTGAATCAGAATCCAGGTTTTCTTTTTCCAAAGATACAAAACCAGCAAAAATACCACCTGTGGTCTGGGATACGTTGAGCTCGTTGCAGAGCCCGTCCCAGGCCCGGGTGAAATGTCCCCAATTCCCTGATAGATGGGTTACATTAATCTGCGTGAAGGCTTTTTCGGTCATTCCGATTTTCTCAAGGTTCCCGCGAAGTAATTTCTCGATTTTCTTAATCGCGCTTCGGGCGGCCCCCAGGGATGCAATTGTAAAGTTTAAGGGTTGGCGGTAGTGACCGGAAATCAAAGTGTAGCGAATCTCCGTGGGCGAGAAGCCTTTCTTTTCCAAGTCCTCCAATGTGTACATATTGCCCAGGCTTTTAGCCATTTTCTCTCCTTCAACTTGGAGGTGTGCGTTGTGAAACCAGTGGCGTGCAAATGGCTTTCCGGTGGCGCCTTCACTTTGTGCTATTTCGTTTTCGTGGTGAGGAAAACAGAGGTCGATACCACCGGCATGCAGATCGAAATTTTCGCCCAGATAAGCCTGGCTCATTGCCGAGCATTCCAAGTGCCAGCCGGGACGCCCTTCGCCCCAGGGGCTGGCCCAGAAGTTTTCCCCGTCCTCAGGTTTGCGCGATTTCCATAAGGCAAAATCAGCCACCGATTCGCGGTCGTATTCATCCGCATCGTTGTGTTCGCCAGCACTGGTTAAGAATTGGGTTTCGGTTTCTCGATCCTTGAGTCGGCTGAGTTTGCCATAGGGTTCGTAGGCGGATACTTTAAAATAAACGGATCCGTCCGACGATGAGTAAGCGAGATCTTGTTTAATCAGTTTTTGCACCAAGTCGATCTGTTGCGAAATGTGATCAGTGGCTTTTGGTTCTTGGTGAGGAGGAAGGATGTTGAGGGCCTCCGAATCTGCGTGAAATTTGTCTATCCAGTATTGGGTGAATTCCTTGAGGCTCTTCCCCTCTTCTTGTGCGGTGCGAATTGTTTTGTCGTCCACGTCGGTTATGTTGCGCACGTGATAGGGATTCAAGCCGGATATTTGCAACGTGCGGCGCAAGACATCTTGGACCAAAAATGCGCGAAAGTTACCGATGTGGGCTGGACCATAGACCGTCGGACCGCAGCAGTAAAACCGAAACTGTTTTCCATCCACTGCCTTTACCGGCAGGACGCTTCGGGTCATGGTATCGTATAACTTGAGTGGAGAGGCCATTCCGGGATGAGCAGCTTTTCAATCAGGTGCCATTCCCTGCAGTCTCCGTGGCTCGCCTTAGTCGAGTGTAGGCGGTTGCCGCAGGGTGCGGCTGCTCACAATCGATTAATCGAATTGCAGTCCTGGTCACAGGGCAGGACTGCAAGCTCGGTGATACTACGTGGTCTCGTGAAAAGCGAAGCTCGCATAACGAAGACTTTTGCTGCCCTGTAGGGTTTGCTGAGCGTTGAGATTTCATTTGCGGGAACCTGAAAATGGAGCACTATCTGGATTTGCATTCTTTAGATCAATCCCATTGTTTACGTATTGAATGGAAACTGATTTTAAACTTAATTTGACCCAGCGTCCACGACGATTGAGACGCACTGAAGGTATTCGAAAGCTCGTTCTAGAAACAGCGATTTCAAAAAATGATCTGATTGCCCCCCTTTTTGTAAAGGGCGGGGATGGCCAACCTGAAGCGATTGAATCAATGCCGAGTATTTCGCGATTAAATTTAGAGGATCTAATAAAGGAATGCGAAGAATTATTTTCCTTAGGTGTTTCGGCTGTCGCTTTGTTTCCTCAAGTAGATCCATCCTTAAAAAACGACGATGCAACTTATGCAACCAACGGGGACAATTTGGTATTGCGATCTGTAAGGGCGATCAAGAAGGCGTTGCCTGATTTAATTGTGATCACCGATGTTGCCTTGGATCCCTACACCAGCCATGGGCACGATGGTGTTTTAGATAAAACAGGTTCGGTGGTACTCAATGATCCCACAGTCCAAATTCTTTGTGATATGGCTTGTCAACAAGCTGAAGCGGGCGTCGATCTGGTGGCTCCGTCTGATATGATGGATGGACGGGTTGGAGCGATCCGGGAAGTTCTAGATGAATCCGGATACATCAACACGGGGATCATGGCCTACTCAGCCAAATTTGCCTCGGCCTTTTATGGGCCCTTCCGGGAGGCGGTCGGGAGTGCCCAAGCAGCCAGGACCAAGCTTCTGGATAAAAGAACTTACCAGTTAAATCCGGCTAATCGCAATGAGGCTGCCTTGGAATGTCGCTTGGATGCGGACGAGGGAGCCGATATTCTGATGGTCAAACCTGCCGGGCCTTACCTGGACATTATTCGAGATCTTCGCAATGCATCAGACCTGCCTGTCGCCGCTTACCAGGTTTCTGGGGAATACGCCCAAATTCACGCCGCAGCTCAATTGGGTTGGTTGGATCTTGAGAAATCAAGAGACGAATCCTTGCTGGCTATAAAACGTGCCGGCGCGGATATGATCTTGACCTACTTCGCCAAGGAAGTAGCCAAGGCACTTTTTTAAGTGATCACTTATCAGTGTTGCAGATCAGTATTCAGTTTATAAAATACTGATTACTGAACACTGACGCCGAGTAACTAATTGTGGCATTGCTTGATTACTACTTGGGGTCCGCTTCTTCCTCGGGAAGATCGGGTGGGCTGGTGGCTTCTTCCAGTCCTTCCTCCTCTTCTTTTTCTTCTTCTTCCTCCCACTTCATTGTTTCATCTTGAGGAATGGACTCCTCTTCCGCTTCTTGGAGATCGGGAATTTCGTCGACGATTTCCTCTTCCTCGCCCGTTGATTGTTCGCCATCCTCGTCTAGGGAATATCCCGCAGGAGTATATTCAAGGATTGAGGTAATTTCGGTGAAGTAGTGCAGGTTCTTGCCTTCGAAGTACTGATTGTTCAGTTCATCTCGCAAATCTTCCTCGAGCTCGCTCGTGGACATATTTTGCTCAAAATCGATGAGGTCGTTTAAGAGTTGAACGCGGAGCTTGGTAATGTGGTCGAGAAAATCTGCATAAGGGCCAGTTTCGTCGTCGTCCATAACGTCAGGCAAAATGAAAAGGATCTCCTCCGACCCGAAAAGAGATTCATTGGCCTTAACCATACGGATTTTTTGATCGCCAAGGTCTTTATCGATTCCGAACGGAATGAAAGCGTCTTCGACCATATCCATGTCCAAACCGTATTCGCGCAGTGGGTCAAGAAGGTCCACTACATAGGACCATTGTTTGGGGTCAAGGATTCCTAAACTATCTAGATCCCAGGGGATATCTTCGCTAACTTCGATGACCCACCAATTAAAGTCTTCCCGAAGAGCTGCAATCAGCCATTCAAGTTTTTGCTTCTTCGTTGGCATTGAGAAAAGGAGAGCGAGATGATCTTTTAGTTAGTGATAAGATTTTTCCTTTGAAAATAATCTTATCTTTCAATTTGTTCGTCCCCGAATAAAGACAAGGCTTTTTTGAATTTTTTTTTCATTATTTTCATTTTCGATATAGATAGAAGAATCGACCTCTATGGGTAAGTTTTATGAATCGGTGATCAGACCGGTCATGTTTCGCCAGGATGCGGAGTCCGCTCACGAACTGGGAGTGTCATTTTTGCGGACATTAGGCCACCTTCCTTGGATATGCCGGTTAATGGAGGCCAGGCATCTTCGTCCGCCTCAAACAAACCCGATTCGCCTATTTGGATTAGATTTCCCAAACCGAGTCGGATTAGCCGCGGGAATGGACAAAAATGCAGTCTTTTGGCCCGCAGCAGCTGCCTTTGGCTTCGGGCATGTGGAGATTGGAACGGTGACATTTCATCGCCAACCAGGCAACCCGAGGCCTCGAGTATTTCGTTATCCTGATGAAGAAGCCGTAATAAATCAGCTGGGGTTTAACAATGAGGGGGCGGAAAGGGTTGCTGAACGAATTAGGAAACAAAGTCGAGTGGTTAAGCGAAGTATCCCCCTCGGTGTAAATATTGGCAAGTCCAAGAAGGTCCCGATTGAAGAAGCTGCTGAGGATTATTTGAAATCCTTTGATATGCTGGCTGACTATGCCGACTACTTTACGATTAATGTTAGTAGTCCGAATACTCCCGAGTTGAGGAAATTACAAGGTTCCGAATTTTTGCCAGAACTGTTGGGCGCAATTGCTCGAGCAAACCAAGACAGAAGTGAAAGTCAGAATAAACAACGGCTTCCCATTCTAGTAAAAATTGCACCCGACCTGACCTATCCCGAAATCGATTCCATTTTGGAAACCGTCCTTGAGCTGAAATTTGATGGTATCATTGCAACCAATACAACATTGTCGCGACCCGGAGCCTTTGCTGAAATAGAACAAGAAGGTGGGTTGAGTGGTCGTCCCCTCGATCATTTGACAACTGATATCATTCGTTACATAAGACTCTCCACCAACGGTGAATTACCCATCATTGGAGTGGGAGGAATAATGGATGCAAAATCGGCTGGTGAAAAAATGGCTGCCGGCGCTGACCTGGTGCAAATATACACCGGCTTTATTTACCGCGGTCCTTTTTTCCCGCGTCAATTGGCTTGGGCCTTGTCCCACAGTCACCGGGATTGGGTTTAATTATTAATCGAAATCCGACTTTCGTTTCTACTCGTCCTTTCGATCACGGTGGGAAAAAGAAGGAGAGCTAGATCCAATCTCACAGATCTCCATAGATCCGCTATAAACCACCTTCGCTGGACCCGTTAGCGTTACTTTATCAATAGAATCTCCATCGATTTCGAAATCGACTTTTAAAGTATCGCCGCCGGCGACTTTGAGGCTAACCGGCTTCGCAACCCCATAAACCAGGTGAGAGAGAATGGCCACCGCAGTCACCCCAGTGCCACAAGCCAAAGTTTCACCTTCAACACCACGTTCGTATGTGCGCACATTTACAACTTCGTTGTTGAAGTTTGCAAAGTTCACATTGGCTCCGCGTGGTTGAAATGCGTCGTGAAAACGAAGCTCAGAACCTTCGGGCACAATGTTTACTGTTTGGGTGTCATCAACAAATTTTACGACATGTGGAACTCCTGTATCGGTATAGTGAACGATTGACGTACCGGCTTTCAGGTCGATTGGGATATTCAATTGGGTATCTAAAGCAGGAGTCATTTGAACGGTGATGGACCCATTGTCTGTGATGCCTTCTATATCTCCAGCGTCCGTGCGAAATTTAAGCCGCCCGTTCAGTCCAAGCTGGTGGGCCATGGCGAAGGAGATAAAGCAACGAGCCCCGTTCCCGCACATTTCGGCCCTGGAACCATCCGCATTGTAGTATACCATTTGGGCATCCAGGTCATTGGTGGGACCTGGTTCGAGGAGCAGGATTCCGTCCGCGCCTATGCCAAATCGACGGTCACAAATATGTGCAATCTGATCGGTGGTCAGATTTAAGCTACCATCCAGATTATTTATTACCACGAAGTCGTTTCCCGCTCCGTGCATCTTTGTGAATTCTATTCTCATGAAATCGCGCGATAAAAACGCCTATGTGGTTTTTTTCAAGGCGTTACTACATAATCTAGTATAAGTCGTGCTTTTGTCGAATATCTTACAAAGTCGAAAACTCTCTAGGTGAAAAGAGCGAAAAATTAGCCGAAAATCTCATTTTTGTCTGGGCCAAGCTCTGAAAAATTAAATACTACATAGTATCTTTCCCTATCAGGGATTATAATTTTCCCAGTTAACCTCAATGGAACATCAGCTATGAGCAATACATTCCCGAAACTTCATAACGCAACCTGGCCGGGCGTGGTCGGTAAAGGATCCGACGAAGAACCTTTTATCAGCCTGGATCAAATGATCGAATTTACCGCGAAGGCCGACGTCGATGGACGCAAATTCGATGGTGTGGATATATTCCTCTCCGAGCCGCATGTAGCGATCGATTCTTCTGACGACGATCTGAAAGCCTTGGCGGACAAGTTAGGCGGATTGAACCTTGCTGCCGGTTCTCTGGTAGCTCCCGTTTGGGATGGCCTGGGAGGAGGTTCCTCAATGGGTAACGATGAACAGCGCGGCATGTTCCTGGATATGGTAAAACAGGCCTGTATCATCGGAGGAAAGTTGCGAGATTTGGGTATACGGCCCTACGGGATTATTCGTATCGATTCGGCTACTGATGTGGAAACTTGGAGCCAAGATCCGGATGGCAACACGGCTATCATCGCCAATACTTTCAAAGAAGCCGCCAAGATTGCCTCAGATCATGGTGAAAAACTTTCGGCCGAAGGTGAGATTTGTTGGGGCGGAATGCAAAGTTGGAAGTGGATGCTCCGCACTTTTGAATTGGCCGACGCAGGCGATTCCCTGGGTTTCCAGGCAGACCTTGCTCATTCAATGTTTTACTTGATGGGTTATAATGCTGATGAGCACCGAATCTTGCCCGCAGAATTTGATTGGAATGATTCAGATACTTTTTGGGTAGCCTATAAGGAAATGACCGACGCACTCCGTCCATACACCAACGACTTTCACGTCGCTCAAAACGATGGTACGGTTCACGGAACAGGTTCTCATGACAAAACGGGTAAGCATTGCCTGGCTGATGATCCGAACGGCAAGCTCGATATCACTCAGGCGTCCAGTTACTGGTTGCGCGATCCGGATGGATCAGCCCGTACGCATATTCAACACATTTGTTGGGATGGCTGTATGTTTCCCAATGAAACGCTTCACCAACAACAAACATGGAACACGATTCTTGGGGCTATGATCGGTGTGCAAGAGGTACACGGTTGGTCCTAAAAGTTCAATTTCAAAACCTTAATCATAGAAAAGACAGTACGATGGCAAATATATCACTTGGAGCTGAAGTTTACACTTGGTTCATGTCGGAAATGGGCAAGACCTATGACAACAAATTGGGTCATATGATCGAAATGGTTGCCAAAGCAGGGTTTACTGGAATCGAGCCCATGCAATTCTGGATGGGCGACCTGTCCGATCCTGCTAAGCTGAAAGATAAGCTTGAAGAGCATGATATAAAACTGGCTGGAATTGCCCTTTGCCTGGATTGGAATAATCCGGAAGAAACGGATGATGAAAGACAACAGGGCGACTATTATATAGATCTGCTCAAGCAGTTTCCTGGCGCCTTGCTTTGTACGGTCCAATTGCCCAATGGCCGTCATGATTTGGAGCAACGCCGGCTCAATTTGGTGTCTTGTGTAAACGCAGTGTCGAAACGGGCTGTTGATGCGGGTATCGAATGTTCATTTCATCCGAATTCTCCAGAGACTTCTATCAATCGTACAGCCGAAGATTACGACGTCATTATTAATGGCATTGATACTGAAGTGACCGGTTGGACCCCCGATGTTGGTCACATCCGCAACGGTGGAATGGATGTTCTGTCTAAAATGGCTGAATTTGCTTCACTCATTAATCATATCCATTACAAGGATTGGGATGGTGATCCCGAGTGGACTCTGATGGGAAAAGGAAAAATAGATTTTGAAGCTATTACACAATGGCTTGTGGATCAGGATTACAACGGTTGGATTATGTGCGAAGATGAAGCGGATGATGCGATTGAAGATCCGGACGGCGTGACTTTGCACGATGGCGAGTATTGTAGAGAAAAGTTAGCTCCCATTATTGCCTGATCCTTTCAAATTTAGCTCCTTTCAGACGGCGGAAGCTTGGAATTTCTGCCATCTTTTGGGGCAATCGGATTACGCTGAATATTGAGATTCATCCCCTATAACGGTCATGAAGAAAATAATAAACGATCCCATTGCTGTGGCCACCGAACTATTGGATGGTCTGGTCGATTTTTACAATGGTGATGCAAGGCTAGATGCTCCGGGTGTCATCGTTATGAATGACATACCGGACAATAAGGTCGCATTGTTGGTTGCGGGTGGTAGTGGTCACGAACCTGTCTATCACGGCCTTATAGGAAAGAATTTTGCCGATGGAGCCGCCTGTGGAGATATCTTTGCAGCCCCGCCTCCGAATGTTATGCTCGATGCCACGCGTGCGGTGAACAAAGGCAATGGAGTTTTGTATTTATATGGTAACTATGCTGGTGATGTGATGAATTTCGATATTGCCCAGCAAATGGGTCGGGCAGAGGGCATCGATATTGAAACCGTATTGATATGGGATGATGTCGCATCGGCTCCACCCGACCAGAAAGACAAGCGCCGCGGTATTGCCGGCTTAATTCCTATAGTTAAATTGGCGGGTGCAGCTTCAAAT
>DDZZ01000022.1 GCA_002346535.1 Opitutales bacterium UBA2995 | reverse complement strand
GATTTTTCCGGTCTTGGCGGCTTTAACAATTGTCTCAACCGCTTTTTCGACAATGTCTCCAGACACTGCGACATCGATTTTTACTTTTGGAAGCAAGTCGACGGTGTACTCACTTCCGCGATAAATTTCGGTTTGACCTTTTTGCCGCCCGAAGCCTTTCACTTCGGACACGGTCATACCTTCAATTCCTATCTCAGAGAGGGCTTCTTTTACTTTCTCCAAATTGAAGGGTTTAATGATGGCTGAAATAAGCTTCATTTTAATACCTTTATTTAAAATTTCGGATTTGATTAACAATTTGGGTTACAAGCATTAATGGCTCGCAGGAGCGAAGTCCGGATAAGCTTCCTGACCATGTTCTCCGACATCCAGACCTCCGTATTCTTCTTCCTCGCTTACCCGTAAGCCGAAAATGGCTTTTACAAGGCTGAAGGTTGCCAACGAGAAAACAAATGCGAACGCGGAAATACTCAATGTGCCGAGAAGCTGAATAATAAAGGATCCACCTCCAAATATTCCAACCGCCAAAGTACCCCAAATACCGCAGATTCCATGAACCGAAATAGCGCCGACGGGATCATCGATTTTAATCTTATCAAAAAATATGATGGAAAATACTACGATGATGCCGGCAATCAAACCGACGAAAACTGCACTCCATACTGAAATAACGTCAGCCCCGGCGGTAATGCCAACCAATCCGGCCAATATTCCGTTCAATGCCATTGTCAAATCAGGTTTTTTCAAAACTATCCATGAAATGAACATAGAGGACAATCCACCGGCACATGCGGCTAATGCGGTAGTCACAAACACATAGGATACCCCTACAGCATCAGCACTTAATACGGATCCTCCGTTGAATCCAAACCAACCGAGAAAGAGAAGGAAGACACCGATAGTAGCTAACGGCATCGAGTGACCAAGGATAGGCTTCACTCTTCCACCTTCGAGGTATTTTCCTTTACGTGGCCCTAAGACAATTACGGCAGCAAGGGCTGCAAATCCTCCAAAAGCATGGACCAATGAGGAACCTGCAAAATCAGCAAAACCTAAACGATCCAGCCAACCAGTTCCCCATTCCCAGGAACCAGTAATTGGATAGCCAATTAGTACAATTATGGTTACTCCCACCATGAAGCTACCGAGTTTGATTCTCTCTGCAACAGCTCCAGAAACTATGGTCGCAGCAGTAGCGGCAAACATAGCCTGAAATATAAAATCAGACCAGAGGGTATAATCTGCATAGTCATTTGTTAGATTTGCTACCGAATCGTTGGTGGTTGGGATTAATGAACCCATTCCAATCACTCCGTCCCAAATCCAAGTATCATCCGAGGGATACATGGAATTAAAACCCCATAAAGCATAAGCCAAGGTACCCATACAAATGATGAATACATTTTTGAATAGGATGTTGACCGTGTTTTTTGACTGGGTAAGGCCACTTTCAAGTGTTGCAAATCCAAGGTGCATTACGAACACCAAAGCAGCAGCCATGAGAATCCAAAGGTTATCTATAAGAAACTTTGGATAAGCTGCGGATTCCTGAAATTGCTCCATGGATTCCCACTCCGCAAATCCTATGGAAGCAAAACCCAAAAACGCCAAAAGTCCCAAAGAAACAGTTATAAATCGAGTATTTTTTATTTTCATAATTTGATCGGTTAGCGATCGGGATTTAGATGGTTATGTGCCGATACGCGCCTAAGGGTTAAGCACCTCATATGCCAACCCACCGACTAAAAAGGAGAATCACTTATGCGATTTCTTAAGTTGTTTTTGAACAACTTCTTAGTTCCAATAATTATTCCAAGATTAGGTAGAACTCAGTCGAAAAATAGACAAAATTCACCCCCATTCTTCCAAAAGGTGAAAGATATTGATCAGAACGATGAACGCTGGGAAACGGTCCCGTACCTACTTTTTATCCACCACGATTGACTCGATATGCAGGTCTCTTAATTGCCGCTCTGTAACCGGCCCAGGGCTCTGAGACATGAGATCCTGTCCTTTCTGAGTCTTTGGAAAAGCTATCACATCGCGGATACTGTGAGCACCTGACAAGAGACCCACAATGCGGTCCAAACCCAGGGCAATGCCACCATGCGGCGGCGCTCCATAACGAAAGGCGTTTACCATATAACCGAAACGATCCTGGATGATCTCCTTCGGCAGTTGTAGTACTTCTTCGAATACTTTCTGCTGCAGTTCAGGTTGATGGATACGAATGCTTCCTCCGCCCAGTTCCATGCCATTGAGGACCAGGTCGTAATGTTGACCCCTTACTTTCTTCGGATCCTCGTCCAGAAATTGGATATCTTCCACAACAGGGGATGTAAATGGATGGTGGGCGGAAACGTAGCGACCTTCCTCATCGTCATAAACCATGAGTGGAAATTCAATGACCCAGAAAAAGTCCCACTGGTTAGGATCGATTTCCAAACGCCCCCTTTTCTTAAGAAGCTCAGCACATTCAAGTCTCACCTTTCCGAGAATGGAACAACTCCGCTCCCATTCTGCGGCCATGAAAAACACGATGTCGCCACCCCCAATTTCCAACCGGCCCTTCAGTGCAGCTTTTTCTTCATCGCTGAAAAATTTCAAGATGGGCGATTTCCATTCGCCACCATCCCGAGCACGAATAAAAGCCAAGCCCTTAGCACCCATGCTAACGGCCATGTCCGTCAGATATTTCAGCTCTCCTTCAGTAATATCGGCCAGTCCTTTGGCGTTGATCGCCTTTACAGTTCCACCACTTTTGATAACGGAGTTGAATACCTTAAAGTCTGATTCCGCAAAAAGGTCGTTGAGGTCATGAAATTTTAAACCGAAGCGCCGGTCCGGACGGTCACTTCCAAAATTATTCATGGCATCCTCGTAAGGCATTCGTTCAAAAGGCGTTTCGATTGCTACATCTAAAATTTCCTTCCAGAGTCTTTCCATTAATCCTTCGATCAGCGCGTACATGTCTTCGCGATCGATGAAAGACATTTCCAGATCCACTTGCGTAAACTCAGGCTGCCGATCAGCGCGGCCATCTTCATCTCGAAAACACCGTGCCAATTGAAAATAACGCTCAATTCCAGCCACCATAAGCATTTGTTTGTACTGCTGGGGGGATTGGGCCAGTGCATAAAACTCTCCCGGATTCACGCGACTGGGCACCAGATATTCGCGTGCTCCTTCGGGTGTACTCTTGAAAAGCATCGGTGTTTCGATTTCCAGGAATCCTTGTTCATCGAGATAGTCGCGGGTAGTCTTCGAGACTTTGTGTCTGTTTTTCAGGGTTTTAAGATTCTTGGGCCGGCGTAAATCCAGATACCGATAGGTGAGCCGTAAATCTTCATTCACCCGATCTCCTTTTTCGTCATCGATCGGAAACGGAGGTGTATCGCTGACATTCAACATCTCGAATTGCTGCGCATGCACTTCCACTTCACCAGTTGGTAATCCGGAATTAACGGCATCATTTTCCCTTGCAGTTACCTCACCCGATATAGCGATAACGCTCTCCGGCTTCAAATGGTGAAGGACCTCCGATAGTGCATCAGTGGTATTTGGATTAAAGACCACTTGAGTGATTCCCTCTCGATCGCGTAGATCGACGAAAAGAACACCTCCGTGATCGCGAACAGAATCAATCCAACCGTTCAAGACAACGGTAGCGCCGATGTCTTCGGTCCTGAGTTCTCCGCAATGATGAGTACGTTTCATGTTATTATATATCGTTTCATAGGTTTTCCCTGAGAAAAAACGAAAAGCTGGCTATAAACCCCTACTAAGTCCCAGAGATCAACACTAAAACTCGCAATCTCTGCCGTCGCTAACAGTTAATCGAGCCGCCGGGTCAAGGTCGTCAGATTACCAACTTCGTCCTCGATCTCCACTAATAAACTCCGCGAAGCTTCTTTGGGTGAATCCAAAACCAGGGTAAAGGTTTCAAAAGGTTCATCCAGAATTCCATCATCGGGATGTATCGAGTCCAGATCGTTGCCAATCATTCGAAAAGAAGCTGCACGAATAAGGCTGGTATTATCGGAAGCTGTCAGTTTCAAAGTGACCTGTTCGCCCTCTCGATCATAGTCATTAACAAGTATTACCGGAGGCGTGTTATCGATCAAAAATACTTCGCTTATCTGCTCACCGGTTTTTGCTTCTTTCGAAGGATTGGAAGGATCGTCTGTCACAATCAACTTAATACGGTAGTAACCATCTGTGAATCCCTGTGTATTGAACGAAAAATAGGTTTCCAGATGCTCTTCGGCAAGGGTAACCCAAGTATTTTCCCCCAACGCAGACAGAGTTACAGAATAACTCAGATCATCGGCATTTCCATCAATCGATCTCCAAACGACCGTCTTGGATCCAGGATTTGGATATAGCTTCACCTGCTTGGGCTTGTTGGCCATTTTTTCAAACTCTTCCTCGACGCCGGAACTCAGACTACGGTCCAAATCGACACTTGGTGCAGGTGACTGGGATGCAAAAGTCCTTGCCTCATAACCGGTATCCAGAATGCGAATACTTGTTATCATAGGAGCTAGGTTTTGAGTTCTGGAAAAAAACCGGACTTGATGTAGGTCCGGAGCAGCCTCATCACTATACAAAACACGATATTGCATGAAACGTGAAGGTGGCAATGGATTGCGGAAGCTCCCATTCTCGCCAGCAAGCTGAATCCAATCCGTCCAAGTACGATCCGGACTCTCCAGGTTGCCTCCCCTAACTTCGATTCCCACGGATCCATCGCTGCTCGGTTCACTAAATACTTGAAAGGAACCGAATTGAGAAACGTGATCGAAATCGACCACTTCACTTTCATAAAATCCAACAGAGCTCTCAGTTGTATTGAGTTTTAAGATTCGACCGGGATTACTGCAAACTAGGTAATATGACTTATCTTCTCCAGTTGGAACAATGGTGGTGATTTCACCGCTTTGGGCTAAAGTATGCAGCAGCGTCCAATTTCCTGGCTTGGCAACCCGATATAGATTGCCGCTGCTACCGGTTCCCAAAAGAAACTGTTCATCGGGAAGTTGGACAAGAGAATAAATGGAAACATCTTTTTCCATCCACCAATTGGTCACGAATCCATCGGCATCCATTCGGTAGAGTCTGCTATCATCGCTATCTACAGCAGAAATAGTCATCGAAAATCGGGAGCGGGACGGAGCTTCTCTGTCCGAAGGATTGTCGTTATCGGTAAAGAATGAACTACCGGAAAATTTGCTGGATTGGCTACTTGAGGAGCTGGAGGAGGTCGATTTTTTCAGAGCGGATGACCGTCCGGGTTGGTTAAAAGAGGTGAAAAATATTGAACCATCGCTCTGGGGCAAAATTCTGCGTACCTCTCTCTCACCGGTTGAGTAAATCACAGTGCCTTCTCCATCTGAGTTGATACGATAAAGCAACCCATGAGTTGCACTCCCAACCAGGAGATCCCCGGTATCGTCAAATGCCAAAGCGGTAATATGGGTTTCTTCTGAATCAAAGAATTTTTCAGCCTCCGGTTCTCTATCACGGGTATTGATTTGATAAATAACGCCTTTAGAACCTGTTGCCGCAAAAAGCAGGTCCTTTTCACCAAACTCGAGGTCCCAAACATAATCCGCTGGAAGCTTCAAAAATACTTCAACGTCACCATCCTCCGAGATCTTGTAAATGGTGCCATCCGGAGAAACCGAAACATAAAGCTGGCCCTTGGAATCAACCGCCAAGGCCCGAGTCATTAAACGATTTGGCTCAAACAGTTTTATAACCTCCCCATCTGAAGATATGCGGTAAACCACTCCCTGATTACCTGTACCCACATATAGATTACCTTTCGAATCCAAAACCGCATCCCAGAGAATGGGATCGTCCAAATCTGCAAAAGGCTCTATTGCGGGAGCTGAATGGAGGTATCCATCGGTATGAAGCGAGACCTGATTTAACCGGCCTTCGCTAAAATCTTCGAAAGTATAATGTACCGTTTCGTGGGTTCGCCCGTATATTGCGAGCGAAGTAAACAAAAAGAATGTAGTGAGGAATTTTAATTTCATATCAGTCGACTGTAAGGGGAAGAATTGCGCTGCCACGAAATTCCGCGTCTACAGGAATGCTCATCTCAAAAGTGCTTTCCCGAAGGGTGTCTTTGTCAATTTTCAACCCCTTGACATTTTTGAGTAGTGTTAAAGTGGAAGGCGGTAATCCTGCAAGGTGTTGACCTTCCAAACTAATCCCGGGAGACCTTCTCAATAAGCAAACATAAATGTGGTCACGGCTCTTGAGGTCGGCTATGCGCTCCAGGATATGTTCAAAATTGGAGGCGGTGTAAAATCCTTCGAATTCCACCTTGTCGACAGCTAGGGCATCCGCAACTAGAAGTTCCACCCTTTCTTTGCGAACCTCCTCGGGCAGCTTGAACGCTACCTCCTTTGAGAACCGTTTACCCTGGTGGTTTTTCATCTGTAAGGTCAAATTTACAGTTTCACCAGCCAGTGCGGTATCCTGATGCAAGTAAACTGCTTCCAGATAAATAATTTCGGTCACTGGACTCGCCTCTACTTCGACTTCCATTGATTCAATGGGCGGTGAGTCAAAGGTATTGTCTGATATTAACTGATGAATAGCCATCTGCTGAAAAGCGGAAGCGCTTTCTACACCTGTACCAGCAAAGACGTCGGTAACTTCAATGGGTTCATATCCTTCAATTTTTACCCGGGTTTTGACGCGAAGAGTTTGCTCTTCTGAATATTCCAAGACTCCCCGCAACGCCTCCATGGTTGCCATGGCCCCTATGACCGGGCTCAAACGAGGGTGACGAAATATTTTCGCTGAATAGTTTTTGTCATCAAAGTTTGGATACTCAACCGATACTGAGTAATCCGTCATCGGTGACACCTGCCCGATTTCCGCGGCGATCCCGGTAAGCCTATCCTGATAAACGCGACCAACCATTCCACCTGTATTGGACAACTTGAAACTGGCTGGGAGAGACCTTACAATCGTCAAAATCTCGGCTTGAGCCAACGGCATCTCAACATTGCCCCATTGAAAAAAGGGATGCCCGAATGCAAGAAGCTGATCCCCTTCGATATGTGTAACCGTTCCGGTGGCGCCGAAATTGAAATCCCCTTGCATCAATATTGCTGATACTGCGGATCCGGCTTCGATGGATCCCGTCAATTCTTTCATGCTGGATCCACCCGGACCATTCATGACCTGGATGCCCAATTTATCAAATTCCTCCTGAAAAGCTTGTAAAGTTTGATCGGAAATACCTGCGGCAATTAGTGGCGCGGGCAAAGGCTTCAAAACGGATTTATATTCCCCAAGACGGTCCCGACTAGTCAGCTCTACCGATTTCCAGTGAGGGTTAATAGTACCGGAACTCGCAACCTCAATATCCTTGTTTTCAAAGACAGGCAACATGTTGTGAATGGGGGTGACACCAATGATGGCCTGTTCTTTCGGCCAAGAGTATCCATAAGCATAGGCGCCCACCAATTTACCTTCGATAAAAACGGGGCTTCCGCTCATTCCGGCAACCGGACCTGATAAAACATTTTTCTCATCAATTGCTTCGCAAATTATGACTGGTTGATCTGGCCCGACAAAATGACCAGCGACACCGATGACGCGCAAAGGAAAAGTTTCCACTTCAGTACCCGAGATAACGGTACGCCATTCTCCTTCCATACCAGGCTTAATTTCTTCAATCGGCATCATTTCATAAGCCTTCAGAGAATAACCGAGAGCACCCACTGCGAGAAGCGTGGCAATCCAAAATGTTCGAATCCGATTTTTGAGGCTCATATAATTAATATTAATCGACGATGAGATTTTGGCCGGTCATTTCAGCTGGTGACTCCAGTCCCAACAAACTCAAGACCGTAGGGGCTATATCCGCTAGACGCCTATCTGATGTGATAAGTTTCAAATTTTCGCATTCTTTACCATAAATAACAAGCTCTACCGGGTTCAAAGTATGGGCAGTATGGGGGCCGTCGATTTCGGGATCCCACATTTGATCACAGTTTCCATGGTCAGCCGTGATCATGGCCACTCCTCCCACAGAATCAAGAGCAGCTAGTAATTCTCCCAGACAATTATCCACTTTTTCGCAAGCCTTTATTACCGCCTGAAGAGATCCGGTATGCCCGACCATGTCCGGGTTGGCGAAGTTCACCAGAATGAAATCATACTCGCCCGACAAGATTGCCGATTTGGTGAGTTCTGTCACTTTTTCAGCAGACATCTCCGGCGCGAGGTCATAAGTAGTTACATTCGGGCTTGGAGCCATTTGCCGGGCTTCCCCTGGAAAGGGATCCTCACGGTAATCGTTAAAAAAGAAAGTCACATGCGGGTATTTCTCCGTTTCCCCACAACGGAATTGGGTCTTATCATGATCGGCAAGGTAGGCTCCCAATATATTGGGCATCTTGACCGGCCTTGGAAAAAGAATGTGTTCGAGCATACCTTTCTTGTACTCGGTCATGCCGGAATAATAGAGATCCAGTTTTTTGCCTCGGTCAAAATCTGAAAAATCGTCCTCAATAAAGGCGCGGGTGATTTCCCTAGGCCGGTCTCCCCTGTAATTATAAAACAGTACGGTATCGCCGTCCTGTATCGTAGCAACCGGATTGCCTTCATCGTCCACTATCCAAGTAGGTTCAATGAACTCATCTCCCTGCCGGGAGGAATCCAAAGGATTGTCGTAATAATGCAGAACTGCTTCCTCGGCAGATGCCGCCCAATGGTTGGCATTCGTACCAACCAGCATGCGGTAGGCTTTGGATACACGTTCCCAACGGTTGTCACGATCCATACTCCAAAAGCGACCACAAACGGATGCAATCTTGCCGATGCCGAGTTCAGCACACTTCTTTTCGACCTGACGGATGTAACTCAAACCGCTTTTAGGGGGAGTGTCCCGACCATCCGTGAAAGCATGGATGTAGGCTTGCGCTACTCCCGTAGCTTTCGCTTCAACAAGGAGGCCGTAGAGATGCTCGAGTAACCCATGAACTCCCGCATCGGATACAATTCCCAACAAATGGAACCTCCCACCAGCCTTCACACGGTCGAATGCACTTTGAAGGGTGGGATTGCCCCGAATGCTTCCTGACTCAAAGGCTTTGGTTATGCGAACCACCTCTTGGTCAACAATACGGCCCGCACCGATATTTTGATGACCCACTTCGCTATTTCCCATCACGCCCGACGGAACTCCGACATCCAATCCACAGGCTGCCAATTCCGTCCTTGGCCAATTTGTAGACAAATCATTAGAAACCGGAGTGTTCGCCAATTGAATGGCATTAAATCCATCGTGGGCCCTGTTATGGTTGGCACCCCATCCATCGCGAATCACCAACAAAATAGGTTTTCTTACCTCATCCATATTTCTACCATATTAGATGCCCAAACAACGGGCTTTATTAAAGAAAGCCGAAAAGGTTTCTTGATTTGCATGGCCAAGTCTACCCAAAAGACTGGTTAAGGAAGCTTTATTTTTGCCCGGTTTCTTAAATATTTGTGCAAATTCACTTGCTGAAAAAAACAGTCGATAATGTCGAATCCAAAGATTACGGTACGCGAAGGGATAAAATCCGTATTAAGAATAATTATTCCCAGACACCGTCCCCGGGATTTAGTCATAGGCTTCGGAAAGTGAGGCACTACCAGCGTCTTTAATTACCTGGGAGATCACCCACAAATGCTCCCATCAGAGAAAAAGGAAATCAATTTTTCAGTCGGGATAAGAATTATAAAAAAGGGAGAGCGGATACCATTCGCTCTTCCCAATAAATTTGCCTTTCTCCTGGCAATTAACATTCAAGGCCAGCCCCAGTTATCTTTATTTCAGCGACCTGTGTGCCCCGAAAAGCTTCCAATATAATCCAGGCCTGAAAACTGATAACATTAGTAAGTAATCTAGTCTCGCGGACCTTTTCCAGCTGGTAGATGGGAAAAAGGCATTTGGCGAGAAGAGAAGATTTCTGGAAATGGCATCAACTTAAGAAAGCTCACAAGGAGTACCTGAAATCCGAGTTTACTCCGAGGACTCGTCCCTTCGGCGAAGATTTACTATGAGCCAGAACAAAGGAAACCCGAGAGTCTAACGGGCGGCTGCTTTGGTTGGTTTTAACCGAAAAAATTTCCAAAAACTATCCTACCTCAACGCTTGACTTAAGCCTTTCTAGCAACATGGTTTCGGCGCTTATCAGCGACCGATTTAAAAGATTGATCGTAACTTTTCCTAACAACATGTCCAAAAAACTCAAAGGCACTCTGACACTTCCCGTTACCGAGTTCCCCATGCGGGCAAATCTTGTGCAGCGTGAACCGGATCGATTGGCTCATTGGGAAAAGCAAGGTCTCTACGAAAAAATTCAGGAGAAAAATGCTAATCAGCCGGACTTTATTCTCCATGACGGCCCGCCCTTCACCAGCGGAGATGTTCACATTGGCACCGCTTTGAATAAAAGCCTTAAAGAAATGATCCTTCGTTTCAAATCCATGCGCGGATTCAGGGCACCGTACGTTCCGGGCTGGGATTGTCATGGATTGCCGATTGAACACCGTGTGACCCGCGAAATGAGGGATGAGGGAAACGACCTCAGTCCAATCGAAATTCGTAAAGCCTGTGCGGAATTTTCCAAAAACAACATAGAAGTCCAAAGGAAACAATTCAATCGGTTGGGAATTCTGGCAGACTGGAAGTCGGAATACCGCACACTCGATCCACCGTATGAAGCCGACATCCTGAGAACTTTTGCATCATTCATTGAAAAAGACCTGGTCTATCGAAGCAAGAAACCCGTCTATTGGTCTATTCCCTGTGAAACAGCATTGGCCGAAGCAGAGATTGAGTACAAAGACCACGTAAGCCCTTCAGTTTGGGTAAAATTCCGTATCCTAAAAAAGGAATCCCTAGAGTTAGAAGGGAAAGTGTCCGTCGTGATCTGGACGACAACACCCTGGACTATTCCGGCCAATCTAGCAGTGGCGGTACATCCGCGTTTTGAATATGCGATCGTGTCCAATGGGAGTGAAAATTTTATCGTCGCCAAAGAACTGGTTGAACGATTTTCCAAGGATATCGATATGGACGGTCTCCAAATTGTTAAAACCATCCAAGGCGAATCGATGCACGGGCTGATATGCCAACACCCTTTTATCGAAAGAGACAGTCCCATAATCCTTGCCGATTATGTGACAACAGAATCAGGAACGGGAGCAGTTCACACGGCACCTGGCCATGGCATGGAAGATTATCTTTCGGGCCGCATATACGGACTGGATATCTATTGCCCGATCAACGACCAAGGGGAATACGTGGATGACGGACGGATCCCGAAAGAGCTGGTTGGAGTCACAGTGTTGGAAACCAAAGGGAGAAGCCCGGCGAATGTTGAGGTCATGAAACTTTTGGAAGAATCAGGTAATTTATTGAAGTTCGAAAAATTTGAGCACAGTTACCCACATTGCTGGCGTTCAAAAACACCGGTCATTTTCCGGGCCATGGACCAATGGTTTGTCTCCATGGATAAGAACGGATTCAGAAACCGCGCCCTGGAAGCTATTGGAGAAGTCAAATGGGTTCCTACCTGGGGCGAAAATAGAATTCGCGGTGCGGTGGAAGGCCGGCCGGATTGGTGTATCAGCCGCCAACGAAGCTGGGGTGTCCCAATTCCCGCCTTCTATGATGAGGATGCAAACGCCTATCTTGATGCCGAGGTCGTTCGTACTATTGCTCAAAAAATAGAGACCACGGGCTCCAACCTCTGGTTCGAAAACGAAGCCTCTGCAATCTTGGACGGAATTGACCTGCCTGTATCATGGAAAGGTAAATCACTAAAATGTGGTAAAGACACCCTAGATGTCTGGATTGATTCTGGATCGAGTCACCAAGCAGTATTAAAAAGGATTGGAAAACTCAATTTCCCGGCGGACCTGTACCTGGAAGGAAGCGACCAGCATCGCGGATGGTTTCAATCGTCTCTGTGGACAGGAATCGCAACGGAGGACAGAGCCCCCTATAAAGAAATCATCACTCACGGATTCATAGTCCGCGGAGACGGAACCAAAATCAGCAAAAGCGATAGCCACGGAAAACCACAAACATCCGATGCCTACATCAAACAGTACGGAGCGGACGTCATTCGCTTGTGGATTGCATCCCAAGATTACCGGAACGACATACCGGTATCCGACGACATCATCAAAAGAATCGTTGATACCTATAGGCTTGTACGCAATACGATGCGTTTTCAGATCTCCAATTTGTTCGACTTTGACGCTGAGAATGACGCCATCTCGATCGAGGGTTTGGACATTTTAGACCGTTGGGCACTCCACAGGACATCAGACTTGATTCCTCCGGTCACCGAGGCATTGGAGGCTTACGAATTCCATCGCGCCTACCAGTTGATTAACCAATTTTTTTCGGTAACACTATCTGCCTTATATCACGATATGCTCAAAGACAGGCTCTACACCCTGGCTCCGAATTCAATGCTCCGAAGGTCCTCCCAGACAGCGATTTACCATATATTTCAGACAGTTGCGCGGTTATTGGCGCCGATTGTTAATTTTACCACAGACGAAGCTTGGTCCTACTTCAAATCTGGCCAGGAATATACAGAGAATTCAATTCATCTGGAGGATTGGCCATCCGCTCCTGAAAACTGGAAATGGCCAGAAAACATCGACAAATTTGAAAATGTCTTAAAATTCCGCACCCGTGTAAACGAATTGCTGGAAAAGGCTCGAAAAGCCAAAGAAATTGGAAAATCTCTCGACGCCGTCGTCACGATTTACGGCAAAGAAGACGATCCTCTTTTTAATACTCTTCAAAAATTCGAACAAAAATTACCGGAAATTTTTATTACGTCTCAAGTATCTATGGAACCAAAAGAAACTGGCGATGTTTCTGTATCGGTCAAACCGGCTTCTGGAGATCGCTGTCCAAGATGCTGGAGAACCGTAGACCAACTAATTGAAACCAAACTTGAAGAACATGTGTGCCCCCGATGCAGAGACGCACTCAACCTTTAATACCAAAACATCTCACCTGTCATGCCTGGTAAAAAAACAGCAATCAAAAAAACTAAAAAGAAGACAAGCACGGAAACTGCAGCTGCCAAACCCGTACCGACTAACGGTAAAGTGGCCGCCTTCACCCTTGATGACGTCCAAAGTCTTTTAAAAACCAAAAAGCCGGAAAAATCTTCAAAGAGGACCATTGCTCCCAAAAAGGTAGTCAAGAAAAAGGAGAAGGTCGCCATCGAGGATGTCCCGCAAGAAACCCAATCCTTTGGAGCTGCCTCGCTTACCGATATCCTGGGCTATAATCCGACGGGGAATTCAAAATCGAAAAGCCGGGGCAAGTCAGTACCCAGAAAATTCAAGGTTTATTACAACCTGCTGATCAGCTTGCACGATCATGTGAACGAGGAGCTGGATCTTCACACCAGGGAGACACTGAAAAAAACGAACAAAGATGACTCTGGAGATATTGCCAGTTATGGTCAGCACATGGCGGATGAAGGAACCGACAATTTTGATCGGGATTTCGCTTTGAGTCTGGTATCGTCCGAACAAGAAGCTTTATCAGAAATTGAAAAGGCCATTGGCCGAATTTATAACGGCAGTTACGGCGTCTGCGAAATCACCGGAGAACCCATTTCCGAGGAGCGCCTCAAGGCTGTGCCGTTTACCCGGCACTCGCTGGAAGGACAAAAGCAATTGGAAAAAAATAAACGATTCTCTGTCCAGAGAGGAGGGGTCTACAGCACCGGTATCGAAGACTCCACCCAGTTCATAGCGAACGACGATGCCGACTAGTTCTTTATCAATACACAATAAAGTATCTCGTCTGGATCGTATACTCTACTACCGATTGTTCTTCGTAGTAGCGATCATCGTATTGCTACTTGACCGCGGAACAAAGTGGATAGTTCAAGCTACGCTCCCCTATGGTACCTATAGCAAAGGCAACATGGTGGAGGTAATCCCCAATTTTTTTTATATCTGCCACATTGGAAATACCGGAGCTGCCTGGGGCCTGTTCCACGGCAAAAGCTTTTTACTGGCCCTATTCTCAATTCTGGCGCTCTTTCTTCTCTACCTGTTTAAAAACGCCCTCGGACTGCGGAACCTGCATACGCAACTCAGCCTAGGATTGGTTACAGGAGGCATTCTTGGTAATTTATACGACAGGCTTGTCTTCAACCATGTAGTGGACTTCCTCGATTTTCATTTAATCGTTTACCGCTGGCCTGCCTTTAACATAGCCGATTCCTGTATCCTTATTGGAGTAACCATCTTTATATGGTTAAGCTTAAAGGAGGAAGCAGAGCGCAAGAAGAAAGAGACCTGAACGCAAACTCGGGCGACCTATTCAATATTGGCAATCTGTTCCCGAAAACGTTCTAACTCGTTTTTGAAATCAATCACCTGCCGCGAAATTCGAATATCATTCGATTTGCTACCAACGGTGTTAATCTCCCGGTTCATTTCCTGAAGCAAAAAATCAATTTTTCTTCCAATAGGTCCCTCGGAGCTCAAAAATTCAGCAAGCTGATCTAGGTGACTGTCCAACCGAGTAATCTCCTCTGAGATATCGCTGCGGTCTGCGAAAAGGGCAATCTCCTTGAGAACTCGCTCGTCCTCCAAATCAAGATCCAATTCGGCCTGGCTCAATCGTTGCAATAAAACCTCCCGGTAATTCGCAACCGAGTCTTCTGCAAATGACCTTATCTCCTCGAGGACAGAAATCAGGACCTTGACTCGGCCTTGCAAATCCTCCGACAGCTTCATCCCCTCATTTTTTCTCATAGAAACCAAGGCACCAACCGCATCCTCAAAGGCTCCATATACCGTTTCTTTGACAAGCTCTGCATCGGGTAAGACCTGATTTTTCTTCGCATATAAAGCTAGTTGGAACAGCAGATCGGCCGATGCATTGAAGTCCACCTCCAAGTCTTTCGAAACGGTCTTAAATTGCTCGAAGACTCCGGAGATCGCCTGTGTATCAAAATCTTCACTACCGTTGTCTCCCCCGAACTGTGCCTGGATGTTGATTGAAACCCGACCTCGATTAATTTGCTTTTTTAACAAGGCAAGCAGGCCGCCTTCCAAGATCTGCCACTCCCGGGGTATACTCGTAATCGCATCAAGCGACTTCCGGTTCACTGAGTGGGCCTCAATCGAAATCTCTAGGTTTTGGAACTGGGCCGAGGATCGGCCGTAACCGGTCATCGAATTCATTAGAGATCTCCTTCTCCAAGTAACTTGGCGGCTTGTTGCACATCTTTGTCGCCGCGACCGCTCATATTGACCAAGAGTATCGAATCTTTTTCCATTTCGGGGGCACGCTTCAAAGCATAGGCAATGGCATGGGCTGATTCCAATGCCGGAATTATCCCCTCGATTTGGCTGCATTTCTGAAAGGCCTCAAGAACTTCCTCATCCGTTGCGTAGGTGTAGTCGATACGACCGGCATCCCGATAAAATGCATGCTCCGGTCCGATAGCCGCATAATCCAGCCCTGCGGAAACCGAGTGCGTCAATTCGATCTGGCCGTCTTCATTTTGCAAGACGTAGGTTTTGGTACCTTGAAGGACACCCAGCTTTCCTCCCTGAAATCGGGCAGCGTGTTCTCCTTGCTCAATGCCACGGCCCCCGGCTTCCACTCCAATCATTTGAACTGATTCGTCTTCAAGAAAATCGTAGAAGAGCCCGATGGCATTACTACCACCACCCACGCAGGCACACAATTCGTCGGGCAATCGCCCTTCCTTCTCAAAGATTTGGGACTTGGCCTCCTGGCCGATGATCCGGTGAAAGTCTCGAACCATCATTGGGTATGGATGGGACCCCAAAGCCGATCCAAGAATGTAGTGGGTGTTGCGAACGTTGGTTACCCAGTCCCGCATTGCTTCACTCACTGCTTCCTTGAGGGTTTTTTGGCCGGCATCCACAGGGCGAACTTCGGCTCCACAAAGCCGCATGCGATAGACGTTGAGCGCTTGGCGTTCCATATCCACCCGCCCCATATATATAACGCATTCCAGGCCAAACTTAGCACAGGCTGCGGCAGTTGCAATTCCGTGTTGGCCGGCGCCCGTTTCGGCAATGATGCGCTTTTTGCCCATCCGCAGAGCCAGTAAAGCTTGTCCGATAACGTTGTTTATTTTGTGAGCACCGGTGTGTAGCAGGTCTTCCCGCTTGAAATAAATTTTGGCACCACCGAGAGACTCGGTCATGCGTTCTGCAAAATAAAGCTCGGTCGGCCGACCGGCAAATTCCTTAAGGTGCCAGTTTAACTGTTCCACATACGCGGGATCTTTTTTGGCTTCGGCGTAAGTTTCACTTAGCTCCTGCAAAGCTGTCATCAAGGTTTCCGGCACATAAAGGCCGCCGTAAGAACCAAAATGACCTGATTCATCGGGTAACGCAGACCGATCCGTTGACATTTTTGTAATCATTTAGTGTGGCTCTATAAGGGTACATTTTTTGTTTTGCACCAGAAAAATAGAGTTCCAAAGGAAGAAGGTTACTCTTCGTTTTTAAGAATAGTAAGGAGATCCTGGAATTTGCTTTGATTGGACTTGTCGATTTTACCTAAATCCTCGTGAGCATCGATCAGCATTTCTTTTTGCTGGGCTTCTGATTGTTTTTCAGTCTCCAATCCTACCACATCACCGGAATTCTGGGCGTCGTCAACAAGGCTTTCTTCAATCAGTGTGGCAATCCTATGAAGCCCAAGGTTCTTGACAAGATCCAGATTTCGGTCAGTCAACCCTGTCAATTGTATTTCTCCCGCTGGATTGACCCGACTCGCATCGATGGCCGCTCCAGCCAATATTCCCAAAAATGTGCTATCCATTCCTAAGCAGTCCGTGAAATCCAAACGAAAATCGACAATCCCATCCTCAAGCATTTTTTGGAAAAACCTCTTTAAGGGACTACAATTGTGGAAATTGGCGCGGCCCCTAATCAGCACGAAGATGGGTCTGTTAGACATATCAACCAAGAAGGTTGGCTCGGAATCCTCTGCCATTGTGCAGGAGTTTAATGAGTTATGCGGATGCAATAATGTTCCTCAGAACGTAAGGGAGAATGCCACCATGGCGATAATACTCCACTTCGATAGGGGTATCAATTCGCAGTTTTACCTCTATTTTAAAGCTACTTCCATCCGCTCTTGTCACAGACATTTCCAGGACGGAACCGGGCTCAAGCTCATTGGATAATCCGCTAATCGAGACTACTTCGGATCCGACCAACTCCAGAGAATTTGCACTTTCCCCGTTTTGAAATTCTAGGGGCAAAACTCCCATTCCAATCAAGTTGCTTCGGTGGATTCTCTCGAAGCTGTTCACAACCACTGCTTTTACGCCTAGCAGGTTGGTACCCTTAGCCGCCCAATCTCGCGAGCTTCCCATCCCATAGTCGAAACCGCCAAAAACAACAGTGCCTGTTCCTCGCTCTTTGTATTTCTGGCAGGCATCATATACCGTCATCAATTCCCCCTCCGGCATGAGCTTGGTGAATCCGCCTTCCCGTCCTTCCGCCATTTGATTTTTGATGCGCACATTGGCAAAAGTGCCACGTGTCATGATGCGGTCGTTTCCGCGGCGTGATCCGTACGAATTGAAATCTTTGGGTTCCACACGCTTGGAGGAGAGGAACTGACCAGCGGGAGTATCGTGTTTAAAAGCACCAGCAGGAGAGATGTGGTCCGTAGTTACAGAATCCCCTAAAATTGCCAACGGACGTAAATCCGCCAAGTTTTCGATTTGATTGGGATCCATGGAAAATCCTTCGAAGAATGGAGGTTCCTGGATGTAGGTACTCTCATCCTTCCAATCGTAGATTGTGCCAACCGAAGCTTCTATCGAATTCCATTCCCGTGAAGCATCCAAGATCTTTGCATATTGGTCGGTAAACATTTCTGATTTCAATCCAGCGGCCACCAGCTCCTGCACCTCTTCTTGGGTAGGCCAGATGTCCTTCAAATAGACTGGGTTACCATCGGTATCATTCCCTAATGCATCGGCATCCAGGTTTATATCAACTGTGCCCGCTAACGCATAAGCCACTACGAGTGGAGGAGACATAAGAAAATTTGCTCGAATCGATCCATGCACACGCGCTTCAAAATTTCGATTGCCGGAAAGTACGCTGGCTGCCACCAAATCACCCTCTCGTATGGCCGACTCAATGGGCTCGACCAAGGGACCGCTGTTTCCGATACAGGTCGTGCAGCCATATCCTACCAGATTAAATCCGATCTTATCCAAATATCCCTGAAGGCCTGTTTCCTCAAGGTACTCGGTTACAACCCTGGATCCCGGTGCCAGACTAGTTTTAACGGTAGGATCTATTGTTAAACCCTTTTGCACAGCTTTCTTAGCCACCAAACCAGCGGCAATCATCACATTGGGATTTGAAGTATTAGTGCAGCTGGTTATCGCTGCGATCAGCACACTTCCGTGCCCGATTTGAGGTCCGGCAACTGCAACGCCACCGGGTGAAGAACCCACAACGGCCGTTTGTACAATATCCTTTAGCGACTTGCCAAAACCACCTTCGGCAACAGGCATTTCGAATAGCGCTCTAAACCGGTCTTTTAAGTCCGGAACATTAATGCGGTCCTGCGGACGTTTTGGTCCTGCAACTCCGGGAACAACCTCGTCGAGATTTAGATCGAGGGATTTGGTATATTCCACATCTCCCACCTTCGGAATCCCAAACATTCCCTGAGCTTCAAAGTATTCGCGGACCTGATCTACCGTAGCCGGATCTCGACCAGTCAGAAGCAAGTAATCGATCGTCTTTTCATCAATCGGGAAAAAGCCCATGGTGGCACCGTACTCGGGAGCCATGTTGGCGACCGTGGCACGATCAGCCAGAGTCAGATTTTCAGCACCTTCACCATAGAATTCGACAAACTTTCCCACAACTTTTTCTTCACGCAACATTTGGGTGACATGCAGGGCAAGGTCGGTCGCAGTTACTCCTTCGCGCAAGCTTCCGTTCATATGCACGCCCATTACTTCCGGGGTTTGGAAATAAACTGGCTGACCCAGCATGCCTGCTTCGGCTTCGATTCCGCCAACCCCCCAACCAACGATTCCCAAACCATTGATCATAGTGGTGTGAGAATCTGTTCCGACGAGTGTATCCGGATATAGAATGCTTCCATGACCTTCGGGTTTTTCAAAAACAACCCGGGCAAGGTATTCAAGGTTAACCTGGTGAACAATTCCGATACTGGGTGGCACTACTTGAAATGTTTCAAAGGCATGCTGTCCCCACTTGAGAAATTCGTATCGTTCGCGATTGCGTTCAAATTCAATGGAAAGATTTTCTTTGAACGCATTCGCGTATCCGCTTCGGTCAACTTGTACCGAATGATCCACTACAAGATCTACGGGAACCAACGGTTCAATGCACTTTGCATCCTTTCCTAGACGATCGACGGCTGAACGCATTGCCGCCAAATCCACCAATAAGGGGACTCCTGTAAAATCCTGCAGGACAATCCTTGAAACTACGAATGGAATTTCATCTTTGGATGGTTCCTTGGCATTCCAGTTGGCCAAAGTTCTCACCTCGCCCTCAGTAATGGTTTGCCCATCGCAGTTCCGCAATACAGATTCCAGCACAATGCGGATGCTAAAGGGCAAACTGGAAATGGGACCTATTCCAGAGGCTTCCAACGAAGGCAAGGAATAAAAAAACTTACCTTCCTTCCCTTCCAGTTCAGTTAATGAATTGAGCGGATTAGGTCGATCACTCATATTTCGCTAGCAAAAAAAGAGCCCCTAGATTAGAGAGAGGTCCCCTGAAAGTTAAATTTAACTAAGAGCTGTCTTTACTGCATCAAAATCGGGAAGCACGGTGGGGTCGTCGCTGCTGGAGCTGTATTTAATAGTCCCCTCTGCATCAATGACAAATGCTGACCGTTTAGAGACACCTTTCAGGCCAATCAAGTCTTCAAACAGTACGTCATAAGAGCCACTGACTTCCTTATTGAAATCACTGAGTAATGAAAAATTGAGATTATTTTGTTGAGCAAATACTTCCTGGGTAAACGGACTGTCCACACTGATGGCGTACACGGTTGCACCAAGGTCATTGTATTCCTGCAAGTTGTCACGGACCGAACAGAGTTCATCGATACACACACTGGTAAATGCAAGCGGGAAAAAGAGGAGAACGGTTTTACCGTTTCCGAAATTATCACTCAACGTCACGTCCTGCAAACCTTCTGCATTTTTGCTTTTCAGGGTAAAATCAGGAGCTTTGGTTCCAACTTCTAAGGCCATAATCGATAGATGATTTGAATTTTAGATTAGCGAATTAGGAAATAAAAATAACAATGGAGGAAATTTAGAACTTGGCAATGCTTTAACCCATTGGATCTCTCGATTTCTATAGCCTTCAATGTAGGTCACCTTTTCTATTGAAACTCGGGGTTAAAATCGAAATTTATTAAGCTTTTCAAATGAACGTCATTGAACAAATACGACTGGGCACCGAAACCATCTTGAGTGAAGAAGAGCTGGAAAAAAAACTGGTGAAAAATCGGCCCCTTCGAATCAAGCTGGGAGCTGATCCGACCAAACCGGACCTCACACTCGGTCACACCGTCGTCCTTCAAAAGCTCCGCCAATTTCAGGATCTAGGGCATATAGCGGTTTTGATTATCGGAGACTTTACTGCTCGAATTGGCGATCCTTCTGGGAAATCCGCTACGAGACCGGAACTTTCCAAAAAAAAAATCGCTGAGAACGCCAAGACCTACCTCGACCAAGTCTACAAGATTCTTGATCCGGAAAAGACTGAAATTCATTCCAATAGTGAGTGGTTGGCTTCCATGAGCCTGGAGGATGCACTTCCTCTATTCCGCAAAATGACAGTGGCCCGCATGCTTGAGCGCGACGACTTTTCGAAGCGTTTCAAATCTCAAACACCCATATCACTAGTGGAATTCATCTATCCGCTCTCCCAGGGATTCGATTCAGTACAAATTGAGGCGGATGTGGAACTGGGCGGAACAGACCAGCTGTTTAATCTGTTGGTTGGCCGGCAATTGCAAAAAGACGAAGGACAGGAAGAACAGGTGGTGATCACACTGCCCCTACTGGTTGGCTTGGACGGGGTACAGAAAATGTCTAAGAGTCTCGGCAATTACATTGGGCTGAACGATTCGGCAAAGGAAGTTTTTGGAAAGGTCATGTCCATCAGCGATAACCTAATGTGGAATTACTGGAAAGTGCTGTTTTACAAGACCGATTCCGAAATCGATGCCATGCGGGCAGACCATCCCATGGCTACAAAGAAATCTCTTGCTGTAGCGGTGACGTCACGCTTGCACGATGACGAGGCAGCCAACTACGAGTTAAACCAATTTGAGCAGGTTTTTTCGCGAGGTGAGATACCTGAGAACATGGATTCCTTTCATTGGAATGAGGTCTCGGAAGGTCGGGAGCCTGTTGCCCTGTTAACAGTGTTGGGTAATTCCGGTAAATTTCCCAGCCGTAAGGAAGCCAAACGACTGCTTCAACAAGGCGCTGTAAAGGTTGATGGCGAGAAGGCCAATTTCGAAACCAACCTCGGAAAACCTAAGAAAGAAATGGTGATCCAGGCCGGCAAACGCTTGTTTTTCAAAGTCTTACCGTAAAATTCATTGTGAAATAGTGCATTGGAGGCGTATTTAGGATAGCCCTACATGAGTTCACTAAAATTAAAGTTTTAACGTATTTTTTATTTACATACGGGAAACGATCCTTTTTATTACAATCAAGATACTCAGCTTTGTATACCTAAATAGGTCCTTGTTATCCCGACTAGCACTCAGCACTGAGGCATTCTCTTTCAAAAAGTTTGGTAGCAGGTTAAAAGGATAAGTTGGGATTGTAGAGGGTATGAAGAAAGTTTCATGCCCTCTGCTTCTGTACAGAGGGTACGCTAAAAGTGGATACACGTATTTTCTCCGATAAATTGAGAGAAACAGGATCCAAATTAAAACTGATTAGCTGTTAAAAAATATCGCCTCGACCAGCGCGGCTTCAGAAGCTAGCAAATCGGACTTTAGGAAAAACCACTATCACCCTTTCCGAGATTTTCGGCCAGGGTAGCGATTCCCGAGGTCAATTCACAGGAAAGGTCAGGCTTTTCTCACTGGCGTAATTGAAATTGGGGGTAAAATCGGTCGATCAGGAAGCGGCGTTTTTCATAGGAATATTCGAAAAGTACATTCATGTATCCTAAATTTTAGTACACTCTATAAGACAACCGTAAACCCAACGTTCCAGTGCGGTTCCTTCACCAAAATAGCTTGAAGAAAAACTCAACGTTGCGTTTTCAATATCGGTTACGAGATATGTGTGATCGAATCCACCAACAGTTGACCGATGCTCTGTCGAATTGTTAGCCGCCGCGCATAACTCAAGTTTCGAAATGCTTCCGGGTCATCCAATTGGCTGCTGAATGCGAAACCCTCTACCCCCGGATCGTATACCTTGCGTATGCAGTTACCGGTGAAGTTTTTGTAGGCCGTATTGAGATCCGTAAACTTTTTTGACGATTTGATAATCTTAGACGTTATAGGATAGTAAGCGTTACCCCGAAAAGACTCATCCTCAATTTTCAAGCCCCACTTGCCGTCCAATGGAAGGTATTTCTTTCCCCCAGCGATTTCCAAATAAGGGTGATCTAAATAAAAACCATCAACCGAATAGGTTTGCCCTTCGTGATGGTAGGTCAATTTAGCCAGGCCAATCAGCTGGGAAGTAAGGGCACCATAGACAAAAATTACGAAGACGGGGTATTTCATGAGGGAAGACAAGGGAATGAATAAAATCTAAGGTGGACTCATTCATACACCGATTGAAACAATTCATCAAGATCAGGGAGTTCTGATCGTGTATATTCGGCTTAAGAGGGGCTGGCTTCAGCTGTCTCGACTTCTTCGGCTGCTCCGGACTCGCGGTTAAATCGCATGGAAATTAACTTGCTGATTCCCTGCTCCTGCATCGTCACTCCGTAAAGGGTGTCCGCACTAGCGATGGTCCTCTTGTTATGAGTGATAATGAGGAACTGTGATTGCTTAGTGAACTGATGGAGGATGTCTACAAATCGACCAATGTTGGCATCGTCCAACGGTGCATCAAGCTCGTCGAGCAAACAGAAGGGGCTCGGTTTTACCATGTAAATCGCAAACAACATTGAAACCGCGGTCATGGTTTTCTGCCCGCCAGAAAGCAACGAAATCGACTTAAGTCGCGTTCCCGGTGGCTGAGCCACAATTTCAATACCCGATTCAAGCGGATCCTCCGAATCCATTAGAGTGAGATCCGCCTTTCCTCCGCCAAAAAGTTTATCGAAGGTAAACATGAAATTCTCCCGGACTTGTTTAAAGGTCTCCTGGAATTGCGCCAATGAGGTTTGATTGATATTATCAATGGCTTCCAGCAGCTGCTCCTTGGAATTCCATAAATCATCGCTTTGTGTCTTCAGAAATTCGTGCCGTTCTTTCAATTCACCGTACTCTTCAATGGCCACCAGATTAACCGGACCCATGGAGTGCAGGCGTTTCCGCAAAGCGGTAACTTCCGTTTCAATCGGTTTCCAATCAGGCTCTTCGAGCGCTTCAATATCTTCCTCAGTCGGTTCTTTAAATTCCGGAGCCCGATTCGGGTCTGGGGCTTCCGCTTCCTCGTCTTCCAGGTCGAGAGCCAGTTTTTCAACTAATTTATGGTTCGCCAAAAAATATTCACGGCGCCAATCAATATCACCTAATTCAAGATCATATTCGCGTATAATCTCTTCGGACAGGTAGCGCATTTGGGATTTCTTCTCTGCGACTACAATGGCTTCTTTGTTGAGGGCAGCTTCAAAGGATTGCAGTTCCTTACGTACCTCAGCCAATTGAGATTCCTCCGCAGCGATTTCCTTTTCCTGAGCCATTAATCGGTCTCGCAATCCTCGCGTAACCGCTTCAGCAGATTCAAGACTTTCAACAACCTCCTTCTCAAGGGAGTACTGTTTTTCGATTTTTTTCGTCAAATCCTCACGTTGAGATTTTAGCGAAGCTGTTTCCTCAGTGCGTTGCAGACGAAGGGTTTCGATATCGACGAGCCGCTCCTTCATTTCCGTCAAACTACGCTCCAAGCTTTCCAATTGTTGCTTTTTGGCGGCTAATTCGACCTGGACCTCAGAAAGAGCCTCCCGCTTTTTCTCCCGATCTTCCCTCAAAATCAAGAGTTCATTTTCTACTTCAATAACCTTGGCCCGCTTGTCAGCCACTATGACTTCCGCAACTTCAAGCTCTCCCTGCCCCTTTACGACTTTTGCAGCATACTTTTCATGGGCTTCTTCCAACTCCTGGAGGACGGTTTGAAGTTGAGCCAGACGTTCCTGAGCTTTTTCAAGTGATCCTTCAGCTGCTCTCTTTTCAGATTCTAAAACAGATTCTTCACGAGCGATCTCCTGTTGTCTTGATTTAAGGGACTCCAAGCCCTTATTGGTTTTGGTAAGCTTTTTGTCGAGCTCCCGACCTCTTTTGCGCTTAGCTTCCAGCTCGCTTTCAAGGGCATCAATCTTTGCCTTCAATTCCCGGATTTGATTGCCACGCTCAAGAATGCTATCTGGTTCATTCTTACTATGCCCACCAACAAACCATCCTTGGCTGTCGACTAAGTTACCATTACGGGCGCTAACTTTAGAGAAGCTGAAATTCGGGTTGTCCTGCCAATAATTCAAAAATGAATCGAGATCTTCACAAACATAACAGCCGGCTAATACCTGTTCCAATGCCTGGGATGTCCTAAAATCATCAGAAGATACCATGGTGGTCGCAGGCACCAAGAATTCCGGAACCTTGGAAGCGCCACCAATCGATGAATCTACCGGAAACTGAAGGCAAGCCTTGCCAAGCTTTCGAACTTCCAACTGTTGCACAACGGTCTGAGCAATCTTTGCCGAGTCGACCAGCAACGCATCTAGGGATGCTCCAAGCAATGCTTCAGCGGCTCGCAATTCGGCTGAATCGACTGCGATGTGTTTGGCCAACAATCGAAACTCTCGTGTGTCAACCACCGCGTCAATCCGACCTTGAAGGAGGGCCTTTGCGCCTTCGCTAAAACCTTCAAATTTTTTATTCAGGTCATTGAGCACATTCAGGTGAGCAGCCATTCGAGCCAACTCTCTATCCATCTCCTGAATTTCCACCTGAACCTCGCGGAATTTACCCAGCAATTCTTCGGATTCTTTTTCCTTGGCTTCCAGCGACTTGTTAACCTCGGCTTTTTCCGATTCCAGGTTCTTGTTTCGTTGATTGAAGTCCTGGAGATGTTTTTCGAATACAGTGGCCTCCTGAATCAGCCGATTCTTGTCTTCCTTGAGACTCGATTGCTTCACTTCATCAGTCTTCAAAGTGACCTCGAGATGCGATACATCCGTTCGTAATCGTGTTATGGATACATCGTTTTCTTCAATCAAACGGCGCTCATTTTGCAACTTGGCTTCCGCCGATGCGATTTGCTCCTGAACCTCGACCAGCTCTTTTGTGCGGGATTCGAAGATTTCGTCAGAACTACCCACCAAATCTAATTGCTTCAGGCGCACTTCATCGTCTCCTTGGGAGCGACTTTGCACATCCTCATAACGGCGCTCCAAATTGGCAACCTCATCCTCAATTTGTCTCAGCCTATGGGTTATATCCTCAATACGGGATTCGGCAAACTTAGCCTGGTTTTTTGCCTGATCTTTTTTGGATCGAAGGTCGAAGATTCCTTGCTGGGCCGTCTCAAGGTCGGTGTAAAGTTGCGTGCGTGATTCTTTCTGGTTTTCAAGACCTGCTTCGCGCTCGGACACGGATTTTCTCAGCTCATCAACTTTGGCGGTGAACTCCTTGCTGTGTTCACTCGCAGAATTCAGGTTTGCCTCTATGTCCGAAAACTCATGACTACTCAAAGCCAGATCCAGATGCTTCAATCGGTGTGAAATTCTCTTATATCGCAATGCCTTGCCCGCCTGACGCCGCAAGCTACCAATTTGCCGACCAACCTCCTCGATTACGTCCGTTACCCGCGCTAAATTCGCATCTACATGGGCTAGCTTGTTCAATGCTTCCTTTCGCTGAGCTTTGTAGCGGGTGATTCCGGCAGCTTCCTCAAAGATAATGCGCCTTTCCGCCGGATTGGATGAAAGAATCTGGTCAATCTGTCCTTGCACCATAAAGGAGTAGGAAACCTGACCGATTCCCGTGTCCATGAAAAGTTTACCAATATCTTTCAGACGGCAAGATTTGCCGTTGATAAAATAATTGCTTCCACCGTCTCTGGCGACGATGCGCTTAATCTCGACTTCGTGAAATCCATCGCCCAATTCCTTTGCACAGTCGGAAAATAGCAGGCTCACTTCGCAGATCGAATGCGGCTTCCGTATATCAGTACCTTCAAAAATGACGTCCTGCATTTTTCCACCACGAAGCGCCTTTGCACTTTGCTCGCCCAATACCCAACGAATGCAATCGGCAATGTTGCTCTTACCACAGCCATTCGGACCCACGATAGCGGTAACTCCGGGTTCAAGTGACAGTTGGGTAGGATCGGCGAAACTTTTGAAGCCGTTTATACTGACTTCCTTCAGGAACATGGATAAAAGAGGGCAAGGTTTGTAAGGCCTTGGCTAATCAGCAACCTTTAATTTCAGGAAACTACCGAGCTTCTTGCCTACTTGCCAGAAACCCTGAAAAACAGGTAGAGGCCGAGGATCTGAAAACCGATATTAGGCAACCAGATCAGAATGTCTGGTCGAAGTGCAGGATTCTTTTCCAGCCAGCCTACAATAACAAAAGCGAAATACCAAACGAAAGCCAATCCCAGGGCGACTAGCAGATTGGCATAGTTTTCACCCCGTCCAACTTTGATACCCAAAGGTATGGCTAGAAACGTGAATGCGAGAACTGAAAATGCCATGGCAAAATTTTTCTGTACCTGGGATTGCACGCGAATGACCTGGCTTTGTTTTTCCTGAGGCTCGATGTCGATCCTCGCAAGTGTCTTCATCCGCTCATCGAGTAAGTCGTTAAAATTGAGAGAAGAGATTTTTCGACTATAGGTAGCTTTTCCAAAAAAGGTGTCCAGAGGCAATCGGATGCGCGCTTTGGCAAATGACGGCGCAATCAAAGGTTTGTCCAAGCCATCAGGATCGTCCCGGTCCCTGTTTTCCGCATAGCCATCAAATAGATCCAGAATCAAGGCGTCCTCCTCTTCATTATAGCTGAATTCACCAGTTCGAGCCCGAACCATCTGGTGAACATTTCGATTTTCGTCCAATTGCCAGATCCAAAAGTTCGCCAAGCCATTTTCGGTTTCTTCGCCGATAAATATAACCCGCCCGGGAAATTCCCGGATAAAGGTATTGGCCACGATCAATCGCATCGGATCTTTACGAATGGAATCGAGTCGCCGGACATCAAATGCCGCCTTGGCGTTGGGTGCGTAGTAGTTGTTGATCATAACTGATCCCGAGACTCCCATAATCGCCAAAGCGAAGATAGGCGTGGATATTCTCCAGATGCTGATTCCCGCACAACGCATTGCCGTAATTTCATTTTGTGCTGATAATTTCCCCAAAACCAGCAGGATGCCCGTCAACATTCCTAAAGGGAGGGCATAGGAAATGACAAAAGGAACCAGCGTTGCCAGAAGCTCAAAAAATTCAAACCAACTGAGATATCCCAAAGCCAGCAGCAACACCACTTCCTTGACAGCGCGACCCAACAACAAAATCAGGGTGAACACCGCCACTGAAAGGAAGCAGGAATACAGCGCTTTTCGAAAAATATAGATATTTAGCGTTTTCACCCAGTTTGGATTTGATCGTTGCGTTATGAGCTAACCCAAAACAGTCCTAAACTGTATTTCAAAACGGACGTTTTCAAATAATAGTTTAAACAATTTTTATTGCGACCATGGAAACTATCGGAAAAGACAATGCAAAACCTGAGGAGATCCATTGGCAATAGAAGTATATGAAATTTGAGCCCGAAAAAAAGTTGATCTTCGGAGAGACTCTAGAGGAACTCGAGGTATTTGCCCGAGACACCGGACAACCCAAGTTTCGAGCCAAACAACTGACAGACTGGCTTTACAAAAAACGCGTCCAATCATGGGACCAAATGAGCAACTTACCAGCTGAATGGCGCAACATTCTCGATGAACATTTCGAGCTCTCACCCGCCAAGCCCCTTCTCAGCAAGGAATCCCGTGATGTCACCAACAAATTGTTGATGGAGCTGACGGATGGCTCGCTGATTGAAACAGTGCTGATTCGAGCTCCGATGAAAGGGGTCGGACAACGTCGCTCGCGGACGACAGTATGCATTTCTACCCAAGTGGGATGCGCCTACGGTTGTAAGTTTTGCGCATCCGGTCTGCTGGGATGGAAACGCGATCTAAACGCGGCTGAGATCGTTGCGCAGCTCATGAATGTTTGCCATCAGGAGGATACCATGACTCAGCGAGCCACTCCCGAAATCTCGTCCTTTGATAACATAGTGGTAATGGGTATGGGCGAACCACTGGCCAATTACGACAACCTGATGAAAGCCATCAAGATCCTTAATGCAGATTGGGGACTTAAGTTTGGAGCAAGGAGAATCACTGTATCAACTTCAGGGCTGGTTCCCGAGATCGAAAAATTGTCAGAAAAGTCTATCCAGTTCAGATTAGCTATCAGTTTGCACGGTGCAACCAACAGCACCCGTTCCAAAATAATGCCCATAAACCGCAGATATCCATTGGAGAAGCTCATTCCGGCAGCCAAACATTTCGTCAAAAACCACGGACGCATGCTTACGCTCGAATACATTCTTATTGAGGAGATAAATGACATGCTGGATGAAGCAAAGAAGCTGGTTGCAATCGCCAAAGACTTACATGCCCACGTAAATTTGATACCCTACAATAAAGTGGAAGGATTGAGCTGGAAACGGCCCAACATCATGCGGCAGGACCGTTTTGCAAGTATACTCAAGGAAAACAAAGTGCCTTTCACCATCCGAAGGGAAAAAGGACATGATATCAATGCCGCTTGCGGACAATTGCGATTGAAAGCCGAGAAGCCTGATTTTACGCGCTAAATTCTAGTAAATTTATTAATACCCACCACAAAATTAACTTTACATATCAACATATCCTGATACGTTGATACGAAAATGAAAAACCGCTCTATAGCTACCCTTTTCGAAGCGGGTAAGTCCATCAAATCCTTAGAATTCTTTCCTCCCAAAACAGAAAAGGATACCCAGCGCCTTTTCTTGGCCGCATCCCGACTCAAAGCTTTCGAACCCGACTTCGTATCGGTCACTTACGGGGCAGGTGGAACCACCCGGCAATACACTCAGGAGATCACGGCCAGGCTGCAAAATGAGTTGGGTTGGTTGATGATGCCTCACCTGACCTGCGTAGGATCGAGCCAAAACGACCTGCTCGAAACACTGCGGTCCTTCCATGCAGAAGGTTTTCGTAATATTATGACGCTAAGAGGCGACCCTCCAAAAGGAGCCAAAAAATTTGAAGCGGTTAAAGATGGTTTCAGGTACGCCAGCGACTTAGTGGCATTTATCAAAACTAATTTCCATGACATCTGCATGGGCGTAGCGGGCTACCCGGAAAAACACCCCGAAGCGCCCTCGATGGCGGAGGATCTTAAAAACCTGAAATACAAGGTCGACCAAGGCGGCGATTTTATCACCACCCAATTGTTTTATAACAATCAGTTGTACTTTGATTACGTGCACAAATTGCGTTCCATGGGAGTTACCGTTCCGGTCCTACCCGGCATTTTACCTGTTCTCAATGTAAACCAGGTCAAGCGGTTTGGAATATCCTTGCCACAAAAACTTGAACGGCAGCTCCTTGAGGTACCTGAGGATAAGGCCGCCCAACGCCAGATTGGGGTCGCTTGGGCTGTCGATCAAATTGCGGAGTTACTCGATAATGACGCGCCAGGCGTTCACTTATATATCATGAATATGAGCAAGTCAGCGCTTGGTATTTTAGAGCAACTAAAAGCTAGAGGGTATTTTGCCGACTGAGCATAAAGAGGCCGAAGGTAAAATTTAGCCTCCGGCAAAAACCACTTGAAACCCCGCCAGCTCCAATATTGTTTTTGCAGCCTCCCGGTTATCCCCCTGAAGTTCCAGGACAGCTCCTTTCATAGTGCCACCCACGCCACAGGAAGTTTTCATCTTTTTCAGTAGCTGCTCCCTTTCACGCACCTCAATATTCTGCATGCCGTAGATTGCGGTCACGGTTTTGCCTCCTCGTCCTGACTTTTCCCGCTTCACATCTAAACGCCCACGAGATTTTTTGGGTATTGGCTTACCAGAGGGGGCGAAAGTAGTAGTTTCCTCAAGAGGGGATTTAAACTCTTTTGCGGACAGAGCATTGAAAGGATTATTTTGCAGATCTCCTTCACCGCTCGTTGGAATGCGATCCGAACGTTGGCCCATTTCCTTTGTTCAGATTTACGAGTCCTGGCAACCTTCCAAAAAGGCCAACGCTTTTGGGTAACTCCGACGTTCAAGATAGTGTTGGAGCTGTTTGGGAATTTCGGAGGCTCGTTCCTTTTGTACGATGTCCAAGGCCAGTGTGGCCTTCAGAACGCCCTCAGAATCTGAATCGGCAGTCGCGGACAAAAGATCGCGCAAAAGGGATGAGATTTCTTCTTCAATCATGGTATTGGAATACTAGGAACTGTACTAAAAATCGCGATTAAATTCGCCATAGAAACTCGCGATGCAGGATCTAGCCACAGTGATCAGTCTTCGAGTTTACGAAATACCAGCGTTCCATTATGGCCGCCAAAGCCCAGGTTGTTACTCAGGGCAATATTGACATCCGCAGATTCCTTTTCATTTGGAACGTAATCCAGATCACACTCCGGATCAGGGTCATCCAAGTTAATGGTCGGAGGAATTTCGCCGGTCAGAATACTGTTCACGCAGGTGATGGCTTCAATGCCTCCGGCAGCTCCAAGCAAGTGCCCAGTCATGGATTTAGTGGAACTGATTTTGACTCCGCACGCGATTTTCTCACTCAAGGCATTTTTGATGGCTGTGGTTTCGATTTTATCGTTGTAAGGGGTAGAGGTGCCGTGGGCATTAATGTAGTCCACAATATCGGGTTCCACATTCGAATCCTTTAGAGCAATCCGTATAGCATTCTCCAGGCCTTCACCAGTCGTATCCGGAGCAGTGATGTGATAGGCATCACAAGTCGCACCATAGCCGGCCAACTCACAGAGGATATTGGCTCCTCGTTTTTGTGCATGCTCCAGTGATTCCAAAACGATGACACCCGCACCTTCGCCCATGACAAATCCATCTCGGCTCATATTAAACGGCTGACTCGCTTTTTCGGGAATTTCGTTCTGGGTACTCATGGCTTTCATCTTGCAGAAGCCAGCGTAAGACAAAGGAGTAATACTCGCCTCACTACCGCCTGCCAACATGACATCCGCATCACCATAGCGGATATGCCGAAGAGCTTCACCAATGGAGTTGGTCCCGGTGGTACATGCGCTGACAATGCCGAAGTTGGGACCCTTCGCGCCAATCTCAATAGCAATTCTACCGCATCCCATATTGGCGATCAACATCGGTATCATAAAGGGGGATACACGCCTGGGCCCCCGTTCAAACAATGCATAAGATTGTTTTTCAATAGTATCCATTCCACCGATTCCAGAACCGACAAAAACACCGACCCTGTAAGGATCTTCCTGGGCCATATCGATGCCCGATTGTTTAAAAGCCTCCATTGCTGCAAAAAGCGCCAGCTGCGTGTAACGATCGTTCCGCCGTGCTTCCTTGACGTCCATGACCCGCGTAGGATCCCAATCCTTGAGCTCGGCTCCTATTTTACAGGGATACTCTGTGGTGTCGAAGGCATCGACCAAGGTAACCCCACTTATCCCTTTCACCAAACTCTCATGAAAAGAATCCGGTGTTTCACCCAAAGATGTAATAACACCCATACCGGTAACAACAACACGCTTGTTAGGTACGGAGTTATCCATAGAAGTAAGGACTTGATCACCAGACCAATCCTCGGAAAGAATTATTGAGCCTTTTCTTTAAGGTAGGAGATCACAGCCCCTACAGTCTGCAGCTTTTCCGCGTCTGATTCTGGAATCTCACCATCAATCTCGTCCTTGAACTCTTCTTCAAAGGCCATGATTAATTCTACAGTATCCAGTGAATCAGCACCTAGGTCGTCCAAAAATGAGGCTTCAGGGGTTACCTGCTCTTCGTTTACATTGAGCTGGTTTACGATGATTTCAGTAACGCGATCTTCGGTAGTTTTATCTGCCATGATTGGGTGTAGATTATTTAAAGATATTGAGAGTTTATATCGTCATACCGCCGTCAACAGTAAAAACCTGGCCTGTTATATAATTCGCTTCCTCGGAAGCCAAGTAAGTAACCGCGTTGGCAATGTCGGTTGAATCCCCAAACCGTTTCAACGGGATGTGAGCCAATACCTGCTTGGCAACGTCTCCGTCCTGAAAAGATGCTGTCATATCAGTGGCGATAAAACCCGGGGCCACTACATTGCTGGTAATGGATCGGGAGGCAAGTTCCTTGGCCAAAGATTTGGCAAAGGCTATCATTCCGGCTTTGGCGCTTGAGTAATTTACCTGACCGGGATTTCCCGTAAGGCCGCTAACCGAGGAAACATTAATGATTCTTCCCCAACGATTGCGCGTCATGGGTCTCACCAATCCTTTGGTCCAATAAAAACAGCTACTCAGATTGGTATTGAGCACCGTATGCCAGTCTTCTTCTGACATCCGCAATAAGAGGTTGTCTCGCGTGATCCCTGCGTTGTTTACTAGAATGTCGACCGCCCCAAATTCTTCTATCAATTGCGCACATGCTTCAGAGACAGCGGGAGCATCTGCAACATCTACTGGCAATGCCTTAGCTTTACCTCCGGTAGACTCGATTGCTTGCGCAGCAGACCCACAGCTATCGGGATTTTTGCTCACGCATATTACTTGTGCGCCTTCGGCGGCAAGTGATTCTGCAATGGATCGGCCAATCCCTCTACCAGCCCCTGTGACGACAGCAACTCGATCGTTAAAAGTCAGATTCATAAGCTGGCAAGTGGGAAAGAATTCAGGAAGCCAATCAAGTAAATTTACTGAGGACGGAAATGCAAAAAATGTCCAGGGAAAAATTAACTAATAAACGTCCCGCTGGTAACGTTTTTCCTTTTTCATCTGCTTGACATATCCCTCTGCCTCATCTTCCGAAATAGCGCCAAATTTGTGTATAATGTGATGAATGGCTTCATCCACATCTTTTGCCATGCGCGTGGCGTCACCGCAGACATATAAGTGGGCACCATCATTGACCCAGTCCCATATCTCGGCGCCGGCTTCCATCATTTTATCCTGCACATAAATTTTATTCTCCTGATCACGGGACCAAGCCAAACCTATCCTATGAAGTTGCCCCGCCTCCTTCATTGCACCAAACTCTTCGCCATAGAGGTAGTCGGTAGCGTGATGTTGATCACCAAAAAATAACCAATTTTTTCCAGTCGCACCGGTTGTAATACGCTCCTGTAAAAATGCACGGAAAGGTGCAATACCTGTTCCCGGTCCCACCATGATGATCGGTACTGAGCTATCTTCTGGTAAGCCAAAATGCGATTTTGCTACAAACACTGGAACACTGGATTCTCCGAGAGGAACCCGATCAGCTAAATAAGTGCTACATACCCCAACCCGGTCACGATTATTCGTCTGGTAACGGACAATCGCTACAGTCAGATGGACTTCATTGGGATATTGACTCGGAGAAGAGGCTATGGAGTAGAGGCGTGGCACCAATCTTCTCAACCCACTGACAAACTCCTGAGGAGTAAAACGAACACTAGGGAATTCTTCCAAAAGGTCGATATGCTCACGATTTTCCAGGTAAATGGCAGTCGATTCTTTATTGCTGTCTTCAAGTAACTCATCCAAACGAATTTGGTCGTCGTTCGCACTAGCCTTTTCGGCAAATTTGATTAGGGTCTTTCGAGTAGGGGTGGCGAGGGACAATTTGTTAGAAAGTGCTTCGCGAAAGGTGATTTGAGACTCAAGCCTTGGAAGTTCTGTCGCTTCATCGCCAGTCGCACCCAAAGCCAACAATAAGGCATCGACCTCCTCACTTCGATTGGTAGGATAAACCGCCAGGGAATCTCCACAGGCATAAAACAAGTCGCTTCCGTCCAATTCCACCACAAAATGCCGTGTATCTTTAATCGTTCCCGGTTTATTCAACAGCCTGTTTTCGGTAAGCTTGGCCAGGAAGGGGTTGTTTTTGTTGTATTGAGAGTCGACGTCTACGGCCATAAGTTTATCGGTTCCTGCTATTCACAAGACCCTTTTCATTGATTTCAACCATCAATTTAAATTTTTAATATTTCAGAAACGGCCCTCCATGAGTGACCCATCAAAGGAAAGATTACAAAAGTTTCTGGCCCAGGCAGGGATTGGCTCTAGGAGAAAAGCAGAGACATTTATCGAGAATGGGCGTGTTAAAGTGAATGGTTCTGTCGCAAAATTGGGGCAAAAGATAGATCCTTCAAAAGATCATGTTTTTATGGATGGGCGCAGGATAAACAAGTCCTCGACCTCCAATATCGTTTTGGCTGTCAACAAACCAACCGGTTTCACATGCACCCGCTCGGACCCCTATGCCAAAAAAACGATATTTGAATTGCTCTCCAAAAATTTTCAAAAAGACGCTTCCCTTCATTGCGCTGGCCGGTTGGACCGGGAAAGCCAGGGTCTGATTATCATTACAAACGATGGCAACCTGACTTATTCACTCACCCACCCTTCAAACAAAATCCTCAAACATTACACCGTTACCCTTGACAAATCTTTTCCCTTCGAACGCGTGCGAGAATTGATTCAAGGAGTGGTTGACGCTGGGGAGTCCCTCAAAGTAGAAGGAGCCTTACCTAATCCATCCAAACCCAACGAGTTGGAGATTACACTTAACCACGGAAAAAAAAGAGAAATCAGACGCTTG
>DDZZ01000070.1 GCA_002346535.1 Opitutales bacterium UBA2995 | reverse complement strand
CCTGTTTGATTTCGAGGATCTCGAGATAATAACTGGAATAGAACGGCCAGATGTAGCGGAAGAGCTTCAAGAATCCCAGGCGGCACGATATAGTGGCTTTTCATTGGAGCTGCCAGGCAAGTCATCCGATGATTACCTGCGTATCTATTGTGAAATCGACGATGAATTTTTATTTCTTTGTTGGGAAGGTCGTTTGATTGATCTCCCTAAGAAATATTACGAACACCCGATAGGAATTCACAATCTCGCGGATGCAAAACACTACCATATTCGAAGGGTATTTGAAGGTTGCATGCATGACCTGGCCAGCCCCTATAAAAAGAAGGTATTTGGTTGGATTTTGGATTTGGATGACCCGAACAAAGTGAATGGTGTGCGTGTTCGGTTCAGGGATCAAATTATTGAAGGCAAATGCCATCTTCCAAGAAAGAATGTCGCCCGACAGCATCCGGATGTCGCCCATAGCAAAAACTCAGGATTTGAAATTGAAATCAAGCGTTTGGCGGGAGATCCATATATAGCCTTTGATTACAAGTCATCTGATGGAAAATGGCTAGAGTTCGGTTTTGGGTTTCTCTCAAAATTCAAGAAATACCACTATCTGGAACAGAAGGTTTCCCACAAATTTAGTGGTGTTAAATACCGGATCGACCGTGCTCAGATCGGCCGTTCTTATGGTTATGAATACATGATTTTGGGGTGGTGCTTTCGTTTGGATGATGAGCCAATCGCAGCCATTCGTCTTACCACCCCCGGGGGTACCTATGATGCGGTGATTAACAAAAAACGGCCTGATGTGGATAAGGAGCACGGTGATAAGTATTTGACCGCTAAACGAGCGGGGTTTGAGGTGCCGACCACAGAGCTTAGCCCAAATGAGTCGCTTGTATTTGAATATCAACTGCACGGAGGCGACTGGACTTTGTTTGCTGAGGAGAGCATGGAGACCGTTCCATTTACCCGGTATCTGCCATACAAGTATCAATGGCACGATTACTCAATGTGGATGAGGCGTTATGAGAAAATGATCTCACTTCCGTTGAAAATCGTCAATAGGATGAACCGCCATTTTCATGAAAAGCCGCTGATTTCAATCCTGATGCCAACTTTCAATTCTAATGTACGCTATCTCAAAAAAGCGGTGGATTCTGTGCTCAATCAAAAGTATGAGAATTGGGAATTGTGTATCGCCGACGACGCTTCGACAGATCCGGCAACATTGGCCTACTTAAGAGAGTTATCCAAAAAGGATTCGAGGATCCGCATCACTTATCGCACTGAGAACGGTCACATCAGTTTGGCCACTCAGACGGCTTTTGATACGGCTGAAGGATCCTGGATTACGTTCCTTGATCATGATGATGAAATCCATGCTGACGCACTTTTGAGAATAGTAATTGCGATTAATCGGGATTCCGAAATCCAGTTTATTTATTCCGACGAGGATAAAATTAAACCGAATGGATCCTACGAGGACCCGTTTTTTAAGACTGATTGGGATCCCTTTCTTCTTGAGGGCCAGAATTACGTTTGTCATATCATGGCACTGACCAGATCTCTCTGCCGCAAGGTCGGAGGTATTAGGAAAGGCTATGAAGGCAGCCAGGATTGGGATTTGGCTTTCCGGGCAACGGAGCTGTTGGAAGATTCTCAAATATGCCACCTTCCTTATGTTTTGTATCATTGGAGGGAAATAGAAGGATCAACGGCTCTCTCTGTGGATCAAAAGGACTATATCAATGAAGCTTCTGAAAAGGTTCTAAAGGACCACATTAACAGGACTCATTTAAACGGTGAGGTTGTGTCTTCCCCCTATTATCATTACAATATTTTGCGGGGCTTTAGTGGGCAGGAAGTCAAGCTATCTATCATCATTCCTACTCGAAATGGGGTCGACCTACTTGCTGCTTGCATACAATCCATTCGGCAATTTACCCACTATCGGAATTTCGAAATTTTAATAGTAGACAATCAATCGGATGACCCGAAAACCTTGCAGTTTCTTCATGATCAATCGGGGAAAAACTTCCGCGTTCTGAATTATAATAAACCTTTCAACTACTCAGCCATGAACAACTTTGCTGCAAAAAAGGCAAGTGGTGAAGTCTTGGTATTTCTAAATAACGATGTGGCGATTCAGTCTCCGCATTGGCTCCATGATTTGGCCGTTTATGCCGTCGATAAAAAAGTGGGTGCTGTGGGAGCATTGCTTTATTATCCTGAGGGTTGTATCCAGCATGCAGGAATTGTGTGCGGAATAGGTGGAGTTGCCGGCCATGCATTCCGTTATTATCCAATGGGGGCTGCTGGTCAGCGAAACCGCATCAACCAGACTCACAGAGTATCTGCTGTGACTGGAGCCTGTCTGGCGATACAGAGATCCAAGTTCATGGAGGTTGGCATGTTTGATCAGGAAAACCTTAAGATCAATTTCAATGATGTGGATCTATGTTTAAAGTGCATACAACGTGGGCTATCCAATTTGATGGCTGCGCGTGCAATTCTTTACCACCACGAGTCAGCAACCCGAGGGAGTGAGCCGCAAAAAGAGATTTTCGTAAAGGAATCGAATTACTTTAAAGAAAAGTGGAATACCCTTTTAAAACGAGATCCCTATTATAATCCCAATCTCACTTTAAAGTTTGAGGATTATTCCTATCGTTTCCCTCCTTCCATAGAGAACGAGGATCTTGAAATTCTAATCAAAAATTCACGGTGAAAGTCGATTCAGTCATCCGGCAATGCCAAACCGATACGAGATGGAGAAAAAAAGCAATGGTCGCCGAAGAAATGACCAAAGA
>DDZZ01000047.1 GCA_002346535.1 Opitutales bacterium UBA2995 | reverse complement strand
TCCTTGGTTACGGTCAGGCTATACCTTCCCTACATCAGGAACTCTTTCCAGAACCTAACATTCAATCCATATGAACAGAGTCCGGATAGAGTCTCATTTGACTTGCCACTAAGTTAGGGGTTTGGTCACCACAATCAAAGGAGAGATGCCAGAGTGGACGTTCCGAGCCACCAAAGTGGCGACACAAACGAAGTGTCCATGGGTAAGCCCATTCGTCCACTATGGCAGCAACTGTCAAGAGATTCTTGACCTAAACTTGGAGACACACATTTTCAGTGGCTTTCACAATCAAAGGAGAGATGCCAGAGTGGACGAATGGGCTTGATTGGAAATCAAGTGTGCGGGCAACCGTACCGAGGGTTCGAATCCCTCTCTCTCCGCCAACGTGGTCACAATCGGAGATTCCATCGTTTGGACGGCGAATGGTGCAGGCATTGGTTGGATTTTAAGCCGAAGCAGTTGACTGACAAGGAAAATAGATTTGCTGAGCCAGGATACTGAAAAAAGGGAAAAAAGGCAATTAACGTAAAAATTAGAAAATTTATTTTTCGGCGATTTGGACCGCTACTCATTCTTTTGTAGAACACTGCGGATCAGGAGAAAAACTCCAGGATTGTATCCGGGTATTCTCTAAAGGTCCAAATTTTCCAACGAACCTGATATAAAGTATTGATCCTCGCATTTAGGCCCAGCAAACTTGTATTTTTACTTTTCGAGAGTCCGTATTGTTTGCTCAAAAGTCCTCTTTCTAACTTTAAACCTGACACAATCATGCCCCACATAAAAACTAACGGAATTCAGATGCATTACGAGGAGCGCGGTTCAGGGGACCCGCTCATATTAATCATGGGTATCACGGCCCCGGGAGCCTTATGGGAGGTGCACGCTGAACACTGGGAGCAGAATTACCGCTGCATTATGGTGGACAATCGCGGCATTGGAAAAACCGATAAACCTGAAGGCGACTACAGTAGTTCTATGATGGCGGATGATTATGCAGGGCTAATGGATGCCCTCGGAATTGAATCAGCCAAAGTAGTCGGTGTATCCATGGGTTCGATCATCGCTCAACAGCTTTGCTTACGCCACTCCGAGAAGGTTAAAAGCGCTGTCTTGATGTGCCCTTGGGCACGCTGTGATGAATATGCTAAATCCATTTTTAATCATATCGAAGCCACTTTTGCTCATCTGACTCCAGTTCAATTCATGGAGTGGATTCAGCTCCTGATTTTCGCCAAACCCTTTTGGGATAATCCGGACGGTTATGCCGGTCTACTGGAAGGTCGTACTGGATTCGGGGTTGCTCCAGAACCCCAACCGCTCGTTGGCTTGGTAGGACAATCCGCCGCCTGCAAATCACACAACATGATTTCAGAACTCGGCAACATCTCTCAAAAATGCCTGGTGATCGGCGGCAAAGATGACATCTTCACCCCGCTATGGATGGCGGAAGAAGTCGCAGGAGGAATTCCGGAGTGCGATACCTATTTCTACGATGATGCTGGTCACGCATTCCATTTTGAGTACACTGAAGACTTTAATCAACGGGTGCTAGATTGGCTCAACGCCAACTAATGGGATCAACCGGCTTCAAAAGAAACAAAGAAATTATAAGCATAAAAGGCCAAATTGTAAGGTGAACTGGTTGCCCCACCTTCAATTCGTTTAATGAGCAAGAGCATCCTTGCTCTGTCGTCGAAAAAACTAAACAATTCCCTAAAGTTTAATTCATAAATCATTATGGCAGATCTAGATGATATCAGAGATGGCGATAACTTCGGGCTGAATGCTCCTGCAGATACGAGCTCATTTTACCTCAAGGGTATGAATAGTACCGACTGGGGTGTTAAAAATCGCATATCACGCATTTTTAACCGCAAGTCAGGCCGTACTGTGATGCTGGCCTTTGATCATGGGTTTCTCATGGGTCCCACCTCAGGTCTGGAACGCATCGACTTGAGTATCGCTCCCCTGGCTGAACATGCCGACTGCTTGATGGCAACCCGCGGCATGATTCGCGCTTGCATTCCCCCTGACAACACTAAGCCCATCTGTTTGCGGACCGATACAGGAACGACGATCCTCACGGAGATGAATCACAACATCTTACTCGATGAAGCCGAAGCAATTAGCATGAACGCATCTGCCATGGCTGGTATGATAGCTGTAGGAGACGCAGCCACAGAAGCTTCCACTATAGCTAACATTAGCCGCTTAGTGGACATCGGGAACAAATACAGCATTCCGGTTATGGGTGTAACTGCCGTCGGAAAAGACATGGTTCGCGATGCACGCTATTTCAGCCTAGCTGCTCGTGTGTGTGCCGAAAATGGAGCCAGCATCGTAAAGACCTATTACACCGAAGGATTTGAGAACGTTGTGGCTGCAACCCCGGTTCCAGTAGTAATTGCCGGTGGTAAAAAGCTTCCAGAAATCGAAGCACTAGAATTGGCTTACAACGCCATACGATGTGGTGCATGTGGGGTTGATATGGGAAGGAACGTGTTCCAGTCAGATTCTCCGCTCGCTATGATACAAGCGGTGGGTGGAATCGTTCATAACGGTCTAAAACCAGAAGAAGGGCTCGAACTCTACAATGATCTCAAATCGGATACTAGTAAGGAGGAAGTAGCCTCCAAACCTGTTCTTGATTAAGGCATTTTAACTAATCTATCCAAAACAGCGGCTCAATGGGGTCGCTGTTTTTTGTAGGAGCTGTTAATCCTTCAGGTTCACCTCCGTAAGCAGCACATCCCAGTGAGCGAAAACAGTCCAAAACGTTTTGCTCCTTTTCTGCCAAGGCCCCTTGATCAGGAAAAAAGGATTCGGAAGCTTCCTTCCACGCCTTTTCTTCAAAAGCAGCTTCGAGGTTTTTAAAGACCATCCGAATTCGAAAGTCCAACCGGTCGGCTTCCCTGATCTTTCCCCAAATGCCATTTACCGATGTGGGCAGTTGCGTAACCTTCAGCTTTAAGCATCTCAGCGATGGTGACCTGCTCAGCAGTAGCCCTCCGGTTTTGCCTGAGTTGCCGGTCAACGATTTCCCGGAAGGGGATTTCAAGTGAGCAAAGACGCACGATAAGGAGAGCACACCGATGAACCTGCAAGAATTGGGTGAAGTGCACGCCTTCCGCCGCCATTCGATCCATACTAGGCGTGTAAAGATCCGTAGCTCCACACACATTGGTATCCTGTCATCCGTCATGATGATGACTACTTGGGGCGCTGCGTAATAGTGGCGAGGGCCGAGAGGCACAGGACGCAGGGAGAAGAAGCTACTCCTACAATTTCCACGGTGTTACTAGCGTACCTACATTTTTTAAGCACGGGCCCAATTCAAATTTATTACTCGCCTCTCACCTCACGCCACTCGTCCTGTTTCGGCAAATACCTTACCCCATAATCCTTCGGCAGGGGGGTTACATGATTCTCTGCCGCCCAAGCATCCCACTTTGCACTCAACCGAGCCACTACATCCGGATACCAAATTGAAACATCTTTACCTTCCGTCCTCACCTTCGTCATATCATACAACTCCCAAGGTTTGTATTTCAAGGCGACCAATTTCCAGTTTCCTTCACGGATTGCGCGATTGCTTTCATGTTCAAAATACAAAGCGCGAAACTCCACCGGGTCGGAATCAAGTTCTGCAAGCAGATCGACTCCGGGTAATGGATGCTCACCTGTATAATCGGCACCCGATACGGCAACGAATGTTGCCATCAAATCAATAAGGTGCGCAGGTTTGTGAAACAACTGCCCAGCCTGATCGGAAATCTTCTCCGGCCAATGCACGATAACCGGCGAATTGATGCCTCCTTCGTAGTTGTAATGCTTATACATTCTCCAAGGTGTGTTGGATGCATTAGCCCAGCCCGAACCTACACTGTGGTATGATTCCGAACCTCCCATCTTCTCAAGTTCCGCACCACGGTGTAAAATATTCCGGTTACTGGATTGAACATCGAAGCCCTTCCAACCCCATTCCGCACAAGCTCCGTTGTCGGAAGTAAAGATAATCAGGGTATTTCCAAATTCTCCATTGGCTTTCAGATCATCCAACAATCGTCCAATCTGCTGATCCATGCGATCCACCATAGCCGCATAGATGGCCATACGCCTAGCCAAGTCCTTGCGGCGATCTTCATTGCTAATGGCATCCCAGGCAGGATTCAGCTCCGATTTCGTTTCACCAAAATTCACCCAAGGTGACAATGGACTCAGATCCGTCGAATCAGCGATGATACCGCGCTTCTTCATTCGGGTGAGCCGCTCTTCGCGAAGCTGATCCCAACCGGAATGATAACTGTCCACATACCTTTCAATATCCTCCTTGGGTGCTTGCAGCGGAAAGTGCGGAGCTGGATGGGCCAGATAAAGAAACCAGGGATTGTCCGGTGTATCCCGGGCCAGATCCAAAAAATCAAGTGCATGATCCGTAATGGCATCAGTGGCGTAGAAATCGCCGTCATTGTATTTCCGAGACTCTCTACCTTCGGGCATGCGCATCATATGATCCGAATCGAAGAAACGCTTACAGCTAACCAAAGTGCCATAGAATTCTTCGAATCCATGTTCAGTTGGATCCTCCGTACCCAAATGCCATTTGCCGGCGATGAAGGATCTATAGCCAGCAGGTTTTAACACCTCGGCAATCGTTTGTGCTTCCTTCGACACTCGTCCCCGGTAACCCGGCTGACCAAGATCAATGGTCATATGCCCTAAGTCCACCTTATGAGGGTACTGGCCCGTAAGGATACTGGCCCGTGATGGACAACACCTACCGGTATTATAAAACTGAGTCAGCCGAACGCCATTCTCTGCCAGAATATCGAGGTTAGGTGTTTTGATCTCACCCCCATAACAACCAAGGTCGCTGTATCCCAAATCGTCGGCAACAATGAGAAGGATGTTAGGCTGCTCCGGAGGACTGAGGGCAAGAACAGGGAAGCATAAATGGAGAAAGATAAATAGCTGTATAGGTAGGGCGGTCTTGCCAAGACCGCCGAAATCAAAACGGCTCCCTCGGCGATGGAGTTCTACCCTTTGAACAAACACGACCTAATACTCCCGCGTATGATCAGCTTCAACCAACTGCTTAAGCTCTGCCGCCAAACACTTCACCACATCCGGATGCTCACCCCACAAATTGGCGGTTTCGCCAGGATCATTTTCCATGTCATATAGCTGAGCTGTTGGGGCACCAGCCTTTTCTTCGACTGCTTTGTAAGCGGAATCGAAACCATCCGAAAAGCCGCCTGAACCCAGCGCATTAATATATTTCCATTTTCCGTAGCGAATGGCAAAATGTCCGCGAGCGGATTCCAGAACGAGAGGAGCTCGTACACCTGTATTTACTTTTCCATTACCCTTGAGGGCTTCGTAAAAACTAAAGCTGTCCGGACCCTGGCCTCTGGGCAATTTCCCACCGGTAATATCAGCCACGGTGGCTAAGACATCGGTAAAGCAAATGGTTTGATTTGATAATGAACCGGGATCCACATGTCCCGGCCATCGAACGAGAAAGGGTATACGATGCCCACCTTCATAAGCATCGCCTTTCATCCCTCGCATGCCACCGGTTGAAGCATGGCCATAGGCCTCGGTATCTTTGGAATACCAAACCGGTCCATTGTCGGAACTGAAGATCACAAGCGCATCCTCCTTCATTCCATTGTGATCGAGCGCTGCCAGCACACGCCCAATCATGTAGTCCACCATCGCCATGAAATCCCCATACATGCTATTCGTCAGGCCAACAAAGGCAGGGGAAGGCAGCCAAGGCGTATGAGGCGCTGGATAGGCCAGGTAAAGAAACAAAGGATCATCCCCGGCTAGGCGCGCATGATCTCCGATAACGCCAACGGCTTCGTCCGTAAATCGAGGCAGTACATCCTCGAGTTGGAGGTTCGGCGCAATGCCGCCTTCCCTCCAAAACGCACCTTGGATATTCGTCCAGGGATCACCACTTAAATTGTCCCCAATCTGGTTCAACGGAGGAACCAAAGCTCGATCCCCATCAATGTAATAATAGGGGGGAATGTCCGTTGAGGATCGAATGCCAAAATAAGTATCGAAGCCCACATCTACCGGTCCTCCCGGCAAAACGTTTTCGTAGCCATTTTCCTCAAATCCCAAATGCCACTTGCCCACCATAGCCGTTCGATATCCTTGACCCTTCAAGAAGGAGGCAACCGTCATGCGATCCGGAGCAATCAAAGCATGCTCGCGCCATATATTGTAATTGATCCGGTAAGGCAGCTGCCCGGTCAGCAAACCGTAACGCGATGGATGGCAGAGGGAACCCGCTGAATGGGCATCGGTAAAACGCATCCCCTCTTCCGTCAACCGATCCAGGTGAGGTGTAGGTATCTTTGATTCCGGATTATAGCTCTTAAGGTCTCCATAACCCATGTCATCGACAAGAATGATGATTATATTGGGCGTTGTTTTCGCCGAAGCAAAGGCAGTGGCAAAGAGAGATAAAAATATGAGTAGTGTTTTCCGGAACATAGCGATTGAATTGAAAATTCACAGGCTACGTGGATGAGAGTGAATGGAAAGAAAATTGGGGAAAGGAATACGAAACATTCTGAACTCGCCAGCTTATTGAAATCCTTTTGCTCTTATACCCTTTAGCTCCTTAAAGCCACAGTGGTATTTTTCAGCCCCAATGTGCGAGGAAATTATTCTACCTTTTTCCCCTTCTTCTAATAAGTCAATTGGCGTGACCGGAAAAATACGAGACTGCGACACAACTACCTCCTCACATAAAACAAGTCCATTAACCTTCACGGTCTCCGGAAGAAGCGCTTAAAAGCTTCCATATTGTCGAAGAATTGACAATCAAACTGGTGGCCTCCGAACCCATGATCGAGTATCCGGGACCACACATGGTAGCTAAACACCGTGGTGGACGAGATGACCGCTATAAACTCATGCACTTTTACGTTGCAGACGAATGGGAATTCTTTGATTTACAAATGACCCACAAGAAATTAACAACGCGTAACAAAATCTTGAGTACCAATCCGAGATTAAACGTCTGAAGGAGACTTTGGCCCAGTTGGAGATACAATATAATGTACCCAATGAGGATCCTTCTTGATTGCAAAAGGTCCTTGTAAGAGAGGAACCAATCTGAGGCTCAACATCAGCCTCACTGCAATTTATTTCCTTTCCAAACCTTCAAAATTCCAAATAATCAAACACATGAAAATAGCACGTATACGAGCCCTAATGGTTCCCTCCATTCTATCGATAAGCTGTCTCATTTTTATATCCCATCTTCAAGGAGATGTTCCGGCTTGGAGAGGTAACCACAACGGCACCTACGAGGTGCAATCGGCGCCGACGGATTGGGCAAACAATCAACTCTTTGCTGTGCCCCTGGAATCAAAGAGCAACGGCACACCGATATTAGTTGGAAAGCGCCTCATTCTGACAGCAGAACCGGACAAGTTGATCTGTGTGGACAGTCGGTCCGGAGCTGTGCTTTGGGAACGTCAAAACGATCTTTATACCTTGCGAGGAGTCAGCGATACCAAAAAAGCTGAACTGGAAACTCACCGGGCGGATATTCGGAATTTCACTCAACAGTCCGGTCGATTGAGGACTGAAATTCGTCGCCTGGAAAAGGCAATCGAAAAAAACGCCGAGAACACCGTAGCAGCCGAATCAAAGGTTCAAAAGGAGGCCGAAAGATCGGCCTTGGAAGAAAAAATAAAGGAATTGCGGAGCCAACCTTTTTATAAGGATTACGATATGCCTCCTGCGCATATGACCAATGGGTACACATCCTATAGTCCCCATTTCGATGGAAAACGCATCTACGCTCAGTTTGGTTTTGGAGTGGTTGTGGCCTACGACTTGGATGGAAACCGCTTGTGGACTTCGTTCATGGAACACCCCGATCACTATTGGGGCGGCTCGACCATGCCTCAGGTCGTCGACGACAAACTGATCATTCGATTTGATGACTACATCGCCTTGGATCCTGCGACAGGTAAAAAACTGTGGAACACAGATTCGGAAGTTGTATTCGGAACTCCGGTACCTTTTGAAATCAATGGTGAATGGTTTTTGTTTACCCCTCGAGGAGAAGTTTTACGGAATAAGGATGGTGAAGTTCTACAGGATGACTTGGTGAAAATAAACAGGGACCGCGCCTGGGGAATTTTCAACACACCGGCCCTGGTCAATGGCGTCATCTATGCTTCAAATGGTATGAATAACGAGGAAGGTCACGTTTACGCCTACAAAGTCCCGAATACGGTGAGGTCACTCGAAAGGAACGGCTTGGAACTACTTTGGCACACCGATGTGGCCCAGGAACGCTACTATAGTTCTCCGTTGGTATACGATGGTTTGATCTATGTTGTGGGTCATGAAAGTACTGTAACTGTATTGGAGGCGGAATCAGGTAAGATTGTTTATTCCCATAAAATTCTGGGCGTTTCAGGCACGGCCTACCCTACCGTAGTTGAAGCGGATGGAAAAATTTACCAAAGCACAGAAGACGGAGATGTAGTCATCTACAAATCCGGTAGAACGTTTGAAGAAATTTCCCGCCACAATGTTGGCCCTTTCCGCAGTACACCGATTTTTTCCGGAGAACGGGCGTACGTGAGAACCTATGAAATCCTGATGGCCATAGGAGGCAAGGAATCAGTAAGAAGTTTGTAATTCCAAGTTTAAAATCTCAGCGAAGGCGGCCGCTTTATCCGAATGATAGCGAGTGATGACTAAATTATTGAAAGACTAAAACTGAGATCCCTCCTTTAGGTACTTGCCAGTTCCCAGCCTGTTCCCGAAAGTAATTTTCCATGCAGTTGGATACGCTGAATACTTTAGATCAGGCCGCATTTACGGAGGCATTGGGGGAAATTTATGAGCATTCTCCCTGGATACCAGCCCTTACTTGGGATAAGAATCCTTTCAGTTCAATCGAAGAGCTGCATCAAAGCTTGTCGGTAACAGTCCAAGGAGCCAGGGAGATACAGCAATTGGCTCTGATTCGCGCTCACCCCGACTTGGCAGGCAAACTGGCCGTGGCCGGCGAACTGACAGATTCCTCAACTGCTGAACAAAAGTCGGCTCGTTTGGATCAGCTGACAAATGAGCAGTTCAAACACATGAGCCAAATGAACGATACTTACAAAAACAAATTTGAGTTTCCGTTCATCATATGCGTCAAAGACCACACGCAAGAAAGCATTTTTAGCCATTTTGAATCCAGACTAATTAACGATATGCAAGCGGAACGGTCTGAGGCGTTGACACAAATCAATCGAATAGCCTGGCATCGGCTAAATGATCTTCTAAACTAATTTTACTATGAGTGCAAAACTGAGTACCCACGTTTTAGATACAAAGAATGGAATACCTGCCGCAGGGGTAAAAATCGAGTTATTCGAAATAACCGATGAAGGTAATCTATTACATACCACTGCTACAACAAACTGTGACGGACGAACCGATTCTCCACTCTTATCGGTTGATACGATGAAGGAAGGCGATTTTCTGCTAAAATTTCATATTGGGGATTACTTTTACGATTCTGCGGAGGAAGCACCGTTCTTGTCGATTATTCCGATACAGTTTCGTGTAAACGATGCGAGTGCCGGTTACCATGTGCCGTTATTGGCCTCTCCGTGGAGTTACAGTACTTATAAGGGTAATTAGAGCTCCTATACATTGAAATGAATTTCTCATTTATCATCGATAGAGCAAGGATGCTCTTACCCTACTAATCCAGATAAAAAGGCAGGCCCACTGCGCATTCCTTAGTTCGGAATTTAACCACAAATTTATGCCCGATTTCGATACCGTCATCCTAAGAGGAACTGTCGTAGGTCCAACCGGCGAATACCCAATGGACCTCGGCATAGCGGATGGAATTATACAAGCTATTGAGAAAGATCTTTCCGGGCAGGCCAATCATGAGATCCTAGCGGAAGGTTGTTTTGTCATACCCGGTATAATTGACAGTCACGTACACATCAATGAACCCGGCAATACCGATTGGGAAGGATTTGAAACAGGTTCCAAGGCCGCTGCAGCCGGCGGAACGACCTGCATTATCGACATGCCCATAAATTCACTTCCAACGACTATCAATGCCGAGGCTTTCCATAAAAAGAAAGAGCATGGTGAGAACAATTGCCTGGTGGATTTTGCACTGTGGGGTGGACTTGTTCCGGACAACATAGGGCAACTCGAATCCCTCTGGGAATTAGGCGTCATTGGTTTCAAGGCCTTTATGAGCAACAGTGGTATCAAGAAGTTTCCTTGCGTAGACACAACCAGCCTCAAAAAGGGCATGAAAGCCATCGCAAAATTGGAAGGAATGGTTCTTGCCTTGCACGCAGAAGACGATGCTCTGACGGCCAAGTTATCAAAGCAATACATCCAGTCAGGAAATACTAATTACACAGATTTTTTGAATTCACGACCGATTGAAGCGGAATTGATCGCCATTAAAACCGCCATAGAACTTTCGGGAGAAACTGGTTGCCCCATCCATATAGTCCATGTGAGCTGCGCCGAAGGCATCGACCTGATTACCGAAGCCAAGCAAAACAAGGTCGATATAACAGCAGAGACTTGCCCCCACTACCTATGCTTGACCACGGAGGCGCTTGATCAATGGGGTGCCATTGCCAAATGCGCTCCACCCCTACGCAATCCTTTTGCCGTTGAGGCGTTGTGGGAAAAATTTCGTAAGGGCGAGATTGATACTCTCGGTTCTGATCACTCGCCATGCCTAGATGTCATGAAAAAAGGGGAAGACTTTTTCAAAGCTTGGGGTGGCATTTCCGGTATTCAACATCTGGCGACAATCAGCTACAGCCTAATTCGTGAAAAAACTAATTGGAGCTTGCTGGATATATCAAAACTATTGAGCACGCATCCTGCAGAACGCTTTCAATTGCCGCGCAAAGGTAAACTCGAAGTGGGCATGGACGCCGACCTTTGTGTAGCCAATTTTAAGGGCCGCAATTCAATCAGTTCGGAGGGGCTTTATTACAAGAACAAGCATTCACCCTACGTCGGACTCCACTTCCCTTTTCAAGCAAAAGAAACATTGGTACGTGGCCGCAGCGTGTTTGCCGACGGGACAATTCAGAATAATGGGCGAGGAAAATTTATACGATTCAGGATATAATTATCCCTTGTCCGTGATACACGATGGGGATCATGGCGGTGACGATTTCATCACCACCTTGGTTGCATTACAAAGGTCAAATGAAATCAATCTGCTGGGAATCACAACCTGCCATGGAAATGTATCAGTAAATACCGCAACTAGGAATGCTTGTTTGGCTCTGGATCTATTCGATCGAAGGGATGTGAACGTCTTTGAAGGTGCTGACGTACCCTGGAAAATTCCAAGCCAACGTGGAGATAACGCCTTTGGATTCAATGGACTTGGCGGCGTAGACATGGGGGAGCCAAAAAAAACACCCCAAAACTCAAGCGCCCAGGAATACTTAGCAAATACAATCCAGGCTACGGACAAAAAAGTAAATCTCCTCGCCACAGGACCTCTCACGAACCTTGCACAATTGTTTTCATCGAATCCGAGCCTCTTAGAAAATGTTGAATTGCTGACAATCATGGGCGGCTGCCTGAATCCTTTGGGACCCAATAAGCGTCAAGGGAACATCACCAAGCACGCGGAGTTTAACTTTTACATGGATCCGGATGCGGCTGATTTCGTATTGGGTTTGGAAATACCGACAGTGCTCTTTCCCTTGGATGTAACACATCAGCTTGTGTTCAACGAAAACAGAAAACAAATGGCCCGGTCAGTGCTGAAAACTGAGTTGGGTGAAAAATTGATCGGAGTCATGGGTGCAGCCGAGAATGTCGATGATTCAAAGTTTGAGTTGGGAGGAGCTATTTTTCATGACGCACTACCACTATTGTTTTTACTCAAACCTGAGTTGTTTCGTGGCAAATCGATGCACCTTTCAATCAACACGGATTCAAACAGTGAATATCACGGTCAGATAAGAGAGTGTCGGGATGAAAAAATGAATCGCTCTCAAGTCTTTTTAGTCGATCAACTAACCGATCCAGGAGGCGCTTTCGAAATCATTTTAACTAGCGTTTCAGCTGTGGCCGAACAAAACTCCCGAACCGTAGCCTAACGACAATTATCGCCTTGAAACTGGGAAAACTAAAATTCAGCCTGTCCCCTTTTTCCAAAGAATCGATTCATGATCATTAAACCCAAAGTCCGCGGTTTTATTTGCATAACAGCTCATCCTGATGGATGCGCTGCCAATGTACAGGAACAAATTGACTATGTGAAGAGCCAAGGTCCCATTGAGGAGGGCCCCAAGAAGGTATTGGTCATTGGATCCTCCTCAGGTTACGGTCTGTCGGCCCGCATTGCGGCCGCTTTTGGAAGCGACGCATCAACTCTAGGCGTCTTTTTCGAAAGACCAGCTATGAATGGCAGGACGGCATCGGCCGGTTGGTACAATTCTGTGGCATTCGAAAAAAAAGCCAAGGAAGCAGGTCTTTATGCCCGCTGCGTGAATGGAGATGCATTTTCAGATTCAATCAAAGAGGAGGTAATCAATATTCTTAAAGATGAGACCGGCCCCGTAGATCTTGTAGTTTACAGCCTGGCTGCTCCGAGAAGGGAACACCCAAAAACCGGAGCTATTCACAAATCCACTCTCAAACCTATCGGCGAATCCTTTGTGGGACCGACGCTAGATACCGACAAAGGTATTATTAAGGAAGTCTCGCTTGAGCCCGCAGTTGAGCAGGATATCAAGGACACCGTTGCCGTCATGGGAGGAGAAGACTGGGAAATGTGGATGAACGCCCTGGAAGAAGCCGATCTTATTGCTGAGGGATGCCAATCAGTCGCATTTTCCTATGTCGGACCGAAAATAACCTGGCCAATCTACTGGAACGGAACCATTGGAAAAGCCAAAGAGGACCTCGATGCTACTGCCAGACGAATCGACACACAGCTTAAAATTAAAGGGGGAGCAGCATTTGTAAGCGTCAACAAAGCCGTGGTAACCCAGGCGAGTTCAGCGATACCGGTTGTGCCTCTCTACATATCGATACTCTTTAAGATTATGAAAGAGAAAGACCTACACGAAGGCTGCATCGAACAGCTTTACCGCCTTTATGCTACGCAAATGTATCAAGGTAATTCGTTAACCTTTGACGAAAACGGACGCGTAAGGATCGATGACTGGGAAATGAAGCCGGAAGTCCAAGAAGCGGTTGCGAAAGCATGGGGAAAGGCCGATAATGAAAACTTCAAAGGTCTTTCAGACTTCCAAGGCTACAAGGATGAATTCCTGAAACTTTTCGGATTTGGAATGGCTGGAGTCGATTATGAGGCCGAAACAGATCCGGAATTGGACTTCCATTAAATTAGAAATACCAGGAGATTGTCTGCAGTCCCATGCAGGAAAGAGGATTCCAACTTCGCAAAAGCTTGGATCGGCACATGCTTCTGAACGAAAGGTCGATATCCAGGGTAACTGAGGGTAAAAGTTCCTCCGCTCGATGGGATATAGCCTTCAACTAACTAAACGACTTGCCGCACCCACAGGTCGTTTTTGCATTGGGGTTTTTGATCTCAAATCCCTTGCCTTGCAGACCATCGTCAAAATCCACTATGGAACCATCCAAATAAGCGAGGCTCGCAGGGTCCATCAGGAAGGAGACACCTTGGCTTTTCAGGATATCGTCTTGGTCTTTTTTGACATCAAAACTCATTCCGTACTCAAGGCCTGAGCATCCTCCGGCTTCTACAAAAATGCGTAACCGTTTGCTGTCATCAGCAGATTCTTTTTGCAGAGCTTCGATTTTACGCGCAGCCGATTCAGTCAATGAAATCATGGTATTAGGGATGTTCAGGAAAGTCGAATTTGTCAACTGCATCCCTTGGATTCAATAAATGAAGCATATTTCATGCTAGTTTTACAATTGGACGCTTGAAAATTGTATTTTTTTTCACTGTAGTAATAATTAATAATGTATCACTCAACCAAAATCTTTGACCAGCTGAACATCGATTTGATCCGCAAAATTGCGGAAAGGGGGACCGATAAAGTTTATGAGTGTAGGCAGAATGAAACCGGTGGGTTTGAAAAGTCAGTTGTCGCGAAATTCATCCAGGAAGAATACTCCGAAGCGGACGAAAGTTTAAACAACATATTGCAGAAACTCCTGCAGCGGGAGCGAACGGACAGGAATCAGGATGCGGAAGCTGTCCAGACTGATCTGGAGTACTACATCTATAACGATGGTTGTGGACCCACCAATGAAAAGCTATCCGTTTATTTGGGAAAACTATTTGAGGATGCCGGTTTATTTACGACCGACCCAACTCTGAAATATTTCTTCTCCACGAATTCCGAAAATCCAATCGAAACAACCAATCAATAAAAGAATTTTTGCCCATGTCCTCTCAAGGACTCCATCAGTTCCAAAAGCAGACGCAATCACTCGTCCTGGCGCCGCAACTTCGTCAGTCGTTGAAGATTTTACAGGCGCCAACAATGGAACTCCGAAACGAGATCCTTGAAGAGTTGCAAAGCAATCCTACTCTCGAAGAGCTTCCCATAGACGGGGCCAGTCTCGAATCGACACTGGAAAACACCGAGGACAATGACACTCCCGATCAGAGCACGGAGATGGACCTTGAAAAGGACTTCGAAATTCTCAACAAGCTCGACGAGGACTGGCGGGAACATTTTGCGCAAGCTGGCTCGCAAAACGTTTACACCTCTGACGATGCTCAACGGCGTCAACATTTTTTCGACAGCCTTGTTAGTGATACCAGTTTACAAGAGCAACTGATCAGACAAGCCGATCTGGCAGATCTGGATGAAGCACAAAGGGAAGCAATTCAATACCTCATTGGATGCCTGGATGATCGGGGTTATTTAACCCAAGATCTGTCCAACCTGTCTTTGCTGGCTCACAAGCCTCTGAAAGTTATGCAGGAGGCCCACGATGTGCTAAAAGGCCTGGATCCCCCAGGAATCGGTGCATCCGACTTACAAGAATGCCTCCACATACAACTAAAATTAAAGGGCCGTGGAAATTCCTTGGCCGCCAGGATTGTTCAAGAACACTTTGACCTATTGTTGAAACGAAGAATTCCCGAAATTGCCAAACGCTATGGAGCGGATTTAGAGGATGTACAAAACGGAATCGAGGAAATTTCAAATCTTGACCCTTCGCCGGGGAGGCAATTCGGCGAAGATACCAACCAAGTTGTTACACCGGATATAACAATCGAATTTGATGACGGCAATTGGATGGTGTATTTGAATAACGATTATATTCCCCGTCTTCGCATCAGCAATGTATATAAGGAAATCATCGCGCGCGGTCAGTTGAGCAATCAGGAGAAAGAATACCTGCAAGGGAAAATCCGCTCAGGGAAGTTCTTGATCAGCTCAATTGAGCAAAGACAACAGACCATAGAAAAAATCAGCCGGTCTATTCTGGAATTTCAGATGGGGTTTTTCGAAGAAGGGATTTCCAAACTGCGTCCTTTAACGATGACCCAGGTAGCCGATGTGGTCGGGGTTCACGAGACCACCGTAAGTCGTGCCATCGCAGGTAAATACGTAAAAACGCCTCATGGCGTACTTCCACTGAAGTACTTCTTCACTCCGGGTTACAATTCAGGAAGCGGCGAATCCTTATCTAATACAACCATCAAGGACATGATGGCCACCATTATTGAGGGGGAAGATCCTGCAAAACCGTTGAGCGATCAGGCCGTGACTAACTTGCTGGCTGAAAAGGACATTAAAATAGCGCGGCGAACCGTTGCCAAATATCGGGAAGAATTGGGCATACTCCCGACCAATTTGCGCAGAAGCTATAATTAGCTAATTCTTAGCTTATTAGCACTTGGAGTTTTTCCTGAACTCCCATGACAACCTTTGGGGTTATTTCCAAAACAGGAACCACAAATTCCCGACGACTCTTCACATGCAAGCAAGTAATCGCATTCGTGGCAGATTTGCCGGGCAATCGCCGTATAATTCGCTTCCGCTCCAACATAAGTCCGACGATCTGTTTCAAGGTATCGGTTTCGTCGCCCTGCAAGGCTTGTTCAACTTCGAACAGGCTGAAGAAAAGATCTTCCAGTGTTCGCTGCTGCTTTAGATTTTCTTCACGTGTGTCCGGAGCTTGCTCAAACACCCGTTTCCAACGTCCCATGATGACTGAATTGGCATTCAAGTTTTCAATATCTTTTTCCTGAAGATCCGCACGGACGAGGACCCCCTCTTCGTTTTTTATCAAAAGACAATGAATTTCCTCGCCATCTATAAATGGATTCCCAGAAAAACTGGATTCCTTACCAAAGGGTTTAATTTCCCATTCCATACCTCTTATTCTGCTTTGTGGAACTAGAATTGAAAAACAGATTGTTCCCCTTTCATCAAGCGCCAGCTTCAGAAAATTTTTGCAAAAACGGACGCTTAATTGCCATTGGGGATGTACATGGGTGCATCCGGAAGCTGGAAAAGCTGATCAAAAAGATCAAGCCTAAGAAAAAAGATGAGATTCTGTTCCTTGGCGACTTGGTAAACCGAGGACCGGACTCAAAAGCGGTCGTCCGCATGGCCCGGGATCTGAAGGCACGTTCCTTAATCGGGAATCATGAATTAAGACTCCTGAGGTACTACCATGAAAAGGACATTTCGGACATGAAAGACTATGAACTGAAAACCTTGAAAAGCCTGGGCCCTAAGGACTGGAACTATATAGCCTCTATGATCCTTTGGCTGGAATGGCCAAATGAGAAAAAAGTCTTCGTTCATGGTGGTTTTCTTCCAAACCAACCATGGAAAAAGCAGTTGGCTTCTGTTGTCACCCAAATTAAAAACGTCCAATCCAACAAACGAGGACCAGAACCTGAGATTGGTTTTTGGGCGGATCTCTGGAAACAAAAACCGTTTGTCGTATACGGCCACACACCGAGGCCCGAAATCTACAAAACCAAATATTCGATGGGACTCGATACGGGTTGCATCTGGGGAGGAAGTCTGACCGCTTGTATTTTCCCTGAAAACAAAGTCGTTCAGGTCGCGGCTGAACAAAACTACATCAAGTAGCCCGGGTTCCCGAAACATTACAGAGCCAATGGGTAAATCTTGGTGAGTATTCAGATTGTGGTCCGCTATCCAACCTCTTTGTCTTAGTAAATGGATGACGAAAGAGATCCAATCATTTCACACCTCGGTCTTATGATCTTGGATGTTCAGGAATCGTTTCTAAAGGTCATGCCGGATCGAAAGGCCTTTGTGAAAAGAATCCAATTCTGTCTGGAAACAGCAAATTTGTTTGGTCTCCCGATTCTTCTCACGGAGCAACGACCGGATGTTTTAGGATCCAGCATTGAAGACGTTCGCAACCTCAGCCAACACGACACAATCGTCGAGAAAAGTGGCTTTTCAGCCTTTTGTGAATCAGCGGTGTCCGAATGGCAAGTAAGTAAGAGGATTGATCATTTGCTAGTGGCCGGTCTCGAAACACCGGTTTGCGTCTACCAAACGGTATTGGATGCTTCCGGATCCGATCTGGATATAACCATCTTGAGCGATGCCGTCACTTGTCGCCGTAAACAAGATGAAACCACTATTTTTCATACCTTCCGAAACCAAGGCATCCACATATTGCCGAGTGAAACAGTGTTTTACAGCATTCTCCGAGATTCAATCCATCCCCAGTTTAAAGAATTTAGCCAATTAGTAAAAAAATACTCGGATTCATAAGGTTTCCCTGTTTGTTAATGCGCAGATCCATTCAACAATCATCCAATGAGCAAGGCAGACACTATAGAAGAAAACCAAAGGGGAAACACCGGATACTCTTTGGAATTCTTGCTGAATCTGGATTATGAAGAAATCCAAGGTCTATCAAAGGAAAGACTCGCTGATACGCCGCCCGTAGGACTAGCTCATTTTATTGATCGGCTGGACATCGATCACCGACGCGTGGTGTTGCGGCTCGTGTCGGACGACATGGCAACGCAAATCCTCTCGGAAATGGACGTCGAGGCCAGTGCGGAGGTCTTCGAAAACATGAAGGAACCCCGTGCTGCCAAAATCCTGGAAGAACTCGATCCGGATGATGCCACAGACGTCGTAGCTGAACTCGAAGATGAAAAGCGTGAAGAATTGCTGAGCAAATTGGAGCCGGAAACGGCCCAGGAGATCAAGGAACTACTCGAATATGACCCGGACTCGGCCGGAGGGGCCATGACACCCGATGTTTTGGCTATCCGCAACTCTTCCTCAGTAGATGAAGCTATTCAGGCAATCCGTCAACAGTCCTCAGAGCTGGAAACAATTTACTATGTTTACGTAATTGATAACGAGGACAAGCTTTTGGGAGTTATTTCAATGAGAGATTTGCTCCTATCGACTCCGGAAACACGGGTTACCTCAATAATGAAATCCCAGATATTGGGAATGCTTCAACCGGATACCGATAAGGAACAGGCTGCCAACATAATGGCAGAGTACAATCTGATTGCCCTGCCTGTCGTCGATGAGGATAACAAACTGCTCGGTATCGTCACACACGATGACGTGATTGACATCATTCAAGCAGAGGCCACGGAGGATATCCAAAAGCTGGTAGGTGCGGGGGCTGATGAAACCATACATGACAGCATGGCCTACAGCCTTAAAAAGCGCCACATTTGGTTGCAGGTAAACCTCTTTACCATCGCCCTTGCATCGGGAGTGGTATTATTTTTTGAGGAGCAAATAGCCAGCCTGCCTTTACTCGCTGTCCTGATGCCAATCATCGCTGCAACCGGAGGGAATACAGGGGCACAAGCCTTGGCAGTCGTCATTCGAAGCCTTGCTCTGGAAGACATACACGACTCTGACAAAGTGAAACTTTACCTAAAAGAGCTCTTAAAAGGATTGGCCAACGGAATAGGCGTAGGGCTAATTGGTGCCACGCTTGCCTATATCTTGAAACAGGATTTGAAGATTTCCTTGGTTGTATTTATTGCAATGATATTGACCATGGGAATCTCAGGTTTCAGCGGGGCGTTCATCCCGTTGCTTTTGAAGAAATTGAAAATCGATCCGGCTCAGAGCTCATCGATCTTTTTAACCACCGTAGCCGATATAACTGGATACTTTATTTTCCTGAGCCTTGGATCCTGGTTACTGCTGTAAGGATATTGTATTATGAATTTGAATACCATTGAAGAAATCAAGAAACTGGACCACTCAACTGGCGTAAGCGTGCAAGGCGTCTTTGTTCTGAAGAAAAAGGCCGTTAAAACAGCCAAGAATGATTCGACATACCTGAGCCTTGAATACGGAGACCGAACCGGACACTTCCACTCATTTTGTTTCGGAGATAATCCAATCTATGCACGAATCGAATCGATTCCTGAAGGGTCTCCAGTCTTTGTGGAGTTGGTAACCGGAGTTTATCAGGGAAGATCCTCACCTAGACTTAAAGAAACCAGACTACTCAGCAAGACGGAGCTGGCTAATCCGGACCTTTCCGCCCGCCTGGTAGAAACCAGCCTGGAAAACGCGGATGAACTTTGGGTAGAATTTCAGACCATAGTTCAGGAAATTGAACACAAAGAACTTCGTCGAACAGTTGAACTGGCCATTGAGGAAATTGAGACTGAATTCAGAACAACTCCAGCAGCAGTCGCTATGCACCATGCATACAGACATGGCCTCCTTGAACATACTGTACACATGGCACGAGCGTGCAAAGTACTGCTGCCTCTTTACCCAGAAGTCGAACCAAGTCTGGCTATGGCGGGATTGTTACTTCATGACATCGGTAAAGTTGTCGAATATGAGGGCGAGCTGAGTGTATCCAAAAGCAAGACAGGTATTCTTCAAGGCCACGTAGTCCTCGGCTATCGAATGGTTCGAAAAGCCGGAATGCTTGCAAAGCTGAATGACCGTTTGTTGGAACGTCTTGAACATATAATTTTATCACATCAAGGAGAGTTGGAATGGGGGGCGGCCGCAATGGCGGCGACGGCGGAAGCCGTGTTTGTCTCTTTGATCGACAACTTGGACGCACGCATGGGTATGGTGCAATACGCGCTAAGACACCGAAGCGAAGATAAGACCTTCAGCGATTTTCTGCCAGGATTGAAAACTCCGGTTCTGACCGAACCGGTTCATGAAGAATCTCTCGATACAAAAGATATGGATTTGGCACCGAAAGATCTTCAGGATACTCTAGATTTTAAGTCCTGATATTTAGCCCTTATTATCAACAGGTAGTGACTAGTTCAGCTGAGTATCCGCGATTAAAAATCGAACAAATACTTTGTAATTTTGCGGTACCTTGACCTTTAAAGAGTCTATGCTATCTACGAGATTCATTCCTATTCCGGAGTAATGATTTGCTCACTGTATTCTGGAATAATCGATATAACTTCGGCAGGGGCATTTTGACTGATGGTATAAACTACAAAATTACCGAAGATTGAGTTCTCTATATGAACCTCATTATTTCCTCGGAATCTGGCCGAAGAGGATCGGTCTCCATTGCATATTTCACCAAATTATTCTTTCCGTCTAGGTTGGGATCCTGTGTCTCCGAAGTCATTTCATCAAACGGATCGGCAAAGGATGCTTGATCCCGTAACCCATTTCAAAAGGTGAGCCAGCCAGGGAATCTGGTTAGAAAGCTTTTCAACAAGCGTATTCAGAACAGGAGTCCGTTGAAGAAAAAGGCCTATTAAGATTATGGGGAAATGAATTCTCCCCAAAATATGGTGAAACAATATATGAATAGTTCCCATCAGCTGAATATGTTTTGGCTTACACTCAAAAAGTGATTGGGCGTTAAAAAGCTGACGAAAAGCTAGGTGACTCCTGGAGAATCTGAAAGCGAGTGAGGAGAATTTAAAAGTTTTTTATTCGTGTTTTATAAATTTTGCCTCGCGCCCTGGGAAATTAGCCAAGTAATCACCCCGGCGATGCCTAGTAACACAAGTGTTCCCAGGTTAAGCCCCAAACCTTCCAAAAATACCAAACCTAAAGCCCCTGCGAATAATGCATACCAGGCCATGGGTATCAATGTCTTCCGAATCACACTGCCTTCCTTTCCCAGTAACCCCACGGTAGCCGAAGCCGCAACAACGTTGTGCACACAGATCATGTTTCCTGCCGCACCACCAACTGCCTGCAATGCAACTATGATATGTGGGGTCGCACCAATTTTCTCAGCCATTCCAAATTGAAATAAGGAAAACATCATATTGCTTATTGTATTGCTGCCCGCAATGAACGCTCCCAGAGCCCCAATAGTGGGTGCAATAAATGGCCACAAACTGCCGAATAAGGCTGAAACACCTTCAGCCAGTACCAACGGCATTTGATCAAGGGTCGCTGATTGTGAGTTCAAAAATACTTGTACCATAGGCACCGCGAACAGGAGCGCTGAAGCCGCTCCCACAATGGTATGAGCAGACTCTTTCCAAGAGGCTTTTATCTGGTCCCCGTTCATCCTGAAAATTCCGTAACAAAAGGTTACAGTCACAATAAACAAAAACCCAGGAAGGTACAACGGTTGGGATTTCGTAGTTATGCCACTGCCGAAAATATCTGCCCAAACGATAGTAACCTCCGGTGCAGTGACCAAGCCCTTGATTGACGAGACCGTGCGGGTCAGCACTAAAAACAGAGCCACAATTACATAAGGAGACCAGGCTTTTAGAATGTGATTTCGCTCTATCTTTTTTTCGGCATCGTGGGAGTCCACATGAAACTCTCCTTTCCACTCATCTTCCCAATCATCCTCATCAGGAAAATTCCAAGGTCGTTCGGGTTGAAATATCCCTGCCTTAACTACGGAAACCACGATAACAAGACCTACTAGCGAACCAAGCAATGACGGAAACTCGGGCCCGAGAAATCGACCTAAGAGAATGTAAGGAACGGTAAAAGCCAAACCAGCTAACAATGCAAATTTCCAGATTTCCAATCCCTCTCGAAACGATTTATTTTTTCCAAAAAACCGGGTCATTAAAGCTACTAAAATCAAAGGAATAAAGGTGCCGATAATTCCGTGAAAGAGCGCAACCGTCGCACCAATAAGGTGTAAATAAGCATCGTGGGACATATTCAAAGCGCTCAAAAGGGCTTGCACCTGAGGATGATCCGAAAGACCAGTATTAACTCCGACTAAAATAGGCGTGCCAACCGCTCCGAATGAAACAGGAGTGCTTTGTATTATCAAAGCAACTACAACCGCCGCCATCGCGGGAAATCCGATCGCGACAAGAAGCGGAGCTGCTATCGCGGCCGGTGTACCAAAGCCTGCGGCCCCTTCGATAAAAGATCCGAACAACCACGCTATGATGATGGCCTGCACACGCCGATCTGGCGATATATCAATGAACCCCTGTCGTATGGCATGGATGTCTCCACTGGCCTTCAAGGTGTTCAGGAGAAGAATAGCTCCAAAAACAATAAAGAGAATGTTGATTGCCGTTACCACTCCATGCACAGAAGCACCTCCGATTTGGACAATAGGCGTTTCCCAAACCAAGACAGCCATCAGAGCTGTTACCCCATAGGCCACCGGCATAGCCTTTTTTGCCGGCCATCGCAAAAATACCAAAAATAAAAAGACAACGAATATGGGAGTTAGAGCCAGGAGGGAAAGAATAGGTAACGGTATATCAGCCATGAATGAATGAGTTAGTTGGAGCTAAAAAGATCTTATTTTAAAATCGTTCGATTCACTTATCATTAATAAAACCCCATCTGCAAGTGTTTGGTGAAATAAGAAACGCCATTTTTATACTGGCGAAACCTTTCCCATCCAGAGGAATTCTTGATACACCTACTGGAATTTTAATATCCCTTGCAACCCAATCGAAAACCGGTTTAGTCCGCCCCTATGTCAAAAGAAAACGACAGATCTCTGCGGTTTTACAACGAAGTGTTGGGGTTGAACCATTTACATTACGGGATCTGGAGCGAGGACGAAGAACTCACCTTGTCTAATCTGAAAAATGCCCAACAAAGGTATGAAGATTTCTTGGTTAACCGAATACCTGAACAGTCCCGGAAAATTCTGGATGTTGGTTGTGGAACCTCCGCCTTGACCCAAAGGTTGCTTTCCATGGGGAAAGAGGTTCAAGGCCTATCGCCCGATGAAACTCAAAAGAACAACTTCACGCAAAATCTCAATGTGCCATTTCATCATTGCCGATTCGAAGATCTAAAAACTGATCAGACTTTCGACTGTCTGGTAATGAGTGAATCGGCCCAATATATTCCCCATGAAAAGTTATTTGAGAAATCCCGAAGCCGATTAGTTCCAAAAGGACATTTATTAATTTGTGATTACTTCATTCTCAATAATGCTGAGGGGGTCTTGGCAAAAAGCGGGCACAATTTAGAGGAATTCAGGCAACAAGCCACGGGTCATCAATTCGAATTACTTGAAGAAGTTGATATCACCCAAGAAACTGCCAGAACGCTAGATTTGGCGATGATATTGGCCACCAAGGCGCTTAAAGGCCTGGAAATTTTTTCTGAACAAACGCGGAAAAAACATCCAATCCTGACAAAATTAGTTTTCAGAATCCTTAGGAAAAAGTGGCTTAAAATTCAGAGAGACAAAGACTTAATCGATTCAGAAAAGTTCAAAGCCCAGAAAAGCTATCGACTTTTGCATTATCAGGTCATTTGAAAGCATTTTTGGAGTTACCATTTATGCGGGTATATATAAAAAAAGCAGCAAATAGAAAATTCCCGCTTCACAAATCCAGATAAAATGCAATATTTGTAATTGCCCTAAAAAACTGGAGACAAAACACTTATTACTTAGTCGATACGCTCTAGAATAATCATTGTCCTGTATTTTTCCTGTGTAGGACTCCCCTTTAAAGTAAATGCTGAAGAAATTCACTTTTTTGCCTGCCTGGATAATGGCTATGGCCTATGCGTCCTTCATCGAGAACCATTTGCAGGCTAACACCAAAGATTTTCCCGATTGGTTGGAGCAGATCCCAGGGCAACCCAGTGGCACGGATCCAGATAGAGATGGTGTTCCAAGTTTTATGGAATATGCGTTGGGAGGCCTGCCCGAAGATGCAATTGATCCCTTCAAATATGGTTCATCCCCCGTATTTCAGAGGGAAGACGAAACCAAAGTATGGGGTTGGACAGCCCCATTGAATAGTAATGGGCTAGATGTGAAGTGGCTGGCAGGGCGATCTGGTCGTCGAAACCCTCAAGTACTTTTGCCATTTGCCGGGAAGCGGGACATGATTTATCTGCTCGAAAGCAAAGCCAGTCTTAAGGACACTGATTGGACAACATTAGCCAGAAAACTGGGAAATGCTCCATGGCAATCTGTGGCAGAAAGTTTTGAGATAAATGAGACTTCAGAAAATGTTACCCTTTCATACGAAAACTGGCCAGATGCTACTTTTTTAAGGCTCCGGGTCGAGGGAGACGAGGGAACGCTGCAAAGAAAAGCTATGGCTGCGCGCTTCCTGAAACAAGCTACCTTTGGGCCTACCATGGCACAAATAGAAGCTCTCGCGAACACCGATCTGAATTTTGAGGGTTGGATCGACGATCAGATCGCCCTGCCAGCCACTTCACATCTAGCCCATTACTATTCAATGGGGCTGTCTAACTCCATCGACCCACGGGAAATCCGCGATGAATACAAAGGGGGAGCAGGAACATTAAAGGTAACCGTATGGTGGGACGTGGCGCTGCTTGGAGAGGATCAATTACGCCAGCGGATGGCTTGGGCACTATCCCAAATATTCGTCATGGGAGAACTGGGAAGCAAAGCCAATCAATACCCAATTCAATGGGTAAATTGGTACGACATATTAGTAAACAATGCGTTCGGAAACTTTAGGAATCTCTTACAAGATGTAACTCTTTCACCCAAAATGGGCGACTACCTCACTTATGTGGGTAATCGAAAAGCAAATGGCGATCAACTTCCCGATGAAAACTACGCGCGGGAGGTGATGCAATTGTTTACAATTGGTTTGTGGCATCTCAACAGCGACGGTACTCTTAAACTGGATGAACAAGGAGAACCAATCCCTACCTATACCAACTATCACATTACAGAACTCGCAAAAGTATTTACTGGATTGATACGCCAGGTAAACAAGCCGAATCTATATTGGAATCCCAACCGGGTTGATCCCATGCGGGAAAACAATAACCGCCATGACCGAACGGCGAAGGAAATGTTCGACGGATCTATCATTCCGGCTGGTGGGAATACCATCGAGGATATTTCATTAGCACTTGATGTGCTGTTCAATCATTCTAATACTGCTCCGTTCATTGCATACCGTCTGATTCAAAGGTTGACCTGCTCAAACCCAAGCCCGGAGTATGTTGAACGAGTAGCTAATGCCTTTATAGACAATGGAGATGGTGAAAGAGGAGATCTCGCTGCGGTTTGCAAGGCCATACTTCTTGATCCCGAAGCAAGGGATGCTGGATATGCTGTCGAAAACGGCAGGGGAAAATTACGCGAGCCTATGTTGAAATTCACTCAAATTTGCCGAGCATTCAACATAGAGCACAACGCTCAAAATCCGCATTTTTGGATTCGATCGATGGATGACGATTTTGGCATGTCACCTTACCGCTATCCCAGTGTATTTAACTTTTATTTGCCGGAATTTTTTCCCCAAGGAGAAATTCAAGATGCGAGCTTAGTGGCACCTGAGTTTCAGATCCTGGACGATTCAACTGGACTGAAAACTTTTCGAATTTTCAACCTACTTATCAATAACGGATTATCCGGCGCCGTAGCCCTCGGAAATGCCCCACGCCCTCAACTCGATTATTCTGAGGCGATTCCATTGACTGACGATGTTCCGGAATTAATCGCTTATCTAGACCTCCTACTTACCCACCAGACATTAAAGGATGAAACCAAGGATATAATCAAGGAAGCCGTGGAAGCGGTCCCAGGTCTATTTGCTGAGGCTCGGGTGAAAAGAGCGGTTGTCCTAATCAGTTTGAGTCCAGAATTTGCTATATTGGAATGAGGCTGACATGAAAAACGAAAGAGTACTTTCGCGAAGAAAATTCTTAGGAGAAGCTAGTTGCGCAGCGGTTGGCTCAACCGCTCTGTTTTCGAGCTTGTTAAACTTGCGAATGGCAGCCACAGCAGCTGCCACAGACCTAAGCCCAAATGATGATTACAAAGCAATGGTCTGCCTTTTTCTACAAGGAGGAAACGATTCCTTTAACATGCTGGTGCCGCGCAATCAATCCGCTTATAATGAGTACGCGCAAACAAGAAATAATTTGGCATTACCACAGGAGAATTTGCTGCCCATTTCATCACCCGGGCAGTCCTATTCTGAATTTGGTGTTCATCCGAGCATGTGGAGACTGCAAGAATTATACAACAACCAAGATTTAGCTTTTGTTTCCAATGTTGGGACATTGGTTGGGCCAATCAAAGACAGGAATGAGTTTGAGAACACAAGCAGGTTAAGGCCCAGTGGCTTATTTTCACATTCAGACCAACAAATTCATTGGCAAACTTCGATGCCACAAATCAAGGGGGCTGGCCCTGGAGGCTGGGGAGGTAGAACAGCAGACCTTCTTCAATCCATGAACGAAAATTCCTTGGTCTCCATGAACATTTCGCTCAGTGGAGTAAATGTATTTCAGGCAGGAAACGAAGCATTCTCCTACATAAGTGGATTAAATGGAGGAACAGAAATGGTTGCCTACTCCGATCCCTTTGAAAAGGCGGCGGTGGACGGTCTTCTTGAGCTAGAATACAAAAATCTGTTTACTAGTACTTTCGCAAAAAACACGCGCCGATTTATCGATTCCAGCATAATATTTAACAAAGCTATTGAAAATATCAGCCTTACTACCCAGCCAGAGGTTTCTACCCGGCTGACCCAACGTATGACTATGGTGGCACGGACTATTGCAGCCCACGAAACCTTAAACCATAAGCGACAAACCTTCTTTGTGCGCACGGGAGGCTGGGATCACCACAGTGAAGTTTTAAATGCACAGGAACTTATGTTAGGCGAGGTCGATGCAGCGGTAAAATACTTCAAGGAAGCCATGGATGAAATTGGTATGGCAGAGAAGGTAGTACTTTTTACAGCGTCTGATTTTGGAAGAACTCTAACTTCCAATGGAGCCGGTTCAGACCACGCCTGGGGTGGAAATCAGTTTGTTCTCGGAGGTCCGGTTAACGGAGGCAGAATTTACGGTCAGTATCCTTCCTTGGCATTAAGTAACAGTCTAATGCTCAATCGTGCTAGATTGATACCAACCACTTCAGTGGATGAATACAGTTCCGAACTAGCCCGGTGGTTTGGAGTGTCCGGAGGTGAAATGGAAACAGTGTTCCCAAACATCTTGAACTTCTACGATCCAGCATTGATCACTCATCCACTGGGTTTTTTATCCTAAGAGGATCCAATAAACCTCGAATTAATAGCTAATGCTTGGTAGCCACAACACTAGCATCGGAAAGACCATAAGCAATGCCAAGGCAATCACCTGCAAGACAATAAAGGGAACGGCCCCACGATAGATATCGCCAATCGTAAATTCCCTTGGAGCAACGCCTTTAACATAAAAAAGAGCGAATCCTACTGGGGGCGTTAAAAAGGATGTTTGCAGCGTCATTGCAAAAAGGATACAAAACCAAACAAGCGACGGTCTCGATGCAGGATCCATGCCTGTATCTTCCAGCCAGACAAAATCCATACCCAGAATCACAATTCCCACTATCGGTAAAATGATCAGGGTTATCTCAATCCATTCCAAAAAGAATCCCAACAAGAAGACTACGAACAAAATTGTGCCAATTTTCACATAATATCCAACTTCCCAATTTTGCACTAGATTAGCCACCAGCTCATCCCCTCCCAACAACCTCAAAACAAGAGAAAAGCAGGTTGCCCCAATAAAGATCGCGAATAGAAAGCCCAAGGTATGCAAGGTTGCTTGAAGCGAATCGCGTATGACTTTGAGCGTTAACTTCTTATTTATTGCAGCGAGAATAATGGCTCCACCAGCACCCAGACCACTAGCTTCAGTCGGTGTGGCCACACCGTAAAAGATTGATCCCAAAACCAGGAGAATCAGAGCCATCGTTGGAAAAATTGCCAAGATAAGGGCTTTGATATTTCCTTCCTCCTTTTCTTTAGAATCAATTTTAACCGGAGGAGCGGCATTCGGTCTAAACAAGGCAAATCCAATAATGTAAATAAAATAGAATCCCGCCAAAAGCAGCCCGGGAATAAAGGCTCCCAGAAACAAATCCCCAACGGATAGTTGCAAGCGGTCCGCCATAATAATCAGCATAATACTGGGTGGAATCAGAATTCCCAAGGTGCCGGCACCACAAACAGTGCCAATCGCCAAGGATTTATCATAATTGGCCTTCATCATCACCGGCAAGGAGACCATGCCTAACAAAACGACACTTGCTCCGATAATACCGGTAGACGCAGCCAAGAGTAACCCGATAAAGGTTACACTTAAGGCCAGGCCACCTGGAAACCTTCGGGTTACCAAACCCAAAGAATGCATCAATTTTTCTGCAAGACCTGACTTATCCAAAAAATTTCCCATCAGAATAAACATCGGCAGAGCCACCAAAGCCCAGTTTCTCATAAGTCCATAAGTCCGGTTAACAACCAACGAAAATGCCTGAAAATCGACTCCTGAAAATGCCCCAAAAAGGGAGTCAAAAGCTATGGCTAGCGCTGTTGTGATAAATGAAGCACCTCCCAAAGAGAAACCAACTGGGACTCCTATCATCAGAAACCCTAAAAAGCAAAAGCACAAGACCAACAGAAGTACGCTTTCAATTACCATGAATGATAGAAGAATCTTCCAAAAGTTCGGGTTTTGACCAAATCAACGCAGCCCTCAAACAAGCTGTTACAATGAGGAGAAAACTCGAAATAGGAATGAAGGCTTTAACGACCCAACGATAAGACATTCCGCCGGGATCAGGGCTCCCTTCTTTTCTCAAGAAAGCGTCGACGGCAAACTCCCAACCGTAGATCAAGATCACAATAAAAAGTGGGATTAATGCAATCAGTATCCAGAGCGTTTCCAGTATCTGTTTTTTCCTTACCGAAAAGTTTCTGTGAAAGATATCCACCCTAACATGTCCGTTGCCAGTCATGGTATAAGACATGGAAACCATCCCCGAAATTCCGTACAAATACCACTGCAGCTCCTCCATCCATGTAATGGAGCTACTCATTAAATTTAAGCCAACCTGAAGAATGATGGATACAACAAGTGCCATCAAAATCCAGGCGTAGAATTTGCCCAGTCTTTCCAAAAAACGCTCAATTCGTTCGAGGTGGCTCATCAAAGACTAATAATACGAAAAAGGGTGAGTAAAAAGCCGAGAAACTTCTTAAATCCGGGCTGAGGCATTGAAGGTGGGTAGGATTATCATAACTGGCAATAAGTAACTATTCAGTAGACTCCCAAACTATGGGACAATGCCAGGTCTAGCTCCGGAAAATTAAAACTAAACCCCATTCTTGTCAGCTTATCAGGGACCACATTTTGATCCGACAAGAGCGCTTCATCCGCCATACGACCAAGGAGCGACTTCAACACCCATGCGGGAGCAGGAAGAATGGCCGGACGATTTAATATCGCGCCAAGAGTTTTGGAAAACTCTCGATTTGAAACCGGAATCGGTGCCGTGGCATTGATGGGTCCAGACAAGCGAGAATCCTGCATCGCTGTATCAAAAACTCGCAACAAATCATCCATGGCTATCCAACTCCAATACTGGGTTCCGGATCCGATCCTCCCCCCCAGGCCCACCCGGTAGAAAGGCAACAATTTCGCGAGGGCACCACCATTCAAACTGAGGACAACTCCTGTCCGCACAAAGACTCTTCGAATTCCTGCACTTTCAAGGACATTTGAAGCGTCTTCCCAGGCATGGCAAATATCCGAAAGAATTCCTTTACCTTTGCTTGTAGACTCATCAACGACCTCATTCCGGGACCCGTAAAAACCCGTTCCCGAAGCGCTGATAAAACACTCCGGAGGGTCTTCCAATTTAGCCAAATAATCAGCCAAGAAACTGGTCGTTTCGACCCGACTATCCCTTATTTCCCGAATTCTGCTTTGAGTCCAGTGCCTTTTGGCAATGTTTTCACCGGCCAAATGGATCCAACAGTCGGCATTCGCTGTGGCAGCCGAATCAATGTAGCGTTTTTTTGGATCCCACCGGGCGGCGCGGATTCCGAATACCAGGCTTTTCCCACTTCGGCTAAGAATCAAAACGTCGTGGCCCTGTACTGCTAAAAAGATGGCCAAGTCCGAACCAATAAGACCGTTGCCTCCGGTAATCACAACCTTCCGACGAGATTGGTCCCGGAAATTAATCAAGTGATTCAGATCATTTTCGGTAACCGTATGTCGGTACGTGAACAAGCGATTCAATGTGCGCTTGATCTTTTTTTCGGTGAGCCAACGACCCAGCCTTCCAAAAGGCACCTCAAACTGAATGGTTTCTTTTAAATTTCCCGTTCGGGATCCCAGGGAGCAAAAGGAATGCAAATGATGCCAATACCGCAAAGGCCCGAAAATCTGGAAATCGGCAAACTGTTGTCCTTGCGAGTAATCCTGGTGAATTAGTTTCCACCGTGTCGCGATTGGACCCAATTTGATTTCCGCATCGACGGTGGCGCCATTCTCGATTCCTCCCGATCTATTCAGAATCTTAACGGGCTGCCAGGGTGGAGTTAATCTTTGGAGCGCAGTAGATCGTTCATGATAAGCAAACAATTCAGCCCCGGTTGCAGGAAAGTTGCTTTCGTATGAATAGTGGGAAACCGCCATCAGCAATATTAAACCCACCTAAGTAAGTCAGTTAAAATGGAATGACAACCTCGTTGGTTAAGTTTTATAAGGTGCATTGAGCCAATTGATTGAGTGATATTACTTGCTAGAAAAGAAATAAGCGGCTTCTGACTTAATTGATTCCAAATTTCCTGAATTAGGCGAGCATTCCTAAACGCCCTGCGGAATTAGCGGAAGGTCAAAAAATCTATGCTCCCAGGAACAACCCGCAGGCTATCGATTGCGTCGCGGGCCAAAACTTCGGATTGGCGTGTTTCTTTGAATGTTCTTGTTTCTAAGCCGGTAAACAATCCTGGCCTTATCGATGTCGTAGGGACTCATCTCCATTTTGACCATGTCGCCGGTAGTAATTTTGATAAAATTCTTTCGAAGCTTACCTGAAATATGGGCGAGGACTTGATGACCATTTTCAAGCTCCACTCGAAACATGGTTCCCGGAAGAACAGCGGCAATTTTGCCTTCGACCTCGATTACCTCCTCATTGGCCATCTGTTTGAATAAATGTTGATTCGTTTGAGCTTGTCTATTTGTGTAAAAAAGAAGGGTGTAGAAAGCTGCATAGACATATCAGAGTCAAGGTTTAAGAATCAGTTCAATACAGGTGAACACACCACAATATCCCCAAGGAATATGCCCGTTTGAAAAGGTATTTCCCTCTCAACTTAACCGCGATGACCTGTTTTATATGCAGCTTGCATACAATGCTTCAATAGACGCCTACAGACAAAATGAGGTGCCCGTCGGAGCCATAATTGCCTACCAAGGTGAAGTGGTTGCAAGCGCTCACAATCAAGTTGAATTTACAAGGGATGCAACGGCCCATGCCGAGATCCTGGCAATTACGCAGGCCACCCAAAAATTAGGGGACTGGAGACTCAACGACTGCACTCTCTATGTAACTAAAGAACCTTGTCCCATGTGTTCAGGTGCTGCTGTCATGTCGCGATTGGGTAAAGTGGTATATGCTGCGTCGGATTCAAAAATGGGATTTCTTGGAGGGGCACTGGACATTTCAAAAGTCCAATCATTAAACCATAAACTAAACATCACTTCCGGTCTCTTAAAGGAGGAATGCAAGGAAGTTCTATCGCACTTTTTCTCTCAAAAACGCGACAATTCATCGCATAGGGATTGACGCACAATACTAATTTTCTAAAGATATTTCTTTAAAAAGTAGGCCAACTATTTCACATCAAATAAACCTAAATCACCTTACAGAATATTATGGCATACGAACTTCCAAGTCTTGGATACGCTTATGATGCCCTGGAGCCGCATATAGATGCGCGTACCATGGAAATACACCACACGAAGCACCATCAAACATACATTACGAACGCAAATGGAGTGCTGGAAAACCATCCTGATCTGGCAGCAAAGTCGGTTAACAAACTCATCTCAGATCTCGATTCGATTCCGGAGGCAGCTCGCACTGCGTTAAGAAACAACGCCGGCGGTCACAGCAATCACTCGTTCTTTTGGAAAATTATTGCACCTGGAGGAAGCGATTCTCCCACCGGAGGACTGGCAGCAGCCATAGATGCCGAGCTCGGTGGATTAGATTCCTTAAAGGAAGCTTTTGGAAAAGCAGGTGCAACGCGCTTCGGCAGTGGCTGGGCATGGCTGAGCGTGAGCGGAGGAAACCTAGCCGTTCATTCAACAGCCAATCAGGATTCGCCAATAATGGAAGGGTCCAGTCCGGTAATCGGACTCGATGTTTGGGAACACGCTTATTACCTCAACTACCAAAATAGGCGGCCCGACTACATAGCAGCTTTCTGGAATGTCGTGAATTGGACTCAGGCTGAAGAAAATTACCAGTCCGCCACTTCTTAATTGGCAGACCTTCCGTTCACCAAAAATTTAAAGGCCATCTGCAGCAGATGGCCTTTTTCTGTAAAACCTTGGAAAAGGTAAGAATTGTCTTTTCTTACCCGAGGATAATCAGCCGAAACTTCGTGAACATTTCTTAAGGTACTGTCATAGCAGCTATTTCCTATCAACTGACTCCCATTAATACATTCTAAACCTAGTATAAAAATTATATATAGGCCGGCGTTTTTTTATCTCAAATAAACGGCATCCGCCTGGGTTGTGTTGCCAAAACGCTTGCTACTGATTGCCCGCTCCTGGCGCGTTACAGAATCAATGATATAAAGTTGTTTACTCGAACCCACCCTCCGGGTGAACACAATGTGCCGGCCATCAGAAAGCCAGGTTGGTTCAATCGAATCCCTAGCTCCACGGGTCAGTATTTCTGTCTTGTTGGTTTTAAAATCCCAAAGTACGATTTGAAAGCCCTCGCTAAACACAGCTGTAAAAACGATTTTGCTCGAATCCACTGGGTTCCAGTCCGGCTCAGCACAATAGTTGCTTATTTGGGTGTTGATACGAGTTTCTCGCCCTCCCCTTTTGGAAATTCGGTACAATTGTGGTTTCCCTAATGCATCCGATGTGTAGACGAGTTCGGATCCATCATTTTTCCAGGACGGAGACGCTTCGAGGCTGTTATTCCGGGTTAGGCGTTTTGGGTTACTTCCCGAAGCACCAACTATGTAAAGCTCTGAGCTACCTGTAGCGGACAATACCATGGCAACTGCAGAACCATCTGGACTGTAACGTGCCCCAGAATTGGTCCCCTTGTAAGTAGCGAAGGGCCGCCGCCTAGTATTTTGTGAATCAATGACAAATATATCGGGAAAACCTGACCGAAAATACCCGGTATAAATGATCGAACCTCCATTCGGTGACCATCGAGGACTGACAGCCTGTGATTTGTCAGCGGTGTGAAATTTCAATTCACCGAAAAACATATCGGAGGTATATATCTCCTGAAAGGTCCCGTTCCTTTGTCCAATGAATACCAAACGAGACGCGAAAAAACCATTGGTACCCGAGGTCAAACGAACAGTTCGGTCGGCAGCTCGAAGTAAGCTGTTTCTGGCCGAGCTACCAGTTTCTTCAAACCGTTTTAACTCCTTCGCGGGGCGACCTGACAAGATCACACACTCCACCTCGTTTGCGCTTCGACGAGTGAATTGAAAATGGAATTCGGACTGATTAGCAGAGACGACACGGTAAGCACCGTGAGCATTGTAAGCGACCTCCAGCAAATTTTTATCTTTAGCCGAGGAAGCTTCAAATGATATGCGATAGATCCGGGTATCGGACTGCTTTTGAATCACAATAATGTCGTCTTGCGAAAACAGGTGTTGAGCCGGCAAAAATAACAAATATAGAATACAGGTTTTTAGGTATCGCATGAATGTATTTTTTCAGAAAAGAACAGCAGGCAAAAGTTCATCTTATTTTCTCGTATAATAAACGGATAACCTTTCACTATCGACAACTAAAATATAAAAGAAAGTTCAAGTTACACCAAATTCGAGGTATCCATTCACATGTCTAACGAAGAACTGCTATTAAAGGCTCTCTCAACAGTAAAGTATCCGGGATTCAGTAGAGATATTGTTTCCTTTGGTCTGGTCCGCTCAGCAACCCTGGAATCGGGAACCGCAAAAATTCAGCTGGCAATCACCACTACTGACCCCCAAGTCCCGACAGAGCTTAAAGGAAATGTGGAATCAATACTTAATGAAATAGATTCGGTATCAAACACGGAAATAGAGATAGCCGTTTCAAAGCCCAACTCCACAAAGCCCTCACCCGCGGATGCGGCACCCGCAACGGCTCAGAGCCTCATTTCTGGCGTTAAGAAAATCGTGGCTGTTGCAAGCGGCAAAGGCGGCGTAGGTAAATCAACATTTTCAGTAAACCTGGCCTGCGCATTTGATTACGTGCTGACCGAAACACAAGGTTCGAGCGCGGTTGGCATTATGGATTGTGATGTTTACGGGCCCAGCATTCCCCTCATGATGGGTGTTCGTGGACGACCTACAATTGAAGGCGAATCGTTGGTCCCCGTTGAAAATCTAGGCATTAAAACTATGTCAATGGGTTTATTGGTGGACGAAAACACACCCGTGGTGTGGAGAGGGCCTATGGTCAATAAGACCATTCAACAATTCGCTCAAAACGTAAATTGGGGTAACCTCGATGTTCTGGTTGTTGACTTGCCACCGGGAACTGGAGACGCCCAGTTATCCCTAGCTCAAAACATCCCGTTGGATGGAGCCGTGGTTGTAACGACTCCTCAGGAAGCCGCAGTATCGGTAACGACCCGAGGTGCCAAAATGTTTGAGAAAGTAAATATTCCCATAATCGGTGTTGCAGAAAATATGAGCTATTTCCTCAACCCTGCCACCGGCGACAAAGAATACCTATTCGGTTCCGGTGGCGGAGAAAAAGCGGCTAACGCCCTGGACACGGAACTATTGGGAAACATTCCGTTGGATGCATCAATAAGGCAGGGGGGTGATATGGGAATTCCAATTGTGAAAAGCTCTCCAGACTCTGAATCCGCTAGGGCATTTTATTCAATAGCCAAAAAAATTGTTCAAAAACTTAGCTAAATTATAATTGAAACCGGAGATGAAATAGTGGAATCCATAAATTACGGCGGGTATTTAATTTATTTTTTGATTTTGCGAATTAGAAACACAAACATAAACCAAGTTTTCTACCGATGACTGATGGAATATGGCAAACGAAGATCAACCCGAACAAATACCACAGTCAGAAATCGTAACCCGATCAAGCCTTTACCAGGAATTTCTAGCTGAAAGGGAAGAGATTCTGAAACACAAATGGTTGGAATCAGAAAAAGCGGGATTCGACATTGGTTTCGAACGGGCCCTACTGGACTGGATTAGGAAACACCGGGATAAGTGGAGAACCAGTCGTAAGAATTGAGAATTTTACAGAAAGGCGATTGTCCGAAAAAGCGCCTTTTTCGTTCTAGAACTTGAAGAAATTACTTCTTTTCTTTATGTAGCGTGTGTCGCTTCAGAAAGGGATTGTACTTTTTCTTTTCCACTCGCTCAGTCTGTAACTTCTTATTACGAGTAGTCATATAGCGAGAAGGAGGTTTTCCTTCTTTTTTCGCTTCAGTGCATTCCAGGATTATAATTTCTCTAGGCATAATAAAAAATAGTGTGTTGATTAAAGGCGTGGAGGAAGCAGGAAATCTCCAGGAAGATCAAACAAAAACCACCGACGATTTGATCCCATTCCCCCAGCCATAAGTCCTCAATTCTTACTCGACTACTCCTTGACGGTCTCTCCAACAAAGGATTTAGAATATTCCCACTTGCTTGTTTGTATCCGTAAAATGAATGCATAAATACAGGCTTGCTCATCGATTCGGGTTCATACGTATCGCAAAGCACAAATCGATTCCCGGCATTAAGACACATACCCCTTCAAGCAATTAGGGTATGTTTCAGTCTAGCTGCATAGCATCGACCTAAACCAAGGTGAGCGATGGGTACCGGGAAAAGTTCAGACAAACCTATCGCTCCCATTCGAGGGCTCCCTTTTTCATTTCATAAAATAAGCCAACGATCAGGACGAAAAGGAAGAAAAGTATCGGCAGTAAAATTGGGATATTCTTAGAGATAAAGTCACGGTATACGACGGCCCAAGGAATCAAAAACATGATCTCAATATCAAAGAGAATAAAAAGCATCGCTGCTACGTAGAACTTTACTGAAAAGCGTGTATGTGTAGTTCCTTCCGCGGGCATACCACATTCATAGGGAGTTCCTTTGAAAGGTGAATTTTCCCTTATTCGTTGACCCAGCAGGTGGCTCGCTCCGATTACTCCGACAGTTATCACCAAAGCCAGGACAATTTGAACTAAGACAGGGAAAAACGCTTCTAAGGACATCTTCTAAATTTCAAAGCGTTGAATTCTTAATTTACAAGACGTTTCTGCGCGAAGAAATACTTTAGAACGCCCAGAACTTATTCAGTCAGAGCGATAATCCTGGAAGGATCCAAGTGGCTGCGCCCCACCCCAAGTTGATCCGCAAACACAAGCATGTTGATATCCTCTCGAATCAATGGAAATCCATACCGCTCTCGCCAGTTATTCATTTTTGAGATAATATAAGCGTCTGTAGAAACAGGGTCTGCGCTCATAACGAGCAAATTTTCGGAAACGGCGTAGAGACTGTTGAACTGAGGCCCGCCGATAAATTGATACTTTTCGAGGCTCACCAAATTGAGTTCCCATGTTTCTCTAAACTCTGGAATTGCAGCAATTTCAGCGACGGCAACCGGAGCGTTCGATGGTGAGTGAAAAAACCTCAGAGTATTACTGGCGTTCCATAGAGTGCCATTCACAAGTGCCCCGTTGAGTTCCAGAACTTCATGGTCGCTGACAGCGGGAATGTTAATCCAGAAATCCACTTCTTTGATTAGTGTAACTGGAATGAAACTTTTGCGGTCGTCGGTCAGCCGGGGCTTTGCATTGGGATCCGCTTCCACAAATTCCTGAACCATAGGTGTTATGCCGGGGAGGTAGTGCTCACGTGGTGGAACCGGGCTGTCATAATACCAGATTTCATCAAACAACCCTCCGTTGTTAATGACCTGGACCTCATGGCCATAGAACGTTTTACCACCCTGACTTAATGGCGGTAAATACCCACATTGCCTCAACCATTCTTTGTTAATATCGATCAAGAAAATGTCTGAGGGAGAATATCCGCGGTCTACTAATGAGCCAATAACTGCGCGCACCAAATTCTTCGAAGTAGCCAGTCCTGGCCCAGAACCCGTGTAGACCTTCAATCCAACGCGCTTTTTTTCGCCGGGCTGAATTGCGTCGCCTGTATGGGATTCCCATTCATTGAAAAGCCGGTCAACAGCTGCTTTGTAAGTTCGAATATCAAAGTTTTTAAGTTCTAACTCCCATAAAGGGTCAATCTGGGCTTGAACTACAGACGGCCCGGAAATAATCAACACGCCAAGTAACAACCAGCCGTTTTTAAGGATCTTGACAGTGAAGAATCTGCTCAAGACATTTACAAAGTGGTGCGTCGACTTCATGAAGCTCTATTCAAAACTGGAGGAATTCTCGTATTAGGAGTATTTATATACTCGGGTTGTTCCTCACCAGAAGAAAGGTTTGCTGAAAATATTGAGCAGGCAAACGTAAATTTAGAAAATGGCGAGGTAGAAAGAGCTATCAACGTCCTGGAAAAACTTAAAAGCAAATACCCCAACGAGCCCCAGATACTGGAAGCACTGGCTTTCGCGTTCGTTCAAGCTAAAGAATATTTCACCGGGGCCTTTTATTTTAACCAACTGGCCCAAAGTTTTCCCTCCAAGACTGACTATTACCTGTATGCAGCTCAGGCTTGGATCAGTGCGGGAGACTTGGATTCCGCAATTCGTGACTATGAAGCCTACCTTCTGGACAATCGTACCGACTGGAACACCTGGCAGAAAATAGGAGACCTTTACCTGGAAACACGCCAAAATTCCAAAGCTATTCATGCCTTTTCGAACAGCAGCCAACTTCGATTCAATCCTAAACTGGAATTGAAAGCATCCTCCCTCGCCTTGCAGACCGGAAACTTGCGTCAGGCGGAAGAAGGTTTCTCCAGGCTATTAATGGTCGAAGAGGAAGAGATCGCCAGGCAGGCCCACTTAAAACTAGTCACCATCAAACACAAACGCCGCCAATGGGAGGAAGTAGAGAAACTGATGGTCGAAATAGAAAATCGTTTTCCAGAAGCTACCGAATCGCCGGAATTAAAACAGGTCAATGCGGACATTATGACCTACCAGAAAGCCATCGAGCAGGAGCAAAAGGTAAAGTTAGAGGAAGATGATCGACGGAAACGGCTGATCGAACAACAAAGAGCCAGAGCCGAACAGTTGGCCCGGGCACGGCTGGCGGCGGCAGCGGAAGCTGAAAACAAACCCGAGGAACCTGAAGAAGTGCCGCCCAGTGAACTTGCCATTGTAGAAGAGGAAGTCATAAAGAATGAAGAGGCCCCTGAATCACCGGCCCAATCACTGCCCACTCCACCTGTTTCTCCTGAGCCACCACTGGAAAAATCGCCTTTCGAAAAAGCCCTGGAAGCAGCTCGGCAAATTGCGTCGACCAGTTCCGAAAATGCTATCAGCCGCTATTGGGATGCCATCAACTTAGGCGACTCCAGTGGCGTTGCTTTTTTTGAACTCTCGAGAGTTTACTACAATCGCACTCAATTTAAGGAGGCGGAGATGACAGCACTGGAAGCTCTCCGGCGGGCACCCGCCAGCAACCGGTTTTTGCTGTCTTACCTTCAAATAATACGCAAAACCAAACCCAAGCCAGAGATAGTTGGAGAAATTCGTAAATTCCTCAACAAGTATCCACAGAACGCGGACCTCGTGCTGCTCTTGGCGAGAATCTACGCAGAACCCGGTGGAGATACGGTGGCTGCACGTAGATTGTACAATTTATTTTTTGAAATGGCTCCCAACCATCCCGAGGTCGATCGTGCTCGCTATGAGGTACGTGGTATCTAGGGCTTTCCCCAGCTTTCCTGTCTCAAAACATGCCCATCATTTCGAGGTCCTGCATCGAAGATATTCGCCAAAAGGTAAATATCTATGACCTGGTCTCGCCGGTGGTAGGACTTAAAAAGGTGGGGGCCAATTATCGGGGCTTAAGCCCATTCACTAACGAGAAAACACCCTCCTTTTATGTCCTGCCTGATAAAAACATATTCAAAGATTTTTCGAGCGGAGAAGCGGGAGACATATATAAGTTCGTCCAACTGACAGAACGCCTGAATTTCCAGGAAGCTATCGAATCGATTGCCGCACGATTCAACCTGCCGGTCGAATACGAAAAAGGACAAGCTCCTGCCGGATTTAAACCGTCGCTGAGAAAAGAGATTTTGGACATTCATGATCTCGCAACTGAATATTATCAGTGGAACTTTTTCGCAGATAACAAAGAAGGAGCATTCATTCGCGAATACTGGCAAAAGGAACGGATGTTTTCGGAGAAGGAAGCCAAGGACTACAAAATCGGGCTGGCCCTTCCAAAGGACTCGAAGTTTTTCATCAATCTTCATAAGAAAGGCTTTTCCTATGAAGCCCTCAACAAATGTGGATTATTTTTTCCGGCAAGAAATCCGGAATCTGAAGAGCCCCTTTTCCCGCGCTTTCGAGGCCGCCTTATGATTCCGATTCGGGAACACGCAAACCAGAGAGTGGTTGCCTTTACAGCCCGCCAGCTTGAAATAACGCCCGACGACGACAGGTCACGTGAGGCCAAGTATGTCAACTCACCAGAGACTCCGCTGTTCAACAAAAGCCACCTTCTTTTCGGTTTGTATAAATCGAAAAAAGAAGTTTCCGACACACACCCCTTTATTCTCGTTGAAGGACAACTGGACGTATTGCGGTGTTGGAGTGTTGGTCTGCCGGCTGTCGCACCCCAAGGAACTTCGGTCACAGAAAACCAGTTGCTTCTGCTAAAAAGATTTAACGACCGGATCGTTTGCCTACTTGATGGCGATGAAGCCGGTAGAAAGGCGGCTTTGCGCACATTGCCAATCGCTTGGAAGGCCGGTCTTGACATAGCTTTTCACCCTTTACCAGATGGAGCTGATCCGGATGACGAAATTCTGAAATCGGGAACAGCCTTCGCGAAATCCGCACTGGCAGACTCTATTGGAGCAATACCCTTCGCTGTTCAATCCCTCGTTGAAGATCCGCTAAACGCCAATCCACGGGAGAAAAACCGTACTGCCAACGCCATCTTTGAACTCCTCACCCAATTGGAATCCGAGTTGATGCGGATGGAATACCTAAGAGAGCTGTCACGTCTATTGGGAATCCGCGAAGACATTCTCTCTGCCGATTTTAAAAATTACTTATCCAACAAGTTTCGCAGAAGCCAAGTGTCAACATTGGCCGAAAGCCCCGAAAAGACTGGGGATACAGCCATTTCAAACTCTAAGTTGACAAACGCAGAAGAAGACCTAATTTTGGCTCTTTTTGAATTTCCTAGCCTTGGATCTCATATTTTGCAAGCTGTTGATAATGAATGGATTGATGACTCTCAAGTTAGCGGAAGAATTCTCAACAGAATTCTAGCCGAAACAGAAGAAGGGTCATGGAATGGAGTCAGTCAAATGGAGGAGATGCTAGAAACCGATGAAGAAAGGAACTATTATTACAACTTAAGATCCAAAGAACTGCACGCGAGCAATCTGCTTAGAAGTGTCGAAGAGGCAGTATTGAAGATTTACAAACGCTTTATACAAAAACGAATTCACAACCTCGACGTTGAATTAGCCAATGCACAGTCATTGCCCTTAGAAACTCAAACGGAACTCGCGAAACAAAGAAGCGCTTTAAAGCATTCCATAACTGACCCACCTGTTATCAAGATACCTTTCAACTTATAGAGTCATTCACTATGCCCGCTAAAACCAAAAAGAAGGCCTCCACGAACAAATCTGCTTCCAAAAAGACAGCAAGAAAGGCAGTCAAAAAAGCAACCAAAGCTAAAAAAGCTGCGGCGAAGAAGGCTGTGGCGAAGAAGGTCTCCAAAGCAGTTCCAAAGAAAACACACAAAAAGGAACCGGCAAAGAAGGAAGCTGCAGAAGCCCCTCCAACTACTAAAGATACTCCCAAAAAAGAAGCAAAAGAAGGTGCTACCAAGCCACAGACTGCTCAAGAAAAAGAAAAGGATATCAACGAGAAGATTCGTCTCCTTATTCGAAAATCCAAGGAGCAAGGATTTCTCACTTTCGCCAATATCAACGAAGCCCTTCCTGAGACCATCGATAGCCCCGATGAAATCGAAAACGTCATCTCCATTTTGGAGAACCTGGAAATCGACATTATCGATTCTGGGGAAGTTGAGAGCTACAAACAGCGCATGGAAGAATCAGAGGAAGAGGAGGTCAAAGCTTCGCAATATGACATCCTCGACGATCCGGTTCGCATGTACCTCAAGCAGATGGGTCAAGTTCCTCTATTGACCCGTGAACAGGAAGTAGAAATTTCCAAACGAATTGAAAGGGCTGAGCAAAAAGCTCAGAACATTTTATTTTCCGTTGGGATTACCAGTCAGTTCAACATCAAACTGGCGACTAAACTCATTAACCGCGATGAACGTTTCGATCGGGTTGTCCTGGATAAAAAAGTGGATAGCCGGGAAAAATATTTCAAGATGCTGCCCAAACTACTTGAAACGGTGGAACACCTCGAAGCACGTTGCGAGAAAGCATGGAATAGCCACCTGAATGCGAACAATTCTACCAGTGCCAAGCGAGCCAATACTCGGTTTAAAAAGTACGAGGCACAGTTATCGACAAACTTCAAAAAGTTCTGTTTTAAACTCAAGGTTTTTGAAGAATTCCTAATCAACCTCGGTCCTCAAATCAAACGCATCGATGAGATTGACCAGGAACTGAGCATGAATGAGCGGTCGAAAACCAAAAAAATTCCGACCAAAATAAAAGAAGCCATGCTCAAAGAGCTGGATAACTTTAGGACGGATAGCCGTATTGATGCATTCGAGCTGGTCAATCTTGTAAGGGAGGTCCGCATTGCTATGCGAAGAGCGCACCGTGCCAAGACGGAAATGGTCGAGGCCAACCTCCGACTTGTGATCTCCATTGCGAAAAAATACACCAATCGGGGCCTTTCCTTTCTAGATCTCATTCAGGAAGGCAACATGGGCCTGATGAAGGCGGTGGAAAAATTTGAGTACCGCCGAGGCTATAAATTTTCGACCTACGCGACTTGGTGGATTCGCCAAGCGATTACCCGGTCAATTGCTGACCAGGCCCGCACAATTCGAATCCCCGTCCATATGATTGAAACGCTCAACAAGGTCATGCAGGTCCAAAAACAACTATATCAAGAACTTGGACACGAGCCGACCGCTGAGGAGGTTGCCGAAGAAATGCAGCTACCTGTTGAACGGGTTCAGTCGATTATGAAAATGGCTCAACAGCCGATCAGTCTGCAAAGCCCGGTAGGTGACAGCGACGACACGAACTTCGGAGATTTTATTGAGGACAAGGGAGCTGAAAATCCATATGACATGACCGCCTATAGCCTGCTCCGAGAGAAAATTGTAGATGTCCTCGATAGTTTGACTGAAAGAGAAAGACGGGTCTTGTCATTGAGGTTTGGCCTCGTCGACGGTTATAGCCGCACCCTGGAAGAGGTGGGTCGCCAGTTCAATGTGACCCGCGAACGCATCCGGCAAATAGAAGCTAAAGCGTTGAGAAAAATGAGGCATCCAACCCGTATTCGCCAACTTTACGGTTTCTTCGACGGTGATCATGTCGAATCCAACCTTGGTATTGCCAAGAATGAAAAACAGCTGAATCCCTAAGTGAAGTATTCAAGGCAGTTTGGCCGGACTGTCCATAATGCTTCTCTCGGCATGTGAATCAAATCCCACCTCCTCCATTCTGGTAAAACCTCAAATCGATCCACCTTCCTTTCAACAGGTCGGCAAGATTTTCCAAGTGGACCCCAGAACTTCATTCAATTGCGGTCGTATGGACCCTCAACCAGTTCTCTGGAAGACAATCTATTTGCCTGAAATAGCCAGGGGAAGGTGTCGGGCCAACTCGGGCCTACGAGAATTCGCACCGGACAAAGTGTTGGAATGGTGGTTTTTCAAGGAGAACTCAACCTCGAAGATGAGGTTGTCATGCGAACCCAGCCCTGATTTTAGGTAAAGGCAAGGACGAATCTGGTAAAGAGTTTGAAAAATCTTCTAGCAGACTTAAAAAAACGGACGTAAAAACATTTAAACCTGTTTCAAGCTCTTGACTTGCACTATCTTTAGTCATCGAACATTAATCAGAATTACTTTTAATAAATTATGATAGCACCAAATATATCACTCGCTATTTTTCAACAGCTGGGGCCCTTGGAAATCTTTGTAGTTGTTTTCTTGATTCTCCTGCTCTTCGGAGCAAAAAAACTACCCGAACTTGCCCGGGGTATGGGAAAAGCCATGAAGGAGTTTAAGAAAGCTACCAAAGAGGTAGAAGAAGACATCAAATCAGCAATGGAAGAAGAACCGGACCCCCAAAAACAAAAGCCACCGGAACCAAAACCGGCACATACCGAGCCATCGTCCGCCGAGAGCGAACCAACCGAGACAACTTCGGCAGACTCGGAAAAATAAATTTCCATTCCTTAAAAAATCACTTATCTCCTTTTTAATAAACCTTCCTCTGTTCTCAACCCGACTCAAATTCTGACTCTCAAATGTTAGGACGTTTCTTTGGATTTCTTTCAAGCGATATTGGCATAGATTTGGGTACCGCAAATACGCTGGTATTTGCCAAGGACAAAGGAATTGTTCTGCGCGAACCTAGCGTGGTAGCCATTCACACCGGAACTCGCAAAGTCCATGCCGTAGGTTTGGAAGCGAAAAAGATGCTTGGCCGGACCCCGGGTAACATCACCGCGCTCAGGCCTATGCGCGACGGCGTAATTGCCGATTTCGAAATTACCGAAGCCATGCTGCGCTACTTTATCAAAAAAGTGCACAGCAATATGAGTGTGGTACCTCCGAGGGTAGTGGTCGCCGTTCCATCGGGAATCACCGAGGTTGAACGAAGAGCCGTTCGGGAGTCCGCGGTTCACGCCGGAGCCAGAGATGTGCTTCTACTGGAAGAACCCATGGCCGCGGCGATCGGTGTCGGTTTACCCATCGATGAACCTGCAGCCAACATGATTGTCGATATCGGAGGAGGCACGACGGAAGTAGCCATTATTTCATTAGCGGGAGTCGTTTATTCAAAAAGCATCCGCGTCGGCGGTGACGAACTTGATGCAGCCAATATAAACTATATGAAGCGTGCCTACAACCTGCTCATAGGCGAACGAACCGCCGAAGAAATTAAGGTTAAAATCGGCTCAGCTGCACCACTGGATGAAGAACTATCACTGGAAGTTAGAGGACGGGATTCCGTGGCCGGACTTCCCAAAACTCTCCATATTTCCTCTCAGGAAATTCGGGAGGCGCTTACGGACACTATCAATGCAATTGTCGATCTAGTGAGAAATGCATTGGAAAGATGCCCACCTGAACTTTCCGCCGATTTGGTAGATCGAGGGTTTGTCCTTGCAGGTGGTGGAGCCATGCTAAAAAATTTGGATCACCTGCTGAGTGATGCAACCGGCCTTCCCGTAATTATTGCCGACGATCCGCTGAGCGCCGTTGCTCATGGAACAGGAGCCGTTTTAGAAGATTTAGCCTCTCTATTGGGAGAAGTATCCAATCCTCATTGAGTCAAAAGCAAATATAGCCGTTTCGTCCGTTGCCAAAGGAACGCAAACAGAACTTTAAGCCCCTCATTCTCATGGGACTGGTTCTGTTAATCTGGATCACCGTCCCGACCTTCTTCAAGAAACTCACCGAAGATTTCTTTTACGAATTTCAAGCTCCTGCATGGATCGGCGGATCTTTTGTGCGCGACGTTCAAAAGTTCTGGACGGGTCGTCTAGAAAATAAAAAAGCCCTCATTGAGGAAGGACGGGACTTGGCTCGCCTCAATGCCAGCCTTCAATTCCAGGTTCAGGAACTTGATACCCTCAGCGCTCAAGTAGACAGGCTTGAATCCCTATTTAATTTACCTTCACTACCCAGCTATGAATCCGAAGTCGGGCGTATTGCCCGGCGTGATACGAATGGCTGGTGGCAAGAAATCACAATTCGCAAAGGAAGGAACTACAATATTTCCGAAGGAGCTCCCGTGGTCTTCTCGGATGGCATAGTCGGCAAGATACGAGAGGTCAAACTGACGACAAGTATCATCGACCTGATTACCTCCCCCAATATGAGACTGGCGGCCGTTTTCGAAGGAGATAAAAGACCCGTGCTTTACCAGGGAACTATCAGTGGCCCCTTTACTTCTCCAAGGGGTCGTGTGGAAAAAGTTCCAACCGATATTCAAATAAACCGTGAGCATCCCAGACGCCTCGTTACCTCCGGATTAGGCGGGGTTTTTCCAGCCGGGCTTACCATTGGATTCGTACGACGCCTGGATGCATCCAGCGATGGATTATTTCAAAGCGGGGATGTGGAACTCTCGGAAGACTTGAACCTGCTCCGCGAAGTAGCCGTACTTAGAAAACTTGAAACCGATGGATAAGAGCCTCGAAGGTTTTCGGTGGTTAATTATCGCCGTACTTCAAGCCCTTGGTCTGGTATTGTTAAGTCAATTAAACCAATCGCTCGCCACCGTTTCTCTTTTCTTTTTCATGAACGGATTGTTTGTGGCTTTTCCCGCACTATACCTGCCTGCTGGACAAGGATTGGCCACGGTTGTTCTGTTTTCCATCTTTTATGATGCTGGTGAATCTTGGAGCATGGGAACCAGTCTTCTTCCAGTCATGGCCGCGTTCACCATTCTTTTCTACCTGAGAAACAAAATCCATTTGGAGCGCAGTCGAGTACTTAAACCGGTGATCCTTCTGACGAATCTGGCCCTCTATTTCTTCTACACCGTTATGGCAGGACTTCGCTTCGGATTTACGCCGCCCTTCATATTTTTAAACCTTTTGCACCTAATACTGTCCCTATTGATATTGCAGGTCTTTGCAGGTTGGCTTATCACTTATCACAAACAGGTACTGCTGATGTTTAGAGTACATGAAGGTTCGGCGCTAAGAGCAGCGAAATGAAGATTATCGAGATATTTCGTAATTATAACCCGCGTCTTCGCGTGGTAACTTATTTACTCATTATTGTACTTTTTGTTTTATCCATCGGCTTAACCTACCGGCAATTGTTCCGCTTCTCGGAATATGCGGAAAAAGGCGACCGTCAAAGCCTACGCCGAATCATTATTCCGGGACCGCGGGGGAACATTTACGACAGGGAAGGCCGTCTTCTCGTCGGCAACCGTCCCCGGTATTCAGCAGTGGTATTCTTAAACGAACTAAGGCCGGAATTCAGGCAAGAGTGGCAAAAATTGAGAACCCACTACGATACCTTGCCGCAAGATCAAGTTCCATCCAGTGGAGATATCAACATCGAAGCCCGCCTTAACGTTGTTAAGCGGTACATAGAACAGGTTAGCTCAGCTATAGGAAGAAAGTTGGAAATCAGTTCAAAGGATATTGAACGCCATTTTAGCCAACAGCTTCTTCTACCCTTCCCTCTTTTAAACGACATGGAGCCTGAGGAATACGCATTGCTACTCGAACAAGTGCCTGTTCAATCTCCCGTACAAATTTACACCTCGAACGCTCGTTATTACCCTTATGGATCATTGGCGGCTCACACGATCGGCTACGTAGGAAACTCTGAAGAAACTGTCTCTGGAAATTTACCCGGGGATGATCTAATGACTTTTTCCGTGCGGGGTTATGAAGGCAGAAGCGGAATTGAGAAACAGTTCGATAGTCACCTGCAAGGGGAAAGCGGTCTGGAAATCTGGGTGGTAGATCCCTCAGGTTTTCAATATGAACCCAAAGCTCAAAAAACACCGGTGCAAGGTAAAGACCTTCGCTTAACCATTGATTCCGAACTTCAAGACATCGCTGAAGTTGGGTTGGGTGAACAAATCGGTGCCGTTATTGGTTTGGATGTAAAACGAGGTGACCTTCTGGTGATGGCCAGCAAGCCTGATTTCGACCTGAATAACCTGAGTCCATACATTCCGACCCGGGTTGCGAAAGATATCAACGAACGGGGAGCATGGATGAACCGTGCTTTGCAGGGTCTGTATTCACCCGGATCCACCTTTAAAATTGTAACTGCTATGGCCGGAATCCGCGGAGGCTATATCGATGGAACCACGAAAACTTACTGTTCCGGAAGTTATCACGTCGGTAGTAGGTTATTTCGTTGTCACGTAAGGATTGGCCATGGTGGTGTGAATCTACACGAAGCAATCAAGAGCAGTTGCAACGTGTTTTTCTATCAATACAGCCAGGACATCGGTGTCGACCTGATTAGCCATGAGGCCAAGCGGTTTGACCTGCACCAACCAACCAGAATCGAGCTACCCTTTGAACCGGCCAACATGATCGTTCCTAGCCGAGAATGGAAACAGGAAAAACAAAATCAGCCCTGGTTCCCAGGCGACACGGCGAACTTATCTATCGGTCAGGGATCTTTAAGGGTAACACCTTTACAAGTTGCCTGCTTTACAGCGGCATTCGCCAGAAGGGAAACAGCTTTCACGCCAACCGTCATCTTTGATTCTTATCGCCAGGCTGTTCCCAGCAAAAGAAATATAGGATTAACAGATGTAAATTATAATCGGCTTCTCGGAGGAATGGAAGCGGCGGCAGTCAACGGCACAGCCAAATTAGTCAAAGTTCCGGGTGTCAGAATTGCCGCAAAAACCGGAACGGCTCAGGTTAAAACACGCGACGGCATGACCCACCTGGCATGGACAATTTGTTTTGCGCCCATAGAAGATCCGGAGATTGCAATTGCGGTCATGATTGAAGGGGAAAAGGGTGATTCTCTAGGAGGAGGTATGACAGCCGCTCCAATTGCCCAATCCATACTCAAACGATTTTTTGAAAAAATGGGACACATTGCATCCCGTTAGGGTCTAATCGTTTAGACAGTTTTTATCAAATTTTTGGCTCGTTCGAGAACCAGCTTAACTACCGGCTAGGTTTCCACGGATCTAAATCGGATCACTCAAAGGTTAGCAATCTATCTGCGAATTGAATCAGTTATTGACCAACCCCATAACTTAGTGGCAAGTCAAATGAGACTCTATCCGGACTCTGTTCATATGGATTGAATGTTAGGTTCTGGAAAGAGTTCCTGGTGTAGGGAAAGTATAGCCTGACCGTAACCAAGGA